>JAUVAV010000036.1 GCA_030591525.1 candidate division FCPU426 bacterium | reverse complement strand
CGTGAATTCCGGGCCGCTATGTACCCAGGCATTAAGCACGGCTCGGACCGCAACCAGACCGGACGCCACCACCAGGACTGGCAGCAGATTCTCAACACTTACCTGCCACTGGCCCATAGTCATCTGGATGGAAGCAAACATCGGGAACATCAGGGCTGTAAAGCCCATCATGTTTATGCCAGACAGCGTCCGCCAGATTCCTTTTGACCGGTGGAGCGGAAGATTAAATTGAGGGCTAAGCTTTCGCAATTTATCCAGCAGAGGTATACCTTGCTGCGGCGGCTCTTCTTTTTTAAGTATTTCAACCGGCCGTCCTTTAATAAGAGTATTTATGTTTTGATATATACTTCCGAACCATCCTGCTGCTGTATTGTACATTACACGATAGGCGGCTTCCTCTCTTGCCTCTTGCTGAGCATGGGCTTGCTCGTGGATTATAAACAGATTTCTCACATAACGAGGTATGTACATCATACCTTCTTTGTCCAAATATATTCTGCTTCCCCGCGCATAGGAAATCGACCAGCTTTGACCACTTTGATCGCTATCCTCTTTAAATTCACTATACTCCGCCATATCCCCGCTGTCTCCAAACCTCGGCAATACTCGAATCCGCTTGGCCGTCTTGGCATATATAATAGTCATAGCTATTGCCAGGAACAAACCGGTTCCCAGAATCGAGCCTAAATAACCATACTCTCTACGCAAATCCCCAAACCCTACCCGGCCGGCCATGCTTACGGCCTCGGATATTTTAATGTTTAATGTCTCACTCGTATTATATCCGTTGGTTATGATTGTATAGTATATTTCATCTAGGGCTTGCTGATGCTCTTTTCTGGTTTGAGAACTCTCTTGATAAGCTGGTATCCTGTCCCGGGCTACCTGCACTTGCTTATGGCTGGTGAATAACTCTTCAACTGGGTCATCTTCATTATAATCCATTAAACCCAATGTAAACAGTTCCAAATCCCACGAGGTTGTTGATGGGGTTATACATCTGGTTCTTACATCAAGGGCATCATATACTTGCTGATCCGTGATTATTCCGGCCGCTCCCATGTTAATCAGATTTTGAGTCGTCGGCCCGGGATATATGTCTAAAAAAAATACCGCGCCATGCGGCTGGACTATTTCCGGCCCCACTGCTCCATAACCCAGATATGCGTCACTATTAGGGTCAGCCGAGGCTGAACTTCCCCAAATGTCATACCCGTGCACTTGGGCATAGGCCATCAAAGCTCCGCCTAATTGCGCCAGAGGAGCATCATATTCCGTGCCGGACATATACAGCGGCGGCAGCCCGAATAAAAACGACCCGCCGGCCGCTATTCCCTCCTGGTATAAGCCGGGAAATTCAAAACCATACGCCCGGTTTACTGTATCCATGCTGTTTTTTCTGGCAATACTATCAGGATCCAGCACACCACACCCCACCGCAAATAGGTAGGCAAAAAAGCCTTCATTATGGCCTCCCAATACCCACTGCTGGTTAATCTCCCCGTTCTTCCATTCTGCGTATAACAAGCCATCCGGTGTCTTGTACGCTTCCCAATCATACCGGTCCATTATCTCCTGGGTAAGCCTTTGAATCTCGTCATTATCCGGAAAAGCCTGTTGCGTTACAATCAGGTCGGCATACAAATTACCGCCATCAAGCAGGCAATTGGCCTCTTCCATGGGCTCTGGTATGCCATCTTTATCCAGTTGATTCAACCAGCACTTGGTAAAAGGGATTCCGTGGGCACTATGCTTTTCCTGATAACCTTCCAGGGTTTGCAAGGCTTTTATTACCTGCTCCTCACTCTCGCTTTTATCCATCAAGCCTTCTTGACCGGCCACTGCCCAGATGGAGAGGGCTTTCCCGACATTATTTATGGAGGTATCGTCGGAATAAACGCCATGCTTGACCCTATCCACCGGCCAGCCGGTTTCATCATCAATCATCGAATTTAATTGGCTAAGCGCAGTATCCTGCATTTTAAGCAATTCCGCCTGTTCTTCCGCCGTGACTCCTGTTCGTTCCGCCCGGATTTTAGAAATCGAAATATCCGGAGTATCTACAACCTGAGTTTTGTCCCCTTTCGCCTCAAACTCAGTATAAATAATATTTTTCCGATTTTCTAAATCTGACGCCCCTACCAAGCGCCCGGCCCAGTATGAAAGATCTCCCTGAGTGTGTATCGGATAACCGGTTTCCTGCGCCATATTTAAAATAACTTGCCGGGCCTCGAATTGTATCTTTAATTGGGTATATGTCAATTCGCCTTTTTCCATCTGTTCCCACCAGTAGTTCACATCTCCCGTGGTCATACTTAAAACCGGATGATCATAAATCCCATATTGTTCCGCCATTAATTGGACATCATCTGCCGATTCAACAGACTGCACTATCAACTCAGTTTCCCCAGGCGTTATCTCTTCCGTGGTTTCCTCCGGCGGCGGATTAAAACCTATGCAGCCTATACTTACAAAAGGCAGTAAAATTATTATTAATATCAACAAATAAGAACTTGCCCGTCTAACTTTAGTATTACCAGACGCCTTATTCCAAAGGCTGTTCATTAAGGGGAGAATTATTTTATAGGTGATTTGACTTTCCCGATTTTTTAATTCCGCCTGATAGGTCAGGGTGGTTTGATCTATTTCAGCTTTTATTTGATTAATTGTTTTTCCCGTTCCCAAGGAGCTATCCTTCAACCATGCATCCCATCCCACGCTTCCGGGAATAATATCAAAAGTACCTTTAGCAATTTCTTTCAGGTCGTTTTGATATAAATCACGATTTGTTCTTAACTCATAAGCCGCTTCCCTCAAAGTATAGCCTTGTTTGGTAATTTTAGTAATCCATAAATTAATTGCTACCCTTGTAGGATTTTCATTGCCGATTTTCCTGAACTGATTTTTTACAAACTCGCGAACATCTGCCAGGTGAGCTTCCGCGGCGCTTAAAATCACTGTATCCCATAACTTTCCCACCCGCGCGAAGTCTTTATCCGGAATATCATCCGCGTGATATCCCCTAGCCAGGTCGCGGTCTTCATGTTCAAAAATGGTTTTAATAATCTTATTCATTCCCAAGTCTTGCGCCGCATGCAAAGCATTGATGTGTATATATATTGATTTATTTCCGGAATGGGCCAGAGCTTGTCCCTGACTGAATACATCATTTTCACTCAGAAGAATTACCAGGCGGGAGGTTTGGCTAAGGGATGAGTTTTTTATATTAGCGGAGATCATTTCCAGCGCGGATTGAAGACTATTCCTGTTATCCGGCGAACGCGCTAAATACTGTGCCAGTTTATCCCGGGCTTTTATCCGGGCATCATCACTGTATTCAAAAACAGAGATCAACTTCGATGCAATATCAATATCATCACCCTTAAATAATTTTGCTATACCGGCCGGGCTCAAATCCCGCCGTTTTTCTGGCTTAATATTTATCCCCATTGCCTCGCCGTTCTCAATAGCAAGCCTGACAGCCGATTCCACTTCCTCCTGGGATACCCCCCGCTTTTTCAGATTTTTATCCCCGTCTTTTGGTTTTATATCTTCAATCAAACCAGGACTCCCTGCCCGTATTCTCTCAAAAGCAGCCATGGCATTTATATATAGCGGATTTTCGACTTTATACCAGGTCATTTGACCCTCATAGTCTTCCCTTTCTTTAGTTACTTCAGGAGGTAATAATGGGATCAGTTTTCGCAATGGCCCTAATGCTTGTTCCCCCAGGTTGCTCACATCTTCCCAATCCTGTTCTTCATTAGATGGATCCAGTTTCTGAGCGATAAGAAAATAAGCCTTATCTTCTCCCGTTGGAATCCAACCCATTTTACCCAAGACCGCAGCCGTCCTGAATAATATCTTTTGCCGTCTAAAATTCAAATCACCATAATTTTTTATACTCTTTATAAGCCGCTCTTTCGCTGGCCCGCCTATTTCGTTTAATATTTCCATAGCATATCTATTAGATAACACCTCACCTAACATCTTGATTATTTTGTCAATTTCGCCCGCGTCCCGCGCGTTGCGTATCTCTTTCTTTTGGCCCATTATTTCCCGTTGGAAAGACCTTTCCTTAGCCTTTTCCTCTAGCTTTGCCACCCCGGCATGTACAAATATGCTTGCCAAAACTCCAAGGGTAAATAGTATTTCAAATATCACGACCAACCCAAATAGCACGGTAAAATCACCGGCAATTATAAAACAAGCTAATATAGTGAAAAAATTGCCGATTAAATACGTCATCCCAATTTGGGTTAAATCCAGGGAAAATCGCCGATATTTAAATAAATATACTATTGCCTCATAGATTTCTTTTAATCCTTTGGCGGTTGAATAATAAATTGCGGCTCCGACAACTAAACCTCCCAAGAAAGCGACAAAAGTCACTTGCGGATATTGTGTTATATATGGAATTATTGGCAAAGTTATCATAAAAGGCATCGATTTGAATTTCATGGGTTTATTAATAATTTTAAGATTTCCGGGAACCTCTCTTAATTTTCGGAAAACCATTTTTATTCGCTCTTTTATAAGCAACTCTGTCTTTTCATCTCTCTCCGGGGCAACCGTTTGGCTGACCCTTCCAGCTATAAATGGTATCGCAAAAATACTTAATAAGGAACCGGGTATGAATTTATCGAAAAAATCCGAACCCGCTACTCCCGTGATAACTAAAATTAAAACCAACAGCGCAAAACCTATTCCCGCCGCTAAAGCCTTTCGTGGCTTTTTCAGTATTTTTCCGAGCAACGGCCAATTTTTATATTTCTCCTCCATTACTAAATTAGTACTGGAAAACGCTTCCCCAACAGAACGATTCTCTTCAAGTTCCTTGATTTTTTTTGAAACTGCAAGCTTTCGGACAACCCACAACTTCCGGAATATGTTTTTAATCCTCTGTCCGGGACGCATTTTTTCCATCCAACTCTTTTCTCCAACTACTAACGGCCGGCTGGCCCACCATGCTACAAATAAACCTATAATAAAGCTTAGTTCCGGCCCCAACGCAAAGAGCAAATAATATGCTGGACTTGTAACACCTGTAAAAGTCAATATTCCAATAACAAAAGCAATAACTATACCAGTTGCCAAAACTACGCGGAAGAATTTCAGAGTTTCTCCCAGGGACGGCCAGTCTTCATACATCTCCTTCATTACTATGGAAGTATTGGAAAAAGCTCCCCAATCAAACGGCAAATGATTTTTTATAGCATTTTGAGCTTGCACTATTAATATATTCGCTATTATCAAGCGCATTAAAAATATCTCGGTAGTTATAAAAACATCTATCATACCGCTGAGAAACGCCTGGGGCAAAATAATAAAAATAGATTTTATTCTACTTACTTCCTGGCCTCTGGAACGAAATTCATTAAGCCTAAACTTCCAGGGAGCATAAATTTTGTCTATCCCGACTATTCCTACCATGCAAATCGCAAAAACAGCGCCCATAATCCAGGGCACCAGTGTCTTCACAGGAACATATATTAAATCCGCCGGTATTAAAAATACCCCTACTTCCATAGGAAGCATCCCGATAATCAAACCCGGTATTAAAGTTGCTATAATATATAATGCGAAAAATCTATCTCCCCAGATTCTGCGTTTTAATCCGTCCACATGAAGCTGGGCCGACGGAAACAGCATACTATAATATGGCTCAAACGTGCCCAGCATCTGGATATCTCCGCGCAACCAACGGACATCGCGGATCAAATTGCCCTGGAAAGAGAGTAAGTCTCTTTCTCCTATATTGAAATCATTTTTTAGAATATTTCTTACTTGCTTTATAACTTCCTCATCCCGCTCCGCAGTTTTTACGTTCTCATTCGCGCGTATGATTCTTTTTTCTCCCCATGCTTCCTGGGTATACCGAGACATTTCATACTCGTTTTCGATTCCGGATACTTTTACCAGCCGGTATATCTCTATTTTCCCGCCAACCGTGCATTGCAGCCATATCTCCTTACCCTTCGAGCCTTCTACTTGTTTAGTTTTTACCTGAAAATTACTCGCCCCTACTGCCATTTCTCCAAAGGCGAAGATACTCTCCTGGAAATCGTGCGATAAAATATGATCGGGATTCAAAACCTCATTCTCAAAAATATTTTTATTGTGTACTTTAATCCGTTTCATTCCTTTGCCAAAAAATGCGCTGGAATTGTAAACCATTGGCAGCCTTTTAGTCATCTCATTAAAAATATTTACTTTCCTGGCCTGTACAAGAATATCAAAAAGTTTCGAATGCATTCTTTTCCCAATTTTTCCTGATGCCGTTATTTTTACCGGATTGGTCATTAAAATATTCGGGGTCAGCATAGCCACATGCCGGTTCGCCCGGTCCAGCATAATCCTCAGGGATTTTTCCAGTTCCCCGGAAAATGCCGTGTTTTTGTTGTCAAGGACCATGGTAAACTCCGCCTGGGCGGCTTCGTTCAGTTTTAAATCTTCCCCGTTAATGATAGCCTCCACAATCGCCTTGTCATCAGGCAGAATATTTCCCTGCTTAGTCTCTTGTATACCCAACGCGGATTTAAAATCCCCAAAAGCCATATCAAGCGGCTTAAACCCAACCTCCCGGGCGCTCTGAAACTTATCCTTATCAGTATATAAATCTTTAGTTGATGCGTATCCATGTGTCATAAACTGCTCATAAACCAGCATGTCACCGACTTTTTTACCCCAAGCTTCTTGACCAACATGCAGGTAGATAAAATCCACGCCGGCTTCATTAGCCTTTTTTTTGAATTTCCGCAAGGCTCTCATCTCATCTTTCAACGGCATTTTAAAAGTACCTGAGTTATAAGAATAAATTATCTGGCAGGAGTCACCAAAATAATCTATAAATGATCTCATTTCCTCAAGGTTTTGCTCCATAAAGTTTATGGTATCATCCAGGCCTTCCTGATCATCATTTATAGTTGTCAATTCATATACTACCCGGTATTTTTGTCCGGTATCTTCCTTATCCTTTCTGCTATCTTCCATATGCTTTTCGAAATATTTTTTGAGTTCAGCGTAATTCAACATCTCATGGCCGTTCGTTTCTTTATATCCGGCAATGTTATAGGCTAATTTGTGAGCTACCGGCCATAATGTTTTAAACATAAAAAACGCCACAAATATACCAAGCATCGGAAACATAAAACCTATTGAAACAACTCCAACAACCAAAGTAAATTGTATAAAACGAACCGCCCACTTGTAGTGTGTAAAAGCAGGATCCGGCTGATATCCCGGCGGAATACAGGCGTCATCTTCAACATAATTTGACAACATCTCGGCGGTTTTCCCAATCATTGATCCCGGATTCCGAATCCAGTTCAACTTGTAAGTTAGTTTTTGTTGTTCTATTTTTAAATCAATTTTTTTTCCTTTCCGTTCATTTATTTCCTTTTCTATTTCACTTGGCTTTTTCTGCAACGCGTCTCTGCGGTTAGCTGCTTTCTTTCTCATCATTTTTAATCTGATCAATTCCTTTTTTCTTGCATCTTCCACCTTCTTTAATATATCCTCGACATTATCCGTCCATCCGCCAACAATCGCCTCGATTTCTTTTCTGAAGGAATCATTGTCATCCAGCAACTTTATGGCCGCTTCAATTTCTTCCTTTGGCCCTTCCATTTTTAACACTTGCCGGTTTTTTTTCTCCAGTAATCCCAGCTTTTCTTTTACTTCCTTTAATTCCTCCATAAATGGCAGCTTTGTAAGCTTGTCTTTAAAATGGGATATATTTATATCCTCAATATCCGCCATTTGTTTATAAAGCGCAGATATCTGAAATTCCAATTCACTTGTCCGGGAATTAATCAGCTCCTCATTTTTGTGCAAGTTAATATATTCTTCCTCTTGCTTTATCAGCGTTGCATTCGCGGCTTCAATCAGGCGCGAATGAAACTCATGCCGGATATTAAGTATTTCTATCTTTAAATTGTTAATTATCTTGTCGATTCTATCATCATTAAACGTTTTATTTCCATCCTCAAAAAAGTTCGTTCTTTGGTTATTTAATTGCTTCTGCAATTCGACACGTTTTTGTTCCAACAAAGGCAATCCCATGCGTTCCTCTATCTCATTGGCCATTTTCAATATTGCTTTAGCAGAACCCATAGCCACCATAAACTCGTGCTGGCCTTCAGTAGCAATATCACCTTGCAAACCTTTTTCCATGATTTTAATTGCCTTATTCGCTAAGCCGTTAATTGTAGCCTGACATTTTTTTCCTTTTAAAACATTTAACATCGCCTCATTAATCCCTCTGATCTCATCATCAATATCCAATAAATTTTCCTGCAATACTGCCGTCTCTACTTTATCAAGGATTTTTATTATTTCCGGAGCAATAATATTTTTTTCTCTCTTGACTAGCAGCCGTTCCTTGACAAACTCCACCAACTGCATTCCTTTATGTACAAACATATAAATTGGTTCGGTTATAATTAATTGTTTAGGAGGCTTGATTCGCCGGGATTTGTTTAATACTTTCTTCCAGGCATTTTGTTTTACGCGGTTTTTAATACGTTCAATAACTCGCCAACCCAGATATATTATGGGGGGAATTAAACACAACCCGGCAAATTTCAGTGGTCCCCACGTAAACATCTGCTCAAAATATTTATTATATTTTCTTTCCTCGTCATAGGTCACGCCCAGCCATGATTTTTTTTCTATAATCGTCTTTATGTTTCCGGTTTTCTCATCAATATGCAATGAAACCAAACGATCAACCTCGCTCTGGGAAGTACCGTCTTTCATTCTATCTATTTTTTCCACGGTAAGAAAATGAAGATCCAATCGTTCAAATAAATATCCGTCATGGGAAATCCTGGCGATTGATTTACAGCCGTTCACGTCAAGCTTAGATAATCTCGGTTTTTCAGTTAAAAAACTAAATTCATTTTTTGTGCCATCGGGTTGCTGCATAATCACAAACTCGAATTTATCTCCCTTGACATACTTCCACCCTTCAATTATCGCCCATCTATCCCTGACCGCGTCATAAATATTTTCACCTATCTGCCGGCCTTTTGTTCCATCATCCGCAAGCTGATAAACCTCGCCACTGATCCGGTTGTCTTGAAAAGTAAACTCTTCTATGGCGCGCCGCAATTTACCGTCTTCCATATAAACCATAACTTGATTTGCTTTATTTCCTGTCCGGGCATCAAAAGAAAACTCAACACCGGTACCATCCGGCTGCGAACGTGCACTTACCTCCCATACACTTAAAATATTTTCATACCTCAATTCCTCATATACTCGGCCCTGACTATCTGTAATTACCGCCTTCATTTTACTATAATCATTATTGTATTCGATAACTGTATCGTACTTTTCAGAACCATCAGCAAAATACTTTATAATTTCGCTTACCTCTCTCGGTCCTTTTAACCAGAGCAGCTTATCGGTTTGATTGCTGGACACTTCTCCGTCATGGTTAAAAACCTTAAAATTTTTATAGAATTCTCCTCCCGACAGGTATGATTCTTCACTCCATAATAATGTTTTGCCATCCGGGGCAAACATTTTGACTTCCCGGGGCGATCCGCCTGTCCACTCCAAAGTATCGACTTGTTTTTTTCCATCAGTATAATCCGTGATTTGAATATTATTTCCATGCTCATCAACCAGCCATTGGCCATCCTGGTCCTGAGTGCGCTGTGCAGATATTATTTTGCCGGCGGAATCTCCGAATAAAACAACATTTTCTCGGTAAACTACAGCTCTAGTGAACGGATTATTGAAAATACTGATTTCTTTTACGCCAATAACATAATTTTGCGCCGTTTCGACCCATTGCCCCTGACTATTAATATTTGCGCTAATCGTTTTTATAAGATGTCCATTATATTGACCCAGAGTCTTATTCTCTATTAACCGATATAATTCCGGAATATCTTCATCGGAGAAAGACTTAATTTCTGTATTTTCCGACGCTGCGTCAGAAGCTACGGTTTTAATAGAAACTAAATGTTTTTCCAAATCCAATGTTGGTTCCACCCATTCGCCGGCCTCATTAAAATATCCCCTGGTGACTGATAAATCTATACCTTCCAGTTGATCAAATTTATCCTCTTTTACTAAATCCTCGACATCTTGCATATCATATCCGGGCAGCCTTACTGTTTCTCGATTAATATCTCCCATATTGGTATAAATTACTTTTTCCGCTATTTTTCTTTGTCTATCAATATTGTATCGAATCCGCGCGCCATCCTCGCCCAAATGTTCAATGCTGTATTTTAATTCCTCGTTGTCGGGCGATAATTCATACCCCTCAATTAATTGCATTTCTATGGGATTATTATACCTTTTAATCTCAATTTTTCCGCTGTCCATGTTTTTTATGTAATAAGTAACTTCACCTCTTTCTCCCTTTTCAACGTTAGCTGAAATCACTTCCGCCCCTTCAATATCAAACATGGAATATGCTTTTATTGGACCGGCAAACCGTTCCAATATATCCATCCGACTTCCGTATTTCATACCCTCCTTGGTGTATAAATCTGTTCTTTGGAAGAAATTTCCGGATTCATCAACCAGCCAATCGCCCTGCTCATCGGTGGCGGTCTTAAACCAGTTAATCTTGCCGGTTATACTGTTTATATTGACGCTCTGGACAAAATCCTTGCTAACCGGATTGTTAAAAACAATTATTTCCTGGGTATGCGACAAATAATCATCTATTATTTCCACCCATTCTCCTTGGGTGTTAGTCCATCCCGTAGTATGTTTTAAAATCGGTCCTGCAAATTCTGACACATCAGCTTTTCGCATCATTTCTTCTATTTTGGGCAATTCTTTGTCAGTAAATGACTTTACTACAGTAGTCTCGCTGGCCCCATTGGAATCCACGGTTTTAATGGAAAGTTGATTAAACTCATAGTTTAAGGTAGCTAAAATCCGGTTGCCTTCTTCATCATCATAATGAATTGTCCTAAGATGTACTTGACCGGGGATATCTTCGTATCTTGCTTCTTGCAGGCACTTTTCTATTCCAGCAATATCTTCCTCGTGAAACCGCTTTTCCTCGGTTTCTACTACGTCGCCGCCGGCATTAACCTTCACCCTCTGGACAGTATGTTTAATATAATCCACTGTTTCTTTGAAGGTTATACCCTTCTCCTGCCGATTGCTATAAGTCAGACTCAGTTTATCTCCCAGAGGCGACAGCACCCCATATTCCAGGGACAACCTTTCCACGGCATTATTGAATATTGTATATTCAGTCTTACCACTCTCCGCGTACTTGATATGCATTATTACCCGTCCATCTTCCCGGTACTCGACATTCGTCGTTTCGATAACCTTGCTGCCAAAGGTCACAACTTTATAACGCAGGTTCAGACCATCCGGGCTGTCAAATATCTCCATGTTCTGAAGGCCTAACGCGGTATCGGTAAGCTTGATTACCGGATTTCCCGCAGCCTTTTCTAAATTGTCGGTTACTTTATAATAGACCTTACTGCCTTGGGTAATCCTCTCGGTGTATATCCATCTGTCTTTTAACATCTGGTTTGCTTCCGCATCCCAACCGGTAGACTGCTGAATAAATAGATCGTCTCCAACCTTGTAATATAATTCCATTTGGACTTTCTGGTCGGGGCAGAAAATATGCTTGATGCATCTTCCAGTGTTCTCTCCGGTCCAGTAATACTCGTAAAGACGGTTTCCATCGGCATCATCGGCCCAGCCGAACTTCGGGTTTCCTCGATCTCCGCCCTGGTCAAAAACCGTGGTTTCCTTTATTTTGGTATTGTGGTCTATAGTCTCTTTTACTGCCAGAGTATTGGCGACATAAACCCAATTGCCCAACTTATCTATAAATTGCCAATTGAACTCCAGGGACCGGACTCTCGGGTCCAGCTTGGCAGGAGCAGTATCGTAAACCGTAAGCTCCTGATCCCCCAGCGAGTGCGTAAGTACTAACCATTTGTATCTTTCGCCCTCGAAATAGCTCCAGTTAGAACTGATAAGCAATTTATCATCCAGCGTTTTTTTCTCCCAGTCAATAAACCAATCTTTCTTATCTATTATCTGAACAGTAGTAATTGTTCCATCCTTTCCATTGATTGTCATAAACGGTTTGCCCATTATGCTTTTAACTTTCGATTTCGGGGTTTCCAGATCAGGAGCGTTATAGGGAAAGAGAAAATCATATGCCATTTTGCCCTCTATTCCCTTCTCAACCCAGGGAACTTGTATCTCCTTCTGGATTAAATCATTGTAATCATCTATATCCAGTAATTCGATCAAGTTATCGGACATGGTTTGATTCTGAAGAGCTTGAACTTTAGTGGACACTATATCTTCAGAATCAATCGGGTCCAGCAGACCCAGATCTTCTAGTAAGGTACTATAATTTCCAGGATCTGAATCCACCAGCATTTCATCCATGCTATCCGGAACCGCATCCAAATCCACATGGTCCGTATCTCCCGGGGCATAGGAAGCCCAAAATCCTATAGTTGCCATTCCTACTATAATAAGTATTGTTTTTATCGTACTCCCGGAAGGAAATACGAGGCCAGTCTTCGACTCGATAAAACCACCTAAGAAACGTTCCCGTCCAATAGAAAATATTTTTCGCAGAATTGTCTGATAGCCAGCCTGATATGACCAGGCCTTTCTATAAATTATGTTATTCTGCCACACGGACGGTCTCGCCGCCGCTTTTTTCCGATACTCAGCTTTAGCCGCAGCTATTTCTTGCTGTATAGCAACCGGGGTTTTGCCCGTGAGCAGAGAAACTTCCTTTAGCCACTTAAGCCGCTCATCATCCTTAGGAATAAGTTCAAAATCACCATGCGCAATCGCCTTTAAATCGTCCTGGTATGTGTTAAAAGTTGTCCGTATTTCACGAACCAAATCCTCCTGTGAATATCCACCCTCGACTGATTGTGCTATCCAGAAATTGAGACTTTCACCTGAAATAGTGGTGTTAAATATCCACTTGAAATGCTCTTTTACTATCAGGCGAGCATCATCAACATGTATCTCAAGAACTTGTTTAATCAAAGGCCGGGTGAGTTTAGCAATACCCTCTTGGGCGGCTATCTTACTTATTGACTCCAGTGCGGTATAAGCAAGATGGTCAGGTTTGTCAATTCCACGGGGAATGTCGTACTGGCCGTCTGTAAAAACATGGGCTTCGTTCTGTTTTAGTATCTTTTCAATCGCTGTGTCGTCAAGTAAACGTGAAGCAGCCAGCCGTTGGTCCATAATCGTGGCCATCTCGACCAGGTTGTTCAAAGCCAAGGCGCGGATATCGTGGTCGCGATCTGCGAGCAGGGCCACTATCTTTTCCATCCTATGATAATTAACCATACCGGGATTTTTCTTGATGAAATTAAGATGCGCTGTCAAAGCCATGGAAAGGGCCTGCATGGCGTTAACGGCCATTAATCCGTCAAGACGGCTTCTAAGTTGGACTTTATCAATATATGAACGTATTTCCCAGTAGGCCGCGTCATTGTGATCCAGGGCGGCGTGCAGTCTTGAAAGCGTATTTTTTTCTTTTAATTTATCAATATCCAGTTGAGCGAATCTTGTGACTATGCGCGCGTTTTCACCGGTTATCACAATACCTTGGTTTGTTCGCAGGAATTCCAGGTTCGTGTCGATTCTTTGCCGCTCTGTTTCAACGGCTATTCCTAAGCCGGGAAGAACGGGTTCTGCTTCCGCCGGGAGCGGCACTGCTTTTTCCACCGGCTGCGTCTTTTCCGCTTCAACCGGAACCTCGGCGGTCAGCTTTGGTGTTTCCGGGCCAGGGTCTTTCTTCCCGGGGAAGAGAGTATTTCTGGCCACAGGCATCGCTATTATGACCATGCCCGTGACAAAGGCTCCTAACGCCGGAACCGGCACTATGGCAGGAAGCAGAAAGGCCAGCAGACCCAAGTACACTACATGCAAGCCGATAACACCCTCGAACTTCTGGGGGAAATTCAGATCGAGGAACAGGGCCAGTGTTTTTTTGAATATATCTGCAATTTGAGAGAGCAACTGCGGTTTATCCACTACAGGCATCGCTATTATGACTAACCCTCCAGCCAGGGCTGCGAGAGCCGGGGCGGGCATAATCGCGGGAAGCAAAAAGGCCAGCAGGCCGAAGTAGACTACATGTAAGCCGATGATAACGATGGTTTTTTGGGAAGCGTTTAAATCGAGGAATAAACCAAGAGTTTTGCTGAAGATATATTTCATTTGAGCTGTGTAGGCGTAAATCTCGCATGCTAATTGTCCGGGAGGGGCGCGGCCTGACTCAAGGTACTGCCCAGCCTGCTTTAAATGCGCTTGTTCATGCGTAAGGATCAATTGCTGGATAAAGCGGGGCAGTTGGGAAAGCCGGGCCAGGTTGGCCACAATTTTATTGCTGCTCTCGTCAAAATAAGCGATTTTCTTCTTGGCATTCGCCACGGTACTCATATCCATGATTTCTGTAGCCTTCCAGCTGTCAAGCAAGTGCGCTTTCTGGTTGTCTGTCAAGGTTTCTTTAGCAGACACGTTGCGTGTCCGCCACATATAAATTCCCATGAGCAGGAAGGGGATTCCCACCAGGGGATTAACCACTGCGCCTATAAAACCCAGTATCCCACTGGCAGCGGTCCATCCCAGTCCTAAGCTCATCAGGCCGCTCATTCCGGCGCAGCCGAAGTATATGCCGGTCAGGGAAAGGCCGGTGCCTAAAGCAGCCAAAGTACTAACCGCGGTTACGCCGGTTTGCGAGATCGGGCGGACAGGTTCTCTTTCCGCCTTAGACGCGCGCGCGGCTTTATCCCGGCATTGTTGGTAGGCGGATTCAACTTTTTCCAGTTCTTGAACAGCCTGCGCCTGGGTTATTTCCCTTTTCCGATCAAGATACTGCTCATCACTATCTATGTATTTTTCATGCAGTTCAACTGCGGCTTCCAGGCATCCGGGAAAACCCATTCCAGCCAGCAACAAATATACTTCTCCCAGGCGGCATATAGCACCATGATATTCTTCCCGATTCATTTCCCTTTTTGCCCACTCGAGTAATTTTCCGGCTTCTGCAAGATAATAGGGCTGATCCAAATCCGGGAATTTTTCGCGAACAATTGATAATGAGTTCTTTATAGTTTGCAAACCATTCTCTATCGCCTTCGATTTATCTTTTGGGCCTTTTAAAGCCGCTTCCGCTGCGAAGGCACTCCGTTCCGTGTCAGGAGTAAATCTGACTAAAAACGCATTGGCAGATATTATTCTCAGCAAACTTCTATCAAATCTCCCTCGTTTATATTCCAATTCCGCCAAACCAAGCTGCCACTCTGCAATTAAAAAAGCCGTGCTATCATCCAGTTCCGGCTGCCAGGAGGGGTCGCCAAATAAAAACACTCCGTTGCTGGCTAAATAATTAATCTGTAAAACATCAGCCCGCAGCTTCGATTCTTCACCGCAGCACCAGGCATCCAGGTCTATGATTTTCTTTCCCGGGGATACTTCTTTGGGAAACACCAGTTTAACGCCATCTTGAGCAAAAAGACGGGAATCAATATCCAGACCTTTAAAATATATTTTCAGATCCAAATCATGGGGCGTCCGGGAAGATATCATCGAACCGTGCAATATTATTGATATATATTTTTCAGGGTTCTTTGCAATATCTTTAATTTTCAACTTCTGGCCTATCTCAATTGCCCGCCGGATAATATACTGATCAAGTCCCATAATTAAACCATTGGGCAGCACAACCTTGGCTTGGGGCAGCATGTCTAAACGCTTCTCTACGAGTTCCCGCGTTTCCGGATCTGCTCTTTCATGTCCCAGGGTCTGCTGATACCGGGTGTTGAGGTCCGGCATGAGCCGGCAGCGCGGCCCCCACGTCTGGCCGGAATACTGTTCGGCCGGGATTTTGCTCACTTTCACTTGTCCATCTTTGTGTTCAACCTTTATCCCATCCACGCCAAATAAAGCCACTAGTCCCTCTTTGCTATCAACCTGCGAATTAAAAGCAAATAACCCGCGTACTTGACCGCGGAACAAGTTATTGGCATAATCAATTTCGAACTGCTTTAAATCATAACTCCATGGTTCTCCCTTCTCTCCGTCTACATAGCACTTGGTTTCCGGATCAGCCAGCAGCATTTCAACAATTTGCTTCAAATTCTCAGCCTCAGATTTGGGCATTACCAAAACCACCTTGTTTTTTACAACGACTATGTGGTCAGTGAGTCCCTCAACTATTATTTTTTCGCCCTTTCCGGCATAAACTACGGTATTTTTTGTATTTACCAACTCTATGGATTCATGATTCGGGCCGACAGTTTGATTTCCCAATGCATCCGGCTCCTCGGTTAAAGCTGCCCAGTGCCCCTCGTCATACCATTCAAAATCGCCGACCACGAGCATCTGATTAATCTCATGGTGGGGCTCGATTTGTTCGCTGATATAAGCAAAGGCCTGGGCCGATTTCTCTGATATAGCCCAATACTCTTTTTCTATAACCGCCTGCTCATCATCCTTTCCCAGCGCCATCCCTATTATTTTCATTTGCTCTGCCAGTTCGGGCGCATAAATTTCCAAGGCCCGCAGCGCTGTATCAACATCCATTACATCAATGGCCGCATTCCAATAATATCCTCCCTGCTCAAGCATCTCCTCCGCCGGTTTCAGCTCGGGCTTTTCCACAAAGCGGGAGACCACATTTATACCTGGACCCAACTTCGTCCTTACTCCCTTCGCAATATATCCTAAAGCAGTTGATGCAAATCTGGGCGTAATCCCGACAGTCACCAGATTCTTCCCATTCTGCGCTGCTTTTGCTGCCAATTTAACGGCCTCGTAAAATTTCTGCTCATCCTTGATTACATGATCAGAAGGCAAAAAGACGGCGGTCGCACCATCCGGAAAGCGGTGCTTCAGTATGGTCAGGATGAAAGCCATTGCCGGGCCCGTATCCTTCTTTGTCGGCTCGCCTATAATATTTTCTCGCGGAAAACCCTCGGGCATTAATTTCTCAATCTGGGACACGAATGAACCGCGTGTGGAGATAAAAATATTCTCATCGGATACTCCTATGTTCTTTAGTCGGACATAGGTTTTTTCCAGCATGGATTCCTCTCCCTTTCCAAAAGAACATAACTGCTTGGGCTCATTAGTGAGGCTTGCCGGAAAGACACGCGTGCCGCCGCCACCGGCCATAATTACATAGCGCACCTTGGACATCTTAGGTTCTTTAACTTTCAGGTGGTAATACACTGTCTCGTTCTGGAAAGTCACCTTCTTATCCACGCCTTTCAGCGGGGTGTTCTCTGCTTCCAGAGATGCCAGAAAGTCCAGGGCCGCTTTGGCCCTGTAAAGATCAATTTTCAAATTCGCCGCAAAATCGTTGGCGGTTAATTCCTTCACTTGCATTATCAGGTCGTGCGCTTCCTTGGCATAAGGCGGGATTTCGTTTTTATCTTGGGCTACGGGGTTATTAGCATAAAGTAAAATCAGCAGAGCCACGAATGGATTGCTTAAAATATTTCTGCTGATACGGTCCAGGATTGAAGGCCCTAAGCGTGTATTCATCAATTCCATGATTTGTGGATAAAACGCCACTCCCACTCCGGCCAGCAGGCCCGCCCCTGCTATGGTTACGCCGATGGGCAGGGATACTCCGGTCAGAAAAGCTACTCCCAGGCTGAAGGCCACAATGGTCCCGCCGATGATGTAAGGCATTGCCAGCCGCAGATTTTCACCGGCATCGGTCAGCAGGGTCTGCAAATTTCCGCCTATCCGATTCCATCCGCCTTCGGCTCCGGGACCGAAATTTTTGATAAAGCCCGGCAGCATGCCGGCCCCGCTGCCGATATTCTGCCAGGCGGCCGTGCCGGCCTGAAGCATTATCCCGCCCCCGGTCAAAGCCATCATGCTTATAGTATTCTGGGGAAGCCGAATGCCGGGCAGCATCATTACTTTCCCGGTTGCGCCGAGTTTGGCAAGCTGTGCCTGGTGGACCCGGATTTGATCATTGGTCATGACTACAAAATCATAGCCATTCCTAAAACTAATTCTCTCTATGGTATCCGACATTTTTGCCAGGGAGTCTGCCGCGCACATCACCACTGAAAAACCCGCTCCCGCGATGGGCAGCACTGCCGGCTCGCCCTTCCTGATTTTCGCGATAATTTCCGGAGTGATTTTTTCGGCAAAATCAAATTCCAATCCTTTAAAGTCCGCCGGATACTCCGCCTTGTAGTTAAGATATTTTTTTACCAGGGTTTCAAAAACACGGCTATTCGCCAGCCATTCCATGAGCCCGGAATTTACCATCAACTGGATCAGGTTGAAAAAAGTATTGACCCGCGCCAGTTCAGCCGGATCGGATATAAACTGTGCCACATTTGCTTCGTAAATCACGGTCTCCGCGTCGCCCGGAGATACCTGCGGGTTATTCAGAGGCACAGAAATCAGGTTCTGATTCTGGGCTAACAGCTTTTCCAGCGGGGTCCGTCGGTTCTGGAGCAGGCGGAAATAGGGATTTACAATATCAGCGTGCAATAGCCGGGGCTGGATGGAAACATACGATATGCCTTGCGCTTGCAAAGCCTCCAGCACTCCCTGGGTATGGAATCCGCCGGTAACCAGTATTCCCAGGTTTTCTCCATGCCGCTGCATGCCGGACAGAATATTTTCAACAAAATGTTCGCTGCGCTTCTCAGCCACGGCGTAGAAGTTCTCTACTTTCTCGAGGTACTGATCCAGCGCATAAATCTCCGTATCCATATAAAATTCATTTTCCGGATCATGCTGTTGGATAAAGCTCAAAAATGCTTTAACCGCGAAATCCCCGCGTTGGGCGTGAAATTCGGCCAATTCCTCTGAGCTGGCCGAGACATTTATCAGTTTTTCCACAATATCTACGCGGCGATAGAGCTCATCCAGCTTTTTCTGCGCAACGTTGGAATAGAGGGAAGCCCGTATGGCTTTATCCAGTTGCTCCATTTCCCGGTACAAACTCTCGGAATCAACCGCAATGGGAAAGATGCTTTTCTGTTTTTGAATATAGATGCTCAGGTTGGGGAAACGGCTTAAATCAAGTTTATGCTGCCGGCCGTATTTAAAAAGCGCTACGCAGTACTTGAGTATTGATAAATTTCCTTCGCGGTACTCAAGACGCTGCCCGTCAAAATGCTTCAGCCGAGGGTTGTAAATGTGCTCCTTTAATTCCTCCAGGACTTCACGCAGATCATAGCAGTATCCCTGGCTCTCGAAATTCAGGAAACTCCGCACTGTCGCGAGATTATGTTGGTACAACTCCTCGGTCTCGATTCCTTCCAGGATTATCTTGTGCCGGCCAGTAGCAGCATAATATTCCGGACCGCCGATCTGGCCCTGTTGGACTAAATATTTCCCAACACTCTCTTTGACTTCCTGAACCGGAAAAGTTCCAAGTTTTGTAGTATTCACCGGACGGCTGGCACCCTCAATGGCTACCATTTTCAACCCGTGTTTGGCGGCCATGGTATCAATTATGCCGGCAACATTATTCTGCACCTCGTAATTGCAGTGCAGATCCTGGATATGTACTACCAGACGATCCTGGCCCTGGGAAAACTTGGTGATTGTGCCTAGTTTCGCGGGAATTTCTATTGGCCGGTCATTAAAAAGAACCTGGTTGACCGGAGCCGGAAAGGAGCCGGATTCAAAGGCCCAGGTAAGATAAGGGAAAACAAAAGTAACCGCAATCACCAGGGAGATGATCTTGGTCCATACCCGGCGCCTGGGCGTATGCCACTCAGCCATGGAATAGATATTTCGTGAATGGTCTGCCAAGCTCTTGGTGAACGGGCGCACGGCTGAATCACCTCTTTGAATAAAATATATTATTAATATATATCATTGATAATATTATTATATATTTTTATTATATCACAAAAATATTCTTTTTTCAACTTGATGATTCATTTATTTTAAAAAGGAATATTTCAGGATGGCGCAATTTGAAACAGATGAAGCTGCTTTTACGCTGCCTGCTCTGCAAACCGTATAATACCTCGCTGGAGCGGACTGGAAGGCTCCTGGTATTGGATTATATTCCCAGGAAATTTACGGAAATAATTCATAATAAAACCACAATTACTTCGCTTGGCCGACTCGAACAATAAATCAGGCATTCGGAAGGATTTTCCATCGATTTTCCCGGCTTTTCGCGTGGCTCCTGGAGTGACATAGTTCATAAACCGGATTACATCCTGGAGTAATGATAAATCTGCTTCGTGAGCTCTCAACACATTTATTAAAACCATGAGCATCTGCTTCTGGAATTCCGGTATGGAAGTGATATTTTTATTTCGTATAAGCCGGCTTAAGTCACTATTTGGATCTTCAAGCAGGGAGCAGAAAAACGCGCCATACTGACTGCTATCATGTTTAAAGCGCTCCAGGAGATAGGCTTCCGGGTTCAGGCGCAAGGCTCTTTGATTAAGCCAGGCAGCAATAAAAGAATTCCTCAGGAAATCCATGCGGTTTACCTGCCTGGCCAGGTTCAATCCGCGGGAAATAGTTTTATGGCGAAATCTGCCTCCCTGGTAAGCCGCCATACTGGTGAAGAGTGCATGGGCTAAGCTATAGCGCAGGCGGTAAATTCCGCCGCTCTCAGGCCCAGGTTGCCCTTGCAGTAAAATCGCCAGTATTGGCTGTGGAATATACACTACTATGCCGGCTGTGCCGGTAAAATGCCCCAGGAAACGCGCTTTCATCCTGGTATGCCAGGCGAATTCCCCAGTATCAAGCGTTCCCAGGGATATATTATCCGCTTGCATCAACTCAGCCGGTATCCGGAAAAAATGATACCTGAGCAATGCTTTAAGATACGAATCCGCATTGGCTTTTTCCACCATGTTTTCCTGCCTCTGCACTGTGGGCAGGCAGGTCAGGATGCCGGCCCGGATTAACATCAGTTTCGCGTGCAGGCCCGAAAAAATCCTCAATCCCGGCCCGAGCAGTTGCAAAAGAGGAATATTCAAGGGCACTTCGGGTTCTCCCATCTTGCTCGCACCGGGATGTAGGAAACTCGGCTTATCTCCCCTCCCCTGGCCTGCATTTCCCGATTCCCGGATGGTCACTTCTTCTGGAACTTCATCCAACTTCCGCAATAGGATATCCGCCACAGGATCAGTTATTGTAATAACTCTTCCCAGATATTCTTCATGCTTCTTATTTTTTAGTTCAATAATTAATTCTCGCATGCTGTCTCTTCCCAGCGGTCCTCTCTGGGATGCCATTATTTGTAATTCTTTTTCCCAATCTATATAGCACTGGTATCTTTCCTGTATCCTTTTCCCGATAAGACGCATAACATCTTCATTTCTGTCGTTTAATACCATCCCTTCAGGAATTGGTTCCTGCATTTTAGCAACAACCAGTTTGGTTAAATGTTTTAAGTATTCCTCAGGAATTTCTTCCCCGAATTTCCCCCTGTACATTTCTTCTATTTTCCCAGATAGACGGTTGCCGTTCCCCATGTATATCGCCCAATCCACTTGTTGCCGACCTTCATCTTTGGCCCTACCATCCAAATGCTCCACCATATGCCGAAAAACAACATTCTTTCCCATAGCGACCAGAAGCAATTCCCAATTTCCACGTTTATTTTTTGATTGCATAGTTTTTGTCAACTTATCATATGGTTTTAATTGCGCCAAGTTGGCAATTACAGGGCGAATGTACCTTGCAGTTTCTTCATTCCCCTCACATGCTTTGGCTATATTTTTTATCAGGTTTTTCACTGATTTCTCATTTTTTATCATCTCAATCTCACAAGTGTTTTCATTCTTTTCCGGACGCCTGATTAATCCCACTGCAGCCGGGCCCACGGCCAAAATGCTTAAAATCGTCAGGAGATTGGCAGAGGCCGCGTTATTGGAATTCTTTTGGTTATCTCTCCCGGTTATGGTTATGTAATGCTTTAGCGTTTCCTCCCCCAGGTATGTCTTTACCAGGCTGCGGATATATTGAACCGTCTTTTCGCCTCCCAATTCATCCAGTGCATCTTTAATCCGTTCCTTTTTATCCGCTTTAAAAGCATGTATCGCCTGGTCTTCATATAAAGACCATTTGCCGGCTTCATCCTCATATAAAAGTTCCCTAACAAGATACTCTGCCAAAACCAAAATTTCAGCCACACGGCGTTTTTCCCCAGTATTTTCCAAGGGCATCCAGGACCCGGTTTCCCGGCTGATTTGCCTAATCCAATATACGTATCTTTCAGCACATTTTATATCATCCTCTGCTTGGGAACGAAGGACTACTATCCTATGCTTGTCAGGTTTAAAAGTGTGATACCTTAATGGTTCCGGTAAATTCTTAGGATCCATAATATAAATTACTGTTTCACCCGTTTCATTTTTCATGCGACAAATTACTTTTTTAGCCTTTTGCTTTTTTATTTGCCTGCTCCATTTAACTTGCATTTGTTCCGCCGCATAGTATGCTTTCTGGATTTGGATTTCCTTCTCTATTTCTCCTACTGTGCCGCTGGCACCTCCCTCCAGAGCTAGCTTTATTTCGCACCTCGCCTCCCACAAATTTCTTGTTTCTGTTATATCTCTTGCTTTAAAATCTCCTTCTTTAATATCGTCCACAATTTTCATTACGTTTTTCAGAGTAGGTTTCATGTTGCGGCTTAGGCATTTTT
Organism: candidate division FCPU426 bacterium; assembly: GCA_030591525.1. GTDB lineage: Bacteria > Oederibacteriota > JAAXVQ01 > JAAXVQ01 > JAUVAV01 > JAUVAV01. Next base: position 951 of record JAUVAV010000036.1, on the reverse strand, counting down.
CAGTGATCATTTGGATTATTTTAATTCTGAAACTATGGCCCCGCGCTTTATTAGCCGGCTGGTTTTTATTCGCTGCTCCATTTTCCAATTGCCGGCCTCTTTTTTTCAGAAAAACCCCAATTTCATTAGCATCTATCCCTGCAAATTTTGTCACATCCCTAACGTCGATTTCAATTAGGTTTAAATGCTCTAATAATTTCCAGCTTATCCCATTGGCTGGCCCCGGACTTCGCATGCTTCCATGGTCAGCACCGACAGTGCTTGCTTTTATTTTAGCAAATACGTTGGCACCGTTTTTTATCTTCGGATTCTCTCCCAACACCATTAAGGTCATCCGGTCTAATTCATCCGACAGAAAGTAAAAGTTTATTATTTTTTTTATCAAATTTCCACTTATGCTTTTCTTTTTTAGTATTTGCTCTATTTCAGATTGGAGTATTTTTTTCAATTCCTCGTGTTTTTCTTCTTCCTGCAGCCATTTTTCCTCATATCCCTCTATTTTGGTTTCCAAAAGAGGAGCAATAATTTCCCAAATAATAATAGCTTTCTGCCTTTTTTTTCGTGCAGGAATGTTTGCCAGCGCATGGTTGTAAATCTCTTCCCGCTCCGGCTCGGATAACTCCGGCATTTTTATGGCCAAGGCCAGGCCGGGCAGCAGGGCAATCAACCAGGCCGCAATTGCAGGCACGTGGTCCGGAATATAATTCGTCAGCAATGCAAGCCCAAGCCCGGCGTCTCCGCTGCTCAAACTTGCCAGGGCCAGATAACCCCCCCCCAAAAATATTCCTCCCATGGCAACGATTATCCCAAGCGTCTGCCACGAAATCGGCGTATGATCATCTTTAAAAATCAGGGGCTTTTGCAGCCATACCGGCAGCTTAATATGATTTTTTATTAATCCGGCCGCCATAGGACCTAATGCCATGATGTTCAATATTGTCAGGAGATTGG
>JAUVAV010000025.1 GCA_030591525.1 candidate division FCPU426 bacterium | reverse complement strand
TAATTGCTCAAACTCCAGAGCAATTGAGAATTGAACAATAGAGCAATAGAAAAACTCAATTGCGGTCTATTTTCTATTGTTCAATTGCTCAGGAATTCAATTCCCCCGCACTGAAGTGCGGGGGAATTTGATCCGAGTTGTGGATCATTTATGTAAATACCGCCTTTCCGCTTTCGCGGAAAGGTCCCCGGCTTGAAAGCCGGGGATGAAGCGGCTAACGTATTAAGCAGGGGGGGCTAATAGTGAATATAATAGTATTAATCAAGCAGGTAGTTGCCACTACTAACGTAAAGATTAACCATGATACCGGCACCTTGATACGTGATGGGGTGGAGAGTATTATGAATCCCTTTGATGAATATGCCATTGAGGAAGGGCTTCGGATTAAAGAAAAATTAGGAGGAAAAGTTACCGTAATTACCATGGGACCGCCCATGAGCAAGGAAATCATCCGCAAGGCGATTGGTATGGGAGCAGATGAAGGATATTTAATTACTGATAAACAGATTGCGGGTTCGGATACCTGGGCCACGGCCTATACTTTGGCCCAGGTGCTTAAAAAAATCGGCGATTATCAATTAATTATCACTGGCAAGCAAGCCGTGGACGGTGATACGGCCCAGGTCGGTCCGGAAGTAGCCGCCTGCCTGGATTTGCCCATTATTTCCTGGGTTCGGAAAATAGAGGAAATCAGTGAAACCGCCATCCGCGCTGAGCGATTAATGGAAGACGGTTATGACGTCGTGGAAAGCCCGCTGCCCGCTCTAATCAGTGTGGTCAAGGAAATAAATGAACCACGCCTGGAATCCTTAAAAGGAAAAATGAAGGCGAAAAAATATGAACCAATTGTCTGGGGTGTCGGAGATATGCCCGATTTTGATACTGCGCAGGTAGGGCTGCAGGGTTCACCCACCCGGGTAGTAAAAACTTTTACTCCTGCGCGGGAGTATAACGGCGAGAGAATTGAAGGCAATGCGGCGCAGGCCGCGGCCGTGTTGAGTCAAAAAATCAAAGCCTTGAATATTATTAAATAAGCATAACCGGGTAAGGGGGAATTATGAGTATGGATAATAAGGATTCCAAGAATGTGTGGATTTACGCCGAGCAGCGTGAAGGCCGGTTGAGTTCGGTTACTCACGAGTTGCTGGGCGCGGGGCGTAAATTAGCGGATGATCTGGGACAAAAATTAACCGCGGTTCTGCTGGGAAACGGGATGCGTCCGGCGGCGGATGAATTGATAGCTTTTGGCGCTGATCAGGTGTTTTATCTTGACAGCCCGTTGTTTGACAAATTTCAGGATGAACCCTATGCCGAGGCGCTTACCCGCCTGGCCCAAGAACATAAACCTGCGATTTTCCTGGCTGGCGCCACCGCGATCGGACGTTCTTTTATACCCCGAGTGGCCGCCCAGTTGAAAACCGGAATGACCGCTGATTGCACCAGTCTGGAGATCGACCCGGATAAAAAACTTTTGCTGGGAACCCGGCCGGCTTATGGCGGGAATATTATGGCCACCATTGTCTGCCCGGAGAGAAGGCCGCAAATGGCAACGGTCCGGCATAAGGTTATGAAACCGCTGGCGCGTGACGACTCCCGGCAGGGAGAAGTAATCGAGAAGACGATTGGAGAAAATGAGCTTACGCTGCGGGCTCGCGTGGTGAACATAGTAAAAGAAATGGAAGATACCTGTAATATAACCGAAGCGGATATTATTGTTGCCGGGGGACGAGGCGTGGGAAACCGGGAAAATTTCCGGATGGTGCATGATTTGGCCGCCGCCATAGGCGGAGCGGTAGGCGCTTCCCGCGCGGTAGTGGACGCCGGATGGGTTCCTTATTCCCACCAGGTGGGGCAGACCGGAAAAACCGTGTGTCCCAAAATTTATTTTGCCCTGGGAGTTTCCGGCGCGATTCAACACCTGGCAGGCATGCAATCATCGGATATCATTATTGCCATCAATAACAACCCGGATGCCGATATTTTCAAAGTGGCCACCTATGGTATTGTCGGAGACATTCACGAGGTAGTTCCGGAGATGGTTAAGTGCTTTAAAAACGGGGCCTGAATTGTATTATGGCCGCGAACCCGGGCGGTGGCAGCTGGATTCCGGCCGTGCTATTTCTGTTCGCACTATTTCAGCCGAATGGAATCGACGCCGCCTACTCTAAAGGAAATGTCGACGCCCGTGCGACTACCCGCCCGGCGGCCGTGGTGCTGGAGTATTTTCCGCGCGCGCCGGAACTTTCACGGCTAAAGATTTCTTTTCCCTCCATCTTTAACCTGGATACCCGCCTGGGGTTGCGCTATTTCCACCCGCTGGTTCAGAGCATAGGTTTCTCAAACCAGCATTGCGGACCGGAAGGCCGGTTGTTGCTTCCGGGCAACCGGCAATATAACTCGGAATTGATATTTTTCCTGCGCATCGCCGGTCAGAGACGACGCTTGATTCCGGGTGCTGACGGGGCCGGAGTTACGGTTTACGTGGGACCCGGCCGGATAAAGGAAGAATGGGTATGGTCTGACAACCTGGCCCTGACGCGCATATGTTTCCATTCCCAGTCAAGTCAAGCCGTGGGTATTCGCTGTACGGTTCACAACCGGAGTAAATATACTTTAAACGCCCTTCGGCTGGAGGCCCGTTTGCATGATCCGGAGCTTACCGCCCGATTCCGGGACCCGAAAACCCAAAAAGAAGAAGATGATGAAATCTTTGCCGATCCCCGCAGTGGCATTTTATATAATCGGGATGGCACGATCCGTGAGGAGAGTTGGTTGGCTGCGGGCTGGGGACCGGAAAGCGGTTCGATTACCAGCGGAGAACCCCAGGATGAGACATCGGCTTTTTCCGGGGAATGGAAACCGGATACCGCGGATTTGTTGGTTTCCTTGGAAACTCCGGCGCAGGATTTAGCCCCGGGCCAAACCCACACCTCGGTATTCTGGCTGACCTGGGGGTATGACCGCCATACTGTAACGCGGTATATGGTAAACCTGCGCCGTCATCCCGGATATGGGCGGTGGGAGGAGAAAATAAATGCCTCCAATTCCCAAGGCATGACTTTTACGTGCCGGGACCCTTACCTGACCTACCTCTTCCAGTCGGTTAAATCCTGGGCTTTCTGGATGGCCAGCCTTGATCCCTTTGGATATCCGCTTTTTTCATCTATCGCGGAGCCGGGTCCGGCTAGTCCGGAAAAAGCCGCGGCCGGGCTCGGCGGTTTATTGGCTTTTGGCCGGACCAAAGCGGTTAAGAAGTTCCTGGATCATTGGCTGGAACAACGATCAGAGACCCCGGATGCGGCTTACACTCTGATTATGGCCTGGCAATATTATTTGCTGACCCAGGATAAAAAATGGCTGAACGAAAATATTGAACGTATTCAAGAAGTGCTGAAATACCTGGCGGGTATGGACCGGAACGGCGACGGATTGCCGGAATACGACTTTTCCCAGCACCCGTCGCAAACCTGGTTCGGCCTCGGCACCGGGAATTCCCGCTCGGAGATACAATTGGCAGTTCCCGCTATGGCGGCGGTCAGAGCTTTCCGTTCCGGCGAAAAGCTTTTAAAAGCCTCGGCCGGGAAGAGGTCCCTATTAGCCGGGAAGTATCGGCTTTTAGCCAAACAATGCGAACAAACCCTTTCCCGGCAATATTGGGAGCCGGGGTTGGGGAGCCGGGGTTATTATGCTTTTGCCCGGCTGAGGGATCAAGGTATAACAATTAAGCATCGCACCGCCGGCGTGGTGGAGGCGGTTCTTCATAAAGTCGGAGATACCCCTAAGCAGACGGCAATCCTGCACGAATTGTGGTCTAATTCCAATTGGCGTAATTCCGGCGGGCAATATTGCAAAATGATCAAGGATGATGAGTTGGATGGAGAAGAGAAGAAAATATACCAGCGGGGGAGGATTGATTACAGGCGTACCCATCAGATACTTATGGCCGGTTTTCTCCGGCCGGAATTGGCCTCCCAGGCCTTGGATCGGCTTCGGCGTTATGCCCGGGCCGTAGTCCTGGATCCGCAAATTTTGGCGCTGCCCGGTTCCTCAAATAGCAGTTCCGCCGGAGTCGATCTGGCTGCCCTAAACCTGATTGACCTGATCGTACGGGGACTTGGCGGTTTGGAACCGGATCCGCTCGGATTGCGCGTTTGCCTTCCGGCTTATACCCAGCCGCTGGAGGTTGAATTGAAAGCCTTTCCCTATCACGGCGCCAAGATCAATCTTCGGATTCAGGAGGCATGTAAAGGGAAGAAGGACAGGATTACGGTGAATGGACGTAATTTCAAGCCGGGAGGCTTAATCACGAAACCAGAGCTCTCCCAGGGACGGATTGATATTGTTATTAGCCGCGTGACGAAAAATAAGGTCTCCGGCCGGAAGAAAAGCCGGAGCACCCGGAAGGCCAAAACCAAGAGGAAAAGGAAAAGATAAAGTACAAATTAAAGATTGACAAGAAAAAGTATCTATGATAATAATATAATCCATTAAAATTAAGTTGCTTTCCTTGTATCTTCCGGCGTTGACCGGTTTTTTTATACGCTGAAGTGGCTTTCCTTTCCCCATTCAACATAGAAAACGGAAAAAGTCTGGATTTGGATGGTTGTAAGTATATTGTTAATCCAGGGAATGATTTTATTTTAAGGAGGGAAAAAAATATGGCCTTGATAAAAGAAATCAAAAAAACCTTGATCGAGGACAACAAGACGCATGAAAGTGATACCGGTTCGCCGGAAGTACAGATCGCTATTCTTTCCAACCGGATCAATGGCTTGACCGATCATTTTAAGCAGCATAACAAAGATCATCATTCCCGTACCGGGTTGCTGATGCTGGTCAGCAAGCGGCGGCGGCTGCTGGATTATCTGAAGAAGCATCATGTAAACCGTTACAAGGCGGTGATCAGCAAGCTGAATCTGCGTAAGTAAAGATTATAAGTTTATAGCTACATTGACGCGGATAAATAAAGGAGGAATTACATTGGAAAAGATTCAAGTCAGCCGTGAGGTGGCCGGCCGTACACTTACGATTGCTACCGGTCACATAGCCCGTCAAGCCCATGGTTCGGTGACAGTACAATACGGCGGGACAGTAGTGCTGGCTACAGCGGTTTGCGCGCCAGAGGCTCGTGCGGGATTGGACTTTTTGCCCCTAACGGTGGAATACCGCGAACGCACCTATGCGGCGGGTAAAATACCGGGTGGTTTTTTCAAGCGGGGAGGAAGACCAGGAGAAAAGGAAATATTAACCGCCCGCTTGATAGACCGGGCCATACGGCCTCAGCTTCCCAAAGGGCTGCGTAATGAGTTGCAGATTTATGCTCTGGTGATCTCCTCGGATATGGAGAATAATTCCGACGTCCCGGCGTTGATCGGAGTCTCGGCTGCCCTGGGGCTTTCGGACATTCCTTTTGCCAATATTCTTAGCGCCGTGCGGATTGGACGCATTAATGATGAGTTTGTGGTTAATCCCACCTTTGAACAGGTGACCCGCAGCGGGCTGGATGTGGTAGTGGCCGGCAGCCGGGAGAATGTAGTAATGGTGGAAGGAGAAGCCGAGCAGGTTCCTGAGGAAATGGTACTTGAAGCTTTTAAGCTGGGGCAGGAACACATCCGGGAGGTCATTGATCTCCAGGAGGAATTAATCGGAAAAGCCGGTAAACCCAAGCGTATTATTCAAATCAAGGAAATCGATGCCGGGCTGGAGGAGCAAGTCCGGAATTTGACTCAGGAAAAAATTGCCCAGGCCCTCCATACTGAAGAAAAACAAGCGCGCAGCGCGGCCGTGGCTGAAGCTAAGAATACTGTGCTCCAAAACCTGTCGGCTGAAATCGGGGAGGAAGCTTTTACGGCCATAGCCGCTGATGCCAACGCAATACTGGATAAGATAGAAGTTGAAGCGGTCCGCCGCGATATTGCCTTAAAACAGTTCCGGCCGGACGGTCGTGGAATTAAAGACGTAAGAACCATACATGCCGAGATTGATGTCCTGCCGCGGCCGCATGGTTCCGCCATTTTCACCCGCGGCCAAACCCAGGCCCTGGTGGTTACCACTTTAGGCACGGGCTCGGATGAACAATTGATGGAGCAGTTGGAACGGGAATATAAAAAGAATTTCATGCTCTACTATAATTTTCCTGCTTTTTCCGTAGGCGAAGCCCGTCCGGTTCGCGGGCCCGGCCGTCGTGAGATCGGCCATGGTATGCTGGCCGAACGCGCCTTGGCTCCCGTGATTCCGGAAAAAGAAAAATTCAATTATACTATACAGGTGACCTCGGATATTCTGGAGTCTAATGGATCCTCATCCATGGCCTCGGTTTGCGGCGCCTCACTTTCATTGATGGACGCCGGAGTGCCGATAAGTTCCCACGTAGCCGGCATAGCCATGGGCCTGGTAAAACATGAAGATACCTATACTATACTGACCGACATCCAGGGCCTGGAGGATCACTTGGGAGATATGGATTTCAAGGTTGCCGGGACTGCGAGCGGAATTACCGCTATCCAGATGGATATTAAAATTACCGGTCTCACTCATGACTTGATAAAACAAGCTCTGGAACAGGCGCGGGAAGCCCGGATGTTTATTCTGGAAAAGATGAATCAGGCGATATCCGCGCCCAAAACGGAATTGTCGGAGTTTGCTCCGAGAATCGTGAGCATTAATATCGATCCGGACCAGATTCGTGATATCATCGGCCCGGGCGGAAAAATAATTAAAAAGCTTACCGAAGAGACCGGCACCAGTATTGACATCGAAGATAGCGGAAAGGTTTCCATAGCGGCCCGGGATCCCAAGGCTGTTCAGGCGGCGATTGAACGAATTAGGAGCCTGGCGCCCAAAGTGGAAATTGGAAAGATCTATGAAGGCGAAGTGAAAAAGATTATGGAATTCGGCGCTTTTGTGGAAGTGGTTCCGAATAAAGACGGCTTGGTGCATATCTCCCAGTTGGCCGAGCACCGGGTAAACCGGGTCGAGGACGTGGTTAAAGAAGGCGACCGCCTACGGGTTAAAGTTTTGGAAATCGATGAGAGAGGCAAGATACGCCTATCGCATAAGGAAGCAGTAAAAGAAGAGAAAGAAATAAAGGCTTAAAGGAATTATAGGGCCGGCATAAAAGCCGGCCCCCTACGGTTTGAGAAATCAGATATGTTGGGTTTTCGTAGGGGCGGGTTCCAAACCCGCCCTTTTTTTAACCATAAACCAATCGGCCACCATATATGGCACCCTACCCTTTGGCAGTAACCTCCCACCCCAGTTGCAGAACACGCCGGATTAGATCATAGTACGGAATTTTGGCTTTTAGCGCGGATTGCGCAAGTTCGTCATCTTTATTCAGCGCCGGGTTAGGGTTCACCTCAATCACATATATCTCATTTTCCGGAGTAAGGCGAATATCCAGGCGTCCATAACCCTTTAATTGTAAGGCGCGGAAGGCCGTACGGCTGAGGTGGGCGATTTTTTGCTCCAGACCTTCGGGCAGCGGGAGGGCAAAAGTGTTTTTTATGCCCCAGCGGCTGCGAAAATCCTCGTCCCATTTGGCCTTAAACGTGGCGAATTTGGGTTTTTCCTCCGGGAATTCGGTGAAAATGATTTCCCGCAGAGGGAGAACGCGCAAACGGTGATTTCCAATCACACTGGCATAAAATTCCCGGCCTTCAATATATTCTTCCACCAAGGCATCGGTATGATGATGTTCATGTAAAAAGAGAACGCGTTCCAGGCAGGCGGGCACGTTTTCAGCAAAAGAACTCTGGGCAATCCCATCCGAGCCTTCCTGCCCTATGGGCTTGACAAAAACCGGAAATTTTAGATGCCGGAGGCTCCGTCTTCTTTGCCCCAGGGGAAAAACTACTGAACGGGGGACCTTGATACGATGGGGGGCGAGGATACGTTTAGTAAATAATTTATTACGGCAAATAGTAAGACTTGAGGACGGAGAACCGGTATAGGGAACTTTTAGCAGTTCCAGCAGGCCCACAATGCTGCTTTCATGCTTTCGTTCATTAGCAAAAGATTCCAGCAGATTGAACACGATATCCGGAGGGTGGCGCCGTATTTCCGTGATTAGCGGCCGAATCCGGTCGTGAATACCCAGGAGGCGGACTTCCTGGCCGATTTTGTTTAAAGCCGCGATAATATCCTGGATATTTTGCCAATCCTCAGACCGGAAATGCTTGGCATAATCCGTTCCGGCCGGGCGCACCGGCATATCGAAAATTAGCAGGACCTTGAGATGAGCTTTCATGCGTGTCCCTTGAACTTTCCGGTAAAAAGGTAATTCGAGACCATGGCCGCGAGGTAGGCGGTGATTTCCAGGCGCGCGCGGGCTTCATCACGGGGGAGGTAGAGCTGCAACTCGTCGCAGCGGGCCAGAAGCTTGCGCAGGAGACGATTGACCGTGAATTTTCGTTCCCGGGTCCAGAAGGAAATGACTTCCAGCAGCGGCCCGCGTTCCCGGCGTAAAAAACGGGAGGCTGGTTGTCCGTGCGCCGCCTGTTCCCGGGAGGTGAAAATATGATAAAGGTCGCTGTCGAAAAAGCCGGGATCATCTTCGGAATAGAATTTGCGGCGCTGCTCGTAATGGGTCTTGAGGCGCCGGCGCAGGCGGCGTATATCAAAAGGCAGTTTAGCCGCCGGGACGCCGCCGGGGGTCTGTCCTCTTAAATTCCGCATGAGCTTATCAACATAAATTAATTTATTAAGGGCCGGCCATCCCTGGTAGACAATTTTCCAGTCCTCCTCCGGAGTCAGCCAGACCGCGAAAGTTTCGGCAAAATCCTCTTCCGGGTGGCTCTGGGCGTAACAGTTTTCCAGATGCCGGACAAAGCGTTTGCTGTAAGGCTGGTAATGGTAGAAGTCCTTGAATTCCCGGGAGGAAGAACCGAAAATTGTTTTCCATTGCGTACGGCGGGAGAGCGCAAATGCGTGGCAGATAGCATGGCCGGTCTCATGGCGGAGAAGCTTCAGGCACTCGGATTCCGAACCGCCTTCCACTTCCAGCATTAGTTTTTGCTCCAACTGTTTTAAGCGGGGATGCATCAGGTAGAAGGGGATGGCAATGGCGGCGATATTATCCGGCGAGAACCATTCATCCCCCAGATAGCAAAGGGGTTTAAAAGCGATTTCGCGGCTCTCGAGTTCACTATATACCCGGCGAATGAGGTTTCCCACGTGAGAACCGTCCAGCCGGAGCTTAAGTTCGCACATTCTGAGATTAAGCAGCTGTTCTTCGGGCCAGTCCGCCCAGGGGGGATTAGGGTCTTGAAATTTACTCATGCCGGAACGTTGTCCCTTCCCAAGAATGGATAAAGTTCTATATTTATAAAATACCGCAAAATGGGAAGTATATCCAGCCTTAATTTGTCCCGCATCTGAAGCCGACATCCAAAGCAATTTCGATTCCTTTTCCGGTACGGGAAGATTTCGGGGCAATCCGGCGAATGACTGAGCGCGGCGTTCCCCGGGATAACGTTTTCTGCATGCGCGGGGATGAATCGGCTAAAAGAATTTAGTTTCACGGATGTTTCCTGATAGTGATCGGTTACAAGGAGGGGGGGATTTATAAAACGGAAAAGTGCAATAAAAAGTTAATATCCGGGCCCCAGGTAAGCTCGGTGGTGTTGTCATCGGAATCAATTCTTCCCAGCATACCGCCCATACCGCCATTGAGCGTAAATCCGATGAATTTGGCAGCCATCCAGCCATAGCCGAATCCAAGGCCTAAATTATAGAAGGGGTCGTTAAAGCGGCTGTAAACCGCCCCGCCGAGGTAGCAATGGAAACGCTGATACTTGAATTGCAAAAGATCCATCTGTATCTGTGCACCTACGGAATAACCATCATCAATGGGAAAAGCCGTAAAACTAAAGGCGGCGGGAGAACAGTAGAGCATGGCGCTAAGTCCGCAGCCGCTGGAGGTGCCGGCGGTAAATCCAAGTCCAAGGGTTCGTTCAGAATAAACGGATTTGCCGGTTGCCAAGGCGAAAGATCCCTCTGGTGCTTCAATCGGCGGCGGGGAGAGCTTTTTATCCTCGGCAGCCGCAGGCGCGGAGACTGCTTCGCCCATTTCGGATTTTTTAATTTGATCACGGGCAATAGTAAATACTCCGGCAGATGTTCTTATCTCCACAGATTGGCTGTCCAATTTGGTGATGCTTCCTTTTAGAACCGAACCGTCTTTGAGATAGAGTACATCAGCATACGCTGGAGTGATTAAAAGACATAGTGTGAAAAACCAAGCCAACAGGACTTGTTTCATCGGGAAGTCCTCCTGAATAAAATGATCAAGGTTTTTTCAACCTTCCCTTGATCCACTTGCATCAAATTGGTAAGACATTGCTTTTGAAGGTCAGTGTAGCAAAAGCTGAAATAGTACGTCAACGATAAAAATACGGATTGTGTAATATATCAGTCAAGCGCATTAACACTTTATATCTTCTCTGGATTCCGGCCTGTCCTGCCTGTCCTGGATGCTTTTGTCCAGGGGAGGGTTTAGTCCAGGGCTAAAACCATGCCGGAATGGCAACTAAGGCGTTACTTCGGCAAAAGTCCCAACTGTTATTCCAACATGATTTTAGCCGGAATCCAAAAGAAATAAAAAAATGTTCTGGACCTCATAATTAACCCGTAACTAACATTTGCAGCGCTCACAGGTTATAACTTGACAGCACAGGGCTTGAGGATGTAATTTATTCCTGGCTCGCGTTTAATTTGCACAACTTTGATAAGGAATTAGATATGCCTTTTTGTCCTAAATGCCGATATGAGTATAATCCGGAAGTAAAGGAATGTCCGGATTGCGGGGAAAAGCTGGTGGCATCCCTGGGCCCGGACCCCAATCAAGGCGAACTCTTTGATACCGTAGTTTTGTATAAAGTACCGGATGAGATTACCGGACTGGCCTTGCGCTCCTTTCTCCTGGATGCCGGCATAGAGGCCGTTCTTCAGGACATGCAGGCCTCTTTTTATGGAAGCGTCCTGACCGGCATGCAGGGCTATTGGGGAAAAGTTATAGTGGCTAAGGAACAGGAGTCACGGGCCCGGGAACTGCTTGCGGAGTTTAAGCAGGATTTTCCGGGGGATTAAATAAATGTTGTCTTCCCTGAAGGCTTTTATCAGGGATCCAGGAGGGAACCTGTGAGTGATCAGCCGGATAAACCAGAGCGCGATTGTCAGGCGTTCAACCTTGATTCATTCTATATAAAAGTTCCGGATACGCCCCTGATAGGAAGCGCGGAAGCTCAGAAAAGTGAGCAGGAGTTGTTGGCCAGGTTAAAATCGCGAGGGCCCCGGGCCGATACGCTAAAACCTCTGGCGATTTTTTACAGCCGGGTTGCTCAGCAGGAAAAAGCCTATTCCTACTTGAAACTATGGATGCGGCGTGCTACAAATAAAGAAGAGTTCGCGGAATGCCTGTTGATGTGCGGGCAATTGGCGGAACAAATCGGCCAGCCGGAGAATGCCGGGTCTTTTTACCGTGAAGGGCTGAAATATAAGCCCGTAGATACTTTGCTTAATTACTATCTGAATAACAATCTGGGTTATTGTCTGAATATGCAGACAGAGTATGAGTCCGGTATGCAGTATTGCAAGGCGGCCATTTGTTATGATGCCACCAGGCCCAATGCTTTTAAAAACCTGGGGGTTAGTCTGGCGGGATTGGGTAAATATGTAGAGGCCGCCCAAATCCTGATTCAAGCCATGCATATTGATGCTTCGGACCAGCGCCCCCTGGCGCTGCTGGACGAATTACTGGCGAACCATTCGGAGGTTTTACTGGCGGAGATTCCTGATTTTAATGAACAGTTGGAGGCTTGCCGTCAGGCGGCGGCCACGACCCAAAAAGGGCGGTTTGCCGACTGGGCCCGGGGCTTAACCTTGAATTAACCGCAGGATAAATTCATGGAAAAAGTCCGAAGCGTATGGTAAGATGTTTTGAAACTAACTGAGAGAAGCTGTGAAAAAATTGATTTATATTAATATTCCCCTCCCTTGAGGGGAGGGGATGAAGGGGAGGGTGAAAATAAAACGCTTATATTACCACCCTCTCCTAGCCTCTCCCCTCAAGGGAGAGGAATAGACTTGTTGAATTAAAAAAATCGATTATTTCACAACTTCTGATTCTATTAAAACGAGGTTGAACTCTTGAAAAATATTACATCCGACGAGATTATAGAAAGTTTGAAATCAGACGGTAAAGAGCCGAAGTCTGGACAAAAAGCGCCGGAGATAAAACCGGAGTCTCGGGTAGTTAAAAAAAAGAGGAACAGTCTTGCGGTCGAACAGGTTGTTCAATATTCCGGAAAAAAGGGGTGCCCGGTAGTAAGCGCTGAAATCCGGCTCACTACGGCTTGGCGTGGACAAAGAAAACATGACGGAATGTCTGAAACGGGCTACTTAATGCGCTTGGAGATATTAGGCACAAGTGGGGAGGCCAAAGTGGAAGGTTTCAGCCTGGGTCCCTGGCAGGTTGATAATCTGAAACTCGAGACCGGATCGATTTATATTTCAGAGCCGATATGGGCGGGATTTCAACCGTTTGCCGGCGTAATCACCGGACGGTTATTAATCAACGACACGGAGCGGAATCAGCTGCTGGATTTACCCTGGAAGACCGAAGGCATTGTTCCAGGACCAGAACCTTGTTCTGGCTAACCTTATGTACTCCCACCCGGAACTTATAAACCCTCAAAACAAAAAAAAATGGAGTAATGAAAAAATTATAGATGAAGCGTTTATTTGGCAAGCGTTGGAGGCCGGGCGCCGGGCTGGAACGGAAGAAGTAAGCCGGATTATAAGCAAGGCGCTTGAAAAGAAAGGTTTATCGCTGGAAGAAACCGCGGTGTTGCTTTGTCAGGACCAACAGCCTGAGAGATTAAGCGAAGTTCTGGATGCGGCGCGCTGCATTAAAGAAGAAATTTACGGAAAAAGGCTGGTTTTTTTTGCTCCCCTTTATATTGGTAATCGATGCGTAAATAATTGCCTCTATTGCGCCTATCGCCGCGACCATCGCAGCCTGGAGCGCCGAACCCTCTCATCCGGGGAAATCGCCCGGCAGGTGGAAATACTGGAAGATCAGGGGCATAAGCGATTGCTGCTGGTGGCCGGGGATACGCCGGACTTTCAGAGCAACCTGGAAGCCTTGAAAACCATTTATGCCACCCGCAAAAACCAAGGTGAGATAAGGCGTGTTAATGTTAATATCGCCCCGCCTACCCTCAATCAATTTCGTGAACTAAAAGCCGTCGGCATCGGGACTTACCAGTGTTTTCAGGAAACCTATCATCGCAGGACGTACCAGCGCATGCATCCGGACGGGCCCAAATCTGATTATTTTTGGCGGTTGACTGTCATGGACCGGGCCTTGCATGCCGGAGTGGACGATGTCTCTACCGGAGTTCTATTAGGTCTTTTCGATTACCGCTTTGACATTGCCGCCTTAGTCATGCACGGACAGTATCTGGACAAGCGCTATGGAGTAGGCCCGCACGCGGTTTCCGTGCCAAGATTGCGGGTTGCTCACGGCACACCGCTGTGTGATGATAATACCCTGGAAGCTAACAAATATTTGCTTAGCGATGAGCAATTTAAACTGGTGGTAGGCGTAATTCGTTTAGCCCTGCCCTACGCCGGTCTTATCCTGACCACCCGGGAGACACCCGCCATGCGCCGGGAACTTTTTAATGCCGGAGTTTCACAGATTTCCGCCGGCAGCCATACCGAGGTGGGAGGGTATAACCGGGAAGATCAAAGGCAGGCGGGGCAATTTGAGATTGAGGATATGCGCCCGCTGGATGAAGTGGTGCGCAATGTAGTGGAATCCGGCAATATTCCTTCTTTTTGTACGGCTTGTTACCGTAAGGGACGGACCGGAGCGGTTATTATGGATCTTCTCAAGCCGGGTACCATTAAAAGTTATTGCCTGCCCAACGCCCTGTTGACTTTTAAAGAGTACTTGATGGATTATGCCTCTGTGGCTACCCGGGAAGCCGGCGAAAAGCAATTAGCCGGCCAGCTAATGGATATGGACAAGAATATACGCGCTGAAACTGCCCGGCGCCTGGAACGCCTGGAGAACGGGGAGCGGGATCTGTATTTCTAACTAGAAATAGAATATTATTCCACCGGACAAGCCGCTATTGGCCGGCTCGGAAAGCGCAATATTGCCTTCAAAGAGAAATTCCGATTGCCGTGAAAGCGGAATCGCCACGCCGAGGTCAAAATAAAATGGAACCAGGATAGAAGTTTCATTAGTGCCTTCATCTTCCAGAATCTCGATATCGGCATCCAGCGCTGCGTAGAAACTGAAGGTTCGGAAGCGGTTGGAAAGGTTAAGCGTGGCATCCAGTCCAAAATTGGAGGTTCCGTGAGCGCCGAGGCTGCAAGAGAGCCCGGGACCGTACCGGGAGTCGGGAACCAGCTTGAATTCCACATCCGCGCCGAAATAAATATATGAACCCAGTCCGAGTTTGGCATCCAGGTCAATGCTGGGGGTAAGCCCTAATCCTCCGTGAAAGTAAAAAAGAAATTCCGTGGGCGAAAAAGCCAGGCTCGGTTCCAGGCCCAGGGAGAAATGTTCGGACCGCAGGGTAGCGGCGGTTCCGAAGGCTCCGGCTTGGGCCGGACGCTGGAGTAAAACCACTGCCATAATTAAAACCGCCAGCATAATGATTTTATTCATAAATACACTCCTTTTATTAAATATACCGTAGTGAGAATTATACCACAGTCATTGTCGAATAATATAATATTATTTCTTTGCCCGGCGCAGCCATCGTTTCCACCAGGGAAGCGGCGGCGGGGTTTTTAAGGCTGAAAGGATCTCCGGCAGAGCGTCCTGCGCAGCCCGGGCGCCGGCGGCGATAATCTCGCGGGCGGAATGGAAAGCGTTCCAGGAGAAATCGAGGTTTTTTACATGTATAACCTTATCCGCGGAATTTAAATGTACGTCGCGCAAACGCATATTAGTGATGAAATCCGCTCGCAGCCAGATATCCACGCCGGTCCGAAATGGTTTGGTTGCGGCCAGCGGTTGAGAAACATCAACGGCAATAGTGAAATCCGCGCCGAGCTGCCTGGTCTCCAGAACCGGAATCAGGGAAACTACACAGCCATCAACCAGTTGCATGCCCTGGAAGGGTACGGGGGGGAAAATTCCAGGAATAGCGGCGGAAGCCCGGGTCGCCACAGCTGCCGGGCCCTGATTGAAAATATAGGGCGAACCGCTTAGCAGGTCGGCCGCCACGGCGGCAAAAGGCAGGGAAAGATTTTCGATCTCGATTTCCGGTACCAGCAGGGAAAGCAAGACCTTGATTTTTTCGTCGGCGATTAAATGGTCCTTGGTAATAGCCGAGGTCAGCATGTAGACCCGGGTAAGACGTTCCAAAGCTGGACGGAGATTACGATCAATAAGGTTTTTTGATTTTTTACGGGAGAAATTATCCAGGCCTAATTGCGCCAGCTTAGGGCTTTTCAAATGCGAGAGTATTTGGTTCTCAACCAACAGCGCATCTTGCAAAAAACAATAAAGCACGCCGATAATCGAACCCATGGAGGTTCCTACCACCAGTTGGGGCCGGATACCGGCTTGCTCCAGAACTTTAAGTACCCCTACGTGAGCCAGGCCGCGAGCGCCGCCTCCGCCGAGCGCCAGCCCGATTTTGAGCTCAGGCGGCTGGGATTTAGAATTAAATGCAGACACGGTTGCGTCCGCGTTTTTTAGCCCGGTAGAGCGCCTGATCCGCTTTTTCCAGAAGGGTATCCGGAGAATCGATCTTTCTGGAGGGATAAGCAGCTACCCCGACACTGACAGTAAGATCTTTGCCCGGCTGTTTTTCTTCCATGGGAAAAACATGGTTTTTGACCCGCGAACGCAGGTTTTCGGATAATTTCACCGCCTGATCACGGCTGGTCTCGGGCAGTAAAATGATAAATTCTTCACCGCCGAAGCGCGCCAGCAGGTCGGTTTCGCGAACCGTTTCTTTTAAAATATTAGAGAGTTCCTTGAGCAGTAAATCCCCCATCGGATGCCCGTTAGTATCATTGTAATGCTTAAAATGATCAATATCGATCATCACCAGGCCCAGATGCCGGTTGTAACGCTCGGCACGTTTCATTTCTTCGATGATGGCCAGCTTGAAGTGCCGGAAATTAAACAGACCGGTTTTTTCGTCCATGATTGTGAGAGCGGTGAGCTTCTGGCGGTCATGCTTAATATTTTTAGCCATTACATTGAAATTGGCCGAAAGTTCTCCAATCTCATCCTGGGAAGTAACCGGAACCTGGGTGGCGAAATCGCCGTTGGCGAATTTACGCACGCCTTCCATAAGCCGTTTGATAGGCGATAAGATAGTTTGATTCAGGACAAAGACCAGCAGGGCGGAAGTCAGGGTGACCAGGAGCACGACTCCCACGCTTAAACGCTGGTTCAGGCTTTTCAGAGTCTTAGCCTGTGCCAGACGTTCTTCCAGACGCCCGGTATTAAAGGCGATCAATTGCTCCAGTTCTTTTATTATATCTTCGACCACGCTCTCCTGAGTACGCAGGTATTGCTGCAGATTAGCGTCGATCAAGCCCTGCTCGAAGCGTTTAATCTGATTCTCGAGCTGATTGGCGTAGCGGCGGTAAAGTTTTTTGATTTTAGCCAGAGCGGTTTTTTCCCTTTCCCGGACGGCTTTCTCCCTGGAATACCGTAAAAACTTTTTGAACTGGCGCTGGGATTTGTAGATAGTATTTCGCCAAGTAGGGATTCTGGTTAGTTGATACTTGGAAAGCGCCCAGTCAGTGTGCAGAAGATACTGCAGCATCTTTTCGGCGTTAAGGATGTTCTTTAAATCCTCGTTAATAATAAGACTCGCGAGCTGGGTGATGCGGGCGCTGTTATTGTAAATCATAAAAACCGCGCCGGATGAGACTAAAAGCACAAAAATAAAAGCCAGCAAAATTTTTTGACGGATATTTAAACCCACGCCTGGAACCTCCCGGAGGGTAACCTGTCAGTCATGGTACTAACATGACTGACAGGTTACGAAGCATTTGAACCTTAAACATGATAATAATATTCAAATGCGGTCAATTTTCGGTTTTCTATTCTCAACGCTTACTTTATCACAATCCGGTTTTAGTACCGTGACTGAAAGGTTGCCACGGAGGTTATATCCCTATTGTAAAAGAGAGGGGAAAGATGAGCAAGTTTTTATTGCGAAATTGGCAGGGGAAAGTACGCGGTGGCGTAACTGGGTGAGTAGCGGATTTTGGAAATTTGGGTTAAATATTGGTCCGGCAACGGCCGACAATAGAATTAGTGATTCTGCTGCAAAACCCCCTAAGCAGTCATTGCGAGCGACCGGAGGGAGCCCGGCAATCTGATTTTATCCTTATAAAATTGAGATTGCTTTGTCGCTGCCGCTCCTCGCAAAGACAGCAAAAAAGGTTTTGCAGCAGAATCAGAAATTATAAAGGGGTAATCAATGAGTTCTTTATTAGTGATTGATGACGACCAAGTTGTCCGCGAAGTAACGGCGGAAATCCTGTCCGATAAGGGGTACCTGGTCGATCAGGCGGGAGGTTTGGATGATGCTTGGAACCAGGTTGCGCAGAAAGAATATGCCCTGGTGATTACTGATATGCAGATGCCGGGGGGCGACGGGATTCAAGTCATTAATACTCTGAAACAGGTCAGGCCCCAGGTCGACGTGGTGGTTATGACCGGATATGCCACCCTGGACGCGGCTATCGAGACCATGCGGGCCGGCGCGGTGGATTTTATCATAAAGCCGTTTTCCGCCGAAGAATTATGTTCTATGGTGGAAAAAATTATTGAAAAAAAAGAACTTTCCCGTGAAAATCAGCTGCTTAAAGTTTTAAACCAGATGAAGGATAAATTCCTGAACCTGGTTTCCCATGAAATGCGGACCCCGCTGACATTGATTTACGGCTATCTTACGATATTAAACCGGCAGGGCGCCTCCTTGAGTGAAGATCAAAACCAACTGCTGGAAGTAATAACAAAATCCACCAAGCAATTAATAAATTTAATTAATAATGTCCAGATTATAAACAATGCGGGAACCGCAGAGATTAAACTTCACTTAAATCCGATACAGCCCTTGAAATTATTGTCCGATGTATTGGCGGAAATGAAAGCCTTAACTACTGATCGAATGGTGAATATGCGGCTGGAAGCAGGTGAGGAAATCGAACCTATTAATGCGGACTCTCTCCGTCTGCGTCAGATTTTAATGGAACTAATGCAAAACTCCCTTCGGAATACCCGGGACGGCGGAGAAATCGTGATCGGCGTCCGGCGTCATAATAATCATGTTGTAATGTGGGTAAGGGATAATGGTATCGGCATACCTGTAGAAGAGCAAGGCAAGGTTTTCGAGACCTTTTACGAAGTAGCGGATATCCAGCATCATTCCAGTAATGCCGGCGGGTTCAAAGGCGGCGGCATAGGTATTGGCTTACCCCTGGTAAAGGCCGTGGTTGAAGCCCATATGGGTTCGGTTCGGCTTGAATCCCAGCCCGGTCGGGGAACCTGTGTGGAAATTTCCATTCCTGCCAATTTACAACCTACCGAGGATGCTTCTTGAGTATGTTTTTCTACGCAGGCTAAAACCTGCAGATATCCCCTGTATTCAGAACGAAATTCATGCCGTCATTAATCGGTTGCTTTGCAGGCCGCAAAGCATTTGACCCCTTCTTTTAGCTTATGCTATAATCCAGGCGCTCGATTTTTTTTACTATTTAGGAGGATTTTGGCGTTGAACCAGAAGTATGATTTTACTGATTTGGAATCCAAGTGGAGCCGGTATTGGCAAGAGAAAAAAATAGCGCAAGTGACGGAGGATCCTTCCCAGCCAAAGTACTATTGCCTGGTTATGTTTCCTTATCCTTCGGGCTCAAATCTGCACATGGGGCATGTGCGTAATTATACTATAGGGGACGTTATTGTCCGTTACAAAATGATGCAGGGTTACAATGTATTGACTCCCATGGGCTGGGACGCCTTCGGCTTGCCGGCGGAGAATGCCTCCATTAAGAGCGGCATTCATCCGAATGAATATACCCGCGAAAACATCAAGCTTATGGGCGAACAACTGAGAACTCTCGATTTAAGTTATGATTGGGACCGGGAATTGGCCACTTG
Source organism: candidate division FCPU426 bacterium (assembly GCA_030591525.1). Classification (GTDB taxonomy): domain Bacteria; phylum Oederibacteriota; class JAAXVQ01; order JAAXVQ01; family JAUVAV01; genus JAUVAV01. Next base: position 30,591 of record JAUVAV010000025.1, on the reverse strand, counting down.
TGATGAAGAGTATTATCGTTGGACCCAGTGGCTTTTTCTGAAATTTTACCAGGCCGGCCTAGCTTATAAGAAAAAGAGCCCGGTCAACTGGTGCCAAACCTGTCAGACCGTACTGGCCAATGAACAGGTGGTGGAGGGAGCCTGTTGGCGCTGCAAAGAGCCGGTAGGCAAAAAGGATCTGGATCAGTGGTATTTAAAGATTACCCGCTATGCCCAGCGCCTGCTGGATGATCTTAAAAAGCTGGATAAATGGCCGGAACGGGTGAAAACCATGCAGGAGAACTGGATCGGCCGTTCGGAAGGGGTGGAATTCAAACTCCGGATTGAAGGAACGGATAAAGAGCTCGCGGTTTTCACTACGCGGATTGATACGGTTTTCGGAATCACCTACATGTCTATTGCGCCGGAGCATCCGCTGCTGGAGGAATTAATGCCGGGCCGGCCGGAAGCTGCTAAAGTCCGGGCTTTTGCCGAGCGCGTGAAGCTTGAAAGCGAGATCGAGCGGGTTTCCACGGAAAAGCCCAAAGAGGGTGTTGATACCGGCTTGCGTGTGATTAATCCGGTCAATGGCGAAAAAGTGCCCCTCTATGCCGCGGACTATGTGCTCATGCAGTACGGGACCGGCGCGATTATGGCGGTTCCGGGCCATGATCAGCGCGATTTCGAGTTTGCCAGAACCCATGGACTTCCTATCAAGGTGGTTATCAAACCCGAGGACCGGGATCTGAACCCGGAATCAATGATCGAGGCTTATGTGGGGAATGGTGTCCAGGTAAACAGCGGCCAATTCGATGGACTGCCGAATCAAGAGGCTATGCGTACTATGGCCGGGTGGATGGAAAAGGAGAAGATGGGCCGGCCGGTGGTTAACTTCCGCCTGCGCGACTGGCTGATCTCAAGGCAGCGTTACTGGGGATGCCCGATTCCCATGATATATTGCGAAAAATGCGGTATGGTGCCGGTACCGGAACAAGAACTGCCTGTGAAGCTTCCGCTGGATCTGGAATATCAGCCCTCCGGCATGCTGGAGACGGCCCAGGATTTTGCACATACCGTATGCCCGCAGTGCAGCGGGCCGGCCCGCCGCGAGACTGATACCATGGATACTTTTATTGATTCCTCCTGGTACTACTTGCGTTATGTCTCTCCGCGCGATAAGAACCAGGCATTCGCTCCCGGGGCTACCGGATATTGGATGCCGGTTGATCAGTATATCGGCGGGATTGAACACGCTATCCTGCATTTATTATATTCACGCTTTTTCACCAAGTTTTTGCATGACCAAGGCCTGCTGGATTTTGACGAGCCTTTTAAAGCCTTGTTTACCCAGGGAATGGTATTAAAGGACGGTCAGGTCATGTCCAAATCCAAAGGGAACACGGTCGCGGCCGATGATATGATCTCACGTTTCGGTATTGATACCACGCGGGGGGTCATACTCTTCGCGGCCCCGCCGGAAAGGGAACTGGAATGGAGCGATCAGGGTGTGGAGGGTATTCAACGCTTTATTAAGCGGATTTGGACCTTTTATTATCACTGGCAAGATGAGATGCGGAAAGCTCCCGAGGAGATAACAGGAGATCTTTCCAAGACCGGCCGGAGTATTCGCCGCAAACTGCACCAGACCATCCGCCGGGTAACCGAAGACCTGGACAATAATTTCAAGTTCAACACTGCAATTGCGGCCATGATGGAGCTCCATAATGAGCTTGCCGGGCTTTCCGAAGAGACCACGGCCGGCCGGTCCGGTCACCGGGCATTAGTCCGGGAAGTCGGCGAAAGTTTTGCGAAACTCTGCGCCCCTTTCTTCCCCCATTTGGCAGAGGAACTTTGGGAGCAACTGGGCCATGCGCCCTCGATTTTTACGCAAACCTGGCCTGAATACGATTCCTCGATTGCGGCCGAGGAAATGCTGACGATTATAATTCAAGTAAACGGAAAGGTGCGGAGCCGGATCCAGGTTGCTCCGGGTACTTCCCAGGAAGAACTCCGGCAGAACGCTTTGAATGATGAACGGGTTAAAGCCGAAGGGCAAGGCCGGGAAGCAAAAAAAGTTATTGTAGTTCCGGATAAATTGGTTAATGTAGTATTTTAACTTTAGATTCTCTGGATTTATGACCACGCATATTTGTTATTGGGCGGGCACAGGGGCCCGCCCCTACGACACAAAACATTTATGATGCAAAACATTTTTTTGTAGGGGCCGCCCCCTGTGGCGGCCCTCCAGGGTACTGAAATATATCATTCAGGAGGTGTATTAATGAAAGATGCATGGAGAGGCAGAGGCTTGATACTGGGGGCGTTAGGTGCCATGGTGGTTTTATCAGCCGGATGTTCAGACGTGGCTATTCGGCCCGGGTTGCCGGATTATATGAGCAACCTGGCTGTTCCGATATTCCAGAACCGTACGGTCCAGCCGGATATTGCCAATGTTATTACTCAGCAATTAATCCAGGATTTCCTGGTGGACGGCCGGATGACTTTAATTGAACCGGAAAAAGCCAATGCCATTCTCCAGGGCACAGTAGTGCAGTATATTCTGGAGCCTTTGTTGCTGGACGTGCATAATACGCCCCAGCAATATAAAATGCGCCTCATCCTGCGTTTAAGCCTCAAGGACAACCAGGCCGGAAAGGTTCTCTGGACCGAGGAATCCTTCGAAGAAAATACCACCTATTATGTGGCCAATACCCTTGGTATTACGCCGGAAGATGAGCAAACCGCCCGGCGCCGGCTGGTCCTGCAATTAACGAAACGAATTGTGGCCCGGGTTATCGAGGGATTTTAAGTGCCCAAAAAGAGGATTTATTATAATGAGTTTAGAAGGGCGCTGGATTCGGAACCGGTTAAACCGGTCTACCTTTTTACCGGCGCGGAGGCGTTTTTAAAAGAGCAAGGCATTCAAGCCATTGTGGATAAAGTGCTCAAACCTTCTGACCGGAGTTTGAACCTGGAGTGCCTTTATGCCGGAACCGATGTTTCCGGCCGGGAAGTATGCAGCCGGGCGCTGACTTTTCCTTTTCTGGCGGCCAGCCGAGTACTGGTAGTACGCCAGGCGGAAAAGTGGCGTTCAGGGGATATAACCGACCTGGCCGGGTATATTGAGAATCCGTGCCTTTCCACGGTTTTAATCATATCTTCGCAGGAAGAAAGGATCAAGCAAGTCTACTGGAAGGCTTGGGCCGCACAAGCCTATCATGTGGAGTGTTACCCCCTGTTTGATTCCCAGGTGCCCGGTTGGATAGAACGCCGGGTGAGTGAGCATGGAAAACGAATTACCCGGGACGCGGTTAATCTATTAATCGAACAGGCAGGTCAAACTCTGGGTGATCTTGAAAATGAAATCAGCAAGCTGGTAAATTATACCGGCCGCGAGGGACTTATTAGTGAGGCTAATGTCCGGGAAGCGGCAGGGCATGGACGTCAGAATACCATGCATGAATTAAACGCGGCCTTGGGTAGAAGAGATTCCGCGCAAGCGGTTAAACTAACCGGACGGATACTGGCTGAAGGTGTGCCGTTTTTGAAGGTGCTAGGTTCCCTGGCCTGGTATTTACGGGGATTGCATACCTACCGGATCAGGCTGGAGGCGGGAGAATCTTCTGAAAAATTACCGGCCGGTGTTCGAAATCAGGCTGCCCGACGGGATATGGACCGGCAGGTTAAAGCCTACCGGCTGAACGAATTTCCCATAATATTCAGGGAATTACTAAGGTTGGATGAACAGGCCAAAACCGGAAAGTCTCATTTGGAATTATTAATGCAGTTAGCGGTTATGAAAATTTGCGGCCAAAATACGATTTGCGGCTAGGAGTTTGAGCATTTAGTCTAGTTTTTTTAATTTCTGAGCAATTGAGCAATAGAAAATAGACCGCATTTGAGATATTTTATCCAATTTCTACTATCGAATCTCAAATGCTCTGGACCCTGAGCAACTAAATGCTCAGGGTCCTAGGCACTCGCTGTTTCGGGTTTTTTTGACTTGGCAAGCCGGGATTTGTAGCGTGCACCCGTATTTTCATGAATAAGGCCGTGCTGGATCGCCTTATCAATAACTTTATTAGAGTTATTTAAATTGGAAATCCGATTTTCCTCGGTGCTGGCGCGGGTTTTGCGGATGGCGGTTTTAAGAGCCGACATTCCGGAGCTGTTAATGGCGCGTTGTTTCTTGTTTTTGCGTACATCGCGGACAGATGACTTGATTCTGGGCATAAAAAAATCTCCTCCTGAAAGAGCATAAGCTGTAAATTGTTGACTAAAATTTTAAAAAAGAAACTCTAACACTTCCAGTATCTCTTGTCAATATAAAGGAAAATAAAAATACCATGCAAAAAAAAATATTAATCATAGCCACCCATAATAAGCATAAACTGGTGGAAATCAGGAAAATCCTTAAGGGAGCGGGAATTTCAGTAAAACCTCTTTCAGATTTGCCGCCCATGCCGGAAGTTGTGGAGAACCACAGAACCCTGGAAGCCAATGCGGCTAAAAAAGCGCTGGCTGTAGCCAAAACCCATAATCTGCCGGCTTTGGCAGATGATTCCGGTTTATTTGTTCCGGCCCTGGAATACCGGCCCGGAGTAAAATCCGCGCGATACGCCGGACCGGGCTGCAATTATGCGGATAATAATGTAAAACTGCTTAATAAAATGCGGAATTTAAAAGGTAAAGAGCGAAAAGCTTATTTTGCCGCCAGTATAGCTCTGGCCCTGCCGGGAAAACCGGCAATTATCCGCACAGCCAAAGTCTGGGGATATATCGGCTTAGAGCTGCGGGGAGGAATGGGATTTGGTTATGACCCTCTTTTCCGTCCCATTGGTTATCAGCAAACATTTGCCGAGATGAGCCCGCGTGACAAGAACCGCCTTAGCCACCGTGGCCGGGCGTTGAAAAAGATGGCCCCGGTTATCAAGCGTGTCCTGCAGGTCTAAAGAAACAGCTTGAAAAAAGGCCGGAAAAAGGTTAAAAACATAGACCAAATTGCCTACGGGGTGTAGCGCAGTGGCTAGCGCACCTGCTTTGGGAGCAGGGGGCCGACGGTTCAAGTCCGTCCACCCCGACCAGCTCCGCGCGCAGCGCGGAGCAGAGTCCCGCACCATAGGGGCGGGACGGTCTATTTTCTATTGCTCAAATGTTCACACACACACCTAACACGTCCCAGTAGCTCAGCTGGATAGAGCAACGGATTTCTAATCCGTCGGTCCCGGGTTCGAGTCCTGGCTGGGACGCCAGTTGATAAAAACCTCCTCGCATTAGCGAGGGGGTTTTTATCAACTGATGTTTAAAGCTGTCAGGACTCGAAGCGAGCGAGCGCCGAGCGAATAGCGAGGAAAAGCCCTCTGGGCGTCAGCGAGCGAGGGGAGGCTACGCAGAGAGCTCTGCGAACGTAGTAGCCGAGTCCTGGCTGGGACGCCAGTTTTTTCGCACAGCGAAAAAACTGGCAGAGCAACTGAAAACAGAAAAATGAGAAAAATGATTTTCAGTTGCGGTCAATTCTCAGTTTTCTGTTTTCACGCATTTTCTTTGCCTTTCCGGGGCGTCAGCGCGGGAGGGGAGGCTACGCAGAGAGCTCTGCGAACGTAGTAGCCGAGTCCTGGCTTGGGACGCCAAAATTTCGCGTAGCGAAATTTTAGAGCAGATGAGCAGGAGAACAGTTGCTCAGTAGAGTAAAGGCGAACCTGCGGTCTACTGTTCAACTGCCCAACTGTTCATTTTATTAATAAACCCGCAATAAAATATTTTACCTCCTGTCTAAACCGCGCGGGCAGTAATTCATCCAAACAGGAGGTCGATTTCGTGTCCTTTATGTTTGAAAAACTTGAAGTCTATCAGAAAGCAGTTGATTTTGCAGAAAAAGCAGCTAATCTTACAGAGGCTTTTCCGAAAGGTAATTATTATTTGTCCGACCAATTAAACCGTGCGGCATTGTTAATTTCTGCAAATATTGCTGAAGGCAATGGCCGCTGGCATAAAGCTGAGAACTAATTCTGAATTAGAGGCTATGACTGAAAAAACTATACCCGGTTGAACTAAAGAGTACCGTAAAATGTATCGGGAAAGTAATTAGAACGATTATTATTTATATTTGCTTATGAAAGATATTCACGGAAAGGTATAATTGTGACCTTTAAGCATGAAAAGTCGATAGGACGGTTATTTAAAGTTAAATGTCCGAGTTGTGAAAATAGATATTATTGGGAAGTTATTAAAATTTCTAAATGGTTTACTTTATCTCTCGGAGTAATTCCAATACCCATATTTCCACATGGATGGGGATATAAAATATCGTGTTCTGTGTGTGGCGCTTGGATGGAAATTAATGAACGTGAGTTTAATTTATATAGAATAATTGCTAAATTAAATGAGGAATTCCTGTTAAAGAAAATATCGCTAGATGATTTTACTATTTTAATTAAAGATAAAAATAGAATATATAATGATATGTTAAATTCTTGGATTGAAAAGATAAATAATTCCAAATTAAATTGTCCGTACTGTTTTAAAAGGCCTTATAAGGAAAATGGTATATTGTTTTTAGGAAAGAATTGTGTAAAATGCGGAAAAATGCAACCGCTAAATATTTTGTATGATATTTATAATAAATATCCAACCTCTAGTACTGTCGATATAAATAAAATATTTAAAAGAATATCATATATTCAATTCTACAATATGATTAATGATCTAAAGGATATAATTGAAGAGATCACAAAATGGGTTGATGAGGGGATGAAGGATTCCGGTATTTCAATTAATTGCCCTCATTGTGGAATGATTCCATATAATGAAGGCGGCATTTTATTTATAGGTGAAAAATGTACTAAATGTGGAGGTCAAATACATACCATTATTAAGCATAGAATAAAAAATATGTTTCCTGAAACAACAAATATTAAAAATTAATCCCTTTAAATTCTCTTGTGTCTCCGGAAATACGGAGTACGCTGAATTTTATCAGCGAAACAGATTTTCGATATGCGTTATCACGTGTATATTTTTATAATGGAAAAGTGGAGACTAGGATAATAGTAGCGACCCTAAATTGAAAGTCAAACTAAAATAAATAATATGTTTAGGAGTGATTATGGATATTGAAAATCTTGAGACCATTGTATTAGCGAAATATTTATTTACTTTGGCCAAGAGTAATATCAGAACAGAAAATAAATTTAAAAGATCAATGGGGATGAATTTGTTACAAGATTCTGTAGAAACATTTCTATTTGCAATTGCAGAACATAGTCAAATAACATTGCATTCCACGAGGTTTGATGACAATCTCCGTGTAATTGATGAAAAAGTCCAACTATCGGTTTGTAACCAGTTAAAAGCTCTCAATAAAGCCAGAGTTTCCTCGAAACACTTTGCAACTATACCGGAAGAAAAAGAATGTTACCATTTCATGGAATTTGTAGAAAAATTCATGGATGAAACATCAAAGAAAGTATTTGGGAAGTCTATTGTTTCTATCACACTTTTAGATGCCATAGAAAAAGGTGAGTTGAGAGATGTTTTAGTCGAGGCTGAAAATAACCATATTAAAAAAAAATATAGGGATTGTTTAATCAACTGTCGAAAAGCATTATATTTGGGAATTGAGTGGCACTATAATATAGAATTATCCGATAGTGAAAATCCCTTAAGTAACTTGCCAGTAATGATGAATTTTGATAAAAAGCAACCAGGATTATTACCTTTCATGATGATGTTAACTCCAGATAATTTTAAAAAAAACATTGAGAGTTATATCAAAGACCCATCATATTATAATTCTAACTCTGGGGATAGCTGTGCTGTTGAGCTTTTGCAATATGGTATAGATAATAAGGAGTTTTGGAATATTTGCAGATTGACACCAATAGTTATCAGAAGGAAGAAAAGCAAAGAATGGGTCGTTAAATACGAATACAAGCAACTCATTAATATTAAAAAAGAAAATGTTGAATATGTACTCAATTCAACCATTGGTATTATGCTGGCGATACAAGGTAAAAAAGAGGCAACAAAAAAGCTTGAAAATGAACAAGATTATTATCTTGTTCTTAAAAAGAATAGGATGACAATCCATGAAAAAGCAAGCAAATTAGGTAGTGACAATGGAGAGATAGAAACAGATGATAAAAATGTCAAAAGTGATTTTATTATTAAAGGCCTGGATGATGAGGAATATTATTGGCATATAAACGATGCCAGATACCCAAAAGGCTATTTATGTGAACGTGATATTAATTTGGAAGCAAGCGCAAAATTAGCAGATATTTACAAATAATGTTTATGCTGCATTAATTATACTTTGCAAGATAGTATTGATATTTGACGATTGTTCCAAGATGAACTCTCTATAATCAGTTCGAAATGCGTTTGAGCTTGGACGCCACATTCCCGCCTACGGCGGCGGGAATGTGAGCAGGAGATATAGTTTAATAGTTAGCCATGGCTCCTAGGAGCCCAAACATTTGAAGAATGATATTGATATGATAAGTAGAATATTATGTGGGTCAATAAATGGATCGGATAAAAAATATGATTGATTCAATAATGTCATTAACTTTAACAATGAGTTCGAATAAAGGCGTATATGCATTATTAATTGGTTCTGGAGTGTCCAGAAGTTCCGGTTTGCCTACAGGACATGAAATTACTCTAGATATTATTCGGAAACTAGCCAAACTTAGTAGTGTGGAATGTGAACCTGATCCTGAAAAATGGTATTTAGAAAAGCATGGAAAAGCACCGATGTATGATGATCTACTTAACGACGTTGCTAAAACGAAAGCGGAGAGAAATGCACTTTTGAAACAGTATTTTGAGCCGACTGAAAAAGAGCAAGAGGAAGGCTTGAAAAGGCCAACCAAAGCTCATAAGGCCATAGCAAAATTAGTTTTGAAAGGGTATATAAAAATAATAATAACGACAAATTTTGATAGGTTATTAGAGCAGGCATTAGAGGAGATAGGGGTTGTACCTATAGTCATAAGTACGTCTGATGCTATTAAAGGAATGCCGCCCTTAACGCATAACAAATGTACAATAATAAAAGTGAATGGTGATTATCTTGATCTGAGAATCAAAAACACTGAAAAAGAACTTTCTGTCTACAATAAAACATTAAATAGTTTGCTTGACCAAGTATTTGATGAATATGGATTAATTATTTGCGGATGGTCTGGTAACTGGGACACTGCTTTAAAAGCTGCGATAGAAAGAAATAAAAATTACAGGTACGCAACTTATTGGACTACACGTGGAAGTATGAGTGAAGAGGCTAAAAAAAATGCGAATTCGAAAAAGGCTCAAATAATTGGAATAACAAATGCGGATGAGTTTTTCTCAGAAGTATATGAAAAGTGTGATGCGATTAATAGGTTATCAAAGGAGAATCCAATATCAGTTGAAATGACTGCTGCGGTTATAAAGAAATATCTTTCTGAAAAAAAGTATCAGATTGAACTACACGATTTAATTGTAAAAGAAAGTAAAAGGGTTCAGAAATTGATATTGCCTGAAAAATTTCCTACTCCAGCAGGTAGTGCACAAAAAACTGAATTTCTGGAGAGAATGGAAAAATATGAAAACATTACTGAGGTTTTCAGGACTATAATATCAATATGTGTTTATCACGGAGATCAAGAGAATGATTTTATATTAATTGAAAGCATTGGGAGAATTGCAAGTCTTCCAGTGCAGGACGGGAATTCAGCTTTAATAAATCTAAGCTTGTATCCCGGGCTAATCCTTTTGCATACAGCTGGTATAGCTTGTGTTGCGAAAAAGAGATATGATTTATTGACTAAATTGCTTACTCATAATAGAAGAAAAAATGGAGTCGAAGACAGTCCACTTCTGTATGATTTATTTACCGGGAGAGTGGTTGGATCAGAATTACAAAAGTGGATTGATCCTGGAAGGTTAACGCCTTTAAGTGAACGGCTGTGTTCGGTATTAAGGAATTGTTTTGATGAAATAGTGCCCGACGATAAAACGTATATCGAAATGTTTGATCGGTATGAATATTTATTTGCTTTACTATACGCTGATATACGAAATAAGAACTGGGGTCCAGAAGGATGTTTTGTGTGGCGTAATATGCGGAGGATTAAGGATAAAATTGAGAACGAGCTTGAAAAAGAAAAGCACGCGTGGCCTTTGTTAAAATTAGGTTATTTTGAGGGAAGAACTCAAAAAATAAAGGAAATAATGAATCAACTTGCTAATGTTTTTGGACAACTAGGATGGGAGGATATACAAGATGATCAATAACACCAATGGGGAAGATCAGAGTGTACCGCAACATGATGGAAATTCAGGAAAAATATTGGATTAGTGAGTTTGTAGAATTTATTAATAACGAGTAGAAAATAGATTATTGATGGATTTTATAGAAATGAAAACACGATAAAAGAGGTTGGATATGACATTTTGGGAAAATGCATTATCTTCAGGAATTGGAGCAATGATAGGTGCAGGAGCAGCATTCCTTTTTGGAATAGGGATGTATTACCTCACTATTAAATGGCATAGAAAAATCCAAAGAGTTATTATAGAAAAGAATTTACGCAAGGAATTAGAATACAATATTCTTTATCTGAATAAGATTCTTGATAAATTAAGGTCAATAAAAGATAAAATATTAGCTGATGATGCATTAATGGCAACTGAATATTTTAAATATGATGGTTACCATCGTTATTTTATTAATCTTTATTTTCAAAAGGGATATTTATATGACAAATTGGAAGTGGCGGATGTGAATGTTATAGAAAGTATATTGCAGAGTATGAATCTAGAAAGAGGGGGAGGGTTAAATGCTATAATTGATATGTGGAAAAAAGATTTACAGCAATTTAAAACAAATACCCATGCATTCATAAGCCTGGAAATCAAAAATGTAGAATCGCATATCAATGATATAAATTTGATTATTGGTAAAATATTTAGGAACAAGACTAAGACTTGATGTCTTTGATTTGTTAATACAGCTTAGAGGTGAAGAAGATGGACTGTTGCGGGATACTCTTAACTTGTTAACTAAATTTTGCACCAAATTTTGCCACAGGTTACGCTAGACGCCACAGATATTATCCGAACCGTGCAAGAGATTTCTAGCACGAGTAACCAAATAGGAGAAACGCGGAAATAAAAGAAATTCCCCTCCCTCGACGGGAGGGGATCAAGGGGAGGGTGTGGAGCTTATCTGTCAAACGTTTAAAGCCCCCTCCCCTGGCCCCTCCCACCAAGTCCTGGGGAGGGGAATGTTACGTGCAAAATTCAGGTTGTAACATAAAGCTTTTTTAGGCAAAGCAACACATAGTGGTGTAAAATCCAGGGAATAAAGAGAGTCATGATGGAAAAAAAGGCTACCGTAATTATTGTAGGCGCAGGACCTGCCGGAACTTCTGCGGCGTACCATCTGGCCCAGGGTGACATAGATGTTTTGCTATTAGATAAAGAGTCTTTTCCCCGAGACAAGATTTGCGGTGATGCGCTTTCGCCTGCAAGTATGCGAGAATTGGAAAAAATCGGCCTGAAAGATGAAGTTAAAGCCAACAGCAATGAAATCGATGGATGTATTTTATATGCTCCCAACAAATCCTATTTAAGGGTAGATAATTATAACCCCAAGACTTATTTAATGATGCGGAAAATGCTGGATGATAAGTTGCTCAAAAAAGCTTGTGAAGCAGGAGCAGAATTTTTGGGCAATACAAAAATAATTGGTTTAGAAAAGAAGCCTGACAGAATAATTCTTAAAGCTAGCTCGAAAGAAAGCTACTCCTGCAAATTAGCTATAATCGCCACTGGTTCTAATTCTTCGCTGCCTATGCGTCTGGGATTGTTAAAACGGCCGTCTGCCGACGCTATAGCCTGCCGCGCCTATGTCGCAGATATAAATTTTTCATCAGCTAAAAGTCTATTTTGTTACGCGAAAGATGTATTGCCTGGCTATGGTTGGCTATTTCCTCTGGGTAAGGGTAAAGCTAACGTAGGCGTAGGTTGTTTTCTTCGCAGAGGAAACAACCCTCATCCCAGAAATATTTGGAATGCATTCACAAAATTTCTGGAAAAAGAGGGAATATTTACCAAAAATACAACCCCGGTTTCAGAGGTTGAAACTGCTTCGCTGCGTATGGGATTGAGAGGTAACCGGCTTTTTGATGAACGTATTCTTTTGGCCGGAGATTCTGCCAGCGCGATTAATCCGCAGAGTGGAGAAGGTATATACTATGCTTTGCAAACCGGACGATTTGCTGCCTGGACCGCACAGAAAGCCATCGCGGCGGGTGATTTTTCAGCCCGACAATTGTTGGCTTACCCAAAAATGCTGAAAGAAAACTACAAAAAGAAATTTAAAAATTATCGAAAAATCAGGAGCTTACTAAGCATTCAAGTAATTGTTAATCAGATGGTCAGGATTGCCAGAGATAAACCGGAATTAGGCGAAACAATTTTTGGAACTCTGATTGGTGAAATCAACCCTGTGGAGTTATTCAAACTTTCCGCCAAGCATATCATCAAAAGCCGGGCGGGATTTTAGAGATTTCTCTCTACGCTTGGAATGACAAAGTGTTGGAATCCCGCTAAAAAGGAGCAGTGGATTAGCAGGGATATGTTGGGATTAAAACCGGAATAGAATAATTGCTACTTGAAAAAAATGGTTCTAATATTTATAATTGGAGTACACCAATATTTCGCCTGCAGGTGGGAATCCGAGCAGGTAGATGGAATTTTGTAGGGGGCCGGCCTATGTGCCGGCCCTAAATGAGGTGTTTTATGGTAAACATTAATATTGAGCAGGCTAAGATCGAAGCATTTTGTAAAAAAAACCATATTTATAAATTGGCATTTTTCGGATCTGTTCTCAGAGATGATTTTAAACCTCATAGTGATGTCGATGTTTTAGTGGAATTTGAAAAAGATCACGTTCCCGGATTGAAGTTCTTCTCGATGGAACAAGAGTTGTCGGAAATGCTAGGCCAGAAAGTAGACTTGAATACTCCGAAATTCTTGAGTAAATATTTTCGGGACCGGGTTATTTCTGAAGCAGAGGTTCAATATGTCGCAGCATGAAAATATGGTTTGTTTAAAACATATGCTGGATCATGCCTTGGAAGCTCTGGAAATGGTTTGCAGTAAAAAAAGGGAAGACTTGGACGAAGAGCGCAAACTTAATCTATCCTTGGTTCGTCTTTTGGAAATTATAGGTGAAGCCGCCAGCCGTATATCCCGTGAAGATCAAAAGAAATATCCGGACATACCTTGGCCGGAAGTAATTAGTTTACGCAATCGGCTTATCCATGGTTATGACCAGGTTGATTTTGATATTCTTTGGGAAATTGTTACCAAAGATCTGCCGGTACTCATAAATCCTTTGAAATCCCTTATTTCTCGATAAATGAATGAATGCAGAGTTTGCTTGTTAGCTTGAGCTCCGAATTATCAACCTAAATATTTTCTGAAGATGGCAAATAGTTTAAGAATGATAATAATTCTTGATTGTAGGATTTAAGGTTTGAATAATAACTGGTTCGAAATGCCTTCGGAATGGAACGCCAACTTCCCGCCTACAGTGGGAAGCTGAGCAGAAGGAGGAAAAATGAGAACGGCAAATCCCGCATTAAGTGAGAAAGTATTTACGCAACGCATGCCGGTGGGTGATGCGCTGGGCGCAATGACCATTCAAGGCACGGTCAACAAGGTGTTTGTATTAATGATCTTGCTCCTAATTACCGCCTCCTGGCCGTGGTCGCTGTTCTTTGGCGGCCAGGCCGCCAAAGTAATGCCCATGCTGTGGGGAGGTCTGATCGGCGGATTAATTATGGCTTTAGTGACCATTTTCAAGAAGGAATGGGCCGGCATAACCGCGCCTCTATACGCGGCCCTGGAAGGGCTTTTTTTAGGAAGTCTTTCCGCGATATTAGAGAAGCAATTCCCCGGCATTGTCATCCAGGCGGTTGGTCTCACGCTGGGAACTTTATTCTCTCTGCTGGTTTTATACAAATCCGGGATTATTAAAGCCACGGAGAATTTCAAATTGGGCGTAGTTTCCGCCACGGGCGCCATTTTTTTAGTATATGTGGCCACGTGGATATTGGGGATTTTTGGTTTTAACCTGACTTTTATTCATGGCAGCGGCTGGCTGGGAATCGGGTTCAGTTTATTTGTGGTAGTCATTGCTGCGCTGAACCTGGTCCTGGATTTTGATTTTATTGAACAAGGAGCGGAGCATGGTGCGCCTAAGTTTATGGAATGGTATGCGGCCTTTGGGTTGCTGGTGACTTTAATCTGGCTGTATATAGAGATATTACGGTTATTAGCCAAACTAAGAAGCAGATGATAAGCGCGTCAAATGTAATGTCAATAATGACCGGAAATATTAATTGAAAAGAGGAATAGAAACATCGTGCTTTTGTTGACAGTCCCTTTAAGGGGATTTCCTTTGAGATAATATTCTGCTGCAAAACCCCCTAAGAAGTCATTGCGAGCGACCGTAGGGAGCGTGGCAATCTGATTTTACCCTTATAAAATCGAGATTGCTTCGTCGCTGCCGCTCCTCGCAAAGACAGCAAAAAGGGTTTTGCAGCAGAATCAGACAATATCTTTTGGCGATTTAAGGGCAGAACTTATATTTTCATGCAATAATTTATTTGAAAGCTGAATATGCAGGAAGTTCAAAAAATAAATTGAAAAGCAAAAAATGTACAGACAAATCAAGCAAAATGTGAGATAATAAATTTTAAAAGAAGTCGGACCAAGTTGTGAGATTGCAGTAATATTTTCTGGGTTGCCGACTATATTTACTAAGACATAACCGAGCTGCCTGGAAAAGCACAGCTCGGTTTTTTTTTTATCCATGTACCACGGCTTGCCCGTGGGGCTCCATTTTAAGGGGGGGATAATTATGGGAAAGATAAACAGTATCTTTAAGCATTCATTTACTTATTTAAAGTTAGGATTAGTGTCCTGGTTGTTGATATTGGTATTTAGATCTATAGGTTTAGGTGCGATAATACCCGGCGATCCATATATAGTTTATGGATATGTTCGTTATGCCGACAGTAGTATTGTGGTTGGAGCGGATGTAACTGTTAAGGTAGGTTCATTAACTCACACAGATATAACCGATGCTAGCGGACAATATTCAGTAGTGTCCTGGGTACAAAATGACGGTGACCCGATTTCAGTCGAAGCTGTTCTCGAAGCTGTTCTCGGAGCATTTATGGGTATATCATATGCCACCCTTTCATTTTCAGATCCTGGTGGGAAGCAGATAGATGTAACTGTTACAGAAAACGATACTACCGCTCCGTCTCCAATAACTGATTTAAGCGCTATTAATCCCAAACACACCTCGGCGCTTTTAACCTTTACGGCACCCGGAGACGACGGGGACAGTGGAGATGCGGCAGAATATGACATAAGGTATTCAACGAATCCGGTGACGGATAGTAATTGGGACCTGTCAATACAATTTACAGGAGAACCCAGCCCCTCTACGGCAGGTACATTTGAAAATATTACGGTTACTGGACTTAGTTCCGCAACGACTTATTATTTTGCAATAAAAACTGCGGATGAAGTGCCAAACTGGTCAGTCATATCCAATACCGCCGGGGTCGTAACGCAAAAAACGACTTTATCGATTGGGCATGTTTCAGCCGCCAACGGTCAGGAAATTAACGTGCCACTTTTGATCAATAATGTAATAGGAGCAGCTTCGGTTGAGGTAAAACTTAGTTATAATCCTTTGGTGGTACTTCCGGTTAATGTTACGAACAGCGATTTTGACCTGCCACCCCAGGATCCACCTATAAATCCCGAGTTGGGTTATATAATTATAAATGCAATGCAATTCGCCGTTGGTCTGGATGGAACTGTAAAGATCGCTGACATAACCTTACGGGCTGTAGGTACGGAGGAAGAATCGAGTTCTCTAATTCTAACCGACATTACACTGCAAGATATGGCCATGTTGGATATACCGGTTGATGAGGTAGATGATGGGACATTCAGTATAGACGATACAATTCCTGACGCGCCTTCCGGACTTTCCGCTTTAAGTCTCGATTCATCAACAATTTCGCTTTCCTGGACGGACAACAGTGACAATGAGACGGGATTTGAAATTTATCGCAACCTAACAGATATAAATTGGGAGACAGAAGCAACCTTGGTTTATACTACTTTAGTTGATGTCATAAGCTATCAGGATAACGGTTTAAATCCTTCTACTTTGTATTATTACCGGGTAAAAGCGACCAATGCTTTAGGTGATTCCAGCTGGTCAAGTACCGCTCAAGCTACTACACCAGTTGATGTTATTCCGCCTGAAGTACCGGTAATTAATTATGAGGACGGAGCTAAGGTTTTCAAAGTGGTGATGCTTGAAGTACAGGTTTCAGATAATGAGGGTGTAAATAAAGTGGAGTTTTATGTAGACGGGGTATTGCAATATACGTCAAGCAATGAACCATATAAATGGGAATGGGATACAGAAGATGCTCAAGCCGGAGAACATGAAATAAAAGTCGTGGTATATGATAATAATGGCAATACTAATGAAAAGGTAATAACTATGGAGGTTTTAAAGGCAAGCGAGGCAATCACATATCCCAATCCGTTTATAAAAGGAAAAAGCAGCCAGGAAGTTATAACGTTTCATAATTTGCCTAAGCAAGCAATTATAAGAATATATACACTCAGAGGCGATTTAGTAAAGAAAATAGAACACGATGCGGTCCTTGCAGGCGGTGGTGAAGAGTGGGATATAAACAATGTAAAGAGTGGTAAATATTTATATATGATTATTTCTTCCCAAGGGACCCAGAAAGGAAAGTTATGTATATTAAAATAAAAGGATTTAAATGGAAAAATTCCGGGGACACTATACCTATTTCGGCTTCTTCGGTCCGGGTTTATTAAAATACCCTGCTCTGAAGAGCGGGGATTTTGATCCGGGTTGAAGAAAGGCATTATTTTTATACCGCTTCATCCCCGCGTTGAAACGTGGGGAATTCGCGGCTAACGTATTAAGCAGGAGATGATAAGCGCGTCAAATCATCAAACCGCTGGGATCCAGAAAAAAAATCTCTTTACTGGGAGTTTGTTGCGGGGAAGCGCCTTGCCGGATCCGTTGGATACGCCGCACGATATCCCGGCGGGCCGGAGTGTTATGGGTTTTCTTATAGAGCAAAGACAATTGCTCCAGGGGAATAAGCAGCCTGGGATTATTGGCTCCATAGATGGCGGTTAACCTGTCCAGCGAGATTAAAAGAGTCTTTTCCGCCGTAGCATAATTATTCCGGAAGATATACAGGCCGGCCATGTGATTTAAGTATTTCGCATAAACGGCATTGTTTTGGCCTATGGCATTATTGGTTATTTCCAGGGCTTGGTTTAAATGAGTTTCCGCCTGGTGAACTTTGCCTTGGGCGAAATAAATTCTTCCTAATTGGCACGTAGCTTCGGCAGAGGCAGTATGAGTATAGCCGAAATATTTGATGTTAATCATATAGGCCTGCCGGATTAAATCTTCCGCCTGAAAAAATTGACGTTTCAGATAATTTAGTTCACCGAGTTTAAGCAGAAGGGAAGCCACCAGAGGGTTTTCAAGTCCCAAGCCTTGCTTGGCAATATTTTTCGCCTGAAGATATAATTTTTTCGCCTGGTCGATTTGTAGTTGTTCTTTATAAAAATCCCCCAGGCGTTCTAAATAAGGGCAAATATGGATATTATATCCGCCGGCGCCTTTAACCGCTAAAGCGAGGGCTTCGATGTGATATTTTTTAGCCGCGTCATATTGACAATAAACCTGGTATATAAACCCCATATTGCTGTAAATCTGCGCCAGATGGCTTAAGATAACCGGATGAGTATTAGCATCCGGGGTATATTCTGCCAGATCCAGCAGGCAATTATGACATTCTGATTTGGCCTGCTTATATAATCCTTGATAAATGTAATTGGCTGCCAGATTATTCTTCATGAAGATAAAGAATAAGTGATTCCGGCCGAATTTGAGTTGGTAATATTTAAGCAGCTCGGTGGTCAGCCGGTAAGCATCCTGATAATCGCCCATATTCAATTTATTTGAGATCAGCTCGGATTGCAGGGCGATAGTGTAAGCATGGTTTTTGCCGAGCTTCCAGGCGGATAATTTTAAGGTGTTTTCATTTAAAGCGATGCTTTTATTGAAGTGTCCCTGCAGATAAGCGGTTTGATAATCTTTGCGCAGGAGTTTTATTTCGCGCCATCGGAGCTGGGGAGAGAATACGGCGTAAACAGCGGAAGTGATATCCAGACGTTTTACCCGGGAGCGCAACAGGTGGATTCCAAAAAGCGAGGGGATAACAAAAGTCAGCAGTAACATGGCCAGGCCAAGCATGGCGGGAAGACGCCATTGGGTTCCCCCGAGTGTTTTCAGGGTATTAAGCTGCAAATCCTTGCCGGTCTTGTCTTTTGTAAATCTTTTCTGAATTCCGGTTAATTTGGCATGATAAATATTATTGGCGAATAAACCGGAAAGTATCATTAATTCAATCGAAAAAGAAAAAGCATAGGGACTGCTGGTGAATACGAAATCAAAGATCAAATAAGCTGAAGCGAAAAAAAAAGCCCAGCAGTAATTTTTTCTATAAATCAGCCAAAAGGGGCCGAGGAAAAAGGCGGTCCAATTCCATTGAGCAAGCCGGCTGGAAAATTTCCATTTATATAAAAAATAACGATGGTTTTTCCCGGTGAAATGCTCGATGTGTTCAACAGTAACTTCCGGATGATGAGGAGTGAAAATACGCCTGAATTTCATTATAAAATAATATTACCATTGAAAAAGATTTTAATGCAAGTAATGTTTAATAAACCTAGGAGCCTGTCGGACTTAACAACAAAAGGCATTTTTTTCGAGTCTCCCCCTTTGAAAAAGGGGGAGAAAGGGGGAAAAAGACTTAAGTCTGACAGGCTCCTGGGAAGACAGCGTTGACTCTGGTCACTGCTTTTTATTGAGGATACTGCAGTGTTTTTTGTGCCAACAGTAATCGGATAATCCGCAATAGAAATTAAGATTTACAAATATGTTCTGCTAATGGTAAAGTCTTGAAGTCCGGACTATTGTGCCGATAAAACCGGAATAAAAAACATCAAATTTTATATTATTCGCCTGAAAATAAAGGATTTTTGGTTATATGGGAAAAAATCAGTTGAGAGCAAAATATCTATAGAGGATGGAAATATGTTTAAGTATAAAACGATATTAATATTACTGGTGTTTATAGCGGGAGCTTCCGCCGCATTCTCCGCTGAAAACCCCGGCCGGATATTGGACCTGGATGAATTCATTCGCCTGGCTTGTGAAAAAGACCAAACCTTTGAGGCGATTCTTATGGATGAACTTACGGCTCAATATCAGGCCCGGTTGAACCTGCCGGCAGAAAGCCTGGTTTTATCAGTGAAAGGAGAATACAACCTGTCGCTGAAAACCGGGGAGGACGATGAGCCGCAGGGAAGCGTGGCTTTGAGCAAGCTTTTTCCCTCCCTTGGTACCAGTGTGGGTGTGGAGGGCGCTTTTTCGAAAAACAATACCCTAAATACCTCCTGTTCAGAATTTGCGTTTACCATAACCCAACCGATCGCGAAAAACGCCTTTGGCTACACTAATCGGCTTTTGGAGAAAATCAGCGGATTGGAGCTGGATATTGCCCGGCATCAGGTGGTGGAAGCGTATGAGGATTATCTCGCTCAACTGATAAAGACCTATTATAACTGGTATGCGGCGTTCGCCCATGTTCAGACTGAAAGAGCCACCTGCCGCGAAAACCGTAAATTATTAGAGGATATCCGGGCCCGGCAGAAAAGTAAAATCGCCCACCGAACAGATGTCAATAAGGTACATTTAAAGGTTTTGGAAAAAGAAGCAACCTTGCTGGAGCTGGAAGCAGTCTATGAGAATCTGTCCTCGGTTATTAAACAAGCAATCCAGGATATAAACGTACCGAGATTGACACCTAAGAAACCGGTTTTTTTTCAGCAGCAGGAGATAAATTTTAAGCGCGCTTACCGGCATTTTACCGAAACGAGCCGGACCTATCAAATACTGGATTTGATTGAGGAAAAAGCCGGGAAAGAAGTGAGTAAGTGCGCCAACCAATTACTGCCCTCGGCTGATTTGCTTCTGGGCTGCATAGCAGAAGGCTCGGAACAAGCCCTGGACAGCCGAAAAAACGAGGTTTATGCCGGAATTTCAGTGGAAATTCCCTTTATGGTTAAGCCTGAAACCTGGCAGCATGAACTGGCCAAGGCTGACCTGAGAAAAAACCAATTAACCGCGGGCAATAAAAAGCGGCAGCTTTGCACTGAGCTTGAAAATTTGCAGACTGAAATTCAAACCACGCAAAAACGCCTGGGGATTGCCGGGAAAAAAGTGGAGTTGGCTCAAATGGTTTTAAAAGACGAAACCAGGTATTACCGGCAAGGGCGTACTAAATTAAATGATCTTATCCTGGCGGCCGATAACCTGGAAGAAAATCGGTATAAAAAGATTTATCTGGCTATGCATTACTATATCCTGATGAACGAGTGGCTGCGTATGACGGACCGGCTTATCGACAGGAGTGAAATCCGGAAAAAAAAGAGCGCGGTTTATCCCTGATTTGGCAAAAACGGCTTGAATTACTTCCGCGGGGCCGGTTTGGCTGTATTTTTTAATGGTAAAAATGCTGAAAAATAGTATAATTGCCAAAATTTTAACCTCCAGCCGTCCTTGGCGCGCAAGGAGGATATAACCAGTATCTGTTGCGGAAAGGCAGATTTGGCGGACTTCCCATGTTTGTCATTCCGAGCGTTAGCGAGGAATCTCTACGAGAACGCTGAATTTAAAAGGACTTTTGGAGATTTCTCGGCTTTGCCTCGAAATGACAAGCTCAGAAAAATTTGCTTCTGCAACAGATACTAACTATACTGGTGATAAACTGTAGAAAGGATACCTGTTTTGATAAAATCGCGAAATCCCTATGAAACTCGAGTAGTGATTACCGGCATGGGAACTATTAATCCTATTGGCAATACAGTAGGGGAATATTGGACCAATCTAATTGCCGGTAAATCCGGCGTTCGTTTGGCGCAACGTACTGATTTACAGAACTATAACGTTAAAATCGGCGCTGAAATTGACTTGCCGGATGATATGGAGGAATATTTTCCCAGAAAGAAAATGCTTAAGCGATTGGACCGGTTTATTATTTTCGGTCATGTGGCGGCCACGCAGGCCTTGAAAGATTCCGGCTTGGAAATTGAAAATGCGCCCCATCGGTACGGAGTATTGATAGGCACCGGAGATGCCGGGGTGGAAATTCAATATAACAACATTAGTAAAGTTGTGCGCAAGGGTATAGAGGCTATTTCTCCATTCTATGTAGTAGGCTGTATTCCCAGTACTGCGTCAGGGTACACCGCTAAAGCCTATAACCTCCAAGGACCTAATTTCTCGGTTAATTCCGCATGCGCAACCAGTAACCATGCTATTGGTATGGCCGCCATGATGATCAAAATGGGAATGGCGGATGCCATGCTGACGGGCGGAGCGGAAGCGGTGGTAAATACCATGGGGTTTGGCGGATTCGGGGTCATCCAGGCGCTTTCGGAACGGAATGATTCGCCGGAAACCGCGAGCCGGCCGTTTGATAAGAATCGTGACGGTTTTGTTTTAGGAGAAGGCGCCGGAGTTCTATGTCTGGAAGAATTGGAACACGCAAAAAAGCGCGGTGCCCGTATTTATGGAGAATTAAAGGGTTGTGGTTTTTCCTGCGATGCGCATGACCTGGTGGCGCCTCATCCGGAAGGCCGCGGAGCTTGTGCGGCGATGGAATTGGCCATGGAAAACGCAGGTTTAAACAGCGATGATATTGATCTGATAAATGCCCATGGAACTTCTACTACTCTGGGAGATTTATCCGAAGGCCGGGCCATCTGCCGGGTATTTGATCATCGAATTGAAAAGATTTTAGTCCATAGCACTAAATCCATGATCGGGCATTTAATCGGGGCCGGGGGAGGGACCGAGGCGATTGCCGGAGTATTAGCCCTGGAAAAAAATATTATCCACCCCACCATTAATCAATTTGAGCAGGATCCTGAAATTCATCTTAACATAGTTCGTAATGAACCGCAGGAGAAAAATGTAAATAATATTTTATTGAATAGTTTTGGATTTGGCGGTCAAAATGCCGTGTTGATTATTTCAAAATACAATGACTAAAGGCAGTGTCAAAAAAGAAATGGATGTAATAAATGATAAAACATAAAAGAGTGGCCATTACCGGGATGGCGACCATTAATCCGTTGGGAGACAATCTTGAGGATTATTATTCCAACTTAATTAATGGTAAATCCGGTATCAAAAAATGGTCATCCCTGGATATGTCAAATGTAGAATGTAAAATCGGCGGCGATCTGGGGGATTATGATCATAAAGCCGCTTTGGAAAAGCTTGGGCCCAAGCTTCCTCCGGAGCTGTTCAAAAAGACCAGGAAAATATTTAGAAATGCCACTTTTCCCAATAAAATCAATGTGCTGTGTACGCTGCAAGCTTATCTGGATGCCGGATTATTAGAAATTAAAAGTGATCCTTTTCGGACCAGTATTTTAGTGGGCGGGCATAATTTTAATTCCCGATATATAACCAAGAACACCGGGCAATTCCAAACCGAGCCTTTATATATTGAGCCTTTGTTTGGAGTGGAAGCCCTGGATTCGAATATTGCGGCCACGGCTTCAGAAATTCTCGGGCTAAAAGGCCCAACCTATACTATCGGCGGAGCGTGCGCCAGCGGGAATTTAGCCCTGCGTGACGGATTCCGGGATATTATCAGCCAAGAGTGCGACCGGGCAATTGTATCGGGAGCCATTTTTGATATGACGCCGGCCGATATTCATGCCATGGCGTTTCTTGATTCAGTGGTAGTCAAGCCGGAATACCAGGGAAATCCGGAAACGGCTTCCCGTCCTTTTGATACTAAACGCTGCGGTTTTGTGCCTTCGCATGGCGCGGGGACGATTATTCTGGAAGACCTGGAAGCTGCCCAAAAACGGGGCGCGCGTATTTACGCGGAATTACTAGGTGTCAAAGCTAATGCCAATGCCAATCATTTACCGGCTCCTTCCGCTGAGAGCCAGGCCTATTTGATGCAAGCCTTATTAAAGGCGGCCCAGGTCCGGCCGGAAGAGGTGGATTATATTAATTGCCATGCTACCGGGACACCCTTGGGTGATTTGCAGGAGATTAAAGCCATTCAACAGGTTTTTGGCGGCCAGGCTAAGAATTTGAAGTTAAATGCGCCTAAATCAATGTTAGGGCATACTTGTTGGGCTGCGCCGATTGTCGAGACTATTGGCGGTATTCTCCAGATGAATAACAATATGCTGCATCCCACCATAAATATCGACGAACTTGACCCTATAATTGACCTGGATGTATGTGCCAATCAGGCGCAAGCCCATAATATTATTTATATGCTGAAAAACTCCTTTGGGTTTGGCGGTTTGAATTGCTGCAGTTTAATTAAAAAGTATATGGGGTGAAAAAATGAATGTCATAATTACGGGCGGTTCGCGGGGTATTGGCAGAGCCATGGTTTTAAAAACGGCGGCGGCCGGACATGGCTGCGCCTTTACCTATGTAGCTAATAAAAATGCGGCGGAGGAAACGCTGGCATTAGCCCGGGAAGTAAATCCCAAGGTTAAAATAAAATATTATCCGATGGAGCTAAAAGAACCTGATCAGGTCGAAAAAACGATAGAAACCATGATTGACGACTTTGAAGATATTACGGCGGTAATTAACAATGCGGCCATAGTCAGAAATAATGCCGCGGCCATGATGAGCAATGCGGAATGGGATGAAGTAATAGCAACCGATCTCAGCGGCCCTTTTTACGTTATCCGGAGTTTATTAATGCATTTTCTTTCCAACCATAAAGGGAAGATAGTCAATATTTCATCCCTGGCCCAGGCCGGATGCAGCGGACAGATTAATTACGCAGCCAGTAAATCCGGTTTGATCGGAATGACCCAAACACTGGCCAAGGAATACGGGGCCAAGGGAATTACCGCCAATGTAGTGACTGTCGGGTATGTGCCTACGGACATGACCAAGGATCATCTCTCGGAAAGCCTGCATAAATTTTGGCTGCAGCACTGTCCGGCAAAAAAAGTGGGCTCTGCTGAAGATATAGCTAATTTAGTTAATTTTTTGATTTCTGAAGAAGCCAATTTTATTAATGGCGAAGTGATTCGCGTCTCCGGTGGTTTGACCTATGCGCCGTGAAAGAGGACTAGCTAGTATCTGTTGCGGAAAGGCGAGTTGAGCTCGTCATACCGGCGGAAGCCCTGGACTAAACCATCCAGGACAGGCCGGTATCCAGGAATTATCTTTTCTTGTATTACAATGTTTTTCTGGATTCCGGCTAAAATCATGCCGGAATGACGGGCACTTTGTAACTTAGCGCTTGGCTTAGTTGCCAGGGCTCAGGGGGATTTCTGGCTTTGCTAGAAATGACAATACTTAACAATTCATGAAGGGGAGTTACATGAAAAAAATCGGAATTGAGAAAATAAATTTATATGGTTGCTCTCTTTTTATGCGGCAGGCGGAACTTGCCCGGGCGCGCGGCAAAAATCCGGATCAAGTAGTGAATGATTATTTGATCAATAGCCGTTCGCTTAATCCGCCATATGAAGATACCGTGACCATGGGCGCCAATGCCGCCCGGTCGCTGCTTACCGAAGAAGATAAAAAAGATATTGGCATGCTGATCGTAGGCACGGAAGGGTCGGTGGATTTTGGCAAGCCGATCAGCACTAATATACATAGCGCGCTGGGGTTGCATCCGAATGTAAGGAATTATGAGAGCAAGCATGCCTGTTATAGCGGGGTGGCGGGTTTGGACACGGCGATTAATTGGATTGCTTCCGGATTAAATCGCGGCCAAAAGGCTTTAGTGATTGCTGCGGATTTCAGCCGCCAACATTTCGGAAAAGACCATGAATTTGTTTTAGGCGGAGCCGCGGCCGCGCTCTTAATTAGTGAGAATCCCCGGATTATAGAATACGAGATCGAAAACAAGGGGTTTTGGACCACGGATATATATGATACTTTTCGGCCGACCGCCCGGCAGGAAGCGGGCAATAATGAGGTGAGTTTATACAGTTATATGGATGCTTTGGAGGGGGCCTATCGGCATTACCAGGAAAATGTCAACCCCGGCCTCGATTTTGATGATTATTTTAACTATAATATTTACCATATGCCGTTTCCCGGTATGGCTTTTCAGGCCCACCGCGTACTTTGCAATTTGTCCCGGCCCCGGAAAAAATCGGAAATTAAGGAGAGTTTTGACCAGAAAGTGTTGCCTTCGCTGCGCTATGCGGCGCGGGTCGGAAGCACGTATGGAGCCAGTAATTTTATTGGATTATGCGGTTTGCTTAAAAGTATCGAAAAAGCGAATCCCGGCGACCGGATCGGATTTTTTGCCTATGGTTCCGGAGCTATCGGAGAGTTTTACAGTGCGCGCATTTGTCCTGGAGCCAAAAATCATATAGATGATCTAAAAATCGATGAAGCCCTGGATCAGAGAAGAGAGGTTAGTTTTGAAGAATATGAGATGATAGAAAGAAAGCGGGAACTTGAGGTTGAACAACCGGAGGTTAGGCCGGACTGGGCGCTGCTTGACAACTGGTATGCCAAGCATTACCAGGATCAAAAATATTTGGTCTTAAAAGAGGTCAAGGATTTTCGCCGCCAGTATGCCTGGAGTTGATAACATGCCGCTAATAGATTTTTACCTTGATTCCCAAGCGGCCATAATTACCCTGAATAATCCTCAGGCCGGGAATGTGCTCAACCAAAAGAGTATGGAGGCTCTGCAGGCGGCTTTGGGTTTGGCCATATCAAATGCAGAAATTAGAGTTATAGTTTTGCGTTCGTCGGGAGACCCTTTTTGCCTGGGTATGGACCTGGCAGAACTACAGTCCATGGAGCAGGATTATGCCATTGCCGAGAGGACGATTGCATTATATGTGGAATTATTATCCAGTATTTATAATGCCCCCCAACCGGTAATCTGTTTGGTCCAGGGAGCAGTTAAAGCCGGTGGGGTTGGCCTGGTGGGGGCGTGTGATATCGTATTAGCCACGGAAAAAGCGTCTTTTGAAATGAGCGAAGTAATCTTAGGCTTGATTCCCGCTAACGTTCTGCCTTTTGTATATTCGCTGCGATTACCGCCGCAAAAACTCCGGTATTTGATTTTAACGGCTAAAAAAATTACGGTGGAGGAAGCGCAGCGGTTAAATCTGGTCGATGAAGTTATTTTAGAGACCGAGATGCCCCAAGCCGTAAAAGCTGTAATAAAAAAACTTTTCCGTGCCTCGCCTGCGGCCCTGGCGGAAACCAAGCGTTTTACCCAGGCGCTTTTTGGAAAAAAAACCGACCAGGCTACTCTGCTGGCCAGGGAAAAATTACTGGAAATGATAAAGAATCCGGAAGTCATTAAAGCTATCCGGGCCTTTAATGAAGGAGATACGCCGCCATGGTTTGGCAAATATAAACCGGAAAAGCCTTTGGTGATACAGGGGGAAGCATGAGCGGAATTATTGAAACAGAAGTAAAGGATAATGGCATAGCTTATTTAAAAATGAAGGATGAAAAGGACAAAAACACTTTTTCGGATGATTTTGTACATGAAATAATTGCCAGCCTGGACGAGTTGGAAAATAATTATCAGCCTAAAGTCCTTATTTTGTCCGGGATGCCTGATGTTTTTTCCGGAGGGGCGGAGAAGCAGAATCTCCTGGATTTGTGTGATGGGAAAATTCATGTAAAAGACCTATTGATTTCCGAACGGTTGGTTAACACGCCTTTTCCTGTGATTGCAGCCATGGAAGGCCATGCCGTAGGCGGCGGTTTTATCATGGCTGTCTGTTCTGATATTGTTATTGCCGCGCGGGAGAGCCGTTATGGGGTGGTTTTTATGGCTCTGGGTTTTACGCCGGGAATGGGATGTACGCGCCTGCTGCCTGAATTGGTAGGTAATTATATTGCCAATGAGATGATGTATACCGGGAAAACCTACAAAGGAAGAGAACTGGCTGAAAAAAATACCCAAATTAATTACATTTTACCTCAGGCCGAAGTTATGACTAAAGCGGAAAATATTGCCTTGCAAATTATTGAAAAAAATGTAAAATCCATCCAGCTTTTAAAACATGCTTTGAGCGCTGGAAAGAAAAAATTACTGATCGAAGCCAGGGTCCAGGAGGACTTTATGCATAAGTTGAGTTTTGCGTTTCCCGAGACCAAGAAAACTATCGAAGAACTCTATAGAAAGTAGAATTCATCTGTAATATGCTCCAAATTGAACTCCAAAACAAAGCTGTTTTGATAACCGGCGGCACGAAGGGGATTGGGTTGGCTGCGGCGCTGCAATTTGCCCGGGCCGGTGCCAGGCTTTATCTAACTTATAAATGGGGTTCAGCAGATAATGAACAACTTTATATGCAATTCAAGGAGATTAATGCGATAAAACCGGTTTTAATAGAAGCAGATGTTTCTCAGGATGAAGATACAGATAAATTACTGGCAGAAATTTCAAAACAAGAAAAAAAGCTTGATGTATTTATCAGCAATGTGGGTTTTGCCCAGAGAACTATGTCTTTGGATGAGTATAAGAAAAAATCATTGTTTAAAACCCTTGAATATAGTACCTGGCCTCTGATAGAATACACCCGCAAAATAAAGCGGCAGTTTAACAGTTATCCTCGCTATATTGTAGGCATATCGAGTGACGGCCCGGATCATTTTTATCCCGGATATGATTTTGTAGCCGCTTCCAAGGCTTTGCTGGAGTTTTTTGCCAAGTATCTCTCGATCCATTTGTTTGCGGAAGGAAGCCGGGTTAATATTATCCGGTTTGGCACGGTGAAAACCGAATCATTCTCCCAGATATTTGGGGAAGAATTTTTTGATTATCTTAAAAATCATGGGATCCCGGATGAAATGATACTTACCCCGGAAGAGTGTGGTCAGGCGCTTTTGGCCTTGTGCAGCGGACTAATGGATGCTATAAACGGACAAATTATTACAGTAGACAAAGGCATGCCTTTTCGAGATAATTTGATGATGCAATACCTTACCCGCGGGCAAGAAAAATAGCCGCCCCCAGGGGAATAGATTTAACGGAAAAAAAACAAGGAGAAGCAAATGGATAAAGAGAAGATTTACGCTGTAATTAAAAAGCACATGCTGGAAAACCTGGAGGATCTAAATGAATCGGATATTGAGCCTCAGAAATCCATGAAAGACTTTGGCGCGAACAGTCTGGATATTATCGAAGTGGTTTCCTGTTCGATGCGTGAATTGAATATAAAAATCCCCCGCTCGGAATTGGCGGATATCAATACCATTGATGAGCTAGCGGACAAATTCATAGCCGGCGCTGCGGCCGGCGGGATTAATGTTAAATAAAGCAGCGATTACACGCAATCATTTTAGTGAAGGATATTCATGGAAGATATTCTAAATTACAGTTTGGCTGATTTTCAATATAACGATAATCCGGACGTGCTGGCCCCTCCGGAAGAGTTTGAAACCTGGATTAATGATCCGAGAATAAATTATTGTTTCAGCTTTTTTGAGCAGCAATTGTTACGGACTCCTAAAACCACCACCGAGATTCTTAGCAATCTTGACCATAAAAAGCGGAAAGTCATTAATTTAACTTCATATAATTATCTCGGCCTTTGCTCGCATCCCGAAGTCATACAAGCCGCCCATGAAGCCTTGGATCAATACGGACTGGGAGCTTCCGGCGCGCCGCTATTATCCGGCACTTTTGATTTACATGTTAAGTTTTCCAAGATGCTGGCTGATTTTAAACAAAAAGAGGACTGTTTGCTTTTTTCCAGCGGTTTGAGCGGAAACCTGGGGGCAATCCAGGGTATTCTGCGCAAAGGCGATATTTTTATTCTGGATGAAAAGTGCCATAAAAGCCTGGTGGATGGCGGGACTTTATCCGGGGCCAAGATGCTCTTTTTTGAGCATAATAACATCGAATCTTTAAACCGGATGTTAGAGAAAAGCAAGGGCCGGCGGACACTGGTTGCCGTAGAAGGCGTTTATTCCATGGACGGGGATTTGGTCAAGTTAAAGGAAATAGTCGAAGCCTGCGATCAATATCGGGCCGCTATTTATATTGACGAGGCCCACTCTACCTTGATGTTCGGAGCCCATGGCCGGGGAGTGGCGGAACACTTTGGGCTGGAACACAAGATGGGTGTGACTTTTGGTACGTTCAGTAAATCATTTGGCGGGGTGGGCGGCTTTATCTGCACGAACGCGAAATTAACCCGTTATCTCAAATGCTATTCATCGCCCTACCACTTTTCTTGCGCGCCCTCGCCGGTAATAGTTGCCGGCCTGATTAAAGCCCTGGAAGTGGCTACCCGGGATTCAACTCTGCGCGATAAACTCTGGGAAAATGTTAATTATCTAAAGAAAAATCTCTCGGATTTGAAACTCGATCTCGGAAATACCGAGTCGCATGTAATCCCGATTATTATAGGCTCATCGGGCGAGAAATTATTTCAAATGGCCACGGAGATTCAGAAACGCGGCTTATTTTTACAACCCGTGGATTTTCCGGCGGTTCCGGCCCAATCCCGAAGATTCCGGATTTCGGTTTCTTCCCAATTAACCAAGGCCGAGATGGATGAAGCCTGCAATATCATAGAAGATGTTGTGGTTAAAGGGTTAAAAATGTAAATGGATTATGCTGAGGTTTTAAAAACCTATCGCAAAAAGCCCCTGGCTGATCTGGATGCTCTGGCCGAAAGAATATCTTATGACCGGCAAAGCATTAAAAAAATCATCCCTCATCGTGAGCCCTTTCTTTTAATTGATCACTTAATCGGCCTGGATTTGCAACAGGGTATAATTATAGGTTCTCGCCGAATATCCGAAGATGATCCGGTTTTTCAGGGGCATTTTCCGGATTTTCCCATCTATCCCGGCACCTTGCAGCTGGAAATGATCGGCCAGGCAGGTTTATGTCTCTATTATTTTATGTCTAAACAACAGCCGCACATTGAGGAGCAGGCTAAACCGATACCAGTGAGGGCGACTAAAGTTTTGGGCGCGTATTTTTTAGAGCCGGTTCTGCCCGGAAAAGAGGTCCTGCTGGTAGTTAAAAAACTTGAACAGGAAGCTTATTTGGGCACTGTGGTCGGCCAGGTTATTTCCGGGCAAAAAGTTTGCAGTGTTTCGATTAATGAGGTCTGTTTTCTGGAATAAAACATGAATTTTTTCTCTCATCCGGCTCATTTATTGGCGGCACGTAATATTCACCTGGCAGGTACGCATACTTTAAAAACCACCCGGGTTATTCGGCCGGAAGAAAGATGCAGTATAGCCGGCGCCAATTTAAAGCGGCAAAAAGAGTATGCCACCGGCCGCTGGTGCGCGCGGCAAGCGCTGGCAAAATTGGGCCTATCCCCGCAACCCGTGCTGCCGGGGCCAGGGGGTGAACCTGTCTGGCCCTCCGGAGTGAGCGG
>JAUVAV010000049.1 GCA_030591525.1 candidate division FCPU426 bacterium | reverse complement strand
TGGGAAAGCAGGCCATTGACCGTATATCCCTGTCCCGGGCGGTGGCAGGCGGACCAGCCCCAAACCGGATAGCCGTTATCCCGCGCGAAAAGCATCTGCGCATAGGCAAAATTAGCCGTGGAACGTCCCATCTCGGTAAAGCGTTCATCCATAAACAAGTTTCCCATGCCGTGCATGAACAGGCCGGCAAAATCCCAGGCCGGCCGGTAGTACTCAAAACCATATTGCTTAACCTTGTTCCGTTCCATCCGTTCAAAGGCTTTAACCGGCAAGCCACCCGTGGCCACACCCAGGAAAACCGCCAAACGCACATCCGAAGCCAGCCAGCCATGCCCCCAAAATTTCAGGCTGCCGTCCGTGACATCAAAAGCCTGGTAGAGCCGGTCTTGCTTCCAGAGCGCGGACCAGTCAACACGCCGGAAAAGTTCATCCGCCAGCTTGATATCCGGATAAGCTTGGCGGACAACCAGCAGAGCGGCTGTCAGCTTATTAAAATCAGAAACCGCATTAGGGCCCGGTGCAGCCTTGGTCAATCCCTTGACATTCAGATGATTTTTTAAAAAACCTTTCCAATGGTCGATTTTCTTGATAGATGTCAAAATCCGGTTAATCCGCTCGCGGGCCTGCGCAGAGGTAATCAGGCCCATCTTTTCAGCCCCTACCACGCTCACCAGGTAGAGACCTACATTGGTAGTATTGGTGCCGTCCGACCGCGTATTGGAATCGTACGGAAACCCGGTTTCCGGCGCCCGGAAATAATCCATGCAATTCCAGGTATCCCGGGCTAAATTTTCAAGGTAATTGTAATCCTGGGAGGATAGGTCCCTGCTCCGTGAAGACTCCGCCTGAGAGGTAATAATAAGCGATGAAAAAAGACACAGCATTAATAAACAGAAGTTAATAACCCGCATATATTCTCCTCTGCTTCTTGGGAACTCTCTGGCTGGAAGAAATACAAGTTCTGTGGTTTTATCCCTTTATACCGGAATGGGAGACACCTTCGATAAAATGCCTTTGCAAAATAAAAAAGACCGCCACCACCGGTGCGGTTACAACCACAGCTCCGGCCATTAGCAAGGCCCATTCGGTATTATGCTCGCCGTTCAGCATGGCCAGGGCGACCGGCAGGGTATACATTTTTTCACTGGTCATGACAATCAAGGGCCATAAAAAATCATTCCAAGCCCCCAGAAAGCAGAATATGGCAATCGTCGCCATAACCGGCTTTAACAGGGGAAGCACAACATGCCAGTAGATATGAAACTCGTTACAGCCGTCAATTCGGGCCGCATCCATCAGGTCATCCGGCACTCCCAGCATAAATTGCCTTACCAGAAATATCCCAAAGACTGAGGCGCTGCCGGGAATGATCAGGCCGAAATAGTTATTCAGGAGTCCCATGTGCCGCAAAACCATGAAAGCCGGAATCATGGTCACCTGGCTGGGGATCATAATGGTGGCAAGAAAAAGGTAGAAAATTTTGTCGCGGCCTAAGAATTTTAGTTTGGCAAAGGCATACCCGGCCAGGGAACAAACAAAGATGTTGAGCAGGGTAAATGAAACGGTTATAATTGAGCTGTTAAAAAATACCCGTCCGAAATTCACTTTTTCAAAGAGATCGCTATAAGCCCCCAAAGTCGGCTCTTGCGGCAATAGCTGGGGCGGAAATATAAATACCTCTGCTTCCGGCTTGAAGGAAGTAAAGAACATCCATAAAAAAGGCAGGATAGTGATTGCCACGCCGACAAGCAGTAATATATAGGTTACAATATAATTCGCCCTTCTACGCGCCAGGTAATAAGCGCTGTCTTTAACCGGCAGATCCAGGAGGGTTGAATTTTTTTCCGGCATTAATGATCGCTCCTCAGGAATTTAACCTGGATAAACGACATCAGCGCGATCAAACCAAATAAAATGTAAGCCATGGTGGAGGCATAACCCAGATTAAAATATTTAAAACCATGATTATAAATATACATAGTCATGGAAATAGTCGAGTTCAAGGGACCTCCCTGGGTCATGATCCAGGGCTCGGCGAATAACTGCAAGTAACCAATAGTTACCATGACCGTAACCGTAAGCATAATCGGCTTGAGGCAGGGCATGGTGATGTACTGAAATCGCTGAAAAGTTCCGGCCCCGTCTATTTTCGCGGCTTCGTATAATTCCTTGGGAATGGACTGTAATCCGGCGATTAAAATAATCATATTCAGGCCGAAATTTTTCCAGGAAGCCATGAGAATTATGGCGGGCATGGCGGTCATGGTATTATGCAGCCAATCCGGTCCGGCAATACCCAGCAGGGAGAGCAGCCAATTAATCAGCCCATAACGCGGCTCGTACAGCATGCGCCAAATCACCGCCACCGCGACAATCGTGGTCACCACGGGAAGAAAATAAATTGTTCGAAAATAATCTTTAAAACGCACAATGGCGTTATTTAAAAGCAGGGCGCACCCCAGTGAAAGAACAATCGTAATCGGGCCGCCCACCAGGACAAAATAGAATGTGTTGAAAAAACTTTTCCAAAAAATGTCATCCTTTAGGAGATCAGAGAAGTTAGTCAGTCCGATGAATTTAAAATCGGTGAAATTACGAATGGTATGAATATCGGCATCTGTGAAACTTAAAATCAAGGAGTATAAAATAGGAAAAAACATGAACACTAAAAGAATAACCACGGGGTAGACAGTAAAAGCAAATCCCCACGGATTATTGTAGTATATATTAAAAAACCGGCGCGTTCCCTTTTTCATAATTCCTTCAACTTTTCATTATAATTATTAAAATTCTTTATCTTTATCTTCTTTTTGAAAGTATTTTACCTATTTTTTCTTCCAGTTCTTGGAAAACATTTTCCGAGCTTGATTTTCCCAAAATCGCCTTCTCCATCTGAAGATTGATTGCGCCTGCTATCTCTTCCCACCTCTGTATACGGGGAGGACTCTTGGTGTCAAAGAGCTGACGTCCAAAAACCTTTACTTTCTCTTTATCGGCAAAATAATCGTTTTCCCAGGCTTCCAGCCTGGTCGGCAGGTCCGTGGTCAGCTTATACCATTGAACCTGGATATCCGGCCGGCTCATAAATTCGATAAATTCCCAGGCCGCTTGCTTGTTTTTGCTGTCCTTAAAAACACATAAGTTGCTTCCGCCCACAAACGAAGTGGCGGTTTTCTTCATGGGCATTACGGCCACATCCCACTTCCCGGCGATTTCCGGAACCCGCGTATCAAGTTCCTTCAACATCCAGGGGCCGCCGATAAACATGGGAGTAAAACCACTCTTAAAGTTATTATAGAGCTCTATCCCCCCTTTGGAAATACGCGGGGAAAGCCCCTCCTTGAAAAAACTGGTATAAAAATCCAGAGTTTCGCGGTTTTCCCGGCTGTTGATAACTATTTCTTCTCCGTCTTTGGAAAGAACAGCTCCGCCATTGGACCACATAAACATGATGAGAGTCTTGGCATCCAACACCGGCAGTGTGATTCCGCAACGGGTACTTTTGCCCGTTTCATCTTTTACGGTTAATTTCCGGGTTATCTCTTTCAACTCATCCCAGGTACGGGGAGGATGGTCATAACCGGCTTCTTGCAGAATATCCTTGCGGTAAAACAGAACCCTCGTATCAACATACCAGGGAATACCGTAGATCTCATCTTCTATGGAACCGGTCTCCCATGATCCTTTGAAATAATTATCCTGGGAAATGTCCTTCGAGTTTTGGATATAGGCATTAAGCGGTTCGAGCGCCTCCAGGACTGTAAATTCCGGGATCCAGGTAGTACCTAATTGCGCTATGTCCGGCGCCAGACCACCGGCCACGGCTGTGATTAATTTCTCATGAGCCTGTCCCCAGGGAATGGATTGTATAGTTATTTCCATTTCCGGATTTTCTTCTTCAAATATATCGATGATATCCTTCAAACGCTCGCCTTCCACACCCATACCCCAAATCTCCAGGGAATACTCGTCCGAAGCTTTATTCGAACTGCATCCCTGCAGGCCGAGGACACTCCCAGCCAGTCCGCATACCAAAATTACTGCTATAAATTTTAAGCTGCGCATATATTTCTCCTATAAAATATTTTCATACAGGAATGATATAAAACTTTAAAATATGAAAAACTTCAGTATCTTATCATACTCAAAATGAGTGTCAAGCAAAAAGCCATTTCCCAAAAAGTTGCCTTTAATTTCATTCAATGCGCAGTATTGATTTATTGATTCCCCGCACCATGATATGGTGGAGCGCGCCGGAGATGTCTAAGCGGGCTTGCGGCGGCGTAAAGCGAGCGGACTCAAACTCACATTCCTATCTACCTTATCCACCTTCAACTCCCCTCTTGGTTTACCCATATCTTTTGGCAGCACAAGCTGGTTGTTTATCAGCGACGCACCGACCACGCCTGCCATGGCCTGGTGAAACATCCAGCCGGCAGCACCGGTATAACCGTTCCAGATCATCCGGCCCTGGTCAAAGGTGGTCAAGAGGTCGGCAGGTTGTTTGTTAGGCTGCCCACCGTATATTTCTATTTCCTGAGACGTAGTATGCGTAATCGGCGCGATCTTCATCCATAACCGGTAGGCAATCGCCCGGTACTCATCAGCTTTATCCGTTTGCTTCTTGGCATCAAACTGCTCTGCCAGAATGCGGGCGGCTTTGATCAACCACTGAACGCCATGGCAATACATACCGTTTTCACGCACACCTTCAGGATAGCTGCTGCTCCTTCCCAGATACGGCTTAGTATCTTCGCGCAGCGCGGGCCAGCCCAGCAGGATGACATTTTCCCGTTCAAGCACGCGCAATGCCGTGTGGAACATAGTAATCCCCCGCTCGACATTAATGCCGGACATGACTGCCCAGGCCGCGGTCAGGGCATCGATTTCCCATACCCCGCTGTCTTTTATGCCGATCTCCGTACCATCATCGTGGATGGCCCGCAGATACCGGTCGTCCCGCCATGTCTGCTCTATAGCATTGCCCAGCGCCTGCAGCTTATCGGCATAAAATTGTTTGCGTTTAAAACCGTCCTGCTTTTCGATGATGCCAATCATATTTTTTAGTATATGGTAGAGGAACAATCCCAGCCACACACTCTCGCCTCTGCCTTCACTGCCGATCTCATCAAGTCCGTCGTTCCAGTCCCCCGTGCCGATGAGGGGCAATCCGTTTTTACCCATGCGTTTGTCCAGCACCAGGTCAATGGACCTCAGACAATGCCGGTAAACCGAATCTGCCCGGGTTGACCGGTGATAGAGATCGCCCCACCCGCTTTTGTTCCTGGGCAGCGGCTGAAAAGGATTTTCAGATGTCACATAGGAGGTCATCTCATTTAGCACAGATTTATCACCCGTAGCATTGATATACTCAACCACAGCCCAAGCCAGCCAGAGCAGATTATCCGAAGCATGCGACCGGCAGGCAAATGCAGTCCGCCCGTCAGTGAGGGTAAAGAACCAATGAAATACATCACCCTCAATGAACTGTTGGGATGCGTGTAAAATAATCTGCTTGCGTGCCAGGGCCGGATCCACCCACATTAAATTCACCGTATCCTGGAGCTGGTCCCGAAAGCCATAAGCGCCACTGGACTGATAAAATCCGCGGCGCGCCCAGAGACGCTCAACCACAGCCTGGTATTTGAGCCAGTTCTGCATCTGGTCAAAATCATGATTATTGGTCCGCAGCTTAACCGTGGACATCAGCCGTAACCACCAGCGGCGGGTTTCATCCAGACGCTTCTGCACTGTCTCTATTTTCTTATATTTCCGAACCAACTGCACCGCCTGCTTTTTGTCATCCGTCTGCCCCATGACAATAGCCATCGTACTTTCTCCGCCGGCCGGAATATCAACGTATCCCACAAAAGAGGCAATACTCCGGTTGTCAGAAACCTGGGTGCTGTCAGACTTACCGGTTTCTACCATAAAAGGATGATTGACCGCACGGCCGCTTCCGAAAAACCGGCCGCGTTTGGTTTCCACACGCTTAGCCGGAATGGACATGGAGACAAAGGCTGATCCACTGCGGAATGAATTGCGCGGGTTCTCGAAAAACAGTGCTCCCTGTTCCTTATCATGCTGTACCATCAACTCACCGGATCTTTCCGGCTGAAGCTCCAACACCATCTGAAAGAAAGGCACAATCCGCATCCGTCTGGATTGCTTACTATTATTTCTGATTTTCAGCAGGTATACGCCCAGCGGATCATCCGGCGGTACAAACACCGTCAATTCCGTCGCAATAGTGCCACGCGTCATGCGGAAAACGGCTGTACCGTCAACCCCGAATGCCACCTCGTTTTTCGCGCTGTAATCATTGAGGGGATGATGCGTAGGACAATACCATTGGTCTTGATCTGGTTCGTATAAATAAATAGCCTCACCCGGGGTTTCCCGGGTAACTGTATCCGGGTCATCCGGGGTGAGCCGGTTCTGCTGAGAGTTGCCATTACAAGTGGTATGCAGTCCGCGGTTGGTCACAATAACCGTGTGCCCAGCGGCATTGGACATGGCGTGGTCAAAGGGCCGTGGCGTATAGGGTGTAAGTACCTGCAGTTTATCGCCATTATCGCTATATTCAAAATAAGGCTGCGGTGTGCCGGGTATGATTTCACCATGCCCGATCAGCGGAGATTTTTTCCGGCTATTTGCCGGAGTCATTTTCCGAGTTGTCTTGGCATCCTGCGGTTTCAGGCAACGGCCAACCAGATCAATAGCCGTGGTTTTATCTTTGGCCACACCAATCAGGAAACGCATGTTGGCAGAAGATTTGGGAGCAATCGTAGTGCTCACTATCAGACTCCCAATGGGATCAAATGTGGGGTAGGCTTCACTATCCCGGGCATCCTGGAAATTCATAGTATTAAATATCCATGGTTCCCAGATGCTTCTCGCCCGGCCAATGAAATCCATCCGCGAGGTCAAAAATCCCTCAGGCGCCTTATCAGATGCCAGTATGCCAAGGTGCTTGGTTTTCTTGTGCCAGGCCAGAACAGCGTTAGCCTGGGTTGTGTATTCCATTTCCGGAAACAAACGTGAATACTGCGGGTGGAACCTGTCATCCAGGGCGCGACAGAGAACCCACTCCAAGTAGGGCACAACTTTTATCTGCCGCGGCTTGTCCGTGAGGTTCTGGATGGTCATGGTCCAAAGCTCAGCCGGACTGTCCGGCTCAGGCAGGGTAATATCAATCGATGTTTTGATGCCGTGATTAGTATTCTCCACTTTGAGAGCGGCTTCACTACTTTCCATGCGGGAGGCGGCAAACATTTTCTTGGGAAAATTCCCGATCACAGGCCACGCTCGCTGGGAGCTGCGTGATTCCTGAGCATCATCTACCAAAAACAGCATCCGGCCTCCGGGATTCATGGTATCGTAGGAACGCCGGCTGATATCATAGTCTTTTTGTACGAGATTGCTATAGGTTTCACCGCTGTCTTTTAACACAACTCTGTATTCACCATTGCTCAATTCATAGGTTCGTTCACATTGCTTACGAGAGCGGCGGCCCAATGCGCGCAACAGGTAAGAAATGCCTATGCCCATGAGCATGGCTAAACCCAGCATAAAGGCAATCTGACTTACGGAAAGTGACTTGAGTGCGAAAATCAATCCCCCGTTGCCGGCGGCATTCTGCATGGCCTCTGAGGTAGTCCACGCATAGTCCCAATTCTGACCACGGGGAAGATAAAAAGGTATCAGCAAGGGCGCCCAGGTAGTGAAACGCTTAACCGCTTCCGGAATATAACGCTGGGCTGCTGCCGGGCCGATAAACCGCGCGATTTTCTCATCCAGCTTGTCCATGCCTATGAAGCTCAGATTAACCAGAGTCGCCACGCGCAATCCCATATGATCAATCCAGATAAGAATGCGGAACAGGTCGAAGGCCAGCAGATAAACGAAAATTTTGAGACTCCAGGCTTGAAATTCTGCGGTGCCCATGCTTAGATTTTGGTAGATGGCAACCAGTGAACGGACAGCCCCGTCCTGGTTGTACCAGGTGGGCGTGTCCATCATTCTCAGGAAGGTAAAGATAATCGGCGACATCCACAAACCCCATCTCAGAACCTGGATCATATGCTTTATCAACTCAACAAATCCCGCTCGGGAGAACAAGAATTTAATCGGCGCCTTTTCTTTCTGAAAGATAGCCGCGATAAACGCCCG
The DNA here is from genome assembly GCA_030591525.1 of candidate division FCPU426 bacterium. GTDB lineage: Bacteria > Oederibacteriota > JAAXVQ01 > JAAXVQ01 > JAUVAV01 > JAUVAV01. The sequence continues at coordinate 4,829 of JAUVAV010000049.1, read as the reverse complement.
GTTGATGGCGAACAACCAGGCAGCCACTGCCCAGTTGATCACACCTGCCAGAGATTCTGTGAATAGCAGCCTCACCCCGCCGGTATACGCCCCTAAATCAATGCGTCCCCATTTGCTGACCAGGGGAAAAGTGATATAGTCTTGGGAAGCAAAACCAGCACTGGTGTAGAGTTTGAATTTTTCGATGACCACCGGTACTTGTGAAGAGTCCATATAGAATGCCGCCGCCCCCCCCACAAAAATACCCAGCAAAGAGTCGACAAAATATAGCCGCCATGATTGAATCCGACCGCAACCTCTCAAAGCATACACCAGGTCCCGGAAAAAGCTCACGCCCAGAGAGGCAATTAAGCCAATGAGGGTCCCATACATGATCCGGTCGGACATCTCCAGCTTGAAGAGCCCTTGGCTGATCATAAAAGCAAATCCGAATCCTACGACTGCACCCCGGCAATAAAGTGAGATGTTGCGGTAGCTGTACCGCATTCTGGCGATAAATGCCTGGCTGCCATCAAATGTCTCGATAATGGTTTTAATCAGCGGAAAAACCAGCGCGCCCGCGAGCACGCCAATGGCTATGGGCAAAATCTTCATTAATAATTGCGATAACGACGCATCCAGAATTATTTTTAATAAATACAGAATTGTCATTAAAATACCGCTGTACATCATGCCTTTTCGCATGCCGGAAGAAACATGGTCGAATATGGTTTTCGAAGAAGGGCTTATGCGGTGCGTGCCGTCCAGAGTTATGCCTGTGATTAGATAAACTTCCCCCCATAATCCTGCATGAGCAAAAATAGTGGTTATTAATGCAATGATCGTCGTGACAGCCAGGGGGAGCGAAGCGACCGCTTCGGAAGACCCCAGATTTGCGATGGTCGGAGACAGAACCACACCCAGAGAGACCAGGAAAGTGAGCAGATGCACCCGGCGCGTGCTTAGCAGCTTACCCCTGGTTGCCAGGCTGATCCCGTTGATGAGCGCTTCATTAAAACCGAACACAATCAGCACCCGGCCCAATCCTTCGAGCAATCCTGGCCCGGCTGCAAATAAACCCGCGGTTAACCCGCTGCCCAGGGTCTGCAACAGATTCACATTCTGCAACAGCAACAGCCATCCGAAAAGATAGGGCAAGCCTACGATTAATACGCCGGTTATAGGTTTTAAATGCTTGCGGGTTCTTGCCAGAGAAAAGGCATTAGCAATATGATAGATAAGGAAGGCAATCACCACGGTCAGATTGCTCTTCATTAATACTTGCGTCCAGGTCGCCGGAGCTTGCAGGAGCACCTGATTGCTGGAAGTAGCTGCCAGCAGGCCGGTCAGCATAATATTCTGAAAAACCTCAACCGGTGTCAGGTTTTTACCAGTCAGTCCCGCCTTCAGCCATTGCGCAATAAAAGCTCCGGCCACAGCCATACCCAGGAAACTTATACAAATATTCTGAGGACTTATTGTCCCCAGGGATGTTCCCAGCCAGTAGATACCGACAGCAACGCCGGCAATCAATACTGCTGTTGGTCCATAGATAAAGTCAAGTTTGAGATTCAGTTTAGCCGGAATTCCCTTGCCAGCCGGAGCAGCAGGCCGGGCCTCAGCAGCAGGCCGACGCTTGAAGATCCGGCCTAAGAAAGCGCTAAGCAAGGTTATAAGCAGCGCCAGCAGCAGGACCAAGCCTATTTTTCCAGCTACTGTCTCGATCCAGTGCAGCTTTCCGAAATCCATATAAAAATTCATTGTCCCTGTAACTGAGTCAATACTGCCCTTGGGCTTAACAATAAAGACAACCTCTCTTAAGTCACCAATCTTATCCCAGTGAATGGCTGCCCGGTGAGTATTCCAACCGGCATTAAAAGGAACCAAGATATTCTGTTTGTCCTTGGTGCCCTTGATCTCTACAATAACTGAAACCTCCCTGGCCTGGGCAGCCTCTGGTACTCCGAGACCAATATTGACAGCATTAGCTTTTTGGGGACCCAGCTGCTCTGGATAACCTTTTGTCCAAACACCTATCAGCGTGCCTTTATCTGCTGTATAATCGAACTTCAAACCGTCTTGATTCGCTGCTTCGACGAAGGTTTGGGTAATGCGGCCCTGCGCATTGCCAATATTAAAAACACCCTTTTTACGGGCAGTCATAATATTATATGCAGAGAGATCGTCGTGCCGGACGCTGGTTTTAGGTTTGGCTGTGGCTTCAATGAAGTCCAGATCGATCAATAACTGTCCGGTTACTGATTCGTGGTCGCCGGCCGGAAATAAGAGAAAGACCACTTCCCGCAATTCGCCGATCATTTCCCACTCGATTGACTCCTCGATTGAATTCCAGCCTGGCTCAAGCCGAGGTTGGATAATCTGCACTTCCTTGGTCCCTTTGATCTCGACTTTCATGGAAATCTGCTTCACCTGTTCGGATTCAGGCACCTTAATTTGAATCTTAACCGCATTGACAGCATCCGCATTTAAAACTGAGGGGAAATCCTTGGTCCAAACGCCTACAATGGTGTCTTGGGGAATTGCATAATTGAAATTCAGAATATCTTTGTTTAGGGATTCGTCAAATATAGGGTCAACCGAACCTTGGGATTGACCAATGTGGAATATACCCCGTTCCCGGGCAGCTAAAATATTAAACCATGACACATCCTCACCCAGAGCTTTTCGTTCAGGCTGGGCTTTCAGCTTGAGAAAATCAAGATCAAGCGATAATGTGCCGGCAACTGACGCGCCGGCACTTTGCGAACTTAATACCAAGACAACCTCATTAAGTTGGCCGATCAGGTCCCAGTCGATCGGCTCCACCATGGAGTTCCATCCGGCTTTAACTTTAAGCGAAAGCGGGATTACTTGTATATTCTCTGTGCCTTTGATTTCCAACTTTACTGAAATTTGGCGCAACTGTTCAGGATTCTCTGCCTTGACGCCAATGCGGAGAGTGTTAACTGAAGCTGCTGACAATTCTTCAGGAAAATCTTTGGTCCATACACCTACCATCGTTCCCGGGGGTGCTGAGTAATCGAATTTCAGAACATTTTTCTTAATGCTTTCGTCGTACTCGGAATATTCCGCCCCTTGCGAAGGTCCGATATTAAACACGCCCTTGTTTTGGGCATCTTCAATATTAAATAATGAGTGGTCTTGGGCAAAGCCGGGAGTCAAGACAAAGCATGTCATTAAAAGCGCAAATATTGGTACAACACTATAAATTTTTCGATAGTTATAATTCATAGTCCATCCCTTTTCTTCTATTTTATTTATTATTTAGCCGCTTCATTCCTGCGAAAATCCGGGTCAAAAAGGTGGAAGGGATTATTCCTGAGACAAAAGGCGTGACATATCCAGTGGTACTGTTTCCGAACATGCGTAACCGCATCCCTAAAGACCGATTTATTCCGAGTGTTAAAAATCGTTTTCTTTTCATTCCGGCGCAAGGTTATTTGATAACCAGCTCCGGGATATTCAATGCGTATGGGACAAATAAAGCCGTAATTTTAAAAAACATAAGTCAAAATGTCAACCAATATACCGGCTTCGTACCCTATCAGTCATGGTACTAACATGACTGATAGGGTACGAAGCATTTGAACCGCTTATTGGCGACAGTTCCCACTTTTACCGAATAAGCGCAATTTTCTTAATTTCAAGGGTTTTTTTCTCTCCATTCGCATTATCAATTTTAATCCGGCAAAAATATATGCCCGGTCCTGCTCCGGCTGAAACCCAAGTGCTTTTCATCACCTGTCCGTTTCCGCCATCTTTCTGCTCTCTGATGCCGGCTATGCGCTCTCCGCGAATATTATATATATCAATATAAACCATGGCTTCCCCGGAAACCCAATATAGCAAATTCACGTAATCCCGTCCGGGATTGGGATATGTGAATACCTCGTTTTTTTTTACCAGGGATTGCAGAAAAGGAGTTGGTACGGGTGTTGTTATCTCCGGAATGGTGGCTGGTTTTCCCAGGCGAACGTCATCAATAAAAAATTCTCCGCTGCCCTGTTCTCCCGGCTGGACAAATATCAGGATATCCTGGATGCGCCTGGGATCGCAATCCTGCCAGTCAAGAATTGAATAATCCCATGATACGCTCTCCCAGGCATTGGGACTATTAATTTCCATTTTACTCGATACCCCGGACTCATTTCCAGCAATGTCCATAAATTTCAATACTAAATCAACTGTTCCATAAACCTGAAAACCAAGTTCATCATGGCCCAGATAATAACTCATATTGGCGTTTTGGCCCAGGTTCCCCAGGGCCATATAATCCCAGGTCTCAGCGCTTCCTTTATTATATGTAACCCTCAAACAGGTTGTGGTATTTCCTCCCACACCCGTCATAGGCGAAAAAATATAAACCTCGTTTTTAGGCGTCCACCATTGGGCATCACGCGCATTATCTTCATCCTGGAAGCTCCGGTCATTCTCAAAATCATCAATAACCGGATTATTTATGCCCATTTTAGTCAGGGCCGCCTGAATCGAAGTATCCAGCGTAAATTTGCTCCATACATTACCGGTCCGGTAATTATCCATTGCCAAAATCATGGAACCCAGGTCAATACCTATAACATCCGAGGAAACCCATCCCTGGCCGCTGGGCGAGTTTCTGTCAAGAGTCATGGGAGCATCCAGATTGTAGGAATCGGCGAATCCAAAACGCCCCCATAAGAAATGCTTGTATTGAAAGTACATCTTACGCAGGGCAGGTACCGCAATCTCCGGAGCAAATGGTATGGAAGCGCCCACAATGCTGGGGATTACAGTGCCGTCATGTTCATTATCTTTGTTTCTATAGGCCTGGTAGGAAAACCCGTCAACCG
>JAUVAV010000046.1 GCA_030591525.1 candidate division FCPU426 bacterium | reverse complement strand
GGATGGTTTAGTCCAGGGCTAAAATCATGCTGGAATGACAACCCAGGTGTCACCCCGGCGAAAGCCGGGGTCTAGGTAGACAACCTTGCTCTGGTTACTTCTTTTTTCATTAATGGTACTACAGTGTTTTTAGTACATGACTGACATGTTACTGGGAAGCTTAATGATTGCTGGTATTTTTATTCTGTTTATACTAAAATACTAAAAAAGCGGTTAGGGAATACTATATGAAAACCAGATCAGTCTTTAAATCCAAAACCATGCAAAAAAATCTGGTCTCCCTTTTTCGGAAAATGGAAACCGGTCAGGAAGATATTCTTTTGGTCCTGGATAAATACCTGGATCATCCTCCCACTGAAATTCCCTTTAAGCAAAAAAAAGCCGATCTGCTTCTGAGAGTTGAAAAAATCGGCCGGACTTTTCTGCCGACTTACAAAGAATTTCTTAAGGGCCAACCTGAGAGAGCGATCATGTCTCTTAGGCGGGCTGCTCCCAAGCTGGCGGCGGACGCGGGAAACCTCGGAACCTTGATTTTCTTGGGGATTATTATCCGGGAAATGATAGTCGAGAGGATAAAAAAATGGTTTCCCCGGACTAGGCACGATGCTTTACTGGAGGCCTTGGAAAAATTCTGGTTGACCGCCCTGATGGAAGTTATTAATGCCTATTATCGAACTTCCGAAAAGATACTTAATGAAAAAAACCTGGAAAGTTCAATTTTATTTCACACCTCGCAGAGTCTTTCGACCGAACTAGACATGGAAACGCTGCTTGACAAAGTCGTGCTGCATGCCAGCATGCTGCTGCGGATCAAAGAAACTTTTCTTTTCCTGGCCGAAACTCCGGGGAATAAAACCGGGAAAACGCCCCGTTTATTTTTACGGGCCTGGAACCAGGAACGCGAAACCTATGGAGAGTACAGCGTCTGTTGGGGAGAGGGGCCGATCGGGAAAGCCGCCCAAACACTTCAGCCGGTAGTTGACAATAAATACGCCAAGGCTGCGAGGAAGTTGCCCTTCTTGACCAAAGCTACCTGCATCATGGCGGTTCCGATTATATTTTCAGAAAAATTACTGGGGGTAATCTTGGCGGCTGATCAATGCCCGGAAGCGGATTTCACGTCGGAGGCGAAGAAATTATTTATAATGTATGCTTCCCAAATCGCCGTTCCGTTAAAAAACGTTCTGCTTTATCAAGAACAGTCAAGAATTGCTAAAGAATTAGAGGAGAAAAACTGGATTACCGAGTCCCAATCCGAGTTGATTCTGCGCAAATCCGCGCATTTGCAGATTTTAAACGAGGTTTCGCAGCAGGTCAACACTTCCCTGGATTTACGCGAAGTACTTAATGTCCTGGAGAGTCAAGCCGCCGAGAGTATCGGTATAGACCGCTGCGCGATATGGCTTTTTGACGAAAATAAACTAAATTTGGAGGCGGTCTCAGGTTTAAATCTTTCTCCCGAAAAATTGATCAAAATGTCCATGTCTTATAAACATATTCGAAGCACCCGCTTTATGCAAGCGCTTTCCGAACGCAAAACCATAACCATCCAGCCGTCCCAAGATACGGATTTCTTCCAGAAATTTCTTCGCGAGTATTTTGAAATCAACGCGCTTTTAGTGATTCCCCTGATACTCAAGGACCAAGCGGTGGGAGTAATGGTTATTGGAGATACGCGGGAAGCTCACGAATTTCTGGAGGACGAAATAACCTTGCTTTCAGCCCTCGCCAACCAGACGGTGTTGGCCATTGAAAACGCCCGCTTGTATCAAACTGTCAAGGAACAATCCATAACCGACGGATTAACCGGGCTCTTCAATCACCGCTTCTTTCAGCTTCGCTTTACCGACGAATTTATGAACAGCAAGAGATATAAGAACGATCTCGCGCTGATTATGATGGATATCGATCATTTCAAACTATATAACGATACCTATGGTCATATTGCCGGAGATTTGGCCTTGAAAGAGATTGCCGGTTTAACCCGCAGCACGGTTCGCGAAAATGACATAGTCTCGCGTTACGGCGGGGAAGAATTGGCGATTATTCTTCCCATGACCAATAACGAGGGAGCCCAGATTGTAGCCGAGCGGGTTCGTCAGGCCATCGCCGAATGCCAGTTTCTGGGAGACTTAAACGTACCCCAGGTCTCGATCACTGTTTCCCTGGGAGTATCTGAGTTTAAAAAAGTAATGAACAAACGCGAAGAACTGCTACAGGAGGCCGATCTGGCCCTTTACGCGGCCAAAGAGCAGGGCCGAAACCAGGTAATTATATTCAATCCTCAATTAGCTGATACTATGACCAAAAAACAGTCCTGAGTCGTTATTGGTTAGTATCGGTTGCAAAAAAAGAATTTTCCCCTACCTGGACCGTCCTGCCTGGGACCGCCGAGCTCCAGCTCGGCAATTCAACCGGTTATTAATCCGCCGGGCCGTATATGATTTCCATGACTGAACAATCCCCGCCATAGTGTATTCCAGCAACAGCTCAATCAACACATGCACAAATGATCCGGTATCGCCACCCGGGCCAACAGCCGATTCCGTTTTCCGTCAAAATACAGCAGCGTGGCCCGCATCAGACCGGCGAGTTCTGGTTCACGCAATAAGCAGCGAGAGCGACGGCCGAGTTTATTGCCGAGCTGGAACTCGGCGATCCCAGAATACTGTTGACTGTTCTCAGTCTTTCGCCGGATTCTCCGACAGGCTCCTAGGAGTTTGAGCATTTAGTCATAGACTAATTGCTCAAACTCCAGAGCAATTGAAAATTGAACAATAGAGCAATAAAAAACTCAATTGCGGTCTATTTTCTATTGCTCAATTGCTCAGAAAGTAAAAAAAAAAATCGACTAATTGCTCAGCCTCCTAGGGTAGCGTAAAATATCTTGCCGCTTTTCCCATAAGAATGATATAATTTCTAAAATTAATAAGGCGAGGTGAGGGATTTTGGCGACAACCAAAATTAAAACCGGTGTTTCCGGCTTGGACGAAATTTTACTCGGCGGTATTCTGGAAGGCGAAAGTGTAATGGTCGAGGGGCTTCCGGGTACGGGTAAAACCACGCTGGGATTACATTTCATTCTCCAGGGCATTGCCGACGGCCAATCCGGTCTCATCATTACTTTTGAGGAATTTCCCGCCCAATATTATCGTGACGCCCTGAATTTCGGATGGGATCTTAAACAACTGGAAAAGGATCAAAAATTAAAAATTATTATCACCTCGCCTAAAGTGCTCAGCCAGGAAATGGAACGTCCCGGAGGTTTGTTTGACCAGTTAACGCATGAAATGAGCATCCGGCGGGTTTTAGTGGACTCGATTAATTTTTTAATCCGGGTCAAGGACGATAATACCAATCATCGTGATTTAATTAACCGGTTTATTAACGGGTTTAAACGGCAGGGAATAACGAGTTTTCTTATTAAGGACATAGAGGAATCACAGCTGGCCGTGTGGGGCATGTATTCCGTGGATTGCTATATTTGTTTGCATTTCGACCTGGTCCGTGATTACCAGCGGCGCAGGCTGATCGAGGTCTTAAAAGCCCGCGGACAGCGCCATCTGCACGGCCAACATCCTTTTGAGATTACGGAAGAAGGAGTGGAAGTTTATCCTACCGCTTTACCCTGCCAAATAAGCGCCACCACCAGTGATGCGGCGCAAAAATGGTGCCGGATTGATACGGGCGTCACGGGCTTGAATGAGATGCTCGGCGGCGGTTTTTTTGACGGTCAGGCGGTATTAATTGCCGGAACTTCCGGAACCGGCAAGACCAATCTGGCGCTTCACTTTCTGGCACAAGGATTAAAATCCGGCGAGACCTGTCTTTATCTTTCCATGGAGGAACAGGGCTCCAATCTGCTGCGGCATGCCCGCGCCCTGGGTTTGGAACTCGATGCGGCCGTCCAGGAAGAGCGTCTCACGCTGCTAAACATTTCCAGTGCGGGTTTAAGCGAAGGTGAATTTCTTCATCTCCTGCGGCGGCACCTGAAGGAAATCCGTCCGCAGCGTCTGGTTATCGATCCCATCTCTTTTTTAAACAGCGTGGCTTGTTCCTCCGGGATGGTGTATCTTACCTTTCAAACCATGGTTCGCATACTGCAGGAGGCCCGGGTCACCACCCTCTGTACTTCGGAAATTCCCGAGGTGGTAAATGATTTTAAAATCAGCGACGATAAGCTCTACTACCTGGTGGATACTGTAATCCAGCTGCGGCTGGCTGAAATCGAGGGCAATATTCGCAAGGCGATTATGATTATCAAACAGCGGGGATCCTCCCATGATAGAAGTTTAAGGGAATTGCTCATTACCGATAGCGGTGTCAAAATTGGCGAGCCGTTTTTAAGTTACGAGGGTATCTTAAGCGGTATGCCCCGCCGTCTTTCCGGAGCGGAACCGACCAAGATTTTGATCGTGGATGATGATTCCCAAATGGTGGAACTGATCAAAGCCAGTTTTCGTGACGAGCGCTTTACCCTGCTGTCATGCGGCGATGGTGAGAGTGCGATTCAAATCACCATGACAGAAGGTCCGGATCTCATCATTCTGGATTTAATGCTGCCTAAATTAAACGGCTTTAAGGTCTGCCAACATATCAAAGCCGATTCCGCCACCATGGACATTCCCGTGATAATGCTTTCTGCTAAAGGTGAAATCGAATCCAAGGTGCGGGGGATGAAAATCGGAGCCGACGATTATATTACCAAGCCTTTCTCTCCCCAGGAACTGGTGGCCCGCGTTAAAATGATTCTCAGGAGAGTGTACTCGAAGAGGAAGAATTAATGCTCCCTTTTTACCGCGGTGCGGCGATTATTCTGATCATACTGCTGATCCCATTTTCCGGACCCGCCCAATCGGATACCCCGGCGGTCAGAGACCGCATAGTCGTAGGCGGGCCTTTAGATGTGGCTCCCTATACCTATTTTGACCGTTCCGGGGTATATACCGGTTTTTCAGTGGATATTATGCGGGCGGCCGGAGAAATCCTTGGAATTGATAACGTGCTTTTTTATCCGGCTAGCCAGGATGAAAATCTCAAAGCCTTAATCCAGGGTGAACTTGACTGTATTCATTTTGTCCGCTATACTTCCCACCTGGCCCGGGATTTTACTTTTGCCGCAATCTATCTGGAAAGCCCTTCGGTGATTTTCGTCCAAAGCAAGCGTTATGATATGGCCAATCAGGAAGATTTGGAAGGCAAAAAGATAGCCATTCTAAAAGAAGATCCGGCCTACAAACGTTTGCGGCTCTTGGGAAAACATTATTTTTTTACCGTAGACCATTACGCCGAGGCTTTCCGCCTGCTTTGGGAGGGGCAAGTTGATGCCTATATCGGTGAACGTTTAAGCGGGCTTCGCTACCTGGGAAAAAGCGGTTTAGATGAGAGATTCAAAATTATAGGCACCGGGGTTGCTGTATCCCAATTCGGAGTGTTGGTCCGGAAGGACCAGCACGAACTGGCCCAAACCTTAAAATCTGCGTTCCGGGAGATTGACAAATCCGGTCAGCAGGCGCGTATTTTCCAGCAGTGGTTTGGAGAGGGCAGGCATCCGCAACCGGTCCTTTCGCACCGGTTTATTCGGTGGATAATGATATTTGTCGGCGCCTCGCTGCTGGTGGCCACTATTGTTCTGGGCTGGAACCTGCTTTTGCAGCGCGAATTGCAACTAAAGGCCATTGCGATTGAAAAGGCCGTGTTGGATAAAAAAATCATGGAAGAAAAAAGCCGTTTTGAGGCCATTGTTCAGTCCATGACCCAAGGCTTGATGCTGGTCGATCCTCAGGGCCAGATCGCATATCTGAATGCTCACGGCGCCCAGTATCTGGGCAGGCGGGTTGAGGACCTGCTTAATCATCCCTTGAGCGTAGTTAATGATTACATTCTGAATAAGGTCGAGGAACCGGAAATTTTGAGGCGGAAATTGGAGCATGCCGAACTAAACCCGACCCGCCCCTCCGTACTGGAATATACTATGACCGCGACCAAACGTCAGGATATTCGTCTAAAGTTTTTTCCGGTGCGGGATCTATCCGGAAACTATGCCGGCCGGGGAATATTACTGGAAGACATCACGCATGAACGGGCCGTGGAACGGCTTAAATCCGAGTTTGTTTCCATTGCCAGCCATGAACTGCGAACACCCATGACCAGCATTCTGGGTTTTTCCGAACTAATGCTGATTAAAAACCTGCCAATGGATGTTGTGAAGCGTTATACCACCCAGATCCACAACGAGGCGGAACGTTTAACCCGTATACTTAACGATATGCTGGATATCAGTTATCTGGAAAGCGGAGAAGGCATTCTGGAAAAGAAACAAATCCGGATTGTGGATTTGGTCAATGAGGTGGTTGAGAATTTTCGGGCGCAACTTAAGAACCGCCGCGATCTGCAAGTATGTATTAGCGGAGCTCCTCAGACCGTGATGGCGGATCAAGATAAAATAACCCAGGTTTTATGGAACCTGCTTTCCAATGCCGATAAATATTCCGCTAACGGACGGGAAGTATTGATTGATGTTCTGGAAAGACGGCAGGCGGATCCGGAATGGGGAATCAATATGGAGGAATTGGATATAATTCTGCCGGCGGTAGAGTTAAAAGTGACGGATTTCGGCCAGGGTATCCCGCAAGATCAGCTTTCCATGATTTTCATTCCGTTTCACCGCGTGGAAACCGAGGTTCATACCATCCGGGGCACCGGATTGGGTTTGGCGATTGTCAAACGTATAGTAGAGGCCCATGGTGGCCGGGTTTGGGCGTTCAGCGAACCGGGTAAGCAAACGGTATTTTCCGTGCTTTTGCCGGTCGAGCGGACATAAATCCGTAAAGGGGTGAGCAAGCGTGCGGCAGGCATTGGCAGGTTTTTTAGAGCAGAACGTAGAACCTATGCTGGAGGATATCCTTAGCGAATTTCGCCAACGTTTTAAAAGACCCCGCCAAAATTTGGATGTCGAAATAATAAATATCCGGCGCGCGGCCAAGCCACCCATCAAATTAATGCTTCAGGCTCTGCGAGGTAAGCAACTGAATGAAAAAGAACTGGACCAGGCCTTAACCGGCCTGGGCGAACAAGGCGCCCGGCATGGATATCCGCTCTCCGAAGTGATAGGAATATTCCAATTGGCCCGGGAAGTAATTTACCGCTATATCCGGAAAGCCTGCCGAAAGCATCCTGATATTCCAACCCGGCAGCTGTTGGCATTCGATACTCAAATGTGCCGGCTTTTCAACCGGGTAGAGTTGGGAGTGGTCAATCCCTATCTGCAATTTCAGGATAATATTATTCTGACTCAGCAATCTTTTTTAAAACATAAATTCTCGTCCTTGTTCAAGCTGGTGGAAGCGGTTTCTTATAATCTGAGTATTCGGGAATTCTGTGAAATCCTGCTGGACTATCTCTGCCGGTTTTATAACGTAAAAATATCCGGTGTTTTCCTTCTGGACGAGCGGGAGAAAGAGCTTTATCCTCAGCATATCACCGGTTTATCCTCCCGTTTTAAGCATGAAGCTCGTTGGTCGGCGCTGCACGGCACCATCCAGCGCTGCCTGAACGAAGGCCGGGGACTGGCAATGGTTGATACGCCTTTTCGCAGGAAGGATATAACCATTCCCATTCCTGAGAATAATTCCAAGGAACGCAAGGCTAACCGATACCCCGATTCTCCGGAATGCCATTCTCTGTATGCTCCCCTGATCGGACGTCAAGGAACCTACGGTGTGGTTTCCCTTCATGACTTGAAAATGCGCCGTTTTTCCCAGACCGAACTCCAGCAAATAGAAACCCTGGCTCGGATTACCGCCGTAGCTTTGGAAAACGCCAAGTTTTACGAGAACTTGATCCAGGAAAAGGGCAAGCTGGATGCCATTATTAACTCCATGTCTGATGGATTGATACTATTTGATTTTCATGAGGAGATTATTTTCATCAACGAACAGGCTGCCCGCTATCTGCAAGCGCCTGGTCAGATATTAACCGGAGCGTCCGCTTCCCTAGTGCCGGAGCGTTTGCTGGCAAACGCCAATGATGCCCACGTTTTGCAGGGGGCATACCTTAAGGCCTTGACAAATATTTTGGACCATCCCGTATTGGAATTCACTTTATATCGCCCCGAGGTAAAGGATATTCGTTTGACCATGTTTCCGGTGAAAGACCATGAGAACCGTTTTATGGGCCGGGGATTAATTATCGAAGATGTCAGCCACGCCAAAGTAGTCAATCGCATGAAATCGGAATTTGTCGCGATCGCCAGCCATAGCATGCGCAGCCCTATGACAAGTATTCTGGGTTTTTCCAGCTTATTGGTTGAGCGTAAACTGCCCGAATCTACTCAGCGCAAATATCTGAATAATATTTACCGGGAATCCGTGCGCTTGACTCATATTTTGAACGATATGTTGGAACTTACCAATCTCGAAGCCGGAAAAATGTCCCTGAAATTGCATGCCGTAGAAGCCGACGAACTGATTCACTCAGTGGTTGAGGAGGCGAAAATCCAATTCAAGCGTGAAATCCAGATATCAAAGGGAAAAAAACTTCCGCGGCTGATAGCCGATAGGCAGAAACTGAATCAGGCCATGCATAAATTAATATCCAACGCGGTAAAATATTCTCCCGGAAAAATTATCCTTTCCGTTAAAAAAGTCGACCGGCCGTATTTTCGGAAAAAATGGAACCATTCCAATATTAACCTGAACATCCCAGGGATCTATCCCGCCCTAGCCTTCTGCCTGGAGGATGAAGGCAAGGGTATTCCCGCCGATAAGCTGGAAGAAATTTTCGAACCTTTTTTTCGTCTAACGGAATATACTAATATCCAAGACGGATCGGGGTTAGGACTTACCATCGCACGTTACCTGATAGAGGCGCATGGCGGGAAACTTTGGGTTGAATCCAAGCCGGGAGAGGGAAGCGCGTTCACCTTTCTTCTTCCTTTGGAATTGACTCGTCCGGCCAGGGAAACCGGAACCTTAGCAGTTTGAGTATCAACTTTAATATCATCAGAAAGTTAGGCCGCGCCCGGGCCGGGCGATTATCTCTTCCGGATAAAGAAACAATAAACACCCCGGTTTTTATGCCGGTCGGCACTCAGGCTGTGGTTAAAACCCTGGAAAGCCGGGATTTATCCGCACTGGGCGTCAAAGTACTGCTCAATAACGCCTATCATCTTTACTTAAGACCCGGAATGAATATAGTAAACGAGGCCGGCGGACTTCATGATTTTATGAATTGGAAAGGCGGGCTTATCACTGATTCGGGAGGATATCAGGTCTTTTCACTCCCCGGTTTACGCAAATTAAAGCCGGAAGGAATTTACTTTACATCTCATCTGGACGGCTCGCGCCATCTTTTTACACCCGAGTCAAATATGTTATTACAGCATGCCCTGGGCGCTGATATTATTATGGCCCTGGATGTTTGTGCGGCGTATCCTTCACCGGACGATGAGATTAAAAAGTCGGTTGAATTAACTACTGACTGGGCCCGGCGTTGTTTGGGCAAACATGAAGAGTTGGGCGGAAAGCAAGCTCTTTTCGGCATCATACAAGGAGGGGTGATCCGATCGTTCCGTGAAAATTCCGCCCGCGAAATAACCGCTATGAATTTTCCCGGATACGGAATCGGCGGTCTCTCGGTGGGAGAGGGGCCGGTGCTTATGAATGAAGTCCTGGATATCCTCGACCCGCTTATTCCCGAAGAAAAACCCCGCTACTTAATGGGAGTCGGGACACCGCAGGACCTTTGGGAGGCCGTGGCCCGCGGAATGGATATGTTTGATTGCGCTATGCCAACCCGGATTGCGCGGAATGGAACTCTCTATACTTCTCAGGGCCGCCTGGTAATTAAAAACGCAGCCTATGCCAGAGATTGGTCCCCGCCAGATCCCCAATGTGCATGTCCGCTTTGCTCCCATCACAGCCGCGCCTATTTACGCCATCTGTTCAACACCCATGAAATTACCGCCTTGAGACTTTCTACTTTACACAACCTGACATTCATGCTAAATTTGTCCGACCTTATCAGGAATGCCATTTTATCGGATGATTTTGAAGAAACCAAGCGGGAATTCATGGATAGATATAAATCCGGAGATATTCCGGAATAAGCTTTAAAAAGTTTATGTTGCGGAAAGACTTGATTTAGTGGGCTTTTCTCGCTTTGTCATTCCGAGCGTAGCGAGGAATCTCTACGAAAACTTTGATTTCAAAAGGATGTTAGGAGATTTCTCGTCTTCGCCTCGAAATGACAACCTTAGGGAAATGGACTACTAGCTAAATTAATTCAATAATAGATTTCAAGGAGGTTTTTTAAGGATGGATAATTTAATTCAATATACCATGGCCCCGCCACCTAACAAGTCCGGCGCCGGAGCAGAAGGCGGAGAAGGAGGCGGTTCGGGCGCGGGGTTAATGTCTCTCATGCCTTTAGTACTTATTTTTATATTGTTTTATGTGCTTTTTATTTTGCCCCAAAGGAAACAACAGAAAAAGCACAAGGAAACTCTTGGTTTACTTAAAAAAGGCGATGAAGTGGTTACTTCCGGCGGTATGTTTGGAACTATCGTGGGATTCAATGAGCGGGAAAATACGCTTTATTTAAAGATGGCGGAGAATGTTAAAATCGAGATACAGCGTTCCTCAATATCCGGACTGCGTCAAACCAATACTCCGGAACAAAAAAAATAACCTCCGCTGTTATTGTCTTCCTAGACCCCGGCTTTCGCCGGGGTGACACCTTAGTTGTCATTCCGGCATGATTTTAGCCGGAATCCAGTCGTTAGAACATCGCCGGCAGTTGTAGGGGCGGGTTTCAAACCCGCCCCTTACATTTCGTGGTGCTATAATAGTGAGGTGGCATGCAACGTCTCCTATCATTAATTTTAGCCGGATGCTTTTATTTTATTCTCGTCCTTCCCGGGCATGCAACCGGTATGAACGAGGATCAATTTCGCCGGTTTTACTATAATTATTACCAATCTCCCAAGCCGCAATTGCTCAAAGCCGCCCTGGAATATTATTGTAATACATATGCTTCTGATTTTCCCGAACCGGAACAACGAATTAATAAGTTGGCTATGGCGCGCTTTTTCGCCGTTCTGGCCGCCGGGCATCCCCAAATATGGCGCACCGGCGAGCAGATATTTGCCCATGCTGCTTGGAGGCAGAAATCTGTATTATTGGAGGTTTTTAAGCGTTCCCGGGATGAACGGCTGCAAAATAATTTATCCACCTGGATCTGTAACGAGATGGACAATGAAAAACGAATCAGCCTGGAAAAAGCCGCCTTAACGTCAGAAAATGCCCGGGATATTTTAAAACCGCCCATACGAAGCCGGAACCGGTTGGAAGAACAATGGGCTGTTTTTTTCGCCTTGGGAAATACCAGCGTAGTAAATGCCAGCTTGGAATTTTTATCCCATACCTGCCGAGGACAAGTCTGTGCACTTACATCAGCGGGCAAGAAAATCCAGGAAGTTTCGCCCGGTGAACGCCGGCTTAGAAAACACATAATCAGCAATCTTGCCAAACGTTCCCGCACACATACCGTTATACGGGAATTATTGTCAGAGCAGGCATTACATTCTTCTGAATCCGAAATCCAGCGTATTCTCCTGGATATACTGGCGCCCTTGGTTCTGGATTTGCAAAATCTTGAAGCAGCCCAATGCCTGGCTCCGTTGACAGACCAATTGTGGGATGGAACTCCAGAACAAATCTATTATCAAGGCGCCATAGCTGCTTTAGAACCGCATGCCGGGAGAGTTGCGGGGGCCGTTAGAAAATTGGAGAAAGCCAAGGACGTTGCCGCTGAACGACTCCGTGGTTACCAGGCCTATCAGAAAATGCTTAGCCGTGAATTGCTTTGGGAACAGAGCCCTAATCCGGCCGGCGGCGCTGAAATACCGCAGTGCTGCAGCCAAGCGCTGGCGCAAGCCAAAAGCCTGAGAACCGTCGAATTTTGGAAGATTGAACACCTGCCTATGACCGAGAGTCCGGATGTTTACTTCCAGGAGATAAATACGGCTTTTTCCAGTATGAACCGGTATTTTTATTTAAATATTCGTGCTGGACATACAGCATCCTGGTTTCTAAAAGACGATAAAACCTACCGTTATATCAGCCGGAAGGGAATATGGGTGGAGGTAAGAAGTCAAGCCGGCCGGGAGCAGGCAGAGGCCTCTTGTGGTAACGAGAAAGTCCGGGAATTTCTAACCCATGAAACTCCCAATGCCATCAACTGCATATCCGGCCCCAAAGGCGAAAAAATAACCGTCTTGAAATATAACCATCCGAAAAAAATCCATCTGCTGGGTGAAGCTTTTGATGTTTTATTCCCCGGACACCATTATAAAATCAAGGCCGATTTTTTCATAGCTCAGGAGAGCAGCCGGCTTTTACGCATGCAAGTGGGGATGGAGATATTTTCAGAAAATAAGAAAGTCGCCCAGGGCAAGATAGACCGGATATACTATGATTACAACTCCGTAAACCTGGATTGGATTAATTAAAGGTAGAATCTTTTATAAATAAATATAGTAGCCGCAGGCTTTAGCCTGCGTAGATGGTGCAGGGAAAATTAAAATACCCCGCTCTGAAGAGCGAGAATTTTAATAATTGTACTTGCAAATATGGAAAGAGGTATTATTATTGAAAGTATATATCAAAACCTATGGCTGTCAGATGAACGAGTACGATTCCGAGCGTCTGGCTCAATCCCTATTGGAGGATGGCTGTACCAGGGTACAGGAAGCGGAAGAGGCGGATCTGCTCCTGGTAAATACTTGTACGGTCCGCAAACTGGCTGAAGAAAAGGCCTTTTCCCTGATTGGACGCTGGGCTAAAATGAAAAAGCAGCGGCCGGACCTGATTATCGGCATGGTGGGATGCCTGGCGCAGCATCTGCAGAAACAGGGTTTTAAACGCTCGCCCGCTATAGATTTTATGGCCGGACCCCGAGCCATTACGCAAGTACCGAAAATAGCCAAGCAGGCCGGATGCGGAAAGCCGGTGAGTGAATTCGGCGTATTTGAGTTCGGCCAGGGCTGGAATCCTAAGTATGGCGAGCGTTCTGTGACGGCTTATGTGGACGTGATGGAAGGTTGCGACCAATTTTGTGCCTATTGCGCAGTACCCCTGGCTCGGGGACGGGAATTCTCCCGGCCTTGCCAGGATATTTTAGCCGAAATTCGGCGCCGGGTGGCATCCGGAACCCGTGAAATAACCTTATTAGGCCAGAACATCAATCGCTATGGATATAATTTGCCGGATAAACCAGATCTGGCGGAATTGTTATACCGGGTGGCGGAAATACCGGGATTATTAAGATTGCGCTTTCTGACCGGACATCCGAAAGACTTTACCCAGCGCTTAATCCGGGCCATGGCTGAGATTCCCCAAGTATGCGAATCAATCCATCTACCCCTGCAGTCTGGATCGGACACCATTTTACGCGCTATGAAGAGGGGATATACTGCCAACGATTATTCCGAACTGGCACAACAACTCCGGGCGGCCATTCCCGGGCTTACCATTTCGACTGATTTTATTGTTGGGTTTCCAGGAGAGACAGAAGAAAATTTCCAGGCTACGCTTGAAATGGCCGAGAAAAATCTTTTTCACAATGCTTATTGCTTTAAATACTCATCCCGGGAAGACACTGTGGCGGCCCGGCTTCCGGACCAGGTTTCACGGGAAGTCAAGGAGAACCGGCTGGCCCGGTTGTTCCGGGAATTAGAGCGGTCAGCGCTTAATATCAGGACATCTTTAGTGGGAAGCCGGGATAAGGTATTGATAGAAAAGCCGGATATCAGAACCAAACAGCGTCTTCAGGGCCGGACGCGCACCAATCACATTGTGAATCTTGAAGGACCCCGGGAATGGATCGGCAAGGAAATCGAGGTAGAGATTACGGCCGCCAAAAACTGGTCCCTTTCGGGGAAAGCAATGCAGGAGGTTTAAAGAAAAAAATGAAACGCTTAATTAGTATCTATTGCGGAAAGAACAAATTCCCCTCCCTTGATGGGAGGGGAACACCCCCTCCTAACCTCCCCCCTCAAGGGGGAGGAATTTATTTTGGTTTTCCGCAACAGATACTAATTATAATCATCTTCACCTTTAGCCTGTTCACTTTGCCAGCCAATTTCTGTCAAGCCGAGAGCGGGATGAACCTGAAGGTAGAGGCCAAGTATAGTGAGGCGATTCAGTTATTTAACCGGCATGATGGAGAAGCAGCCCGCAAGGCTTTAAAGGAATTCCAGAAGGATTATCCTGGCTCGCGCTGGAAATTTGCGGTCCAATTAAGATTAGCCGACCTGGAGCCGGCTCCGGCCGAGGCTCTTAAAATGTATAATGAAGTTCTGACACAGGCCGGCCAAGGTGAGTGGGAAAAGGAGGCGCGTTGGGGGCTGGCAAGCTCGCTCTTCGTTCTGGGCCGGTATAAAGAGGCCTGGAATCATCTGGTTAAGATGACGTCTGAAAATAAAAATCCCTGGTGTGCGCCGGCGATATATCTTTCCGGTCAGTGCCAATTAGCTTTAAAAGAATATCCCGAAGCCCAAGCCTTGTTTTTAAGCCTGATAGAAAAATACCCCAAAAGTCCCTGGGTGGGAAGAGCATTAGTTGGCCTGGGCGACGCTGAACTGGGAAATAAAAACACTTCGGCGTCTCTGCAAGCCTATAATCGCTATTTGCGTGAATTTCCGAAAGGGGATATGTGCCACATGGTATTGCATCAAAAGGCGCGTGCGCTTGAGCAGCAGGATATGAAAAACGAATCCGAACGGGTTATCCATGAACTGGTCACCCGCTACTCGGATAGTTATGAGGCCCGGCAGGCCCGCAACCGGTTATCCAAAGTTATAAAAAAATTCACTATCCAAGTAGGCGCCTTTTCCCAGCCCGAGTATGCCGCTAAACTTGAAAAAAAGCTTCGAAAAAAAGGCTATAACGCCTACACGCTCCAGACTAAAGGAGAAAACGGAAATTTCTATCAAGTAAGGGTAGGTAGTTACAACAGCCGGGATTTTGCCGAGAAATTCGCCGGAAAACTGGAAAAGAAAGAAAAAGTGCCTTTTATTATAATGCCTTATATCACCCCCCCGGAGAATTGAGACCTTTTCTTTTTCATCGCCCCAATTAGACGGTAGTTTCCGGGTCGTATTATGTTAGTGATTCTGCTGCAAAACCCCTTTTTGTTGTCTTTGCGAGGAGCGGCAGCGACGAAGCAATCTCGATTTTATAAGGATAAAATCAGATTGCCGCGCTCCCTCTGGTCGCTCGCAATGACTTCTTAGGGGGTTTTGCAGCAGAATCGTTAGTTAGAAGCTGTGAAAAAAAAGGAGCTTTTCATTTTGCCTAAAATCACTTCTGATAAAACCTCCCCCATGATGGAGCAGTATCAGCGCATCAAGGCCGAGAATCCCGATGCCCTGCTTTTCTTCCGCCTGGGAGATTTTTATGAAATGTTCGGAGAGGATGCCAAGGAAGGTGCTCGTTTGTTGGAGATTACCCTGACCGCCCGCGCTTCGGGCGAGGGCCGTGCGGTTAAAATCCCCATGTGCGGAGTGCCGTATCATGCGGCTGAGGTTTATATTAACCGTCTGCTGAAAGCCGGCCGTAAAGTCGCGGTAGTGGAACAAATGGAAGATCCCCGGAAAACCAAAGGTATGGTCCG
Source organism: candidate division FCPU426 bacterium (assembly GCA_030591525.1). Classification (GTDB taxonomy): domain Bacteria; phylum Oederibacteriota; class JAAXVQ01; order JAAXVQ01; family JAUVAV01; genus JAUVAV01. The sequence goes on along the minus strand of JAUVAV010000046.1, from coordinate 309 downwards.
GCGGGAATTAGTGCGCATTATTACCCCTGGCACCAAACTGGCGCCTGACAGCCTGGAAGCCAAGCAAAATAATTATTTAGCCGCCCTGTCCGGAGCCAAGGGGAAATTTGGGCTGGCCGCTGTGGATATATCCACCGGACTTTTTCTGATTACGGAATTTTCCGGCCCCACGGCCAGGCCGGACCTGGTGATGGAATTGAAGCGTTTACATCCGGCCGAGATATTACTGCCGGAGGAATTACTATTTAATGACACGCAGCCCGGAGGATTAAACGATTTCTTCATTACCCGTCTGGAAGGTTATAAGTT
>JAUVAV010000008.1 GCA_030591525.1 candidate division FCPU426 bacterium | reverse complement strand
TTAGGGTTCCGGTTGGCGTGTGCGTATGGCTCGGCGTAGCTGTGGGCGTAGCTGTGTCAGTAAAAGTACACGTGGCTGTATCATCAGGCGTGGCTGTATTTGTAGGCGTACCTGTGTAAGTCGGCGTGCCGGTCGGTGTAGCCGTATCAGTCGGTGTAAGAGTTGGGGTGGCAGTTAAAGTAGGCGTGGTTGTGCCCGTCGGAGTTGCTGTTGGCGTATGAGTATTGGTTGAGGTGCCTGTAGGTGTGACTGTACCCGTATGAGTATTTGATGGCGTACCCGTAGGTGTGGCTGTGCCGGTCGGTGTGGTTGTGCTCGTCGGAGTTCCTGTGGGCGTGTCGGTCCGTGTGGCTATGGGCGTATGAGTATTGGTCGGCGTGCCGGTCGGAGTGGCTGTCAACGTGCCGGTCGGTGTGGCTGTGCTCGTGGGAGAAGCTGTGGGCGTGCCGGTCGGTGTGGCTATGGGCGTATGAGTATTGGTTGGCGTACCTGTAGACGTGGCAGTTAGTGTTGGCGTACTCGTAACGCTGGCAGCCGCGGGAATGGTTTTATACGCCTTATTGTTGCCCTCATTCGATTCAGCGATACAATTATCCCGGTCCACCACTACATAGATGTCATGACTTCCCAGAGTATAGGTCCAATCTATGTTGACCATATAGCTGTCTGAGGCTGGTATGGGACTATTTATACATACAGTATCCAGTAAAGTCCCGCCGCTGTCAGGATCATTGTCATAGAATTTAACAACAGTTCCTCCATAAGCGCGAAAGAAAAAATCATCAGTGGCAAGTATAGTTGACCAGGGCTGGCCGGACCCTAAATTGTATGCCAACATTCCTCCAGGATAATCTGTTCCCGCAGTCCTGTCGCCTGGCCAGGCCCAGCAATTATTAAGATCCGCTCCAGTGCCTTCACAAACAATCCAATAGGTGGTGCCGGAAATTAGAGCCGGAGGATTGGCAAATTCGAAATCAATCCAGGTTCTACTCTCCGGACCGCTGCTAAGTGGAGCGGCTGTGGCTAAAATATCCGGGGCAGCATTGCTCGGCTTGCCTGTGCCGTCATCGTTTACGATCTTGACTGTCAGGGTGCCACAGTTGCCAAAGGTTAAAAGATATAAACCCACTTTAGGCAAATGGATATTAGAAGCCAGGGTAAAAGACTGGGCCAGGAATTCATCGACATAGATGCCGAAATTGTCTTCGTACGCCACTGCACCCACGCTGTTGTCCCAATACTGCTGAAGATGCGAATATTTATCGCCATTGTTATGTATGGTTGCTGATATGGTGACCACTTCATCAGGCGCAGGATCATTGGTAGAAAAATTTATATCCGCGGCGGATAAGGTCAGATCAGGAGCTAGCGCGACCTCGACTTTTACGTAATCAATAGACATAGTCGTACGTGCCAAAGCTGTTGAATTAGCTTCATAGACCAGCAGGGTGATATTTCCTGAGGCGTCAATGTAATTACTGCAATTGGAGATCTTCAAACCGCTTAAAGTAACATCCGAGGTCCCCACATCAGCTTCTTGCAGCAGTTCATAGGCAGAGGAATTATAATTCCAGATAAGAAATCTGACCGAATATGTGGCGCCTTGATGGCCTTCCCATTCCGCATAAATCATCTGGACATTTGCAGGGGTTTCAGCCACCTTAAATCTGCACCGGAGAGCACAATCATCACCGATTCCAGGATCAGGGAAATTCACATAAGAATCATTGGAAACTGAAAGCGCGGCATATTCTCCTGAGGTAATTTCAACAGCCGGGATGTTATTAACCGCAGGATCTGCGCTCACATCGATTTCATTGCCATAAGCTATATGCGTAACAGAAGGATTGGAAATGCCGGAAAAATCATAGGTGGTTCCGAAAACCGGCGGAATGGAAAAAAAAGCATAGAAAGACCCGAAGACAAGTAAAATTTTGCTTATCTTTGAAACTATTTTTAATCGTAAAGATAAGTATTTCATTCCGCCGCTCTCAATTTATTATTACCCCCGAATCCTTTTCACACTACATTTAGTCCTAAATACTGTTTTCCTCCCGGGACAATAATTAAATATCATTAAGAAGTATAGTTTAGGGTAAACATCATTCTTGAGACCCGATAGTTATCCATTCGATGCCATTATAATTCCCCACATAGCCTTGATAAGTTGTTGCATTAGATTCCCACCAAGAAACATACGGGGTGCCATTTGAACTGGAAATATATGGATAATGTGCTGCTTTGCGGGATGGATCCACATCTACAATTCCATTATCTTGAACCCAATCTCCGCGGGCAATAAGGGGATTAATAAAAATGATAAAGCTAATAAAAAGCGGGAAGAACAAATATTTCTTCATTTTCCCCCCAAAGAATTGAATCCAAATTAATTTTATTGCAATATTATATATTTTTTGTGATATTATACAAACTATATTGACATAGATATTATATAATTATATTGGTATTTTGTAAATATTTTTTAATATGTTAACCGCGAATTCCCCGCCTTGACTTCGTGACATGAGATGAAGATTATTATTGATATGCACGTTCAAGCCGGGGACATTTCGCTCAAAAAGCGAAATGCGGGATATACATTTATATAATTTACAGATCATATCCAATTCCCCGCTCTTCGAGCGGGGAAATTGAATTAATTCTTTTGATATTCCATCCTCTGCTAAATTATCTTTATTGAGTTTTCCGGCTTTTTTATTTGTGCTTTTGGAGGCAGTCCTTTAAGATAATCCCACAGCATGCCTAGTAGCCTGAGCATTTAGTCATAGACTAAATGCTCAAACTCCCAGGGAACCCGGGTAAGGACTTATAATGAAGATCAAAGAATTAATACTGGACGGCCGGGTGATTCTGGCTCCCATGGCTGGTATAGGAAATCTGCCTTTCCGCTTGCTTTGCCGGAGATTCGGAGCAGCCCTGGTATATTCTGAGATGATAAGCTGTCACGGTCTGATGCGCAACCAACCGAATACGCTTCAACTTCTGGCCACCCATCCTGATGAACATCCAGTGGCCTTCCAGCTTTTCGGCGCTGATCCAGAAGTTATGGCTGAGGCCGGCTTGAAAATTGTCGAAGCAGGAGCAGACCTGGTGGATCTTAATTTCGGCTGCCCGGTTCCCAAGGTAGTCCGGCATGGCGGAGGAGCCGCCATGTTGAAAGACCCCGTGCGTTTGCAGGCTATTGTGGCTGCCTGCGTACGGAAATCCCCGCGGCCCGTAACCGTAAAAATCCGTGCCGGTTGGGAGCAGGACCGGGTAAATGCCGTGGAAATCGCTCAGCGGGTCGAAGATGCCGGGGCTGCGGCGATCACGGTTCACGCCCGGACACGCAGCCAGAAATTCGAGGGCCGGGCGGATTGGAGTATAATCGCAGAAGTGGTGCGCCGGGTTACGATTCCTGTAATCGGAAATGGAGATGTGCGTACGGGCGAGGATGCCGCGCAAATGCTGGAAGAGACCGGGTGCGCTGGAGTTATGGTAGGAAGGGGCGCCATGGGCCGGCCCTGGATTTTCCGGGAGATAAATGAATTTTTGAAATTAGGCCGGAATAGCCCGGAACCGGAGTGGGAGGAAAAAATCAGAATAATGCGTGAACATTATGACGGTCTGCAAGCGCTGAAGGGGGAGAAAAGGGCCCGGCTCGAGATGCGGAAACATACGGCCTGGTATTTACACGGGCTGCCGGGTGCGGCGGAAATCAGACGCCAAGTCAATATCTGCGAAGACCGTTCCTCTTTTCTGGCGATTCTGGCGCAGCTTGAGTCATGTAACCTGAAATCTAAATTAAATTTAAAATCCTCCCCTTTGGAAAAGGGGTAGAATGACTAAAGTCCGACAGGCTCCTCAAGCTCCTAGGAGCTTGAGCAATTAGTAGGTTTTTTGAGAGTAGATAGTAGAAAGTAGACCGCATTTGAGATATTTTATCTAATTTCTACTATCGAATCTCAAATGCTCTGGAGCCTGAGCAACTAAATGCTCAGGCTCCCATGGGGCTCCGGCTTGACAAGCGTATAAGGATTTGCTACCGTAGAAAGAAAAATAATTGCCGTTTTTCGGAGGATATGATGAGCTGGCGTATTATGATCATGCTGGGGATGGCTGTCTGGATGGCGGGTTGCGCTAGTTTGGGCGGTCATTATAAAAATGCCAGGGGACTACAGGACGCCGGCCGGCTGGATGAGGCGATTGCAGCCTATTACCAAGCAGGGCAGGCCGAACCAGCGCGTGCAGATATTCAAGCCGGACTGGCCGAAGCGCTCATGGCTAAGGGATTGCAGGATGAAGGTATGAAGGCGTTGGAAAAAGCCCATGAACTGGCACCCCAGGATAATAAAATAGTCCGCCGGTTGGCAGAAGCATATTTTGAGCGCGGCCGAAAATACCGGGAGTCCGGAAAAGTTAGTGATGCCTATGAGAGTTGGCAGAAAACCATTAAGCTGATACCGGAGCATTTCAAAGCGCGGGAGCAATTGGCCAAACTTTACAGCGATCAGGGCGAAGATGAAAAGGCTGCGGATCAATACCAGCAAATGACCCGGGAGCGCCCCAGAGATGCCGAAGCGCACCGTTCCCTGGGGTTGGTTTACTATAAACAGGGCAAATTTGACCTGGCCATTAACGAGTTTCAGCAAGTTCTGCGGCTGGATCCGCGGGATGCCAAGGCATATAACAACCTGGGCAGCGCTTATCTCAAGGCCGATAGGGTGGATCAGGCGATGGCCGCTTTTGAGCAGTCCGCCAGTTTGGATCCTGCTCTTCCGGTTACCCATAATAACTGGGGAACCGCCTTTTTTAGGCAGGGACGCTACCTGCGGGCCCGCCAGGAGTGGGTTTTGGCCTTGAAGCTGGATCCTAAGAACGAAACGGCCCGAAGAAATCTGGAATCTCTGGCCAACCTGGGATACTAGGAGTTTGAGCATTTAGTCATCGACTAATTGCTCAAACTCCAGAGCAATTGAAAATTGACCAATAGAGCAATAAAAAAACTTAATTGCGGTCTTTTTTCTATTGTTCAATTGCTCAGGTGTGGAGGGAGACTGCAGCTTCGAGGAATTGGAAAAACGGCGGGAAATATTCACGCGGGTGAAAACATATGCCAAGGTGAAAAAAAATTGTAATCAGGAGTGATTATGCATAAAGAAAATCTAAATACTCCGGAAGCATCCAACAATCCGGCCGGGGAAGCCCCTCAGACCAACCGGCCTGAGGAGAGGAAAAAGCGATCGCGGTATGTCAGGCGCTATCCCAGCCGGAGAGCGAAAAGCCAACCGGCCGTATCGTTGGAAGAAAAAGCTTCGGAGCCGGCCGTGGGAGCGGGGAATGAAGCCGGGGATCAGGATAAAACTATTAAAAAGGCTACCCCCTCTGAGGGTATGCCGGATACTATATCCGGTTTAAAAATCCATCCCTCAGGAGAAGGTATTCGCGAATTAAAGTTTCCGGGACTGGATGCGGCCCAGACCCGGAAAAACCTGGTACAGTACGTCAGAGAACAAAGGGACTATTCCGGTTCGAAAAACGTGGTGTTAAGACTGGACGGGGAATTAAATTCCTCGGTGGTCGCGGGTTTATTAACCGAGGCGATGGGGAGCAAACATGTGCATCTGGTTTATTTTATCCAATCCGACCGGCATTCCATGGAACGCAGCCGCGCGGTTTTGGCTGCCAGATGCCTGAGATGTTATTTGGAAATCCGGGATATCCGTCAGCCGGTGGATAAGGCTTTAGCCGAACGCGGCGAGGTGTCAGAGACGCGAAGAATGAAATTTATCGCCCGGGAGCGCATGGCCAACCTTTATGATTTTGCCGAGACCAAGGAGGCCCGGGTGGCGGGCAGCTTGAATAAGACCGAGTGGCTTTTAGGTCAGGGAGTATTATACGGTGATCTGGCTTATGATTTTAACCTGTTGGGTGATCTTTACCGGAGCCAGGTGCTGGAGTTGGCCAAGGCTTTGAACGTACCCAAGGATATACTGGAAAAGGCCAAGCAGACTCATTTGTCCGATATATTGCCGGAGCAAAAGCCGGCAGACCTGGATTGGGAAGAAGCGGATTATTATCTCTATCAAATAGTGGATCTTAGGCTGGCGCTTTCCTATGTGCATACTTTGGGCGCGGAGGGGGAAAAATTAAGTTGGATATACCGGCGGCTGAGGGATACGGCGGCTAAACGGCAGTTGCCACCCGTGGCCGCGGCGGTCGCAACGTATGTCCCGAGAAGCTGGCAGGCGAAAGTCAAGTAGGAGGGATTTTAGATGGGCCGGAAACAGAAAAAAAAACTGGAGCGGCAGGTTCAGAAGGAACAATTTCCATCCGGCAAACCGCGGAAGCGCCGGGGATGGCTGGCCTGGCTGATAGGGGTGGCGGCCTTTTTTACACTTCTGATTATCGCCCTGGCGATCTATGTTCAGGTTAATAAAGACCGCTTCATTAAATTAGGCGTGCTTTCCACCAGCCGCCTGGTTAGGGCCGAACTCGAACAACACCGGGCAAATTTCAGTTTTAACGAGACGCAGCAACTAAGAACTATTTTGACGGAGCTGGAAGCACTCGCCGGGGAGAAAAAATTGGCACCCCGGGCCGGCGGCAATCTTAATTTTATCCTGCGCGTTCTCCGGGAGGTTATTAAGGAGGGTGGCCTGGAACCGGGTGAACTGGAAAAAATCAGAGGCATGCTGAACGAAACCCGCCGGTATCTTAAGCACCAAGCTAAACCGTGAAAAATACCCGGCCATTGCCCGGGACGGATAAGGCCGCGCGTCAAGCGGGCAAATTATGCCTGGTGGCTACGCCGATCGGGAATCTGGAAGATATCACTCTGCGCGCGCTGCAGCGATTGCGGGAGGCTGACTTAATCGCGGCGGAAGATACCCGGAGAACCCGGAAACTTCTTACCCGCTATGAAATTTCCCGCCCCCTCACAAGCTATTATAAGGATAAGGAACAGAGCAAGGCTGCGGAACTGGTACGGCTGATGCTCCAAGGCCGGAACATAGCCCTGGTTACGGATGCCGGAACTCCGGGGATATCGGATCCCGGATTGCGACTGGTCACGGAAGCCAGGAGTCAGGGAGTGACGGTGGAAGTCATTCCCGGGCCCTCGGCTTTGCTGGCAGCGCTGATGGGCGCGGGTCTTCCCACCGAAGCTTTTACTTTTCACGGCTTTCTGGAGAACAGATCAGCGGCCAGAAAACGAAGACTGGAAGTCCTGAAAAACCGGGAGGAAACCCAGGTATTTTTTACCGCGCCCCACCGTTTGTTAGAAACGCTGGAGGATATTCTGGAGGTATGGGGAGACCGGACAACGGTTTTATGCCGCGAGTTGACTAAAATCCATGAAGAGTTTTTAAAAGGCCGGTTATCCGAACTTGTTGCCACTGCCAGGGAGAAGCCGGCCCGCGGAGAGTATACCTTGGTAATTGCCGGAGGCGGCAAATCCGGGACGGAGTTTCCCGAGAGACTTCACGATCATCTCGGTAATTTACAAGCCGAGGGACTGACCCTAAACCAGGCCGTGGCCAGAGCGGCCAGGGAGAGAGGTCTGCCCCGGGCCGAGGTTTACGCCCTGGCCCACAAACGAGGACACTGAAAATATTGATTTTATCCCCCAAAGGGAACCCCGGAACGGTGTAGGAGGCGTCATGACTAAAAAGCCATGGAAGATGATCTTAAAAGTTTTGCTTTTATTGATTATTACCCTGATATGTATGGCTTTCCTTTCCGGGCCGCTTTTCCCTTGGTCTCCCATTAAAATCGGCTATGTTAAGCAGGCGTTTTCCCGGGCCTCGGTCTATTTCCCGGTCTATACAATTTGTCCGAGCAAAGGTATCGGGATAGAAGAAATAATGTCCGAAGCAGAGGAGTTCCACGGCTTGGAGTTTCAAGGCAGGATCAAGATTATTTTTTGCAATTCCTGGGGACTATTCCAAAGGGGCCGGTTAAGTTCCCTGGGGCTGCGTCCCGGCGGTCCCTTGGCATGCGCAATAGCAACCGGAACAGTGATTTATTTCTCGCCCGGACTCAAGGATTCGGGCCGGAATCTCAGGAATCTGCTAAAACACGAGCTTTCCCACGCGATTCGTTATCAGAATACCAACTTGCTACAGGCTTACTTCCATATCAGTCGTGAACTGGGTTGGCTGGATGAAGGCGTGGCAGTGTATTTCGGGAATGCTTCCGACTACCCCGGCCCGGAGGAGTTCCGTAAATTAGCCCTGGAGGAAGGCTACTTGTTTCGCATTGGGGACGAGCGCGAGGCCGAAAAAATACCAATTGAGAAACGGCACAGGTTTCGCTATGCGGAATATGGATATTTTTTCAGTTATCTCATCCACCGGTTTAGCCAGAAGACAGTTCTGGAGTATGTCAGGAAAACCAACCAGAAGCCGGAACAGCATAAAGCCCTGTTTTTGGCTGCATTTAAAATATCTTTCCACGACCTGGCAAGTGATTTTGAGCAGGCGGTGCGCCAAGGAAATTGGCCGCCGATAAATTAGAGCCAAAAGAAAAAAATGGAGAAGCTATAAAAAAGGAGGCAGCATGCACTACCTGATAATTATTTTCATTATCGGAATTTTGATATTGGTGCATGAAATTGGACATTTAATCGCCGGACGAATTATGAAAATCCCCATAGCTGTTTTTTCGATCGGGTTTGGCCCCAAACTTATGTCGAGAAAAATCGGGGAGACGGAATTTAGGATTTCCTGGATTCCTTTAGGCGGGTATGTATTGCCGGCCCTGGCATCCGAAACCGAATATTTTAAAATTCCGATACGTCGCCGCATGATATTTGCGCTCGGGGGTCCGCTCGCTAACCTGATATTACCCGTCCTGCTTTTTAGCGTTGTGAATTTTATCCAGGAAGGAATGACTTTAGCCGGGCTGTTTATCCATCCCTGGTCCCAAACGATTCTTCAGTTTAATCACATTATCATGTCCCTGCCGCTTTTGTTTACCCACCCCGGTCAACTCAGCGGCATAGTAGGGATTGTTTCGCAAGGCGCGGATTTTATTGCCGCGGATATGGGAAAAGCTTTGTGGTTTACAATTATTATAAGTCTCAATTTAGCGGTTCTAAATTTATTGCCGATTCCCGGTCTGGATGGCGGTAAAATTATGCTGTACCTTTTGGAAAAAATTCATCCCAGCGTGCCGCGTTGGCAAATTCCAGTTACACTGGCCGGTCTGTTGCTGCTTTTTGGCATAATTATTTATGTCACGGTTTTGGACATACAAAAATATTTTACATAATCGACCAAGCGGGATACCCTGCTTTGTATACCTTGACTTCACCAACTCCCGGAAGGGAGAACACCGCTTAATTTTGTTTTTCAGCGCTCTTAAGTTATTATTTATTAAGCTGAAAAATGATTCTGCTGCAAAACCCTTTTTGCTGTCTTTGCGAGGAGCGGTAGCGACGAAGCAATCTCGATTTTATAAGGATAAAATCAGATTGCCGCGCTCCCTACGGTCGCTCGCAATGACTTCTAGGGAGTTTTGCAGCAGAATCTTAAATTAAGTATGTCCCGCTTGCCTGGGAGCCTGAGCAATTAGTTGCTCAGGCCCCAGAGCATTTGAGATTCGAGAGTAGAAATTAGATAAAACATCTCAGATGCGGTCTACTTTCTACTATCTACTCTCAAAAAACCGACTAAATGCTCAAACTCCTAAACTAACTAAACGAACTCGACGTATTAGGAGCATCTGGATTGCAGGAGATGAATATGTTAGAAAAAAAACCGATCAAAAAAAAAATTATTCATAAATCTTCTCCTCGCCGCAAATCCGGATCCCCTGCGGCCAAGAAGAGCTCGAAAATAAAGCTGATCTTTAATCCCCGATCCGGCTCGGGATTGATCCTGCCGCTTTTTTCGAATTTATTATTCCCCGATAAGAAAAAACGGTTGTTCAAGATCACTCGCCCGGGAGAACACCTGAGGAAAATCCTCAAACAACTTCAAGTCCACGGCATTGATCCTGAACCGGCTACGATCATGTCGCCTGCTGCCGCCACGGCCATGGCCCGTTATTGCGCCCGGGAAAATTATGCTCTGGTTATTGTGGCCGGGGGGGACGGTACAATCAATGCCGTTGCCAACGGACTGGCAGGTTCCCAAACCGCCATGGGAGTCATCCCTACCGGAACCGCGAACATCTTCGGCCTGCAAATGAAAATTCCCGCTGATTTACCGGGCGCCTGTCAGCGAATCGCCCAGGGCAGACAAATCACCATTGATCTGGGAAAGGTCGATAATCGGTATTTTACCTGCTGGACGGGCGTAGGTTTTGATGCGTTTGTAATCAAACAGACTGATTGGAAGCTCAAAAAAATCATCGGGGCCCTGGCCTACCTGGTGGCCGGAGTTGCCAGCTTATTTGTGTACCCGTTTCGACATGTGCATTTCCGGATTGACGGCCAGGCGCCGATTCAAAGAGGTTATTTATTAATCATCGGAAACATCAAGTATTACGGCGGCAATACGGTGCTCCTGCCCCACGCGAATATGCAGGATGGTTTGTTGGACGTCTGTGTTTTTAAAAAGCGGGGGTTTTTCAGTTTTTTGGCCTACTTTTGGGGTTTGCGTCTCGGAGCCTTGGGCAAATTTCTGGACGTGGAATATTCACAGTGCCGAAAAATTGAAGTGCTGGACCGGAAACAGCATGTCCAGATAGACGGCGACTATTTTGGCCGTATGCCGCTGAAAATCAAGGTGGTAGCCCGGGCATTGAAAGTCGTGGTTTAACCCGGCGTGGAAACCGCTGTCCGGACGCGTTGCGAGCATCTGGATTACCAGAAATAAAAATGGTGAGAGAAAAGCGATGATTAACGATATTTTTATAAAATTCCGGAAAGCCATGCAGAAAATAGAGATTAATGTTATAGGAAAATGGATCTTTTATGGAATATTAATCGGCCTGGTGGGAGGCCTGGGAGCCTGGATTTTTATGCTCTGTTTAAATTTCTCCCGAGGCGTCTTTACCGAAGGATTGCTTTACAATATAGTTCCGCAGGCCGCACATCTTCCCGGACATTTCATGCCCTTGATTAAGGCCCCCGGATGGTGGCTCGTGCCTTTAATTCCGGTAATCGGAGGAGTGGTTTCAGGCCTGCTGGTATATTTTGGCGCGCCCGAGGCTGAGGGGCATGGAACTGATGCAGTCATTCACAGTTTTCATCATAATCGCGGACACATCAGGGTCCGCGTACCAATCATTAAGACGCTGGCCTCGGCGGCCGTTATAGGAACCGGCGGCTCGGCCGGCCGCGAAGGGCCCATTGCCCAGATTGGCGCGGGTTTTGGATCTTTGCTGGGGAAGCTGCTTAAAGTCCCGGTAAAGGACCGGCGGCTCATGGTTTTGGCAGGCGCGGCCGCGGGCATATCCGCAATTTTCCAGGCTCCCTTGGGCGGCGCGATTTTTACCACCGAGGTGCTTTACCGCAATCACGAATTGGAAACCGAGGCCCTGATTCCCAGCGTCATTGCCTCCCTGACCGCTTATTCATTATATACCCGGCTGGTGGGGCAGGAGCGGCTTTTTAACATTCCGCCCTTGCGGTTTGAGCGCGCCGAGGAGTTGCTCGCCTATACCGTGCTGGGCTTGCTCTGCGTGCTGGCCGGCATTGTTTATATTAAATTATTTTATGGGATGCGGGACCGGTTTTTCAAGCCGTTGCCTATCCCAGCCTGGTCCAAGCCTGCTTTAGGCGGTCTTCTGCTGGGTCTGCTGGTGCTTGCACTTCCCCAGGTATGGGGCGGCGGTTATCAGTTTATTCAGCAGGCCATGGAACACAAGCTGGCCATTTCGCTTATGTTGCTTTTGGTCGCGGGCAAAATATTCGCTACCTCATTTACCATCAGCTCCGGCGGATCAGGCGGCGTCTTCGCTCCTTCTTTATTCATAGGAGCCATGCTGGGAGGAGCCACCGGCATGTTGCTCGCGGATATTTTACCGCCGAAGTTCGTTCCAGATCCAACCGCCATGGTCATAGTGGGCATGGGCGGCTTTTTTGCCGGAGTCGCCAAGGTGCCGATAGCCAGCCTGATTATGGTTTCGGAAATGACGGGAGATTATGGACTGTTGGTGCCCATGATGCTGGTATCGGCCATTGCCGTGCTTTTCACCCGGCATTTCAGCCTGTATGAAAAGCAGGCTTTAAGCACGATTGATTCGCCCGCCCACCGCGGGGATTTCATTATCGACCTCTTAGCCGGCCTGTCATTGCGGGATACCAAGGTTATGGAAAGCCGGCCAATCAGCATAAGAGCCGTGACCCCCCTCGCGGAAATGCTGAAACTGATGAGCGGACGCAAGCAGAATTCCGTGCCCGTGGTTGACCAGGAAAACCTGGTGACCAGCATGATTTACTTTGATGATTTGCGCGAAGTGCTTTTTGAAGGAAACTTGGATCTCAACCTGGTAATAGCCGCGGATGTGGCCAAGACCGACTTCCCCTTTATTACCCCGCATGAGAATCTGCAACAGGCGATTACGATGTTTTCGCAATACGGCATGGATGAACTGCCGGTGCTGGAAAACGAGCATGGCGAGCTCAGAGGGTTGCTGACTAAGCATGATGTTATCTATACCTATAATCAGAAAATGGAAGCTCTGAACCTGGCCAGGACAAAAACCGCCAAGCGCGGCGGGTATTTATAACCTGGGGGAAGATTACCATGTCCCCTAGGAGCCTGAGCAATTAGTTGCTCAGGCTCCAGAGCATTTGAGATTCGATAGTAGAAATTAGATAAAATATCTCAAATGCGGTCTACTTTCTACTATCTACTCTCAAAAAACCGACTAATTGCTCAGCCCCCTACGTCTATAAATCCAATCAATTATACCCGTAAAATATTATCCAATTCTAACATCCTCCTTACGGAAACATTATCTGAGTTCTGCTATACTTCGCAAAAATATTGAAAGGAGAAAAACACCATGCCGGTTATGGATTGCCCGGATTTGCGAAAATTGCGGACAAGAACGGATCTTTATCCCAGTGGCCGACCGTTGAGCCGCTGCCGGCCGGACGGGCCGAAAACGCGTCCTCTGCCGCGCCGAGACAAATCCAAAAATAAACCTCGGCCCGCAGCTGAAAATCCCGGGGAGCGCAGAATGGGAAAACCGGAGACCTTTCTTACATGGTTGGAAGACGAACGCCGGGCCCAACTCCTGACCTGGTGCCTGATGCATCACAGTTTGCATGGCTGACAGGAGGGTTGCGGTTATGCCGGTTTTGATGTAGTGGAACTTCCCCTTCATGGATTGGATGTGATTGTAGGAGGAAGAATCAGAGACCAAAGACTAAAAGCAATAAAAAACCTTCTTAAAGATTACCCTTTCGCTTATTCTGTTCACTGTCCGGAAAGCCTTAATTTAATGAACCGGGAGGAAATAGCCGCAGAAAAGGCAGTGTTTAAATCATTGGTTGAGTTTTCACACGAGATTGGCTCGCGTATTTTAGTCTATCATCCGGGAAGATTTAAGTCCGAGGTTGAGATCCGGTTAAGCCAGAGAAAAAGATTGAGCCCTTTGGAAAAGGTGGAAGGGAAGAAGAGAGAGCGGAATATTCTAAAAGAATTCTCCGTGCTTTTAAGGCAAGCGAAGGTAATTCTTGGCATGGAGAATGCCCGGCCTTTTATCGGCGAAAAAGGTTACACTTATGCCGAAGAAATCGGGGAATTAGCAAAACAGGTAAAGGATATTGACGAGGAAAATATAGGAATCACCCTGGATATCGGACATGCGTATCTTTCAACCATGTTATACAACCAGGATTTTATAAGGACCATTGCCAAAGTAAAACCTCGGCTTAAACATATGCACCTGCAGGATAACTGCGGCCGTCCCTCGTATTTTCAGGAGAAAGACCAGGATCTCCTGGTCGCCCACGGCCGGGGAGATATGCATATGCCGCCTGGCTGGGGAGAAATTCCTTTTGAAAAAGCCGTTCAAGCATTAGAACCGGCAGGTTGCCTTCTGGTAATGGAAGTAAGGCCCCGCTATTTTGAATATATCAAGGAAAGCAGACAGAGGCTGGAAGATTTATTGCCTTAAGAAAGCGCACGCCTTCCCTTCAGAAGCCTATTCAAAATTTAATAAAAAACTAATCAAATCCGAACACCTTGCCTGTAAGCTCTGCTTAAAAATACAAGCAGGTGATAATCAATGGCCAAAGCCGATTTGCACGTTCATTCCATACATTCGCGTCATGCCGCGGACTGGTTCCTGAAGAAATTAGGGGCTTATGAATCCTATACCAGTCCGGATGAAGTTTATTGCCAAGCCAAAGCCAAGGGCATGCGTTTTGTCACGCTTACTGACCACAATAAAATCGAGGGAGCCTTATATTTAAAAAATAAGTACCCAAAGGATTGCTTTACCGGAGTTGAGGCGACTACCTATTTCCCGGAAGACGGGTGTAAAGTGCATTTGCTTATCTACGGTTTTAGCCGCCAGGAGTGGGAAGAAATTGATTCGCTCCGGCAGAACATCTACAACTTGCGCGATTATATTAAGCGCCGGGATTTGGCCTATTCAGTCGCGCATGCCGCTTATTCGGTGAACGACCGTCTGACGCAGAGCCACCTCGAAAAGCTGATTCTGCTTTTCGATATTTTTGAAGGAATCAACGGCAGCCGGGATAAAATGAGCAACTTTGGCTGGATGGGAATTTTAAAAAATCTTACGCCAGAGCGCCTGGCCACACTGCAGAAAAAACACGGCATAAACCCGATTAGTGATGATTCCTGGGTAAAGGGTATAACCGGAGGCAGCGATGATCACGCCGGTCTTTTCATTGGAGCGACCCATACCACAGCCGGTGCTTTCTCTCCGGAGGAATACCTCTTCTGCTTGAAGGATAAACTTACCACGGTTGGCGGCCGCCATAATAATTACCGGACCTTTGTTTTTACTATATACAAGATAGCTTACGATTTTTCTGAAGATAAAAAATTGATCATATCCCAGCCTTTGCTCGAACAATTACATAATAGCCTTTTCCAGGGAGCCAGGTTTTCCTGGAAAGACCGCCTGCCATTAAGCCGGTGGAAGTGGTTAAAGAGCAAGGATGAAGGCCAGGAAGCGTTCCTAAGGCTGATGGAAGAGTTTAGAAGCGGGGGGAAGGATGACTATGAGCGGAAGTTTCAGATCATGTTTCAATATATTGCCAATGCTGCGGATGGCTTTTTGAAGGAGTTATTTAAGGTCTTGGAAAAGGACATTAAAAGGGGTGATATCAGCAAGATAATCCGGGATGTTTCCTCGGCAATTCCTGCGGTTTTTATCTCAATCCCGTTTTTTACAAGTTTGCGGCATATGTTTCGCAGCCGGACCATGATTAATCATATGCGAAGGGAGTATGTGCCGGTTTCCCGGAAAGGCAGAAAAAAGATATTATGGTTTACGGATACGCTGCTGGACATGAACGGGGTTGCGGAGACGATTAAACAAACCGGCCGGCTGGCACATGAAAAAATGTTTGAGGTGCAAATCGCTGCGGCGATAGACGCTAAAAGTGATAAAGCCTGCCTTCCGCCGAACACCCTTATACTGCCTTATTTTCATACCTTTTCTTTGCCGTATTATGAAAATCTTTATCTTTTTATACCGTCAGTGCTTAAAGCGGTGGAACTTATTTATCAGGCAGAACCTGACAGGATACTTGTTTCCGCGCCAGGGCCAATTGGTTTACTGGGAGTGCTGGCAGCCAAGCTGCTGAATTTGCCATGTTCTGGAATTTACCATACAGATTTTTCTTCGCAGATTATTCAAATCAGCGGACAGGATGATTTGGCCGGCACGGTTGAACAATATATAAAGTGGTTCTATTCCCTTATGGATGAGATAAAAGTGCCGACCAAAGCCTATCTGGATATTCTTAAAGCACGCAATTATCCGCTGCATAAACTGGCATACTATAATAAAGCTGTGGAAACGGCAGTGTTTAAGCCTGAAATTCAAACGCGCAAGTTTGGAGGGAAAAAGGCTGTAAAACCCACGCTTTTATACTCCGGCCGGGTTTCTAAAGATAAAAATATTGATTTCCTGTTCAAAATTTACGAGGAATTAACGGGAGTTAATCCGGATATGCAGCTTATTATTGCCGGAGACGGACCTTGCCTGGAAAGGCTAAAAAGTAAATATATTAAAATTCCGGGGATCAAATTTTTTGGACGCTTGCCCCGGGAGGCTCTTCCGGAATTATACTGTTCCGCCGATCTTTTGGTTTTTCCAAGCACCACGGATACTTTCGGTATGGCGGTATTGGAAGCGCAAGCTTGCGGTTTGCCGGCGGTCGTATCAAACATAGGTGGTCCGAAGGAAATTGTAATTCATCAGGAAACCGGCATGGTTTTGCCGGCCAATTACCTGGAAGCCTGGACCCTGGCAATAAACAAACTGTTGGATATTAAAAAGAATCATCCCAAAGCTTTTGCCATAATGCAGGCTAAGGCGCGCGAAAATGTTCTGCGGAAATACACCTGGGAAAAGAGCCTGGGAAATTTATTCGGCGAGGAGCAAAAACGGGATCAGGTTTTACAATAATATATTACCCAGGAGCCTGAGCAATTAGTTGCTCAGGCTCCAGAGCATTTGAGATTCGATAGTAGAAATTAGATAAAATATCTCAAATGCGGTCAACTTTCTACTATCTACTCTCAAAAAACTGACTAAATACTCAAGCTCCTAGTGTCGCGTTTCAGAAATTCTATTAGTAAGTCACCCTGGCATGATTTTAGCCGGGGCCCAGAAAAACATTATTTTTCAAGGACAAAGCCCCTGGATTCCGGCTTAGAGCATGCCGGAATGACAAAACATTAATTCAACGTACTTATGAAACACGACACTAGTGCAATTTAGTATTTTCTCCAGCGATCTCTCTAAAGCATCTGATAAATATTCACACAAAAAACACATTTCCGAAATATTTTCTTAACCAACAGAAGCTATAATTAATCTGAATAAAAACAGGAGAATAGAAAAATGGAAATTGTTTTAGGGTTGATAGTTTTACTTTGCATAGGCGTGATGGGATTTCTCTATTACCGCGTTTGCAAAAAAATACAGGAGCATATTTTAAAAAAGCAAAGAGAGGCCTGATGAAAAAGCCAATGGAAAAAGCCCGGCCGGGATTGATCTTTTGGCGAAGAAGTCCGATGGGGCAGTGTCTAAATCGTGCCCTGACTTTGCTGCTTGCCGTGGGATTGATTTTTCCCACTTTGGGTTTTGCCTTTGACGGGTCCGCCTTCCGTGCCGGAGTTGGTTGGGAACGGGGAAATGTTTCCCGCGTCCTTCAATCTGTGGCTTCGAATATCTTGCCGGATCTGGGGTGTGTCACCAGCAGTAACCAGGGCAGTGCCGGGCGGATGGTGGTTTTTGTCCATGATCTGCATTGTCATCATGAAATTCAAAGCCACATCTCTAAAATTCTGGAGCGTTTGGCCCGCGGCCATGATTTGCGTCTGGTAGGCGTGGAAGGGGACAGCCGTCGGGTAGACGTGGACAAGCTAGCAACCCTTCCGATTAGGCGCGTCAAGATGGACGTGGCTGAATACTTTTTAAAACGCGGGTATATTACCGGCGCGGAATATGCGGCCATTACCAGCAATTTTCCTCTGGAGCTTCAAGGCGTGGAATCACCGGAACTCTACGCCGCTGAGAAGAGCGCCTTGGACGGTTTTTTAAACTATGCCAGCCAAGGCCTGTGCGCGGACCTGCGCCATGCTTTTCAAAAAATAAAGCCTTCCATTTACAGCCTGGATTTGGCCAAGCTGGACCATATGAAAGAAAGTTATGAGTGCCAAGGCATCTCCCTGAAAAAGTATGGTAATTTTCTCCGGAAGGAAGCGCGGCGCAGAGGACTCGTCTTTGCGTTCAGCGCGGACCTGATGCACTCCGGATGGCCGGATGCGGAGGAAGAGCGTGTCAAACTGCGATGCCTGGAAAAAGCGCTGCGGGAAGCTTCCTATCTATCCCCGCAACAGCGCGAACTGGATCATTGCCTTTACCTGCTGACGATCATGGAAAAGATGATAGCCATCAGCGCTGAGCCGGAGGAGTTGGATTATTTTCGGTCCCACCCGCAGGAATGCTCGGTGAAGACGCTGCTGGCTTTTCTGGAGAAATGGTCATATACCGGCGGCCTGGATTTGGATCTCGATCCCGGTGTGGGGGAGATGGACCACTATCTTGAGTCCGCCATGAATTTTTATTCCCTGGCTGATACCCGTTCCCAGGCCTTTGTGCAAAATCTTCTGGAGAAAATGGAAAAGAAAAATCAGAGTCTGGCCGCCCTGGTCGCCGGCGGCTTTCATGCCGCTCTGGTGGAGAAAGCGCTGAAGCGGCACAATATTTCCTTTATTTCGGTAAGACCCCGGCTTACGCGCCCGGATATATCGAATCCCTATTTTGCGCTTTTGCGTGGCCGGCGCACACCCCTGGAAAAGCTGCTGAAAGAAAAAGAGCAATATTTCAAGACGTCCAGCCTGTTCAATGACTTCACGGCTCAGCGGCTTATGGACGTAGTCAGTAAAATCAGTATTTTGAATTTTCATATTAACCAAGGCGAAACCGGGAAAGAAACCTTGAAAAGTCATTTCCAACGCACCCTGACGTCCTGGAAAGAAAACGACGAAACCGTACAAGTGAACATGGATTCAGCCTGGAGCGACCCGGCCAGAAAGGTATTTGCGTTTAAGGTCCAGGATAGATTGAACGGAAACTATTTCTGGATTATTTTGAGGCCTTCCCGGGAATCGCCCGCCTACCCTTGCGTAGACAGTCAGGTCCTGGAGGGAAAGGGAAGTGTTTTTGATGTTGTGAAGGCCGATGTAGTGAGTGACGAAAAAACTCTGGCCAAAATGCTGGGACTAAGCCGGCGAGCTTACGGGAAAAAGCCGGGATGGGCACACGTCCGGACTGCGAAGAAAAAATGGAAATCCCCGGACCAAACCCGGCTATCCCCCACAGCAGCTTATACCAAACAGCTTGCGGAAAGAGGAAAGGAAATCGCGGCCGGAATATATGAAAAGAGGCGGCAATGGTTTTCTTTTCGATCCGCATCAAAGTCAGCGCGCTACGGCCTGGGGACCATGGCGGCCGGTATCCTGCCGGTCTTGGTTCTGGGACCGAACCTGCCGGGCATTTTTTTTGGAATTTGGAGCGTCGCCACGGTAGTTACTTTGCTCAATATGCGGAGAGGCAGTGGGAGTAAAGACAAATACGATACTGGAGGGATGACCCTGCGGGAAACCTGGGCAACAGTTCTTATAGCCGTTTTGGTTTGCATAGGGGGAAGCTTTTTGCCCGCATTGGCGGGTTTCTTGGTTTTTTATCTGGTCGTCAGCGTATCGAGATTTTTCTGGGTGGTTTACAAACTTTATCAAACCTACGGGCTGGCCGGTCTGGAACAAATAGATGAAGCCGTGGTCTATGAGGATCACGAACAAGGCACGCTGGTGGAGCCGCTGCGTGGCGCGCAGCCTGCCGGACAGGAAAAGCTACGGGAAAATATTGAAGCGCCGTTCTTTGTCGTGGCCTACCAGCTTTATGCTCATTATTTTATTAATCAGGCGATCGACGGGCTGTTGCGCCGGCCTGCGATTAGCCGTTTTTTCAAGTACCGCAGTCTGGCGGCATACCGGACCGCAGCCCAAGAGGCTGAGGAAAAATTGCAGCGCCCACCGCCGGGTTATTATATTTGGAATATTTTCATTTCGGCAGGATTATCCCATCTCCTGGAGCCCTGGTTTTATCCCGCAGCTTTGGTCCGGAAAGGCCATATCAGCGAATCTTACGGATGGATATTTACCATCATGTATTTAAGTCTCATCCTGGCCTTGTTATCCCCAGCACTTCCTACGCTCGGGATTTTGGTGGCAGCGGTTTTTGTGGCAGGCATGGCGGCCCTAAACTTTTACGCTATCCGTAAAGTCAATCCCCACACCAAGCTGGACATGTCGGTTACCGATGCCATGTGGTCAGGACCCTGTAATCTGTCCTTGTCTCCCGTTCATGTGCTGATTAAACTGGTCTACGAGTTAACCAAAGGTACCTACAAATATTTGGTTGCGTGGAAGAGTGAAACCGCGCCCCCGCTTTTTCACAAGGCCGTGGTACAGGCCTATGGCACCGGCATGGTCAAGCTGTTCTTTCCCTTGGTTATTATAATAATGCTCGGCATGCTCTTTGTGCCTCAGGTATCCCTTACATTTGCAACCAGTTGGTCCCTGGGATCCGGCGGCTATATGTTTTTCAATTCCGGGCCTCGCATGTATTACTATTTCTGTTTTTTATTCGCCTATCTGAATTCCAGCTTGAACCGCATTCCCGGCCTGGACAGGTTACCCTTACTCAGAGAAAGAAAAAAGAACGCGGTCCGCTTAACCAATGAAAACATCGTAGAGTTCATGGCCCCGCTCTTTACGGGACTGCAGGCCCGGCATCCGGGGATGTATCCGGAAAAGCCGCATTTCGGCGTTCTGCCGTCGGAGAAACTAAAATGGGGTCAGACTTTTGGGACCATAGGCGATATTGGGGATGATGGCAAGATTTTGTTGAATCCCAATTTGCTTAAATTAACCCACGATGGCCAAATGGCGGTACTCAAATATTTATTGGATATCCAGGTCGGCCGCAGCTATTATACGGCTACCTTTTTGGAGTATCTTTCCCTGGCGCGCATATTTCATCGAATTTGGAGCGGCTTTTTGCACCCGAGGCAGAGAGACGCGCTCCGTATGCTCGTGCTGGGAGCCATAGGGCTGGGGGCCGGCGTCTCAGGCATAATTTTGAGCTTGCCTGCGGCTTGGTTGATAGCGGCCGCCGCCGGATTAACGGCCATCTGGGGTGCCTATAATTATTCCCATAAACAAATACGCCATATTATAACCCTGGACGGACCGGGAACTTTTCATAAGCACCAACTGGCGGCCCTGATGGCACGCCAATATGGGTACAGTTATGTTAACGTGGAATTCATGCGCCGGGCCTTGGCCTGGAAAGTGCTGGACGTACAGCGGCAGAAAGGTCTGGATGGCCGGTCACCGCTTACTCCGGCCCGGCTGATCGGCATACAAAAAACCATCTCCCGAATAAATATCACGCCTCAATTCAATTCCCGAACAGGTGAAAACAGCATGCTGGTAGAATATGAAGGCGCGAACGGAAAACCGCATCACGATCAGCCGGAAATGGAAGAAATCATGCAGCCGGAAGTCAAGGCTATGGTAAAGCGGATTTTTACAGAAGATATGCTCCGCGATCATTTCAGCGGTCAGGTAGATCAATGCTTGGTGGATCATGCCGCCCAGGAAAAAAATCTCATTGTAGTGGGACACCGCCGGACGCCATCATTTAGATTATTCGAGAACCAGGCGGAAAAAGCCGCGCGATTTTATGTAATCGACCATAATCCCAAGGAAGCGGCTCACCCTCATCCGGATGCCATACTGTTGGATATGCGGTACCTGCCAGTTCCGGAAGCGATCAAGTTGGTTAATCAAGCTCTGCTTCGGAAGAAACCAGAGACAAAAACCGCGCGCTTTCGCGGTATCCTGCAGAAAAAAGGCGATGCCTGGATCGGTCTGGCCGGACTGGAGAATATCCTCAGCATCAAGCAAGTCTATGGGAAAGATGTGGCCTGCATGCTCGAACAGGATATTTCAGACCACATCCACCGGATACTAAACACGGAGTTCATGCGCCGGCTGAACGGCCGGAGAGGTTTTCAGGAAATTGAGCGTTTTGGCATTCACGGACGGGCGGCCTTTTTAATGGATCATACCTTATCAGCCGATAGCGTGAGCGCAGCTCTGCAGCATGTCCGAAGCATCCTGGCTCAGGAATTTGAGGAGAAGTACGTCCTGGTACGCCCGGCAAGCGATTGGGAGAAAACCATGACTTTGCAACAGGTAGAAGAAGCCGCCGCCCGGCTTTGTAAAACCATGGGAGACGATCAGTTGGTCAGGGTGTTGCAGGATGAGCTCCACGGCGTACGTCTTTTGTTGCGCGTCAATCGGCACGACTTAGTCCAGAATTATCTTGAAAGCTTACCTTGGTCCGAAAAAGCAAATATCCTGCAAAATAGGGCATGGCGTCCCCGGCCGGGCCGGTTGCTGCACCAGGTGACCGAACAGAGCCTGGGTCTGAAGTTGGAGCCGATTACGCTTCAGGCCATAAGTCAACCCGGCCCGGAAAAACCGATAAGTTCACCGGCCGGATGCGGCGAATTTCTCCCTGTTCCGGAAATCATTTTTGGAGTTACCAAGGCCTCCTTGGTGTATTCCGAACCAAGACGCCGGGAATTAAATCGGAAGCAAAGAGAACAACAGATTACTTCCCGGGAAATGGCCGAGTGGGTCGAGGCCAGCTTATTCCGGGCCCGTTATTTTCTGTGCCGGGCCCAGGCGAACCAACATAAAAAAGTTGTGATAGACCAGGGCAAATTAAAGCCTATAGCCATGCCGCACAGACTTTCCGGAGGAGGTAAAAATCTTTTCAGTTTTCATTATTTAAAAAAAATCAGGGCTCTGCAAAAACGCTATGCGATTAATTCTGAGGTTAAAAATGCCGATGGCTATCTGCTTTATGAAAAAGCGGCCCCCTGGGTGTTGAGTTTTTTCGGCTTGGAGCGGTTAGTTATTGAACGACTGAGCTTTTTAGGCCGGCTGAAAAAATTTGAACCCGCGGTTTTCATCAGCCGGGCGCCTCCCCGGCATGTCTATGACAAGGAAAAAATCCGAATCGTTGTGGTTTGCCCGGAAATCACACATCTTTTGGATATTGAATATAAAATAGAAGCGCCCGAAATAAATTCCTGTCATCCTTGGGTGCTGCCCGCGCTGCTTATGCATATTGAGGAGGAGCAGTTGGGACGCTTGCTGGTTGTCCGGAATTTAAACCAGGCGGCGCCTCTGTTTCTGCAGACTCTGAAGGAACGTATTAACCGCTATTCCAAAGTTCCGATTACTCTTTCCGCGGTCTCCAGCAACTGCCCTAGCAAGGACTTGACCAAAGAGGAAGGATTCAGCCGTTTAATCCAGAAGGCGGGAATCACCCGGCTGGCTCATCCCTGGCCGGAACCGTATGCTGTCTACGATTCCGGCCAGCTGGAAGCAGCGCGTGAGAGGTTTCGCGGGATCGCCGGAAGACTGGCTGATGATTGGCTTCAGAAGTGGAGCCGGAAGTCTCCGGGGACTATGGCGCAGCAGCTCAGGCAGGAAGAATCTGCGTCTTTGATAAATCTTATGGAACGCCACCGTGAGCTTAATATCAAACCTCAACCCCCGGGGTCCGGCCAATGGCAGCGTTTCTTTCTGATCCGGCCCTGGCTCCGTTTTAAAACCAGCCCTCTGGGCCAAAAGTTGCGGTTTATGCTGGAACCAATTCAGCCGGACCAGCGCCTATTCTTATCCTTGATTGGATCCGGGTTCAAACGCTTCCGCCGGAAAGAGTGGATCTTAACCGGATTGGCGGCCGTCTGGAGCGCTGCGGCCGGCTGGCTGGGAGGCCGGGTTATTGGCAACGGCGTGTCTGCGGGGCTGGTACATTTGGGTTTCCTGGCAGCCCGGGCAGATACGTTTTACCCGGAGCCTGATTCTCTGGCAAGTCAGGAGGCGGAAGAACGATTGCAAGCCGGCTACAGCGCATACCAGCGGATTCTGCACCGGGGGCAGGGTCCGGCGATTGCCGAGTACGCCTTCCGGCAGTGGAAACAATTAGGCGGCCCGGCGAAATTTAAGGGCAAATATACCTTGGTTACGGACATTGACGGTTTGCAGGAAGATATTACAGCTTACTTCAACCAGCGCATGGAAATCCGTCCCGGGGCGGCGCAAACCTATCGGGATTTTTTAAAGAATATGCGCCTGGTTAATATTCCCGCGGGAGAGCAAACGCCGGCCGCTCTGGAGAGCATGGCTGCTTTCAAAGGCATGATTATCCTGAGCGGGCAATATCAAAACACAGTCCGGATAGAAATGAACAGTGCCGGTAAGGTTCGGTTTATTGCGGCGGATAACCGGGAGGTTGAGTTAGATGGCATACCCGGGCTGAACGCTTATTTCAAAGAACGCCGGAAGATTTTGCAGGCCCAAGCCCGTAAGGCCCAGGACGGCGTGGCAGTCTGCTGGTTTACTCCTTACCAAGTTATGACGCAAGCTTCCCGCAAATTGAAGGCCGGCAGTATCATGTTTATTAATTATTGCCCTGGAGCCCACGGGTGGAAAGACGGTGTAGATCTGGACCGCCTGGCCTGGTGGGCAAAAAAGCAAAGTCTGGCATCCGATATGCACGCCTCGGTGGGAGAGGCGGCAGCCGGTTTGGCGGATAATCAAGCCGCGCAGGCCGCCTTTGAACAGCGCGTCCGGGAGGAACAGAGTTCCGGGCGGTTGGACTTTTCAAAGGATGAAGCGGAAGCCATCCGGCGGACACATTACCGCGATGATCTTTATCGTATAGCTGTTTTCCGCCAAGGCCCGGTACCGGTAATTTCTGAAGAAGCGCTGCAGGCACCCTTTGCGGATTTCCGAAGCGCGGCGGCCGGCGTGGCGGGACGGTCTGCCGGATTCTCCGGCCTTGAAAAAGAAGGAATTCGCCTGCCGGGAGAGGAAACCGGCGCTGATACCGCCATAGCCGCCCGCAAAAAAGTATCACGGCTGGTGCTTTTCGTCTTGGCACTGGTGATGGGATCCCGGGCGCTTAAAAAGGCCGGACAACATTCCCTGCACCTGAAGCTTGGCGTTTCCCAACGCAAGCTTCCCGGAATCCTGTTGGTTATTCTTCTTATGCGGCAGCCGGCTTTTTGGAAAGCCATAAAAGACATCTTAAAAGTGGTTAACGGCCGCGCCTGGCACGCGGTTCCGGAGAATGACCATATAAAAAAGCAATGGCACGACGGCCGGAAATTGATGAATCGTTCGCCTGTTTTCCTATGGATACTGCGGATAACCCATACTCAAGCTGATGAAATCGATCATCATTTGAAGATGATCATTTACCATGCGAATAAAATCAATGGAACCGCTTTTTACCTGGCGCCCGGCCGTTACTTACAAGAAGTCCTGGCCGCAGATCCCGAACTGCATGATAAATCGGTTATTTCCCGCCGGATCCGGGAACGCTGCTTGAACCAGGACGCCTGGCTGATGCGTACCCTGCACCGGTTGGATAACTCGCCGCAAAACGGCGAGATTCTCACATCCATCATGCACCATCTTATGAAAGAAATGCGGCGTGCCAAGCTGGCGGGTGATCTGGCATATCGCGACCATATTTTACTGATCTTCCGGCATATTGACCCGGCCAACCAGCAAGTCCTTCAATTTCGCGCCGGCCAGGCAGGTTTGATCAAGCGCGTAATACCCGCCCGGCTTTTGAAAGACGATCTTCTCAAGGAACAGTTGATGACCTTGTACGACGACGAAATCTTTCACTCCAATGGGCAGCAGTTACGTCCGCCTCGTCGTATCCGGGAAATGTCTTTGTCATACGCCGGCGCGGCCTAGAAGCCTGAGCAACTAGTTACTCAGGCTTCAGAGCATTTGAGATTCGATAGTAGAAATTAGATAAAATATCTCAAATGCGGTCTACTTTCTACTATCTACTCTCAAAAAGCAGACTAAATGCTCAAGCTCCTGGAAAAAAGGAGAAAGCACCATGTCTCCTATAAAATATTGGGCTATAAATTAGCTGATAAAATGGTTTTGCAATTTACACATAGCAGAAGGAATTTGAGTTGAATTTGTCACAATATGAGTTACAATTCAGCCTTTTGAGGAAGAAGCAGAAATTGATACACTGGAAAAAGAGCTGGTTGGGGTTAAGGTGGAAATGAAGAAGAAGCTCCAGGGAATTCAGAGATGAATGCAACCACGCTGTTATTGAGTGAGCTAAAGAAATGTGTACAAACAGTGGATATGATGTTGCAGACCATTTTAAGGACTTCCTCGGGATGGTTGAAATAGGGTTAGGTGCCAAATGCAAGCTAATAGACCTGAATGTTATTTATCTGAAAAGTGAAGATGGCGGAGAAATTGAAGGAGTGTATTGTTAATGAACATTGCAAACGAAATTTCCAGGTGGGTTGAAAAGAAACCTGTTGTTCTGATTAGGTTTGATGAAGGATTATCAAACTTTCTAAATGAGTCGCGACAAGGATTTGAGCATCTAACCATTGCGCGATCACACTTGGTTTTTGGTGATTTTAAACTGCCGACATTATGTTTGCTGGAGACTCAAGAGCAGAACAAAACCAAGTGTTACCTTGGAACTGCAAAGGTAAAAAAAGCGGTAAGCACTTTTGACTCTCGCCTAACGATAAAAAAGCTCAGATTGATTAAGCCCTCTGCGCTTAAAGCAATTGGACAAAAATTATCAAATAACCGCTTTCGCAACTTATTTAATAGAAAAATATCAGACGAGGTTCTTTTTTCTGCGCTCACGCCAAAGTTGAGCGTTCAATTGATAGATATGCTCGCAAAAGACCAGAGAAATCAAAGTGCAATGGAAACCGCAGCTAAGCAATTGCCTCAGTTAGTACGTACTCCAAATATAAATTGGGCTCAGGAGAATGCCATTCGTTCTGCAATGTCAGCTTTCGGTCTTCATGCAAACCAAATCCCGACCGACGTTGCAGTAAAAACAAATGCAGCGTCAGAAGTTAGCTCGATTGGATCTTATTTATATGAAGACAATGTTATTCGGAAAGATGCCTGCCAGCTGCCAGGGTTTGATGCGATTGAACAAGATATTACGGGGAGGGCTGTTTTCGAGAAGCGCGATGAACGGCTCGTGATTTATACAGCGAACAAGTTGCCTTTGGAAAAGATGTTTGGAGTGGATCTGATCTATGTTAACGAAATCAGCGGAAATATTGTTATGATCCAATATAAAATGTTGGAAAAAGCGCGAAGTGAATCCGGAAATAAAGACTGGGTGTTTAGACCTGATAAACAGTTAAAAAATGAAATTAAAAGGATGAAATTTCCGGATTTTAAAACTAAAATATCAGACTACCGTCTGAATAGTAACCCTTTTTTCTTTAAATTTGTGAAAAGAAGCGTTGAACAAGATTCCTGCCAGTCTTTTGTGATTTCCCTTCACCACTTAAATCAGATACTGGAGTCTCCTGTGGCCGCGGGGCCAAGAGGTGGAATACGTTTGAGTTATAATGCCTTGAAGGGTATATACTTGAGGGAAGCAGATATTGTTGGTCTGATTCGTTCCGGTTATATTGGCACTCATCGTGCAGAAACTCAAATATTGTCTGCTGTTATTTCTGAAGCATCAAGAGGCAATAAAGCGTTAGTGCTGGCTTGGGAAGGTAAAATGCGAAAAATGCGGTAAGTTTTGATTGTTTTATGTGGATGAAATAATAGTTATGGATACCTGTACCGGGTGCTTGGTTTACAGACACTGAGAGTGGCGGAGTAACTAAAGGAGATTTAGAGATGAAAAAGAAAGCTCGTAACAAATTGCAAATACACAATAGCACGGCTGAATTTATTATTTTTACTGCCCAAAGCGGGGAAGAGAGCATTGAGGTTCGATATGAAGATAAAACTGTCTGGCTGACACAGAAGCTGATGGCGGCAGAGAAGCAGGAGGGGTCAAGGAGAAGGGTCTTAAGTGCTTGACACAATCATTGATAAATTCAAGGACTTGAAACCTGGAGCATCTACAAATTGAACCCAACAGGGAAACATTGACAAGCATGGAGAAAAATAAATGTCTGAACCATTAATCCCGAAACACGGCGGTTACCGGAAGCTGAAGAGCTTTCAGATTGCGCAACTTGCCTATGACGTAACAGTGCGGTTTTGTGACCGTTACATCGACAGACGAAGCCGCACGCATGATCAGATGGTGCAGGCGGCACGCTCAGGCGTGCAGAATATCGCCGAGGGGAGCCAGGCGTCGGGTACATCGAAAAAATTTGAACTGAAGTTGACAAGTGTAGCGCGGGCCAGCCTGGAGGAATTGAAGCTGGACTATGAGGATTTTTTAAGGCAGCGCGGACTGGAGATGCTGGAACCGCAGCACCCGGTTCTGATCCGGTTTAAGGAGCGACGTTGCCAGACACTGGACGAATTGCAACAGTGGGTTGCGGAGGAACGCCGAAATGGGATAGACACGGACAAACAGGGACAGACACAGACTGACAGAGACTCACGGACGAACACGGACACCAATGTGAATCGGCCGGTCTTGCAAGTTAAGGAGTCTGTGAATGTCAGTGATGGTCCGTGCGAGTCCTTGTCATCTGCCTGCCTGGTTGCTAATGCCACGCTCTCTTTGTTGAATTTAGCCTGCTATTTTCTCGATCGTCAGATTGTGAGACTGGCTGCGGATTTTGAAAACGAGGGTGGTTTTACCGAACGCCTTTACCGGGTGCGGAGCACCAAGCGGAGAAATAAATGACTCCCTTTACCTGCAATTTTAACGAAAAACATTCATTCCTCACGAAAACCTGATTTGAGTTCTGCTATAATTCACAAAAACATTTAGCCGGTTTGCGCCGGTCGGTGCTGAAAGGTCAAAAAGCTTACATAATTTTAGCACTTCCCTAACAAAATCCTAATCACGAAAATATATTATCCGCCGAGATCAGCGAAAGCGGGAAGGAAAACAACTTAAGGGAGGTGACAATAGAAGAAGGGCGGGAATGATAGTAAAGAGTTAATAATTACCTAAGGCAAAGCTACTATTACTAATTACAAATAATCTGAGGAGGAAAATTGCATGAAAAGAATTATAGTAATAACTTTAGGGTTAATGTTCAGCCTGGCGGGTTGGCAGGCGGCCATTGCCGGCGGGGTGAAATACAAGACCGAGGAGGGCGATTATGTCAAACTCGGGGGCCGGATCCAGCTGCAATATCATTGGAAAGATCCCGAGGGCGGCGAGCGCAGTGACAAGATATTATTCCGGCGCTTGCGGCCTTATATCGAAGGGAGCGTACACAAAAACTGGAAAGGAAAGTTTCAGTGGGACATGGGAAAAGGCGGCGTCAGTATTAAGGATGCTTATTTCCAATATAAAGGCTGGGAAGATATCAATGTTGGTATTGGCAATATGGTCTTTCCGTTTTCCCTGGAAGGGCGTACTTCCTCAAAATATCAGCAGTTGGTTGAGCGTACCTTTGTCGGCGATCATAACTATGGAACGCCAGACCGGCAGCCGGGTATTCATGTAAGCGGTCATTTTGAGGAAAAGACCATCAACTGGGCGGCTTCCGTGGCCATGGGCGCGGTTGATCCGGATAATAAAAAGCTGGATTTTGACACTCCGATTCACATCGGTGCGGGCAGTGATTGGAGCCAGGGCGTCATAGGCGGCGCCAATATTGACTGGTATCCTTTGGGGCATTTTAAGGCCAAACAGGGCGATTTTAAAGGCGAGCCCAAAGTGCTCATCGGCGTGGCCGGTTTCAATTGGAAAAATGATGGGGACAACCTGGACGCAGGCAGAAGCAAAAAGGACGTGGATTATGTCGGCGCTTTTGAAGGCCATGCCGGTTTCCGGGGATTTGGGATTTCCCTGGATGCCGAGTATAATTATTTCCAGGCCGGACTGATAGAACCGGGCATTGACAGCGGTATATACCTGGACAGTGGAACCGAGTTGAAAAATGCGGCCATTGAAGCAGGTTACATGATCCTGCCAAAGACCCTGGAAATTGTGCTGGGATATCAAGTCCAGGACGCGGCCGGATATGAGTTTATTTGGTCTGCTTCGTCAGTGGGGTTAAACTATTTTATATTAAAGCATGACGTTAAATTGCAGCTTACTTACCAGATGGGCAAAAACCGGGATGGGGTGGACGGCAATAATATGAATGAGTTGTTCGTTCAGACCCAGTATGTGTTTTAAACTTATGAAAAGCTAATAGAATGCTAACCAAATCCTAACATTAGAAAAGTAATATATAAACGAAATAACTGCGGTTCGGACAGTAACTATCTTTGGGCCTTCTATAGTCGTCACCCCGGCGAAAGCCGGGGTCCAGGATGGATTTGACCGATAAATTCCCTGGATTCCGGCCTGTCCTGGAGGGTTTAGTCCAGGGCTAAAATCATGCCGGAATGACAGAAGGTTTTGCTACTGTCTGAATTGCAGAAGAAATAAGACAGGGGTTGCGATTCGCAACTTAAATTAAAAAAAGGAGAGAAAAAATGAAAAAAAGACTGGCAGTAATGCTAAGCGCAGCACTTTTAATGGGAAGCGGTCTGGCAGTGGATAACGCGGCCGCAAAAAAAACGAGCCTGCAGGTGAAGGGCTCGGACACAATAGTACATATGGCGACCGAGTGGGCGGAAATATTCATGCAGGAGAATAAGAGCGCGGATATCGCGGTAACCGGCGGCGGCTCCGGAACCGGGATAGCGGCCCTGCTTAATGGCACGGCTGATATTGCCAATGCCTCACGCAAGATTAAAGCCAAGGAATTAAAACTCGCGAAAAAGAAAGGTCTGGATATCAAGGAACATACAGTGGCGCGTGACGGCATAGCCGTAATTGTAAATCCCAAGAATCCGGTAAGCGATCTCAGCCTGGAGCAGCTCAAGAAGATATATGTGGGAGCGTATACCAATTGGAAAAAAGTGGGCGGACCGAACAAAAAGATCGTTCTGACCGGCCGCAATACCGCTTCAGGTACGTATGCTTTCTTTAATAAGAAGGTCTGCGAAAAAGAGGATTATTCGGATAGAATGATGAACCTGGCCTCCAATTCCGCCATTATACAGACAATTACCCAGGATAAATGGGCTATTGGTTATGTAGGCCTGGGCTACCTGGCTAAAAACAAAGACAAAGTTAAGGGACTCAAGGTAGAGGGCGTGGCGCCTTCCCAGAAAACCGTGGTGGATAATTCGTATGTCATAAATCGCCCGCTCTACCTTTACACAGTTGGCAAACCCAAAGGCACGGCGAAAAAGTATTTGGATTTAATCCTGAGCGAAACGGGCCAGCAGGTAGTTACCCAGGCAGGATTTGTAGCGGTTAAATAAATAATGCTTCCCGGTCCGGTTAAAGACAAGCTTATCAAATACTGCTTTTTAGGGGCGGCCTCCACCAGCATTCTTATAGTGCTGCTGATATTCGGTTTCCTGGGCAAAGAGGCCGTCCCTTTTTTGCAGGAGCCCGGACTGGGGAAACTGCTGGACAGCCGCTGGGCGCCGGTCTCGTTTGTTCAAGAACGGTTTGGATTGCTGCCCCTGGTTACCGGATCACTGGTGGTAACCATGGTGGCTACCTTGATCGCAATTCCGTTCGGCGTGTGCGGAGCCATTTATATTGCCGAGATTGCCGCTCCCTGGGAGCGCGAAATTTTCAAGCCTTTTATTGAACTGCTGGCCGGCATACCCTCGGTGGTAATAGGCTTTTTCGGACTGATTGTGCTCGGGCCGATTATAAAGGAAATATTCGGCCTGAGTTCCGGGCTCACCGCGCTAACCGGCGCCCTGCTCCTGGCCCTGATGTCAATCCCAACTATAATTACTATTTCCGAGGACGCGATTAAAAGCGTTCCCCAATCTTACAAGGAAGCCTCCCTGGCCATGGGAGCTACCCGGATGCAGACCATTATCAAGGTCATTGTTCCAGCCGCACTTTCCGGCATAATTGCCGCGGTTATGCTGGGCATGGGCCGGGTCATCGGCGAGACCATGGCAGTGCTTATGTGTACGGGCAATGCGCCGATTGTTACGTTGTCCCCGGTTGAGCCGGTTTATACCATGACTGCCGTAATTGCGTCGGAAATGGGCGAGGTGGCTTTTGGGTCGGAACATTACGGGGCCTTGTTCTGGGTCGGGCTGGTTCTGCTTTTTGCGACTTTCATTATCAATTATATTGCGCAAAAGGTTTTGCATACTTACCAACAAAGGTGAAGCATAAATGAAAAGCCGATGGACGGAAAAATGGATCTACTGGGCATTCCGGATTACCACCTATTTTATAATTTTAACTATCAGTTGGATTATTTTTGATATTGTAATAAAAGGACTGCCGGTCATCAGCTGGGAATTCCTGTTTACCGCGCCCAGCGGAGGCGGAACCAAGGGCGGCATTTTTCCGGCGATTATAGGCACTCTCTGCCTGGTTTTGGGTACCATACTGATAGCCTTGCCCTTGGGAATGTTGAGCGCGGTATATCTTTCCGAGTACGCCAAGCCCGGCCGTTTTACACGTGCTATCCGCCTGGCGATTGTAACCCTGGCCGGGGTGCCCTCGATTGTTTTCGGTTTATTCGGATTGGGATTATTCGTGATTTTTTTGAATTTCGGCACCTCCATCCTGGCAGGGATACTGACCCTGGCTTGCATGATTCTGCCTACGATTATTGTATCCAGCGAAGAGGCGCTGCGGGCAGTGCCCCTGGGGCTGCGCGAGGGCAGCCTGGCCTTGGGCGCGACCAAATGGCAGACCATATATAAGAACGTGCTGCCTTATTCCGTGTCCGGCATGCTGACCGGCTCGATTCTGGGGGTTGGACGTGTGGCCGGCGAGACCGCGCCTATTTTGCTGACTGTAGCGGCTTTTTATCTGCCCAGGTTGCCCGGGTCCATATTCGATCAGGTAATGGTTCTGCCGTATCACTTGTACATTTTAGCCACCCAGCACCACGAAATGGATCTGGTCCGGCCTTTGCAGTACGGAACCGCGCTGGTGCTGATCGCTTTGGTGTTGGGAATCAATCTGTTTGCTATTTTTCTGCGAAGCCATTTCCGGAAAAAATATAAATGGTAAAGTGTGGGTATGCCAAACAAGGAGATCTCTATGGAAGTAAAGATAAAGGTTGAAAAGCTTAATTTCTATTACGGTCCCACCCAGGCCCTGTTCGGAGTGGATATGGAGATTCCCGCCTGCCAGGTTACGGCTCTGATCGGTCCTTCGGGATGCGGAAAATCGACCTTTTTGCGCACACTTAACCGCATGAATGATATAATCGAAAACACCCGGCAGGAAGGGCGGGTTATAATTGACAACCAGGATATTTATAAGAACGGCATTGACGTGGTTGGTTTGCGTAAAACCGTGGGCATGGTTTTTCAAAAATCCAACCCCTTTCCCAAATCAATATTTGAGAACGTGTGCTATGGGCCCAGAATTCATGGAACCCGGGATAGGCAGGTACTGGCGGAAATCGTGGAAAATAGCCTGGTTCGCGCCAACCTCTGGGACGAGGTAAAAGACCGGCTGGAGGGCAGCGCCCTGGCGCTCTCGGGCGGACAGCAGCAGCGCTTATGCATTGCGCGGGCCTTGGCCATTAATCCGGAAATTATCCTTATGGATGAGCCGGCCTCGGCCCTGGACCCGCGCTCGACCGCCAAAGTCGAGGACCTGATCGGGGAGCTGCGAAAAAAATATACTATTGTGATTGTCACGCATAATATGCAACAGGCGGCCCGGGTCTCGAATTATACCGGTTTTTTCTATGAAGGCCGGCTAATCGAATTTGGCGAGACGCAGAAAATATTTACCAAACCGGATCAAAAACAAACCGAAGATTATATTACCGGACGTTTCGGGTAAGAAAGGAGAAGAATAAGGTGTCTCAGCATTTGCAAACCGAGATCGCAAAACTCAAAAAAAAGATTCTCTCGCTCTGCGCCATAGTGGAAGAGAGTTTTCAAAAAGCCGTCAAATCAGTCGGCACGCGGAATACAGAACTGGCCCGGCAGGTAATAGAGGCGGATGCCGGGATCGATGAGATGGAGGTAGAGGTCGAGGAGGAATGCCTGAAAATCCTGGCCCTGCACCAGCCGGTGGCCATTGATCTGCGCTATGTTATAGCAGTGTTGAAGGTCAACAATGATCTGGAAAGAATCGGGGATTTAGCGGTAAACATTGCCGAGCAGGCATGCGCCCTGGCCGGGCAGGAACCGGTGGGCATGCCTTTTGATTTTATTGGCATGGCCCGGAAAACCCAGGCCATGCTCAGAACCAGCCTGGATGCCCTGGTTAACCTGGATGCCGGGCTGGCCCGGAAAGTATTAGGCTCTGACGATGAGGTGGATGCCATTAACCGTCAAATGTATGTACAGGTGCAGGAGGGAATCCGGAAAAAAACCGACCGGACGCCGGCTTTGCTCCGGCTCTTATCCGTCTCCCGCCAGTTGGAACGCATTGCGGATTACGCCACCAACATCGCAGAGGATGTGATTTACCTGATCGAAGGCCGGATCATCCGGCACCAAGCCGAGGTTGAAAAAGAGGATTGAGGTAAGGAATGCCAAAAGCCAGGATACTTGTGATTGAAGATGATGAACATATCCGGGAATTGCTCAAGTATAATCTGGGACAGGAAGGCTATCAGGTCAGTAGCGCCCGGAGCGGCGAAGAGGGTCTTAAGCTGATCAAGTCAAAAGTTCCGGACCTTATTATTCTGGATTTAATGCTGCCGGGCATGGATGGTTTGGAAATCTGCCGGATACTGAAAAGAGACGACCGGACCCGGTATATTCCAATTATCATGCTGACAGCCAAGGGCGAGGAATCGGATATTATTGCCGGGTTGGAGTTGGGAGCAGAGGATTATATTACCAAGCCCTTTAGTCCCCGGGTTTTAATTGCGCGTCTGCGCATGGTTTTGCGGCGCAGGGACCAAAGCCGGGAGGCGGATGAGGCCGGCCCGCTTACCATCCACGAGTTGAGTATCAACCAAGCCCGGCATGAGGTAATGGTTAAGGGAAAACCCCTTAACCTGACACTCACGGAATTCCGCCTGCTCCATTTTTTAGCTAAAAACCGCGGCCGGGTATTTACCCGCTACCAAATGGTAGATGCCGTGCGCGGGGAAGACTACTCAGTCACCGAGCGTTCGGTGGATGTCCAGATTGTCGGCTTACGCCGGAAACTCGGTACGGCCGGGAAGCATATTGAAACCGTGCGCGGCGTAGGTTACCGCTTTCAGGAATAAGTTATGCGAAAAAAACGTCTCCTCTGGCAGCTTTATCCATCCTACCTGCTGATTATACTTATGTCTCTCCTGGCAGTCAGCTGGATTGCCGCCGGCTTTCTGCGCCAATTATATTTAACGGAAATCAGGCAGCATCTTAAATCTCAAGCCGGCTTGATAGAAAGAGAGATGCAGGGAATCATATCTGCCGGAGACAGTGCTGCGGTTAACCGGCTCTGCCGGGAATTAAGCCAAACCGTGGGCGCCCGCCTCACAATAATCCTTCCATCCGGAAAGGTCATGGGCGACTCCCAAGAGGATCCCGTTCGCATGGATAATCACGCTGACCGGCCCGAGGTCATGGCAGCCCTGGACGGCCAGGTGGGAATATCCAACCGGTTCAGCCATACCTTGCGGAAAGACATGATGTATCTTGCTATTCCCCATATCCGCGGCAATAGCATACCGGCGGTTATCCGGCTGGCAATCCCCATAACCTCTATCCGGCAGTCACTAAAAGGAATTTATCTGAAGCTGGCTCTGGCAGGACTGTTGATTGCCTTATTGGCAGCGGCTGTCAGCCTGGCGGTTTCCTATCAAATCAGCCGCCCCTTAAGGGAAATGAAAAATGGTGCAGAACGTTTTGCCAGGGGGGATTTGGACCATAAATTACCCATCCCCAATTCAGAGGAGATCGGCGGACTGGCCGAGACTTTAAACCAGATGGCCGGCCAGCTGGATGAGCGCATCCGGACCATACTGCGGCAGCGTCATGAGCAGGAAGCGGTTTTGTCCAGCATGGTGGAGGGTGTTCTGGCAGTGGATGCTGATGAATGCCTTCTCAATATAAACAGCGCGGCCGCGGATATGTTCGGGATCCAGACCGGCCGGGTCAGAGGGCGGAGCCTCCAGGAAGTTGTGCGGAATACTGATCTCCAGCGTTTTGTGACCAAAACCCTGGCCTCGCAAACTGTGCTGGAAGACGAGATCGTTCTTTATAAATATAACACCGAATGCATCATGCATGTTCACGGCACTACTCTGCGGGATGAGCAGGGAAAAGGCATAGGCGCGCTGATAGTATTAAATGATATTACCCGTCTGCGCCGTTTGGAAAGAATGCGCCGGGATTTTGTGGCCAATGTTTCCCATGAACTTAAAACGCCGATTACCGGTATCCAGGGTTTTGTGGAAACTCTGCTGGACGGGGCCATAAACAAGCCCCAGGAGAGCCGACGATTCCTGGAAATAATCTTAAAATACGCTGAGCGGCTAAATGCCATTATTGAAGATCTTTTAAATCTCTCGCGGATTGAACAGGAAGCTGAAAAAAAAGAGATTCGCCTGGAAAGCTGTAAGATAAAGGATGTTCTAAAATCGGTCATCCTGCTTTACGAAGCCCGGACGGCAAGCCAAAAGCATGAAATTAAGATTGACTGCCCGGAAGACCTTGGCACGCAAGCCAATATACCTCTCCTGGAGCAGGCACTTATCAATTTAATTGATAATGCCGTCAAATACAGCGAGCCGGGCAAAGTAATAACCGTGGAGGCGGAGCGCGGAGAAAGAGAAGTAATAGTGCGCGTTCGCGACCAGGGATGCGGAATCGAGAGCCAGCACCTCGTCCGGATTTTTGAGCGTTTTTACCGGGTCGACAGGGCCCGCAGCCGCGAGCTGGGCGGAACTGGTTTAGGCCTGGCCATTGTCAAGCATATCGCGCAGGCGCACGGCGGTTCCGTATCCGTAGAGAGCGCTCCGGGCCAAGGCAGTGTTTTTACGATTAAGCTGCCGGAATAGAACGCGTACCTCGCCAGAACCTGTTGCCCCGGATATTGCATATGAACCGCTTTATAATGATTTCCAGTTAGATCCGGAAGAATCGGTAGCTAGGGGGAATAGGAAAGAACTGTCTCAACAGTCTATCAGAAAGGCCATTTTTACCGGAAATTGTAGAAAAGCCGCTGGAAAATCTTTGCCCAACACGAGATTAGAGTTTTTACCAGTCTGAGTATAACATCCTCAGCCCGAAATTTTGCCGTTGACGTACTATTTCAGCCTTTGTTACACTATCCTTCAAAAGTAAATTCTTATCAGCTGAGAGCAGAACGAATTAAACCTAAGGCATCTTCTTCCGGGGATTAGAATAAATTTCTCTGCCATCATTTTATTCGTATCCCTTTGATCTTCGGTGAAAGGCCGCGATATTAAACCCGACTAAACAATTGTTCCTCTAAACCGCAGATTGGCTTTCTTTTTTTGCAAACCCGCAGTTGATCGTCAGAGGAATGAAGCGATCGAGGTAGAAAGCCCAAATTTCTCTAGCTCTCGCTTCAACTTTATCTTAACGTCGGGGTCGAAAGATGTTAAACCAGGATGCGCGTTTTGAAACCAAGCTTTCTTCGGCAACGGCTAAGTTTTGTGCCGAACTGAGGATAAGCAAGCTTGAAGCCGGCCCGAAGTCCCGACTGACCAACGCCACCTTGACTTTTGTGGAATGGAAGGGCCGCTGCTTGGGCATCACCAACCAACATGTGGTTGCTGAAAAATATCGCTGGAATTCCCAACAACTCCTCTTCACACTGGCCCTGCCAAGACCTCGCCCGCTTCCCGGTCGCCTCATCTTTTCCTCCCAACGCAAAGATTTTGATCTTCCGTTTGACATCGCTGTCTTTGGGCTGGATAGAGATGTGATTCTCAGCGGGGGCAAGAATTTCTATCAGCTCGAAGAAGACAGCCCCCGAATCCAAGAGGACGAAGAAGTCTTGGTGGTGGGGTTCCCAGGGAATAAGAGATCTCCGTCAAAGGCGAAACATCTCTGGGCCACGTGTCGGCTTTTTTCGGATCGGAAAATCTGGCTGGAATCTCGTTTAAACCCCCGGGAGAAAAGATGGAATTTAGGGGGCTTGAGCGGAAGCCCGATTTTTCGCATTGGGAAGGATGGATCTTATCGTCTGGCCGGGATCGTCTATGCGGGGAACGAGAGTCAAGATGTGAGATGGCCAGTGGTTAATATTCTGGGTTTCCCAATTAATCGTGAATTAAAGAATAAAATCCTGAACCTGTCCCAGAGAAAGCCTCCGGTCCCGAAGTAGGATCATTCAAATTGGAACCCTTATATAAATTTCAATCTAAAAAACGGGTCTTGGTTCGCTGGCTGTTTTGCGGCATTAATTCAGAAGCAGGGGCAGGTTTCCCTAGCGCGCCGGGTGGTTTCGAAGCATTCTTAGATAATCGTTTTTTGATAAATACTTGGCATCGCCGGGGAAGATTGTAGATCAGGGCTTCCTCCAGGCAGTTTCTCATGACTTCCAATCACTAAAAAACCTCCGGGGATAAGCTTTTCTACCAATTTGGCCAGTATTGCCAGTTGGAGGCTTTTTTCAAAATAGGTAAAAACCAGATTGCGACAAAGGATAAGATGAAACCGGCCTTCAGGCAGTTGGTGCCGAATATCCTGCTTTACAAATTGAAGATTCTCTTTGTAACTTTCCTTGATGCAATACTGCCTCCCGGTTTGTTCAAAAGCCTGGTCAATCCATTCTGGTGGAAGGTCCTTCAGGCTGCTTTGAACATAACAGCCTTGGGAAGCGCGTTCCAGCAAATGTGCATTCACATCGGTAGCTATCAGTCGAAGCCGTAAATCTTCTGGAAAGTTCGGCTTAATTCCCAGCTGCCAGAGGATCTGCAGGGAATAAGCCTCTTCACCATTACAACATCCGAGACTCCAGCCATAAAGTGCTTGTTCTCCTCCGGCGACGGCTTTTTGAATGAGGAGGGGCAGCGCCTGGTTACGCAAGGTCTCGAACACTTGACGATCGCGGTAGAAACGGGAGATGGTAATTCGGCAGAGGGTGTCAAGAATTTCCCACTCTTGGCCATGGTTTTCAAGATATTTTTGATACTCCAAAAGCGTGGAAATGCCAATTTCGTGACAGCGAGAGTAAATCCGCTTGCAGACATGCCTTCGGACTTTTTGGAACCCTGACCATTTCAGGCGCAGATTCGGTAAACACCATTTCAAGAATTGGACGCATAGTTGGTCGATCATTGATCCCTCGTGTCTCTTTCAACAATAAAAAAGCTTCAAGGCTTCAGGGGGCGGTCCCGCTCGTGATCCACGATACAAAAGAAACCAAACGGCTCCTGTCCCTGATTGCGTAATTGATGTAATTCTGGGTGAAGTCCATTAGCTAAAATAACAAATTAACTTATTTTAATTCCCGCTTGAATTCCTGAATGAAATCCCCGAATTTCAGCTTAAGCGCCCGGCAAATCTTTCTGACCTCTTATCTTAAGAAAAAGTGGCCGCCATGAATCGTAATGGCCGACCGTCTTGGCACGATGCATACAACTTCAGTGTTTGGTAATATTTTCAGCAAGAAAAAGCTGAATCCCATGTCTAAAAAGACATGGAAGAAAAAGTCTATAAACCCCGCCAGCCTAAAAGAACAAAGTTGTGGCAATGTTTGCATGCTCACTTTGCCGATTACCTTAAGCATTATAAAGAGAAGTATGAAAAAAGCCATGGCTATTTGAGACCGATAGAAGATTTAGCCAGGAAACTGCGTGCCTGGCAACATAGCGGCTTCAGTGTGCATAAGGGAGAACCGGTCAAAAGGGAAGAAAGGTCAGGCCTGGAACGATTGGCACAGTATATAATTCGAAATCCATTTTCAGAAGAAAAGATGATTTATAATGAAAAGACAGGAAGTGTGATATACTGCTCCAAACCAAAACCCAAGGTCAAAGGAAACTTCAAAGTATTTACTGCAGGGGAATTCATAGGAGCGATAACGCAGCACATACCTGATTTTCGCTTTGCGAAAATCAGAGCAGCCGAACAGTTGATCAGGAGAGCAGTAGAAAAGCTGCGGTCAACTGATCACCTGCTCAAATGCTCAAAAATTTAATAGACATATCGGCATACCAAGCACCGCAAGTGCCGTCAAAGCAATGGCGGGAATTGATCAAAAAAATCTGGGAGGTTGATCCTCTCATCTCTCCCGCTTGTGGTGGAGAGATGAAAATAATAGCTTTGCTGGATGACAGCGAAATCGTAGAAAAGATACTTAGGCATCTTAATACGTCACCGCGAATTCCCCGCCTTGACTTCGTGACATGAGATGAAGATTATTATTGATATGCATGTTCAAGGCGGGGATGAAGCGGCTATAAAAATAATGACTTTCTACATCTCGGATCAAATTCTCCGCCCTTGGGGTGGAGTAATTTAATCTCTGGACTGATTCTGTTCTGGAATAGAACGCGTGCCTCGCCAGAACCTGTTGCCCCGGATATTGCATATGAACCGCTTTATAATGATTTTCAGTCGTCAAACCCAAATCACCCTGCAGCCGGAAAAAAGCTAGTAACAGGGGCGCCTGTGGAGTATAATTCATCACAATGAACCGGACAGCCGGCAAGTATAAGGGGGGGGGAGTGCAGGTTGCGTAGGAAAGTTACACCCAGGGCGCTGGCACTGCTGGCGCTGCTGATATTAACAGGCGCACAAGCCCAGGCCGCGACCCCCTGGAAATTCGTGGTATACGGGGACACGCGCACGGACGATACAGCTCACCGCAGCGTACTCAACGCCATCCAGGCCAACACGCCCGACTACTGCTTCATCATCAGCGTGGGCGACGTGGTTGAGGACGGCACGCAAGCGTCCCAGTGGAATATTTGGCAGCAAGCCTGTAATGAGACCCTGGGTGGCACTGGCCAGAGCGCGGTTCCCCCAAAGTATATGTCCGTGCCGGGGAATCACGATCAAGTTACCGTGCCGGCCGGGCTGGCCAACTGGAACACTTACCTGCCTGGCCAGAACAGCCAATTTGGCAACAACGGCACGTTTTTTACTTTTGATTACGAGAACGCCCGCTTCATCATTCTGAATCCCTACGAGTCCCTGACCGGTGCGCAATACACCATGCTTCAGCAGGCCATTCAGAATAATCCGCAGGACTGGCTGTTCGCGATCTGGCATCCACCGATCTTTGATTTCGGGCCCAAGGTGTACGAAAGCACCCTCCACACCACCTGGGGCGTACCGCTGTATCAAGGCGGCTGTGACGTCATTTTTGCCGGGCATGCGCATTATTACGTTCGCACGCTTAAACTCGACCTTAACGGGGACAAGAATCCGCCGCTCGATCCGCTCGCCGGCACTGCACAGATCGTCACAGGCAATGGCGGCGCGCCGCTGTACGCCGTGGACGAGAATCACGACAACAATGGCTATATGGTCGCCTATTCGTTCGATGAGGCGCAACCCGCCTATTATGGATACACGGAAATCAGCGTAAACGGCGCCCAAGCCACCTTGCGCCATATCCGGGCGGACGGCACGGTCATGGACACGGTGATATACACGGCCAATACCAAGCCGTATACGCCGACCCCGGCGGTTTCGTCCACGCCAGTCACGACAGTTTCGTCCACGCCAGTCACGACAGTTTCGTCCACGCCGACTCCGACGGTTTCGTCCACGCCGACCCCGGCGGTTTCATCCACGCCAGTCACGACGGTTTCGTCCACGCCGACCCCGGCGGTTTCATCCACGCCAGTCACGACGGTTTCGCCCACGCCAGTCACGACAGTTTCGTCCACGCCAGTCACGACAGTTTCGTCCACGCCGACCCCGGCGGTTTCATCCACGCCAGTCACGACGGTTTCGTCCACGCCGACCCCGGCGGTTTCATCCACGCCAGTCACGACGGTTTCGCCCACGCCGACCCCGACGGTACTAGGCGCATTATCCACGCGGGTCATCCTGGCCTATCCCAATCCCGCCCAAAACGAGGTCCGCTTCACCTGGCAAACCGTTGGGGTGACGTCCATACAAATCAAGGTGTTCAATGTTTTGGGAGAGCAGGTGATGGAAGTCAAGCAGGACAATCCAGGCCAAGCTGTGGTCTGGTCTTTGCAGGGGATCGCGCCGGGCATTTATTTCTGCCGGATGATAACCACGACCAGCGGCGCGGTAACAGTCCATCCCATGCAAAAAATAGCCATTTTAAAGTAGTAATACGGTTATGTAATAATTTAAGCATACCCTGCTTTATTTGAAATAATATTCACCCCACCAGCGTCTAGTTTCTTTAAGCTGCCGGGTTTAGAATAGGACATTATGTTTCCCATAATGTCCTATATTTTTTGACTTGCCTATTTCCCGGGATCTTTTTTCAGGCATAAGAACCAATCCAAACAGTGAAAGTCTTTGCCGCTTTCTGCCATGCGGTCTTTGGCGGCGCCACAGGAACCCGGGGGCGGCACAATCACGTCTTCACCTGGCTGCCAATTGGCCGGCGTGGCAATCTGATGGGCGTCAGAGCGCTGCATAGCCGTCAACAACCGTTTAATTTCCTCCATATTTCGGCCGTTGGATAAAGGATAATAAAGAATGGCACGAACTTTGGATTTGGGATCTATAATAAACACGGCCCGTACAGCTTGCGTATCGCTGGCACTGGGCTGAAGCATACCAAAAGCTTTAGCTACTTCCATCTTTAAATCCGCGATAACCGGAAAATTCACTTCCACATTTTTCATGCCTTTATATTCGATTTTTTCTTTTATGGTTCTCAGCCAGGCGATATGACTAAAATGGCTGTCAATGGAAAGTCCGATCAGTTCACAGTTGAGGGCCTTGAAATCCTCTTGCATGGTGGCGAAGGTCATAAACTCGGTCGTGCAGACCGGGGTGAAGTCAGCAGGGTGGGAGAATAAAATAACCCACTTGTCCTTGTAATCCTTGGGAAAATCAATCGGGCCTTGGGTTGTGCTGGCCTTGAATTGCGGTGCCGGATCTCCGATGAGCGGCAGGTTATTGGTTGCAGTGTTATTTTCCATGTTTATATCCTCCCATTTTAATTAAAGATCAAACTATACAGCATTTAATGCTATTATTACTAGAAAAAAATCCTAAAATTTAAACTAGGAGGTACTTGGGGAGCAGGGCAATGAATTTTGATGATCCGAAGGATGACGACATGATTTATTAACCGGAAGAGGAATCAGCCTGCGGATAGGAAAGAACCATCTTAAAAAAATATTCCATACGCGTGAAGCTTAGCTTAAACCGGCGAAGGACAACCAAAAGCCGGAAAGGAGAAAGTCGGTTTTAGTAGGTTGGGGATGGTGCGGAATAAACTAATTGACGCTTTTTGGCAGGAATGATAAGTTTGTTTTGAAAAGAAAATTTCTAATGCCCCGCAGATAAGCTGCATAAATTGATAAAGGAAGTTCCTTTGGCCCACTCACCTCAGTTAAAGTTAATTCCCGGCAGCTCAAGCCGATCAAGATTTTATTCAGGAGGGCTAAAATGCGCACCTTAAAATTCATTGTAATTGCAATGCTGTTATGGGCTATGCCACTGCAGGCTAAAATATTGACAGTCGTTTTAAACGATGCGGTGGTTTTACAGGGCAATTTACTGGGAGTCACGGAGGAAAAATTGGTGCTGGCTGTGGAGCAAAAAGCCCGAAACATATTGCGCAGTCAAATTAAGGAGATCTTTGACACTGAGAGCAAAGCCAAACTGGAATACGAGCAATTATTGAAAACCGGCGCAGCCACGAGCGCCCAGCCGGACAGAACCATGGGACAGGATCAACCGGCACCGGTCAAACCGCCGGCCTTTCCGCAAGCGGGAAAGAAAGAGCAGCATTTTGTCATGTATGTGCAAGGCACGCTGATGAATTCTTACAACCGGGGCAAATTAGATCAATGGTTTGCCGAACGTACCGGCATTCCGAATAATGCTGTGGACGCCGGGGCGACGACTTTTTTCAAAGCAGGCCTGGAGCTGGATTTTGAGCTAGATGCGGGAGTTGAGATAGGCACTGGTTTGGATATGATTTTTCCGGCGTCCCATTCTTTGTGGGGCAGTTATCTTTTTTACGGCGGCCGGCAGGAAGTGGTCCTGGATCCTCAGATCATTTCCGTCAATATGCCCGTGAGGTTCTCGCTGGGAGATGAGACCGGATTGTGGCTCAAGCTGGTTCCCAGCATGTTGATGGGCTGGGTCAGCGGTTATTATACCTCGCCCTGGTATGATCTGGAATTTACGCCCTCGCCTGGTTTCGGATTCGGCATAGCCGGGGGCTTGGACCTGATGTTCGGAGAGAACTTTGGAGTGAATGTGGATATGGGTCTAAGGATACTTGAAGTGGATCTGGCGTATGTGGATGAAAATAGCGCAA
This sequence comes from candidate division FCPU426 bacterium, assembly GCA_030591525.1. Taxonomy (GTDB): domain Bacteria; phylum Oederibacteriota; class JAAXVQ01; order JAAXVQ01; family JAUVAV01; genus JAUVAV01. The sequence continues at coordinate 43,057 of JAUVAV010000008.1, read as the reverse complement.
CCGGTTTTTCCCAGCCGCTGTTAAGCGATGGAGAGCTGGTTACCGTGGATTTGGGCGGCTTGTACATGGTCGCCGGCTTCATGTTTCGGTTTTAAAAGCCAAGCAGGGGACGGGGTTAGCGATTACATTTTCACGGCGGTTCCCGCAGGCCATTATAATATCGCCCCCGCGATTCCCAAAGCTGTTATCCCTCCTTTCTGCCACCAGCTTGTCAAATTACAATAAACCATACCAATCTTGATTTTAGAATTAAACTTGTGGAATGGGGGACGGTGTCAACTTTGTAAACTTAACTGCAATAGTTGCGACTTAATCTGGCAAGCATCCCATAATTCTCACCTGTTCCTGCCCGATAATATCGCGGCTTGACTTTTGCGGTCATTCAGGGCCATAATCAAGGCAATTCGCAGGAGGGGAGATATCCGTGTTGCAGAAAGTATTACTTCTGGCATTGGCCGGAAGCTTGGGTACGCTGAGCCGGTACGGACTGGCCGGGCTGGTACAGCGATGGACCGGCGGCGCTTTTCCCTGGGGGACGCTGACGGTCAATCTGATCGGCTGCTTTGTTTTTGGCGTGTTGTGGTCGCTTATGGAAATGCGGTACACCATTACAGGTGAAGTCAGGGCGATTATCCTGGTGGGATTTATGGGAGCGTTTACCACCTTCTCGACGTTTATTTTCGAATGCGGCACGCTGATGCAGGCTGCGGAATGGTGGAAAGCCCTGGGCAATTTAGCGGTACAAAATGGCGCGGGCCTGGTATGCCTGTTTGCAGGGTTGACCATGGGCCGCTGGATATAGGAGAGTGTCAGCCATGAAAGCCCCCCAAGATGCGGCGTTGTTAAGAATCTTTTTCGGGGAAAAGGACAGGTTTCAGGGGCAGCCCTTGTCAACGGCCATTGTGGCCGCGGCCCGCGAGGCCGGTCTGGCCGGGGCCACGGTGTTGCGCGGAATTATGGGATTCGGGGCGGAAAGCCACTTACACTCCGCGAAAATCCTGCGTTTGTCCGAGGACTTGCCCCTAGTGGTCGAAATCGTGGACCAGGCGGATAAAATACACGCCTTTTTACCCCGGCTGGACGGCATGATGCAAGAGGGGATGATCACCCTGGAAAAGGTAAAGGTATGGGCCTACCGGAGCGACACAAGCGACAAAACCAATTAGCCCGCTTTATGGTTTACACTCCCGGTTCTGGGTATCATGCTTGTCCAGGTTGCTATCATCATCTGATATGATTCTCCGGAGGAATAATGCGGAAATTACTGGCCGGCATTCTGGATTTCCACACTAAGCGCGAGGCTGGTTTTGATCTATTATTCAACCCTCTGGCCAAACAGCAGAACCCTGATGCGCTTTTCATTACCTGCAGTGACAGCCGGGTGGTGCCCAATCTCCTGGCCTCAACCAATCCGGGTGATCTCTTTGTCATACGCAATGTAGGTAATGTGGTGCCGCCCTGCTGCGATCACTCGGGTTATTCCCAGACAGACGACTCGGAAATTGCAGCGCTGGAATATGCTCTCCAATACCTTAAAGTCAAAGATATCATTATCTGCGGTCATTCCAATTGCGGCGCCATCCAGGCCATTTGCGAGAACACGCCCATGCCCACCGCTCCCCATTTGAAATCCTGGCTTGGCCATGCCAAGGCGGCGCTCGACACCTTTGATTATCCGCTCACGTATGACAAAGACTGGTCTCCTTCCGACCGCATCTCGCAAAAAAACGTCCTCCTCCAACTCGAGCATTTAAAAACGTATGAGATAGTTCAATCCGCATTGCGGCAAAAGCAGACGTCGCTGCACGCCTGGTGGTTTGACATTGCAGAGGTGGAAATTTATGCTTTTAACCGGGATGAAAATAAATTCAAAGTCATCAATCCGGCCGAAGCACAGCACATTCTCCCAACGAGTATCTGATCCTCCGGATGGATAAGCTGCCCATATTTTCCAAGCTGGATGAAATTACCGGATTATTTCTCAAAGACGGCCTGCTTCTCCTCATGGCCGAGACCGGTGCCGGTAAAACCACCCTGTTTCCCTGGAAATTAATGCAACATCCCGAATGCAACCAGGAGAAAATTCTTTTATTGGAGCCGCGCCGCCTGGCAGCCAGGGCGGCCGCGGAGAGAATCGCATCCTTTTTATCAGAATCCGTCGGGCAGAGCGTGGGAATTCGCACCCGTCTTGAGACCCGGGTAAGTTCCCGGACACGTTTGGAAGTGGTTACCGAAGGTGTCCTGACCCGTTTGCTGCAGAATGATCCCGCCTTGTCGGGCTATGGTACGCTTTTATTCGATGAATTTCATACCCGCAGCCTGCAAGGTGATCTGGGACTGGCACTGGCTTGGGAGACCAGAAAACTTCTGCGGCCGGATTTGAAAATCGCCCTGCTCTCTGCGACCTTGCCGGCAAAAGATATTTCAGAGGTTTTCCCGGGCTTCCCCTTAATCGCAGTACCCGGCAGAGTGCATCCCATAAAGCTTTTTTACCGGCCACCGGTTTCATCCCAGGAAAAACCCTGGCAGGCTGCTGCCCGGCTCAGCCGGGAAGCGCTACAACACGTGTCATCAAACTCACCGGCCACCATTCTCTGTTTTTTGCCCGGTTACTATGAGATGCATCAAGCCTATGCTATTTTGAGAGAAAAATGTCCTGCCCTGAAAAACGCTATTCACCTTTTACATGGACAGATGCCGCCTCAGGAACAGCGGGTGGTGCTTGATCCTGCCAATGCCAATAACCACCGCATCATACTTGCCACCAATGTGGCAGAGACCAGTCTCACTATTCCCGGCGTTAAAGCGGTGGTAGATATTGGTCTTGAAAGGCGGGTGCGTTTTTTACCTCGTACGGGAATGGATCACTGGGATACACTGCCCATCAGCCTGGCTTCGGCTGAGCAGCGCAAAGGCCGGGCCGGACGCTTAGGCCCGGGCATTTGCTTTCGCTGGTGGAAGGAAACCGATTTTCGCGAACCTTTTGCTCTTCCCGAAATAGCCGAAGCTGATCTGGCGCCACTTGTACTGGAAACCGCTGCCTGGGGAGCCGCTTCACCGACAGATCTTTCCTGGCTCACAGTGCCGCCGGCGGCCGCGCTTTCCCAGGCAACGGGATTATTAAAAGAGCTTGATCTTCTCGATGCTCAAGGCAAAATTACCGAGTTAGGCCGCCGCACCAATCGATTTTCCATACATCCCCGCTTAGCCAGAATGGTCCTTACTTTTAAGGATACCAATTTTATCGATACCGCTGCGTTGATTGCCGCTTTATTGGAAAGCGATGATTTATTGTCCCGTAAAGATCCTGATTTTCGTGAAAGAGTTCAACTATTTAAGGATTGGTCCGATGGTAAAGAACCGCATAGCAATATAGGCTTGTTAAAGCGTATTTGGGAAGAATGTTACCGTATTTTACGCACGCTAGGCAAACAGGTTCATGCACCGAAAGCATTGCATATCAATGTTCATGTTATCGGCCGTCTGCTTTTAGCTGCCTATCCCGACCGCTTGGCCAAGCGGACCCGGCGCGATGATCCCATTACATCCCGGTGGCTGCTGGCAACCGGCAGAGGTGGTTTGCTCACAGGCAGCCTCTCTCAAGAGGATTATTTGGTGGTAGCCGATCTGGATGGTGGTCAGCAAAACGCCAAAATCTTTTCAGCTGCTCCCATTACGCAAAAAGAGTTATTAGCCAGTCCGGCGGTTGCCGTTAAAGAATGCTGGCGTATTGATTGGAAAGGCTGGAAACCCAAAGGCAAGTCAGAAATAAAAATCGGCTCCATTGTTTTAAAAGAAGAACCAGGCGGTCTGCCTGCCAAAGAAGTACTTCAAGCAGAAGCATTGAAAAAACTCGGCGCCAAAGGGTTTTCCCAATTGCCCTGGAACGCGGCGACGGAACGTTATTTAGCCCGCTGCCGCTTTATAGAAAAATGGGGGACCCAACCGGACTGGCCGGCTTTCAGTGAAGAGCGCTTATTAGCCCAGGCCGGGCAATGGTTATTACCGGCCGGCAACTGGACCGGTGGTGATGTCTGGACCGAACAATCACTGCTTAATGGATTGAAACGTTATTTGAAACCCGCGCAGCAAGCTCTGCTCAATGAACTTGCGCCGGAAGTCATTCGCCTGGCCGCAGGCTTTAAGAAAAGCCTGAATTACCAGACCGCTGATACCCCAAAACTATCAGCGCGATTGCAGGAATTCTTCGGATGCCAGACCACACCCACTGTATGCAATCAGCCATTGGTGCTGGATATCCTCAGCCCGGCCAATCGCACCCTGCAGTTAACCCGCGATCTTGAGAGTTTTTGGGAGAAAACCTATCCGGAAGTTAAAAAAGAATTCGAAGGAAAATACCCCAAACACCACTGGCCCGATAATCCCAGGAATAAAAAATATATTAAACAGTAGGAGCGAATAGAAGTCTGAGCAATTAGTAAAGAACTACTCCAGAATCTTTTGAACCCGGCCGACCTGTCCATCCGTTAATCGAACCTTTATACCATGAGGATGAAATGCTGATTTTGTCAACAACCCGCTTACCACACCCTCGGTTAATCTTCCGCTTCGCTGATCCTGCTTCAAAACAATCGCGACCTTCAATCCGGGTTTTATATGCTCTCTTCTTTGTCCATTCATCCGGTGTTCTATCCTTTTAGCGTGGTATTTGGATTTGCAATTGTGTATTCGGGGAGGATCAACACGCCCCCTATAGGTTTTGTGGTTAATACTATTGGGTAGGCACAGGGGCCTACCCCTACATTTATTGGGCGCTTCGTGAATCGCCCCAACTCTATGGGCCTGATTTTTAAAATTCCCAGCGAATACCGCCGATTATCATGCGGGGCAGCTGGTAAAGCGCGCGTTTTTCCGAATAATCCTCGTTGTAATAATAGGAATCCACGTTTTTATTGCCAAACAGGTTAGAGGTCTGAACATAAGAGCTCCACCCCTTAAGCCCGAAGAAAGGCATGGACAGTTTAATATCCGTGGTAAAAAAGTCCGGCAGGCGCGCGCTGTTTATATCGCCGTACTCCGGAACGTATTCATCAATTGCTGCCACATAGTACGCCCCCGTGACCGGCGTGTAAGGACAGCCGGACATATATTTTTGGGTGAGGGCAAGCTTCCAGTCTCCGGAAACCGTATAATTCAGGACCAGGCTCAGGGCGTGCGGCCGTTCGCTTTCCGGGGTATACCACTCATTCAGGGGGACCACGGCCTGATTCATTCCGAAATCCAGGGGATCACTTCGGGCCGTGATCTTTCGTTGGGAAGAGACGTAGCTGTAGGTCAGCCAGCCGTCCCAGGGGCCGCCGAGTTTCTTCTGGAAAATGATATCAAATCCATAAGCATAACCCTCGCCGTTATTAGTGTAGTTAATGTCCGGATCCGCGTCGCTGACCATAAGGTGGTTATAATCCTTGTAAAAAAACTCGCCTTGGATAAAGAAATCCCTGCCCAGATCTATTCTCGATCCCAGGATATAATGAACGGCCTCCTGGGCCAGAAGTCCGGGATTGCCGTACTCCTGATCCAACCGGCTCGGCTCCATGGGGTGCTGACTGTAGATTCCCGCAGCGGCGTGCCATTCCCAATCCGGCAGGACCTGCCACTTAACGCCCAAACGGGGATTGACTACCATTTGTTGGTTTCCTGAATAATACTGGAGATTTATTCCGGGATTAAGATAAAGGGAATCCTTGAGCAGTTCCATATCATCCTGTATAAAGCCGCCGGCGAAGACCGGCCAATCAAAATTAAAATCAGTTGCGATATGCTTGATATAATATCCGTCCCGGGTCGGTATTTTGCGGGTTATATCCACCTTGGCCAGGGCGTGGCCGGTAATGGCATATAGCCCGGCCTTAACGATATGGTTATCGCCCAGGAGTATTTGCCAGACATGACGCAACTGCAGCAAGGATTGATCAAAGTTCGCTTCCAAAGGGGAATAAAAATCCGTAAGAGTGAAAAACCCGCTTTCCAGGGATAGACCCAGGAGCGTCATGACACTAATGGTATCGGAGCATTGGTGATTATAAGCCAGGCTGGAGTCGCATTTCTTGTTAAGATACTGAGAGCTGGTTTCTACCCCGTGGTCGTCGCCGAAACCTTCAGTCTCAGACAATAAAAGATGCATGCCTTGATAGGAGTAAAGAGATTGGAAAGTCAGGGCGCCGTGAGGTAAGGGCAGAGTCAATTTAGCCTGGCCGTCCCAGAAGTAGGGGTAAACCGTGTTGTCATCAGCGAAAGAGTTGATGATCAGGTCGTAATGGGTGCGCCGCAGGCCGAGAATGAACGAGCTGTTTTCCGTGATTCCCAGGGGGCCTTCTGCCAGCGCCTCGGCCGTGGCTGCGGATAAATCCATAAATCCGGCGTACTTCCTGGGGTTGCCGGTCTTGTTTTTGACATCAAGCAGGGCCGACATAGCCTGGTTGGCCTCGGCCGGAAATCCGCCGGCGTAAAAATCCACGGATTCCACCAGGTTGGGGTTAAAGACCGAGAGCCGGCCCCCCCAGATATAGGGACTCATAATCAGCATGTCATCCAAAATGGCGACCACCTCGTCCGGATTTCCGCCCCGAACGTAGAGCAAGCTGGAAAAGTCGCTGTTCGTGGTTACGCCGGGCAGGGTTTGCACGACCTTGGCCACGTCAGGAAAAAGCGAGGTAGTGGTTTTTTGAATCGCCTCTTTTTCCAGGGATTGTTTACTCACAATTACTTTTTTGGCATCCGGTTTGGCCTTGACTTCCACGGCCGGGATATCATAAACGCCCTGTAATTCCAACGCTATGAGATTATCTTTTTTCCGGAGGATATGGGATTTATCCTGGAATCCGGGCATTTGTATCAGTACTTTTGGTTGTTCACAATCCAAAGTGAAAAATCCCTGCTCATCGGTTCGCGCGCTCTCGCCCGAGAGGCCGGAAAGGGAGGCTCCGGGCAGTCCTTCACCGGTTATTTTATCGATCACCCGGCCGGAATAGGCATGGGCCTGGAGCAAGCACGGGATTCCCAGAAGTAGGATGGCTAAAATCGTAAAGCGCATGTTGGGGATACCTTCCTTTCCGGTTATTCTATGGAAAAATCATAGGGCACACGGATATAGACCGAAACGGTCCGGCCCATTATTTTTGCCGGAGTAAAACTCGATTTTTTCAGAGCCGCCATGGCGGCCCGGTCGAAATGTTCGCCGCCGCTTTTTAAAACCCGTACCTGCCGTACCAGGCCCTGGGCGTCAATATAAGCTTCCAGGATTACCCGGCTGGTTCGCCCTAATTTCCGCGCTTTATCCGGGTATACCGGCAGGATGCGGTTTTTGAAAACCGGAAGCTGCTCAACTTTATAAAAAGGCAGAAAAATCATTTTTTGGGGAGCGGGAGGAATTGCGGCTTTTTGCTCGACGATTTCTTTGGCCGGTTCATCACTGGTTTTTTTCACGATTTCACGGGGTTTAGGGGGTGTGGGAATATCTTCGCGCAGGTCCATTAATTCAATCGTGGTTTGCAGAGGCCGCAGCCGGCTAGCGGGAGCCTGCATTTTAAATGAAAAGAGGCAAGTTATGTGAAGCAAGGCCGAAAGGGCCAGGGTGATACGCAGCTTGTTTTCGTTAAGGCAAAGGCCGATCCTCCCGGGCCAGCGCGTTCTCTCTCCCGGGTTCAGCCTAATCACGCTTTTTCCCTTTCGGGGTTTCCCGGCAGATCAAGGTGGCTTTTTCAAAGGCTTGGGCTTTTAAAGCGGCCAGGACCTCATCGATTTTCTCAAAAGCACATTCAGCGTCGGCGTAGAGGTATATTTGATCTTTAGGAACAGAGAGCCGGGCCAGTAAAGCGGCTATATCTTCCAGGCGGCCCAGCTCCTCATTGACCGCAATATGACCGGAAGCGTCAAGGTAAATCCGTGTGCCTTTTTCCTCCTTGACTTCAGCCGTGTTCGGCACCTGAGGCGGCGCTACTTGCAGGGGCGGCTGCGGAGTGAGGAGAGAGGACAGGAGCATGAATATCAGGAGCAGGAAAGCTATGTCCGACATACTGGCCACGGGAATGATACTCACGATGCGGTAACTGTTTTTAAGTTTCATGGTTTCAGCTTTTTCAAGGATATTTTTTCAAAACCGTTTCGCTTGAACTGTTCTATCACCAGGACCGCGGTTTTGTATCGGCTTTTGGCATGAGCCTTGATGGAAACGAATTGGCGGTTGCGAAAGCCGGGTTGAGAAAGATGCGCGCCTAATTCTTCCGGGGAAACCGATTTCCCATTCAAGGTAAGGGAATTATCCCTGGAAATTCGCAGTTCGATAATCCTTTGGTCTGAAACTTCCAAGGGCGGTTTATCCTTGGCCGGCAGTTTGAGCGAGAAACCCGCCTCAATGGAGAAGACGGCCACAATCATGAAGAAGACAATGAGCAAAAAGGCAATGTCCGACATGGAGGCTACCGGGATTTCGGATGATATTTGGGCGAAGCGCTTAATTTTCACGATGGGGCCGTCTCGGGGCCGGCGGTTATGGTCCGGCCATGTCGAACGGCTGGTTTATTGCAATTAATCGAGGTTTTCCAGAAACTCATTAGCCAGTTCCTCGCAGGTTTTTGTAAAGTTGCTGATCTTATGAACAAAGTAGTTGTAAGCTGAGATGGTAATGATGGCGATGATCAGGCCAAAAGCGGTTGTGATCAGGGCCTCGAATATACCACCGGCCACCATGCGCGCGTTGACCTGGTCGGCATTGGCAATCGTCCGAAAGGCGTTGATCATGCCGGAAACCGTGCCCAGGAAGCCGGTGAGCGGCGCCAGGCTTCCGATGGAGGAGAGCACGTTTAACCCGCGTTCCAGCCGGGAGATGACAACCCCTAGTTTGGCTGCAATAATTTTCTCGACTTTCTCACTCCCTCCGTGCCGTTTGGAATTGGCAAATGCCAAAATTTGCATCAAATCATTTTTAGGGTGCTTTGCCGCCCAAGGCTCAAGCCGCTCGCTGCTTCCGCCGTTTTTAAAGTTTTCAATAAAATCGCCGACGTCTCTCTCGATCTTGAATTTATGCTGGGAGAAATGCCAGAAGCGTTCCAGAATATAAGCCAGGGAGATAATGGCGAAAACCAGCAGGATCCACATAAAGGGTCCGCCCAGAGTAAAAAGCGCGAAAAGGGGGAACCCGGAGGCGTTGCCGGTCAGAGCCCACGCCGGGGCGGAAAAGCTGAAGAATGCTATCAGTAATGGCAGGTATATTTTAAGCAGCATGATGATCTCCTTTTTTCCGCAACAGGAACTAACTAGTTAATCAGACACCGGGAAGATTAAAAAGTGTAATTTTTTTATGCTTCACGGTTGAATTAGTCAAGTCTTAATTTTTTGTTTTCTGAGTAACCAGGTGGATACCGGTATGAGATTTCTGCGAAATTGGCAACTGATTACTATCCGTATTTTAGCCATTGACGTATTACTCCGAAGGTTGTTACACTTTTCCCGGAAAATAATTCCTTAATGAAAGGCGGCGGAGATGAATCTTTTTGATGGGCTCCACTTTTATGAGATAGTTCTTCTGGTTTTAGGGGTCTTGTTTTTTATAGTGCTTTTATTTGTGCTTGTCTACTCAGTCATCAAAAAGCAAGCGATTAAAAATCTCTTACCTTTTTTTATTATTCCCATTATAATGATAGGCTACCCCAGCATACAAGAAGTTAAAATAGCTAATGGCATGCTTAACATTGAAAAACTTACTGATGAGGTCAAAGGCAATCCAAACAACGTTGAAGCTCGTGCCGCGCTGGCTGAAAAACTTTCAAAGCTGGAACGCCGAGAAATCAAGAATCCGGATTCATTAATAGAAATGGCCAAGGCGCAGGCAGCGATTAACAATAAAGCAAAAGCCCGGACTCACATTAATTCCGTGCTAAAAGTAAGACCGGATTCCCGGGAGGCCCTGGAACTGCAACTGATGATTGAAGGGCCTTAGATGTTTGATAGACGGATGACCGCCGGTCATTTAAATGAAATCGAACGCAAGGTAGCGGCGGAAAAGCTTTGGGAATAACCGGCCGGATATAAAAAAAGAAGTTTTCAGGTCTTGACTAACTATGGTATTTAAAGTATATTACCTTTTCTCTTTTTGGAAGAGTAAAAATAGTTGCCCACAGGATGGATCAGGATAATTCCGGATGACCTGTCCGGGTTTTGAGGAGATTAATTATGTATGCAGTAATTGAAACCGGGGGAAAGCAGTATAAGGCCGATAAAGGGGCTTTGCTTAAAGTAGAGCGGTTGGATACCGAGCGCGGTAAAACGGTTGAGTTGGATAAGGTCCTGCTCCTGCATGACGGGGAGAAGGTTACGATTGGACGCCCGGTTGTAGAGGGCGCCAAAGTGATCGGCGAGGTGGTGCGTCAGGCCCGGGCCGCCAAGGTGATGATTTATAAATATAAACCCCGCAAGCATTCGGCCACGCTGCGGGGGCATCGCCAGTATTATACCCAGCTCAAGATTCTCGATGTAATAACAGGAAAGTAGGAGGTTTTTCATGGCGCATAAAAAAGGACAGGGTTCTTCACATAATGGCCGGGATTCAGCCGGCCAAAGACTGGGATGCAAGCGCTTCAGCGGGCAAATAGTAAGCGCCGGCAGTATTCTGGTCCGCCAGCGGGGCATGAGGTTTAAACCCGGCATGAATGTGGGCCAAGGCAAGGACGATACCTTGTACGCTAAGATAAGCGGTGAAGTGCAATATCTGGGCCAGGAGAAAGGGCGGCGCTTTATTTCGGTTATTACCAGGGAAGCGCCCAAACCCGAGATGGCATCCGTGGCCCCTGAAACCCTTTCGTCGCCGGCCGGATCTCCCGGCGTTTCGGCGGAAGCATCAGCCGCCGAGGGGATCCAGAATACCTAGGATCTGAAATATTTTCCGGAGCCCCGAGGAAAGCCTTGGGGCTCTTTTTATTTTTAGGAGTTTTTTATGAGTATAAAAAAAAATTTTATCGACCGGGCTGTAATTAGTGTGCAGGCTGGGGACGGAGGAAACGGCGCTTCGCATTTTTACCGGGCAAAATATGTTCCCTTGGGCGGGCCGGACGGCGGAGATGGCGGGCATGGGGGAAGCGTGATTTTTATTGCGGAGGAAGGATTAAACACGCTGCTGGATTTTTCTTATCGCAGAGAGCATAAGGCGCAGCCGGGCAATCCGGGTATGGGAAAGAAAAAATACGGGAAACAGGGACAGGATCGGGTAGTCCAGGTGCCGGTAGGGACAGTGGTGCTGACGCGGGAAGGCGAACTGGTTGCGGATTTGACACGGCCCGGCCAGCGCGAGGTAATAGCCAAGGGCGGACGCGGCGGCCGTGGGAATGTACACTTTGCCACTGCTCTGCGGCGCGCGCCGAAATTGGCGGAGAAAGGCGAGCCCGGGGAAGAACGGGAACTCATACTGGAATTAAAATTGCTGGCTGATGTAGGACTAATCGGCCTTCCCAATTCCGGGAAATCCACGCTTTTATCCTCCCTTTCTGCGGCCCGGCCGAAAATTGCGGCTTACCCCTTCACGACCCTGACCCCGCATCTCGGGCAGGTAAAAATCGGAGGGGAAGCGGGTTTTTTAATGGTGGATATTCCGGGCCTGATAGAGAAGGCTTCCCAGGGTCAGGGATTGGGTCATGAGTTTCTTCGGCATGTGGAACGCACTAGATTACTTATCCACCTGGTGGACATCGGATTCCCGGAAGTAAAGCCGCTGCAGGCTTTTAAGACCATAAATCTGGAACTGGAGCGTTACCACCCGGATTTAGCCAAACGTCCCCAGATAATTGCCCTGAATAAAGCCGACCTGGTTATTAAGCCGGGGGAGCTTGACGCGCTGGTGCGCCGGTTTAAAAAAGGCGGGCGCGAAGTTTTTGTTATCTCGGCGGCGGCGCGCCAAGGTGTTCTGGATTTGGCCCGCCGGGCTTATACCCTGCTCAAATCGCTTCCAACTGAAGCTCCGTTTTTTCCACGGGCGGTTGAACCGCGGACCGGACCCCAACCCCGGTTTATCCTGGAATCCATGGGTTCGGGATGCTGGCGGCTTAAGGGGCGTGAAGCGGAAAAATGGGTCGCCATGACGGATTTTAATAATGAAGAAGCAGTAGCTAAGCTTAAAAATATTTTTTACCGTCTGGGAATAACTGCGGCATTTAAGGAACAGGGAGCGGTTTCCGGAGATACGGTAAAGGTGGGTAAAGAAGAATTTTATTATAGGGAAGATATGTAATATAATGCGTAAAAGATTGGCCGTGGGTTATTGTATCACCGGTAGGGGCGACGCATGCGTCGCCCCTACAACGCGTGGGAAAAACAGCACTAAATATTTACGTGCGGAAAAAATCGGCTGAAATTATATTCGGAGAAAAACATGCATCGCAGGAAACTTTTGAAAAAAGCTAAACGCCTGGTCATTAAGATCGGCAGCGCACTGCTGAGCCGGGAGAGCGGCGGAGTGAATACCGCTTTTCTTTCTAAATTGGCCCGGGAGATCGCGGAATTACACCGCCAGGGCCGGGAAGTGATATTAGTCAGCTCCGGCGCGATTGGCGCGGGCATGACGGTTTTGAAAAGCAAGGAACGTCCGCGTACGATTCCTGCTAAACAGGCCCTGGCCGCCATCGGACAGCCGCGTTTAATGCAGGCTTATGCCGCGGTTTTCGGGCGTCAAGGCTTGATCATTGCCCAGGTGCTTCTGACCGCGGAAGATATTCATAATCGACAGCGGTATTCCCACGCCCGCAACGCCTTGTCAGCGATTTTAAAACAAGGTGCGATTCCCATTTTCAATGAGAATGACACAGTCGCGGTGGAGGAGATACAATTCGGCGATAATGACGTGCTGTCTGCGCATATCACCAATATGGCGGAAGCGGATTGCCTGGTGGTGCTGACCAACGTAGACGGTTTATATTCCCGGGACCCACGTTATTATCCGGATGCTGTTTTAATTTCCAAGGTGGATAAGGTCACCCGGGAAATCGAGAGCATGGCTGCGGCTGCCACCAATCATTTAGGCACCGGGGGCATGGTGACTAAGCTGCAAGCGGCCAAGATGGTTACCGGCATGGGAGAGGAATTGGTGATAGCCAATGGCCGGCAGAAGCGTGTTCTGCCGCTTATTCTTTCCGGCCGGGAGATCGGCACTATTTTTTATCCCCAGGGCGATAAACTGGGAGCGCGCAAACGCTGGATTGCGTTTGCCCTGCGCAAGAAGGGAGTGCTGCTGCTGGATGCCGGCGCCGGCACGGCTGTTAAGAAACAGGGCCGAAGCCTTCTGCCTTCAGGGATTTTATCCGTGGAAGGACAATTTAAACAGGGGGATTGCGTGGGCCTGAAAGATCAGGCGGGCCGCGAATTTGCGCGCGGCCTGGTAAACTATGCCTCGGACGAGATCGGGCGGCTGTGCGGAGTGAAGACCCAGGAGATTGAACGTATTCTGGGATATAAGAGCAATGATGAAATAATTCACCGCAACGACCTGGCGCTGCTGAAGTAAACCATGCCAACATTAGAGTAGGAGGTTATTCATGAGCATTCGCGAAGAATTGCAAACCATGGCCGGGAAAGCGAAAAAAGCGGCAAGAATAATGGCGGCCGCCGGAACCGCGGCTAAAAACCAGGCATTGCAGAATATGGCTCAAGTTATTGAACGCCGCCAGGCCGAAATTTTAAAGGCTAATGAGGAAGATCTGGCGGCTGCCCGGCAGGCGGGAATATCCGGCGCCTTGCTGGATCGCTTAACCTTAAACCAGACGCGCATCCAAGAGATGGTTAAAGGGCTGCGGGAGATGATGGGGTTGCCGGATCCCATAGGCGAGGTGGAGTTGGAGACGGTAAGGCCTAACGGCCTGCGCGTGGGGCGAATGCGCGTACCCCTGGGTGTGCTGGGCATGGTTTATGAGGCCCGGCCTAATGTTACGGCAGATGCCGCCGGGCTTTGCGTTAAATCCGGGAATGCGGTCATTCTGCGCGGCGGGAGTGAAGCGCTCCGGAGCTGCCGGGCGATTGGGCAATGCGTATCCGAAGCGGTCCAGGCGGCCGGACTACCGGCCGAAGCGGTTCAGGTAGTAGCGACCACTGACCGTCAGGCTGTGACCGAATTAATCACTTTGGAAGGGTTGATTGACTGCGTCATCCCGCGGGGCGGAAAATCATTCCTGCAGTGGGTGGCGCATACGGCCACGGTTCCGGTGATCCGCCACGGCGATGGCAATTGCCATGTCTATATTGATTCGCCGGTCGACATGGCGATGGCGGAAAAAATCGCCCTTAATTCCAAGCTCCAGCGTCCCGGGGTGTGCAATGCGGCTGAGACTTTGCTGGTGCATGCCGAGGTTGCGTCCCGGATTCTTCCGGTCCTCCTATCCCGCTTTAACGAGGCCGGAGTGGAACTGCGGGGATGCCAACGTACGCGTGAAATTTATCCGGCCGCCCAACCGGCCAAAGAGGATGATTGGAGAACGGAATACCTGGACCTGATTTTAGCGGTGCGCGTGGTAGAGGATCAGACGGCGGCCATGGAACATATCGACCGGTATGGAAGCGGACACTCGGAAGCGATAGTTACCTCGGATTATATGCATGCCGAACGCTGGCTGCGCGAAGTGGACGCCTCCTCAGTGCTGGTAAACGCCTCGACGCGTTTTACGGATGGCGGGCAATTCGGCCTGGGAGCGGAGATCGGCATTTCCACCCAAAAGCTGCACGCCCGCGGACCGATGGGGATTCGCGAACTGACAACCACGAAATTTATTGTCCGCGGCCAGGGACAGATACGGGAATAGAGTAAAGGCGGAAACTATGCGCATGGGAATCTTCGGCGGGACTTTTGATCCCGTTCACCTAGGTCACTTACGGGCCGCCCAGGAAGCGGCGGATAAACTGGAACTGGACCGGGTCCTGTTTATTCCCGCCGGATGTCCGCCGCACCGCCGTGCGCCCCAGGCTTCCGCGGCCCACCGTCTGGCCATGGTCAAACGGGCAGTGGCGGATAATCCGCTTTTTGAGGTTTCGGATATGGAAATCCGGCGGGCCGGGAAATCCTACACCGTGGATACCCTGGCCGAACTCGCCCGCTCAGCTCCTTTTAATGAATTATTTTTAATCGTGGGAATCGACCAGATAGCCAAGCTGGATAAATGGCGCCAGCCGCATAAAATTTCCGAGTACGCCCGTTTGGTGGTAATCTCGCGTCCCGGAGTGAAAATATCAGCCGTAAAAAGAAAACCGGCCTCCCCGGTCTTCCGGTCATGGAGTAAAGAACCGATTTTTCTTCAGGTCAGCCTGCTGGACATCTCGGCTTCGAATATCCGAAAACTGCTCCGAACCGGCCGTGAGGTACGCTACCTGGTTCCGGAGCCGGTAATCAGGTATCTGCGCAGCCATAACCTTTATTATAAATAGTGAATCCCCGCGACTCAAGTTCCTTGATTTTTCATCCGAAACTAAAAAATAGAAGAGTTTAAAGAAAAAAACAGCCGGTCAGTTATTCAGTTATTTTGCGCAATGTTTTTTCGGAGCTTAATTAGTTTCTATTGCGGAAAGGCAATTTCGGGCAAATGCATCCCCATTACGTCACCCCGGCGAAAGCCGGGGTCCAGGCCTGATTTTACTTATAAAGTCGCTGGATTCCGGCCTGTCCTGCCTGTCCGGGATGAATTAGTCCAGGGGATAGTTTAGTCCAGGGCTAAAACCATGCCGGAATGACGGACACTTCAAAACCTGGCGGTTGGCTCAGGTTGCTTGAATTTGTCGTTTCCACAACCGGAATTAATCAGCCCAGGAGGGCCGCTTGGCGGGAACCGGTCATCCCCCGGGCAAGCCTAAACATAAGGTGCGCAACCTTTTATTATTGCGCAAAGGCATTTTTCGCTTTAAAATGCTGGAAGAAATTTCCGGGGAATATTGTCAGGGGAAGGAAGAAATTAAAAATCTGATTTTAGAGGCTTCACCCTGCTTTGAGCCTGCCCGGGATACCCGAGTATCTTCCGGCCGGATTATCAAGGCGATATGGGACAACACGACACGTGAAGTTCCGCTAGGCGGTAGAGGTCATAATTACCGGATCAGGAACTGAGGAGGTTGAAATGAAAAAACACAAAGTTATGATAGTGGATGATGAACCGGATATTGTTAAACTGGTAAAAATTTCGTTGGAGCTGGCGAATTTCGAGGTTATCGAAGCTTTTTCCGGACAGGAAGCTCTGGATAAGGTCCAGGGTACCAAGCCGGATCTTATTCTCCTGGATATTATGATGCCGGATATCAACGGTTTCGAAGTCTGCCAAAGACTCAAGGCCGACACCCCGACCCGGCATATACCAGTGATTATGCTTACGGCTAAAGGGCAGAGGGGAGATGCCATGCAGGGTTTAAAAGTCGGTGCGGATGATTATATTATAAAGCCTTTCGATCCCTACGAACTGAGCGAGCAGGTTTTAGAAATTCTGAAGAAAGAATAGGTGCCGGCCCCCTACGAAAAACATAATACAGCGCAGGCACACCCTTCGGCTACGCTCAGGACAGGCAGGACAAGGGGGCCTGCCCCCTACAAAAAACATACACATCTTCCATTTAATCAGAGAATTTTAGTCAATTTATTGCGAAAATTTGAGGGATAAAAAAATAAATGGAAAGATGTTTTTTATAAAAAAAATAAAGTTATATGATATAATACGGCCCGGAAAAGTATTTCCGCTATGATTAGGGAGCAAGGCGTATATTTTCCCGGGGAATTCGCGGGGATGTATTAAGGGATGGTAAAAAACCGGGGGACGGAGGAAGCATGAAATTAAAGAATTATATGGAGACCGCGGTTCAAAATGTTTTGGATGAATTATTGGATAAAACAAATTGTATCTGCAAGTGCAGCCGTTGCCGCCTGGATATAGTAGCCTATGCCTTGAATCATCTGCCGGCCAAGTATGTTGTAACGGACAAGGGGCACACCTATACCCGGGTGGCGGAAATGGCACAGCAATTTAATGCCGATGTAGTCGTAGCGCTTACCAAAGCAATCAGGCACGTGGGTAAAAAGCCCCGGCACTAGGAGTTTGAGCAATTAGTCGGTTTTAATATAATATAAATAATTCCTCTCCCTTGAGGGGAGAGGTTAGGTGAGGGTGCGTTTTTAAAGACTTTTATCACCCTCCCCTTTGTCCCCTCCCGTCAAAAAGGGAGGGGAATACTTGAATTCTGGACTAATTGCTCAGGCTCCTGGATAGAATAAATTTCACGGATTTTTATGAATATGAAGTTGAAAGGTTATGAATGCTTAAAAAGATAATCTGGAGTTTAGGGCTGTTCTGCTTATTCATTTTTATGGCAGCGGTTTGGTTACAGAATTACTATTTCGTGACCGAGTTTCCCCGGGAAGGGCTGGTTCTAGAGGTCTGGAATAAACCTTCCGCGCGGCAGGTTAAAGCGCGTAAACTATGGAAGGAAACCTTGCTGCGTTTCGAACAGGAATTTCCGGACATTAAAATTAAGGGTTTGGAACGTAAATTTTCACCTCAGGAATTTATAACCGCCATGGCCGGCGGTAAAGGGCCGGACGTGATGCATATATGGCTGGGAACTCTTCCCGTATTGGCCCGCAAAGGTTTTATTGCTCCTCTGGATGAATATATCACGGACTGGGATCAGAAGGACTATATTCCCGAAAGGGTCTGGCAGCCGGCCAGGGTGGATGGGAAAACTTACGGGATACCCCGGGACACTTATTTTACGGTTTTATTTTACCGTAAGGACTTGTTTCGCCGGGCCGGGCTGGATCCTGAACGGCCGCCCCGCAACTGGAAGGAATTGGTGCGATACGCGGAAATCCTTACGCTTCCCGAAAAGGGACAATACGGTTTCGGCTGGCCGTCCCGCACCTGGAATTTTATGGATTTTGTTTGGCAGAACGGCGGAGAATTGGTGGCGCGTATTCCGCATGGCGGGTGGCGGGCCACTCTGGATACCACCCCGGTGATCGAGACGCTGGAGTTTTTACGGGACTTGAAATTGAAGTACGGAGTATTGCCGCCGAGTGATTTAACCAGCCATGAGGACGTTTCACAGATGTTCGCGCTGGGGCGCGTGGCCATGATGATGGGGGTGGCCAATCAACTTCCCACTCTGATTAACAAATATGGATTGGATTTTAAAGCCGCCGGAATCGCTCCCTTGCCGGCCGGCCCCGGAGGGCTGCGGGCTTCGCATGCCGGCGGGAAAGTGTATATTATTAATTCCGCCATTTCTCCTGAACGCCAGGCCGCTGCCTGGAAATACATAGAATTTGAGATCTCTCCGGCCAATCAGCTCTGGAAATGGGTACGGATGAATGAGTTGAAAATGACGATATTTCCAGGGGCTTTTTCAGCTTCTGCCAACCTTATAAATATGCCGGAATTCGCCATGGTTAAGGAAGAACTGCAATATGTCCGCAATGAGCCGCATTTGGAGCAATGGATTTTAGTCAAAGATGCGTTGAATAACGGACCGCTCCAGGCCATTTTTGTGGATAAGGATTTGGACCTGGAGACCTATATACGGGATTTCAATTATCAGATAAACCGGGATTTTTTTTCCAGGCCATAGGAGCCTGAGCATTTAGTCTGATTTTTTTATTTCTGAGCAATTGAAAATTGAACAATAGAGCAATAAAAAAACTCAATTGCGGTCTATTTTCTATTGTTCAATTTTCAATTGCTCAAACTCCTAGGGGAGTATCGAGATGTCAGCCCAAAGAAGAAAAAGATTACCCACGGATTTTTTTGATCGTTTGCTGTCCAACCAAACGGATAATCAAATAAATGATTTTCTCAGCTCTCTGGTTGATGAACAGATATCTTCGGCTTCAGAAATGGTTCCGGAAGAACCGCCAAGTCCTCCGGCTCCGGCAATCGCGGGCGCGGGTTATCGGAAAGGAATGCAGTCGGGAAAAATAGAGGAGGCGATTGTTACCCGGGATGAAGAACTAAAAGAAGAAACGCCGGTTTTAGACGAGGAATCGTCCTGGGAAGACTTGATTCCCCGAACGCGGCAGATGCAAACTCATGAAATCGAGCCGAGTGTTGAGTCGCCGGAGCAGCCCGATGCCTTCCAGCCGCCGGGAGTGCCGGAACCGCCCGATGCCTTCCAGCCGCCGGGAGTGCCGGAACCGCCGGAACCGCTGGGGACGATGCCGCCGGAAGGATTACCCCCCGAGGTTGAGGAGGTGGAATCGTCCGCTGATCAGGTTTTAAAAAATAAATTTTTGCAGACCGAGACTGAGCTAACCCCGCCCACTATTGATTTGCGCGATCAAAATCAGCTGGAACCTGACGTCCGGATTTCAGAGAAAATTGATGCGGCGGAGGAAGAAACCATATCAAAAATTGTCAGTGCGCCGCCTCCCGGAGTGCACGGCGCTCCTGAAACCCCGAAGATTACCGAGGTTTCTAAACTGCCGGAAGCTCCCATGCCGCCGCCAGCTGAGACTTCACCTGGAATAGCTAAAGTTTCCGCTAAGGCGGAAGAGGTTGGGCGGCCGGAGGATCAGGCCCCGGCTGAGCCGGCAACTAAACCACCGGTTGCTCCCTCCCCGGTTTTTCTTACGCAGAAAGAACTCCGGCGTAAACGGATGCAGGCGCGTTGGGAAAGACCGCAGCGCAAACCTAAACTTCCCAAGATGGCAAAAGCCGTACCGTCAATAACGGTCAAGCCTTCCAAACTGGCCCTGCTGGATGATTACCTGGGAGCGCGACCGGCCGGGGAGTGGCGGAAAACCATGTCCGGGATTCGCCGGGCTGCGCTGCTCTTCCTTTTGCCGGCCTTTATAGCTTTTTCTCTTTTTTCATGGTATCCCATGCTAAAGGGTCTGATGCTTTCATTTCTTGATTACCAACCGGCCGGACAATCGCTGTTTATCGGAATAGATAATTATGTCCGGGCTTTTCAGGATGAGATGTTTTGGGGTACCTTGTGGCATGCCACGGGATTTTGTGTCTTGGCATTAGGCATGGGATTCTGGATTCCCATTGTGCTGGCTATTTTTATTAATGAGCTTCGCTGGGGAAAAGGCCTGCTGAAATTCCTGTTTTTTCTGCCATTTTTAATGCCTACCGTACCCGCGGCGATTCTTTGGAAATGGATGATGGATCAAGGGTATGGACTGATTAACGCCTTGGTGGCCTTACTCGGGGTGGCGGATCCGCATATCGGCTGGCTGACCAATCCCAAGCTGGCGCTGCTCTCTCTCGTACTGTTATATATTTGGAAAAACACCGGATGGGCGATTTTAATTTACTCTGCGGCGCTCGGAAATATTGACGAGACAATATATGAAGAAGCCGAGATCGATGGTGCTTCCATATGGGATAAGGTACGGCATGTAACTTTTCCCGCCCTCCGGGGCGTTATCGCCGTTATGCTGATTATTACCATCATCAACACCCTGCAGCTCTTTACCGAGGTCTATATCATGACCAATGGCGGGCCCATGAATTCCACGGAATTCATCGCTACGTACATATATAAACAGGCTTTCTTTAATATGGATATAGGTTACGCTTCGGCCTTGTCCATCCTGCTCTTGATTATGCTGTTGTTCATAACGGTTTTCCGGCTGCGTCGGCTGGAAACGGAAGGAGGATAAGCCATGGCGACAAGCGGGCTGATCTCGGTCAGCGACCGTAAACGGCTAACCGTAAAAATATTTTTTGGGCTGGGTATTTTGTTTATCATCCTGGGCGCTGGAGTGACGCTGGTCCCGTTCAGTTGGATGGTGGCATCTT
Organism: candidate division FCPU426 bacterium; assembly: GCA_030591525.1. Taxonomy (GTDB): domain Bacteria; phylum Oederibacteriota; class JAAXVQ01; order JAAXVQ01; family JAUVAV01; genus JAUVAV01. Next base: position 22,289 of record JAUVAV010000008.1, on the reverse strand, counting down.
CTTTGGCTCCGGCCCAGGCCATGTTTAGTTGGCCGCCCCGCTGGTTCTATGGTCATCTGGACTGGACTTCCTATATGATTGCCTGGAAGTATGTGCCGTTTGCGACCTATATTTTCAACTCCCTGATACATTGCTTCGGGGTGGTGGCCAGTCAATTGCTGCTTTCCGCTATGGCGGCTTATGCCCTGGCGAAATTGAGTCCTCCCGGGGGCAAGTTGCTGCTCATTCTTTTTCTGTCCACCTTAATGATTCCGGCCGAGAGCCTGCTAATTCCGCTTTATCTCGTGATGAAGAGTTTTCCAGCGCAGAATCTTCCGCATGCCAACTTAATCTCCACCTTCTGGGGTTTGATACTTCCTACCGTGGTCTCGGCTTTTAATATTTTAATATTGAAAAGCTTTTTTGGGCGTTTACCCAAGGATTTAATTGATGCCGGGCGCCTGGACGGTTGTTCCGAATGGACGATATTTTGGAAAATCGTTCTACCGATATCGGTACCCATCCTGGTGGTCTTGGGGATTTTCGGGTTTATAACCACCTGGAATAGTTTCTTTTGGCCTTTGATCGTGCTCAATGATCCTAAAATGTACACTCTCATGGTTGGGATACAGAAGATGGTCGAAGGCGGTGAGCCCTGGAACGTGGTTATGGCAGTGGTTACCTTGACTACCCTGCCCACGATTTTTCTATATTTTATTTTTCAAAGATACATTGTCCGGGGCGTGGTTTTCAACGGTCTGCAGGTTTAAAAACGGGTTTACTTCACCGGCATTTGTAGGGGCGTTTAATTAAACGCCCCTACACCCCGTGAGTGGCATAGAAGAGACGTTGCATGCAACATTTCCATGTTGTAGGAGCCTGAGCATTTAGTCGGTTTAGATATAAATAATTCCTCTCCTTCGAGAGACTGTGTCATAATAATATTTTTAAGCAATTTTACCAAGTTTGTCATTTCGAGGCGCAGCCGAGAAATCTCCAACCGGCCTCTTGAATTCAACGTTTTCGTGGAGATTCCTCGCTAACGCTCGGAATGACATGCATACGTTTACAACATTTTTTAGGAGGCTAATATGGCTCGAAGGAAGTCCCGGGTTAAAAAGCCGGTTAAGCAGGAACTCGACATTGCTGAACATGCAGCCAAATTGCGGGCTATTCCGGTAGGACCTTGGGATACCCTAAGAAAACTGATTATCTGGTTGGCGGCGGGTATTCTGCTCAGCGCTTTGGGGTGGCTGGCCCTGGGGCGGTGAACCCGGCCCACCCGGAGGGCCTTTCCGGTATTAAGCGTAAACTCCGGACGTTATTGTCCGCCCGGCGCTACGCGCACTCCCTGAGCACAGCTCGTTTGGCAACAGAACTTGCTCCCGCAGTTGGGGTGGGCTGCCAGAGGGCTTACCTGGCAGGTCTACTGCATGATTGCGCGCGTGATTTAGATCATTGCCGGATGAAAAAACTCTTAAACAGATATAGTGGTCGTTATCTGGATGCGGGCATTCGGGCCGAGCCTAAGCTGTGGCATAATCCGGTGGGCGCTTACCTGGCTTTTCACAAATTCGGAGTAAAAGATCCGGGAGTATTAAGAGCCATAGCCCGTCACTCGATTGGAGGACCGGGCATGCATCCGCTGGATAAGTTAATCTATGTTGCCGACTATTGCGAAGAATTGCGCACCCATGCCGCGGCAGAACGCGTCCGGGTCCTGGCGTTTAAGGATTTGGATGCCGCGGTCAGCGCGGTGGCCCGGGCCAAACTTAATTATCTCAAGCGCCGCGGCCTGGCCGCACATCCGGATTCTTTGGCACTGGCTCGTGAGTATGGAATCAGCCGATTATACGTTAACTCCCGCTTTTAAAATTTCACTTAGAAAACTAATGTTAGGAGCAGATGCTATTTCCTCGGCAGTATAACCTTTTGCTTCAATAGGCTGCATAATCCTGGCGGCAGCCATGCCTAATACTTCCAGTCTTTCCCGAAGATTCATTTTTTGGAAATTTTCAGATACCACAACCAGATCAATATCGCTATGCTCTCTTTCTCTGCCTTGCGCAAAAGAGCCATAGAGAATTATGCGGTCAACTTTAATACCGCGCTTTTGCAGGGTCTCTTTGTATTTTTCTACTATCTCTTTAACCTGGGATCCTGCTTTATACATCGTATCGCCTCCAGGGTTTTATCCAAATATTGTTTAGCAATTTCTTTAGGGTAACTTGAAACCAGTTTTGATAATTCTTCGGGGTACCAGGTAACTATAGCAACATTGTTTATCTTCCCAATGAAATCCAATAAAACATCGGCGAACTCAATTTTACTAAGAGTAACCAGCAGGATTAAATCATGGGTTTTAGGAGGAAATTTATTGGTTGCTTCACACACTACAGCTTTAAGAGCTTTTTCTATTGCCAAATGGCACATAAAAATAACATAAACATACCGGCCAGTTTTAAGCATTTCTTCAGCCGTAGTAATATCATAATCAACCATATCAAGCCAGTTTATTGTTTCTTTATTCATGGTCATATTATAAATATAATTACTTAAAAATGGAAACGATATTTTGTTGGGATAGCCCGTTATTTTTTCCTCAGCAGACAATAAAAAGGATGATAAGTGAGAGATACACCTTGAGGGCATTTATACCGGCGCTCGTAATCAGCGGCAAAAGCGAGCAACGCGGATTTTGACCAGGCGGTCTGGTATAAGCTGTTCACGCCCGTGGACTTGAGATGCCGCAGCATCGCGAGGCCGTTCGGAAAATACAAGACAATGCTCTCGCTGCGACGGAAGAGAATATCAAAAGCTGATCCGCAAAGTGCCGGCATATTCTCCGGATCCGGGTATGTGAGCCCGGGGCCCAGAAGCCGGGCAATCTCGGGAAAATGACCCGGCCCAAAGGAAGAAAAGGCGATAATTCCTTTAGGCATGAGCAAGGGCTCGAGTTTTTTCAGCAGGGTTTCCAGAGAAATCATCCATTGAAAAGCGGCATTGGAAACAACCAGGTCAAGCTGTCCGGGGAAACCGGAGATGGTCTCGGCATCGCCGGGAATGAATTGAATATTCGGGGAAATAGTTTGGTGGATGTGATCCTGAAAATCATCTACCAGATCATTGGCGAACAAGCGGGCTCCCCGGAAGTGCTGCATAAGTTTCCGGGTTAATAAGCCGGGTCCGCAGCCGATCTCCAGAATACGATTATAAGTATGCCCTGTGGTTTTAATCAAAAGCTCAATTAAACACTCGGCCATTTGTGCCTGAACCTTGGCATGCGTATTATATGTCAAAAGGGATTTTTTAAAACGCTGTTGGATGCGGGCCTTATCCATACCCGGCCTCAGCGAGAATAGACTCCCATTGCTGCCACCGAAAAAAAGGAAAATGACCGGAAGTCAGGAGATGGCAGGGGCAGCGGCTATTCCAGAAACGCAGCTGGTTTTGTGCGGGCATGATAAGATCCTGTTTAGAGATAAGCACGGCGTCAAAGTGCTGTTCTTGGCCGGAAGTTGGAACGGCTAAAATTCTCTGTTGGAGGAATTCGAGTTCTTCCCTTTGCTCGGACAGGGGACGTTCCGGAGGATTTTGCAGGAAACCTATGGTTTCTTCCGTCCGGGAAAACATGCGGCCATAAAAATTTTCGAGGACCGCGGGGGAAAGTTTCTTAAGCGTAGTGTTGAAGATGGCAGGCGGAATCCCATAACGCGGATGGATGGGAGAGCCGGTGCCGTTAAGCGCCAGGGAAAAAACCGGCTGGCTCGGGAAAATATCGCCCAAGGCTTGGCAGACCCAGACGCCCAGAGACCAGGCCAGAATATATATTTCCTGGTAGTTCTCTAAATCCCGGCTGAATTCCAGCGGGAGGGAGAGAGAACGATAGTCGTATAATATCAAAACATCAAAACTTCCGCTACGCAGGTGCGCAAAAGGGCGGCTGTCCATACCCCAGCCATTGAAAAAAACCAGGAGTTTTTTTCTGTTTTCCCGGATTTGCCAGCAGGAGTTCAAGGGAGAGACCTCCCAAGCAGGTTTTCAGAGCATTCCCCCGGTTTTGTCATTCCGAGGAAGCGAAGCGACCGAGGAATCTTCTCGAAAACCAGGGATTTTAGAGATTCCTCGCTTTGCTCGGAATGACATGGTTGGAAGAAAAGGCTTATGGAAGACAGTTCTTTCAAGGTGTATTCTTTCCCTCCTGAAGTGCTTGGGCCGCAAGGCCCGGCAGGTCCTTGACATCATCCCAGTCTAAATTAGCTGTCAGGGAAATCCGGAGCCGGGAAGTATTGACCGGCACCGTGGGCGGCCGGATAGGGAAAAGCAGAAAGCCCTTTTCCTTCAGTTTCTCCGCCGCGGTTATAGTCCGGTAGCTCTCCCCGATTATCAGGGGGATAATCTGACTCTCGCCCAAGGTCGATAAGCCTGCTTCCTGGAAAGCGGTCCGCAGACGTAAGGCTAATTGACGCAAATGGACCCGTTTAGCCTGAAATCCCGGGACCTGCTGCAGCAGGTGAAGATTCCAGTAGACTATAATGGGCGGCAGCGCAGTGGTAAAAATAAACGGGCGCATTTTATTGACCAGGTAATTTATAATTACCCGGTCTCCGGCCACGAAAGCGCCCAGGGAAGCCAGGGCCTTGCCGAATGTGCTCATGATAAGATCTATTTTTGGGATAAGATTTTGTTCCTCGCAGAGACCCAACCCCCTGGGGCCGCGTACGCCCATGGCATGGGCTTCGTCAATATAGAGCCAGGCATCATGCCGGGTTTTTAGTTCCACCAGTTTGGCCAAATCCACCAGATCGCCGTCCATGCTGAAAATGCTTTCCGATATAATTATGGCCCGCTTGAAATTTCCCCGGTGTTGGGAGAGAAGTTTTTCAAGATGATTATAATCCAGATGGCGATAGCGATATAGTTTGGCTCCGGACAGCCGGGCGCCGTCCAGCAGACTGGCATGGTTCAGCCGGTCAGAGAAAATGACATCCTTCCGTCCCAATAGTGAGGGGAGTATTCCCAGGTTGGCGTGATAACCGGAATTAAAGACCAGGGCCGCTTCGCGCTGGTAAAGGGTGGCAATAGTTTGCTCCAGCGCGGCATACGGGGCATGGCTGCCGGTTAAAAGCCGGGAAGCCGAAGCGCCCAGCCCAAAATGATTGATTACGTTATTATTATTGATGCCGCTGAAGAACCGGAAGTGCAAGGACTGGTCTGTGGCCAGGCCAAGGTAATCATTGGAAGAAAGATTAATCAGCGGTTGGCTGTTAAGAAAAACGTATTTACCTTCTCGTTTTTCTATGGGGCGCAAACTGCGATACTGGTCTTGGCTTTTGAGCTGCTCCAGTTCGGCGTGGAATTCCTGATAGCGGTCAGAATGTGATGTCATAAACTTGACCTTTCATGTAATATATTAGCCATTCGCTTTTCTGCACGTAAATATTTCATGCTGTTTTTTCAATCCCTCGAAAGCTGAGATGTCCACCACCGAAACGTAGGGGCGTTTAATTAAACGCCCTACAACTGCCGGTGCCATAACGAACGGCTAATAAATTAGCGGTCTGCAGATGCGATGGCCGCCAGCAGGGACTCCCGGCTTTTGGTCATGATGATATCAATGTCTTTTCGTGTGACCACCAGGGGCAGGAACCAGTAAATCGTATCGCCCAGGGGCCGCAAAAGCAGCCCGTTTTTCAAAGCTTGGACATAGATTTGGAATCCGATCCGGGATTCCGGAGCAAAAAGAGTCTTAGTTTTCCGGCTGCGGACTATATCCACAGCGCCGATAAAGCCAAGATAGCGGATATCTCCAATAAAGTCCAGGTCTTTAAAAGCGCGCAGTTTCCCATGGAAATGCCGCATTACTGCGGCCTGAGAGGCTGGGAGTTTTTTTTGTTTGAAAAGCTTTAAATTTTCAATGCCAGCCGCGCAGGCCAGAGGATTGGCTGTGTAGGTGTGGCCGTGAAAAAAAGTCTTGGCCGAGGTGTCATCCGAATAAAAGGCCTGGTAAATTTTTTCACGGGTCACGGTCAGAGCCAGGGGCAGATACCCGGCTGTGAGGCCTTTGGAAAGGCAGATGAAATCCGGCACCACCTTGGCCTGCTGAAAGGCAAACATAGATCCGGTCCGGCCAAAGCCGGTGGCGACTTCATCGAAAATTAAGAGAATATTCAGTTGCGAAGTAAGGGCCCGCAACTGCTTTAAATATTGCGCCGGATAAAATGATATACCACCGGCGCCCTGCATCAGGGGTTCCACAATCACGGCTGCGAGACGGTCTTTTTCCTGGCGCAGGATTTTCTCCATGGAGGAGAAGCACTCCAGTTGGCAGCCTGGGTTTTGGGCAGTAAAAGTAAACTCGGTTTTTCTGTGAGTACAGCTCCGGCAATTTGGGGAACGCGCCTGAAGGGATTTAAAGCGCAAAGGCGCATACAGGCGGTGATAAAGCTCCATGCCGCCCACGCTCATGGCTCCTGCCGTATCGCCGTGGTAAGAGTTTTCCAGGAATACGAATTGGGTCTTGGTGCGGTTTCCTTGGTTCTGCCAGTATTGAAAGGCCATTTTCAGGGCAACTTCCACAGAGGTGGACCCGTTATCGGAAAAGAAGAAACGGCAGAGCAAAGGATGCAGAAAATCTTGCAAACGGCTGACCAGTTCCGCGGCTGCGGGGTGCGTGATGCCGGCAAAGAGGACATGCTCCAACTGCTGCAACTGCTTTTGTATTCCCCGGTTTATCTTGGGCTGGCCATGGCCGTGAACATTACACCACCAGGAAGAAATAGTATCATAGTATGAATTTCCATCCGCATCGTAAAGTTTGACGCCCTTGCCCTTTACGATTACCAAGGGATCGCGGCCAGCATAATCCTTCATCTGGGTATAGGGGTGCCAGATATGTTTTCTATCCACAGCCAGGGTTTGTTTTTTAGGATACATGGAAACCTTCCAATTCCTGCTGGAAAGCCTGGTCCTCGGAAATATCCCGGCCCCGGGTAGTAAGATATCCGCCGGTTAAAAAACCATTGGCGCCTGCCAGCATCAGGAGTCCCTGAAAGTCCTTGAGCCTGGTTTCCCGGCCGGCAGCCAGCTTAATCGTCTTTGTGGGATGGAGCAAGCGGAACAGGGCAATAGTTTTGGCAATCTCGGGCAGGGGAGTGGGGGGCTGGTTTTCCATAGGGGTGCCGGCTATGGGGATCAGGACATTCAAAGGAATAACATCCACATCCAGGTCTTTTAAGACCAGGGCCAGTTCAATCCGGTCCTCCATGCTTTCTCCCAGGCCGATAATCCCGCCGGAGCAGACTTTAATGCCGTGTTTTTTCAGAAGGCGGATGGTCTGCAAACGGTCTTCAACAGCATGGGTGGTGGCAACCAGTTCTGCGTAGCGGGCGGGATTTGCCTGCAAATTGATATTGTAATAAGCCAGACCTGACTCTGCCAGAATTTTAACGGTTTCTTCGGATAAAATCCCGAAGGAAGCGCATATCTCCATATCCGGATACTCCGATCGAATCGCCTCGATCGCACTTATAAGGTTTTGGAATTCAGAATTACAAACATCATAGCCCGTACCGCTGACTACCAACCCGAAACGGCGTACCCCGTTTTGGTACGCCTGGCTCGCTTGCGATAGCATAGTTTCTAGGGAAGCCAGGGGATAAATCTCGATTTTTGCGGAATGATAATTGGATTGGGCGCAGAACCGGCAATCCTCCGCGCAAGCCCCGGACTTGGCATTCATAATAGTGCAGGTCTTTAGATCAGGAGCGTATTTATTCTTTACCTTGTTGGCCAAAGCCATGAGGTCGAGAATATCCTGTCCCCCCAGACGGCTCAAGCTCAGGGCCTGGTCTTTAGATAACGCCCGTCCTTCCAATACGGCATAGGCTTCCAGAATTTCAGAATGAATAGTAGGTTTCATATTAATTGTTAACCTGAAAGAGGATTGAAGTTGACAATCATATTACACCAAGCAAGCGGCAAAGCAAGGAAAAAAACAGTAACTTGTAATTCCTTGTAGCTTACTACGGGGTGATCTTATTGAGTTCCCCCTTTGGAAAAGGGGGCTAGGAGTCTGAGCATTTAGTCCAGAAGTCACGTATTCCCCTCCCTTTTTGACGGGAGGGGATGAAGGGGAGGGTGATAAATGTAGGGGCGCCCCCCAGCATTCGAAAATCATTGCAGACCATATCAAAAGTGTGCATAATATTGTGCAAAGAGGGGAAAAGGGTTGCCGTATAGAGAAAACTGGCTATTTAGACAAACTCTTGCTTTACAATTACTCAGATAAGAGAAGCGATGACAACAGAAGCAGACCCGAGAGCCTGCCTGGCAGCTCTGGGAAATTGGAAAACTTGGAAAAGGTCAGACAGCGTCTGGCCAATCGTAAATAAAGGGGACTAACTGATGAAAAGCAACTCCCTCCGTCAAGGATCATTTGGTGATCTTGTTGATGCTATTCACGGGGTTCATGAAGAATTAGCCGCAAAGGCTGGACGAGCAGTCAATATTTGCTTAACCCTGCGCAATTGGCTGATGGGTTATTATATTTCCGAATATGAGTTGAATGGATCTGACCGGGCGGCCTATGGTGAAAGTTTGTTGAAAAAACTGGCAACCGACCTAAAAAAGAAAAAAGTAAGCACCTGTGGTAAAAGGCAGCTCTATCAATATCTCCGTTTTTATCAAACATATCCCTTGATAATGCGGTCACTGCCCGCACAATTTAAACCGTTGGTTTCGGCAAGGCTTCCAATTAAATCCAATAAAGTGCGGTCAGTGACCGCACTTTATGATGGGTTGTTCCGCCGCATGTTGCAAACCTTATCATATACGCATATTGAGCAATTTATTTCGATCGAGGACCAAACCAAGCGTGATTTTTATACTATCGAATGTATCAATGGCAACTGGTCAGTACGGGAACTTAAAAGGCAGATTGCCAGCCTGTATTATGAACGTTCGGGTTTGTCAAGAAACAAGAAAAAATTAGCCGGTTTAGTGCGGCAGAGCGCTGAAACGGCAGAGTCGAAACTTGTCATCCGGGATCCTTATGTTTTTGAATTTTTAGGACTTAAATCGTCCGAAGTCATGAGCGAATCGCATCTGGAAGATCAGCTTCTGGACAAATTACACGAATTTTTATTGGAACTGGGGCATGGTTTCTGCTTTGAAGCGCGGCAAAAGCGCATCTTGATCGGAAATACGCACAACTTCATTGATTTGGTCTTTTACAATCGGTTGCTTAAATGCCATGTATTGGTAGAGCTGAAACTTGAGGCTTTCAGCCACGAAAACATAGGGCAATTAAATACATATTTGAGCTGGTTCAAAAAGAACATGATGCCAAAGGGTGATAATCCACCTGTGGGGATACTGCTCTGTACGGAAAAAGACCATACCCTGGTTGAATACGCTCTGGCCGGCATGGACAACCGGCTCTTTGTTTCCAAATATATGCTGGAACTTCCCAAAAAAAAGGAAATAGAACGGTTTCTCAATCAGCAAATCAAACAGATCAAAGGTAACGGGAGTGATTAAGACAAGTGACGAGGATTTCTCGGCGGTTCGATAACTCCGGCACCGACACATCAGTTGCAGACCATATCAAAAAAGTGCATAATATTTTGGGTAGTGGGGAAAAAGGCTTATCGTATAGAGAAAATTGGCTATTTAGACAACGGCTTGGTTTTGCTGACATAGCAGCACAAGAAAATGAACAATTTTGAGATTGGTGGCTGGCAGTATCTGCAAAAAAAGACGAGGTTAATGAAAATGAATGGGTAAGACAAGTCGGGGTCTTCTACTGAAATCGGTCAGTGGCTTTTTATCAAAATGATGTAGCGAATTTAACAGAATAATGAGGTTAGTGGTCAATAATCATGCAAATATTAGATAATATAAATACTCTTTGGGGCGATGATTTAAAGAAGACGATTAAACCAGATACGAAACTCAAAATTGCTGCGTCCTGTTTCTCTATCTATGCATATGAAGCCCTGAAAAAAGAACTAGAGAAAGTTGAATCGTTAGAATTCATTTTCACTGCTCCAACTTTTGTGCCAGATGAAGTAACTGATAAAACCTCTAAGGAACGACGAGAGTTTCATATCCCTAAGCAACAACGAGAAAGAAGTCTTTATGGGAGTGATTTTGAAATTCAACTTAAAAATAAGCTGACGCAAAGGGCAATTGCAAAGGAGTGCGCCAATTGGATACGATGCAAAGCTAAATTCCGATCAAATGCAACTAAAGCTCCTATGCAGCAGTTTGCTTGTTTAGATAAGAAAGATTCCGAAACCGCATACACACCATTGCATGGTTTTACGGCAGTTGATCTTGGTTATCAGTCGGGAGATGCAGTTTCAAATTTTATTAACAAAATAAAAGAAGTGCCGCTTACTACTTCTTATCTTCAATTGTTTGATCAAATCTGGAATGATAGCTCAAAGCTCAAGGATGTCACAGAGCATATCTGTGCTCATATTGAATCAGTGTATCAGGAGAACTCACCCGAAAAAATATACTTTTTAATGCTTTACAATATCTTCAATGAATTTCTTGAAGATTTGAATGAGGATGTTCTGCCGAATGATCGGACCGGTTACCAGGATAGCGTTGTGTGGAAAAAACTCTTTAATTTTCAACGGGATGCCGCTACCGGAATTATCAATAAACTTGAGAGTTATAATGGCTGTATTTTGGCTGATAGCGTTGGTCTCGGAAAAACATTTACCGCGCTTGCTGTTATAAAATATTACGAGCTTAGAAATAAATCAGTGCTTGTTCTTTGTCCTAAAAAACTTGCAGATAATTGGCTTAATTATAATCATAACCTGAAGACCAATATTTTAGTAAAGGACCGATTGAATTATGATGTCCTTTGCCACACCGACTTGCAGCGGACTTCAGGGGAATCATATGGAACACCACTTGATAGAATTAATTGGGGCAACTACGATCTTGTCGTCATTGACGAATCACACAACTTCCGTAATAACGAAGCCTTTAAGGAAAAAGAAACTCGCTATCAGAAGCTCATGAACACGGTTATTCGAGAAGGAGTAAAAACCAGAGTTCTTATGCTTTCAGCTACACCGGTAAATAACCGATTTAGTGATCTCAGAAATCAACTGGCTCTTGCTTATGAAGGTGAATCGTCAAACCTTAGTAAAAAACTCCGGATAGGTAAAAGTGTGGAAGAGATATTCAGGCAAGCTCAAGGTGTGTTTAATCAATGGTCCAAATTACCACCTGAGGAGCGTACAGCACGAGCTATTTTAGAGTCACTTGATTTTGATTTTTTTGAATTATTGGACAGTGTCACTATTGCCCGATCGCGGAAACATATCGAAACATTTTACGATACTACAGATATCGGGAAATTTCCGATCCGGCGTAAACCGTTATCTTTTCGTTGTCCGTTGACCATGCTTGGCGATGTAATGAGTTTTGATGAGATATATAAGCAACTCACGCTACTGAAGCTTTCCGTATATGCCCCGGTCAACTATATCCTGCCGAGCAGATTGAAAAAATACGAAGATCTTTATGATACCACCGTCGAGGGCGGAAAAGGGAAACTGCGACAAGTCGATCGTGAACGAAGTCTGCAATCTCTCATGACTACCAATTTGCTGAAACGATTGGAGAGTTCTGTTCAATCATTCAGGCTGACGCTTGGTTCTCTGAAAGAAAATCACGAAAAAATGATAGCCAGAATTGAAAAGTTTGAGCAATCGGGAACGGACTTTTCTATTCAGTACCTCACTGGTTCTCTGGAAAATCTGGAAACAGAAGATGAGGATTTTGCCGGTTCGGATGATTTTATGACTGGCGGCAAAGTTCAGGTCAGTTTAGCAGATATGGATTTGCCTTCATGGGAACGTGACCTGAGCGGTGACCTTGAAATAGTTCAAAGGCTTCTGGAGTCAATGGTTAAGATAAAGCCGGAAGATGATGCGAAGCTGCAACATCTTAAGGATCATATTGAGAAAAAAATCAAGAAACCGATCAATTTAAACAATAAGAAGGTCATTATCTTTACCGCTTTTGCGGACACCGCAAATTATTTATATGAAAATTTGGCTCAGGAAATACTGGAAACCGGTATTCACTCAGGCAGGGTAACTGGTAAAGATACACCTAAAAATACTCTAAAAAAAGGATATGATTTTCAAACATTGTTAACCATGTTCTCGCCTCGTTCCAAGGAGAAGAATCTTATTTTGCCACAGGAATCTGGAGAAATTGATCTCCTGATAGGCACTGACTGTATATCTGAAGGTCAGAACCTCCAGGATTGTGATTACGTAATAAATTATGATATTCATTGGAATCCAGTGCGCATTATTCAACGTTTCGGGCGTATTGATCGTATCGGTTCGCTAAATGAATCTATTCAGTTGGTTAACTACTGGCCCGACATTTCCTTGGATGAATACATCAATCTGAAAGAACGGGTTGAAAACCGGATGATTATTGCAGATGTAACCGCCACAGGAGATGACAATGTATTGACTGCACAATCCAATGATGTGTCCTATCGTAAAGAACAGCTTCGTCGCTTGCAGGAAGAAGTCATAGAGTTGGAAGATATGAAAACAGGGGTCAACATTACTGACTTGGGACTTAATGACTTTCGTATGGATTTGCTCAATTATATAAAGACCAATAGTGACCTCGGCGGTTATCCCAGCGGCTTGCATGCTGTTGTTCCTGCCAAACCGGAGGTGGGACTTACATCCGGTGTTATCTTTTCTCTGCGTAATCGTAATTCAGGAGTAAATATCAATCAGCATAACCGTCTGCATCCTTATTATCTGGTGTATATCGATAATCATGGAGAGGTGATTACCAACCATACCGAAGTAAAACGATTGTTGGATCTGGCCCGAAATAGCTGCAAAGGGTTGGACAAGCCTGTCTTGGAGGTTTGTCAGTTGTTTAATGAAGAAACGAATGACGGCCGTGAGATGACCCGCTATTCCGATCTGTTAGGTCAGGCGATTCGTTCCATGATCGCGGTTAAAGAAGATAAAGATATTGATAGTCTATTTGCCGGCAGCAAAACCACGGCATTGATTGATAAAATTGCAGGACTGGACGATTTTGAGCTTATAACCTTCCTGGTAATACAAGACCGGGCATGAGTTTTTTGTATGAGTTTCCTAAAAAATCAGCATTTGGAAGAGCGTTACCAAAAAATAAGATTTACGAACATGCCTCGCCAACAACTGCGGTTAAGGCGCTGTTCGTTCGGCAAGTGGATAAGATTATTTGGTCATACAAACTTTCACCTGAAACTATTAATCTGCCGGCCAAAAGTAATGTGCAGGAAATACAGATATTTACTATAGTGCTAAAATCTGAAGTGCTGAAATACGAGGTGCTTTCAGCTATTGATAAAGCCATACCATCACCCATTGTTTTTATACTCGCCTTCAAAAATAAACACCGCTATGTTGCGGCGTATAAACGCCAAAACGTAGCGGATAAGAACAAACGGGTAGTGAGTAATTATTTTGAAAGCAAATGGATGTCAGATGATAAAGGGCAGGTTGCTTTGCCGGTCGTTTTAGATCTTGGCACCCTTTATCACACCATACTTAAAAGCATAATGCCGCTTTCTGCCAGGCAGAGCGAAACAATGGATGAACTTGTCGCTCGTCTGGAGACATTGAAGCTGAAGGAACGTGAAGCCGCTATATTAGAAACACGGTTGAATAAGGAAAAACAGTTTAATCGTGAGGTGGAGATCAATGCAGAATTCAGGAATCTTAAAAAGGAAATTAAAGACCTTAAACAATAAGCAATTGTATATGAATTATTCAGGAGTGAAACTATGGAAAAATTAAAAATGCACAGCCCCAACTTGACCGAGGGTAATATTGCAAAACTGGCAGAACTGTATCCTAATTGTGTTGTTGAAAGTAAAAATGAAAAGGGAGAGGTGGTTAAAAGCATTGATTTTGACCTGCTGCGCCAGGAACTCTCCGGCACCATTGTAGAAGGACCACAGGAACGCTATCACCTCAACTGGCCGGGCAAACGTGAAGCTCTGTTAACTGCCAATGCCCCTATTGCCAAGACCCTGCGTCCCTGCCGGGAAGAGAGCGTGGATTTTGATACTACCAAGAATCTTTTCATTGAAGGCGACAACTTGGATGCCTTGAAGCTCTTACAAGAGACCTATCTTGGCAAAGTCAAAATGATCTACATCGATCCGCCGTACAATACGGGTAATGACTTTATCTATAAAGATGACTTTGCCGAAAGCACTGAAGAATACCTGAAAAAGTCTAATCAAAAAGATGAACAAGGCAACCGCTTAGTCGCCAATACCGATTCCAATGGGCGTTTTCATTCTGACTGGCTCTCTATGATGTATCCGAGGTTGAAGCTTGCAAGGAATCTCCTGGATTCTGATGGAGTACTATGTGTATCAATAAGTGAAGCTGAGCTAAAAAACATCCAATCACTATTAAACGAAATATTTGGACAGCAGAACTTTGTAAATATTATTAGTGTATATGCAAAAGTATCTGCAGGGGCTTCTGGTGGAGGAGAAGATAAAAAATTGAAGAAAAATATAGAGTATATAGTGATATTTACTAAATCTTTTGATGAGTTCAACACGTTGTCTCATCTTTATACTAAGCGTTCATTAATTGATGTAATAAATGAAATGCATGACCAAGGAGAAAGTTGGAAATATACTAGCATTTTCTTAGATGCCGGTGAAAGAGTCTATTTGAAAAAGATAAAAGATGGAGAGGGCAACCAGATTGATATTTATAAAAGAACTGGTGTGCAACGTACGACAATAAACAAGGTCTGTAAGGAAGAAAAGATTACCGAAAGTGAAGTCTATAGAGAGTATTTTGGTAAAATATTTTCTGATACTAACGCGCAGTCAAGTATTCGCACGAGAGTAATTGATGCGGTTGGATCGTTAAACGATAACGAGATACTTGAAGTAGAATATATTCCTCGCTCCGGTCGTGATAAAGGGAGGAAGGTTACACATAGTTATATAAGTAATACAGTAAGAAGAGTTATCTGGCTTTCCGATGTGGCCGATGTATCTGAAAATGAGATTGTTAAAAAGGTAAAATTAGGAACTTTTTGGGATAAGTTTGACTATAACAATGTTGGGAAGGAAGGCGAAGTGCCCTTCCCAGATGGAAAAAAACCTATTGATCTGATACGTACCTGTATCAAACTATATGATGGAAAAAATGGACTATTTATGGATTTTTTTGCTGGATCCTGTTCTTTTGCCCATGCGGTAATGCAAGAAAACGCGAACGATGGTGGAACAAGAAGTTATATTGCAGTTCAAGTTCCGCAAGAAATAGATGAGAAAAATATGAAATATGTGCCTGCAATAAAGTTCTATAATGAAAATAACATTTCACTTAATGTTATTGAAATAGGCAAAGAACGTATCCGCAGGGCTGGAAAGAAAATCAAGGAAGAGAACGCTACAACGGCGGCTAATCTCGATATCGGATTCCGTGTACTCAAAATTGACTCCTCCAATATGGCTGATGTCTATTATAATCCTGATGCAGTAGAACAGAATCAACTATTCAAAATGGCTGGCAATATCAAAGATGATCGAAGAGCTGAAGACCTAATTTTTCAAGTGCTGCTTGATTGGGGAGTGGACTTGTCATTGCCTATCGTTAAAGAGTATATTGCCAACAAAGAGGTTTTCTTTGTTGATACTGATGCCCTTGCCGCTTGTTTTGTGAAAGATGGTTTGATCACGGAAACGTTTTGTAAGGAATTAGCCAAGAAGCAGCCCCGGCGCGTGGTATTTCGGGATTCGGGATTCAAGGACGACAGCGTAAAAATCAATGTAGAGCAAATATTCAAACTCATGTCACCGCACACAGACGTAAAGACTATTTAAGGATGTCGGAAATGAGACTTAAGTTTAAAAAACAGGCCTTTCAGACTCGTGCCGTGGAAGCGGTGGTTGATTGCTTTAAAGGCCAGCCCAATACATCGGGAATTAACTATCGTATTGATCCTGGAGCTAAAGATAAGGATGATAAAGGGTATTATCAGGCAGAGCTTCATGAGGACTCAGGGTTCAAAAATGCCGACCTGGCTATTGCAGAGTCGCAAATACTTGAAAACATTCAGGCTGTTCAGCGGCATCAGAATCTTTCCCAATGCAGTACATTGAAAAAAACAAAAGAGTCTCCAATTAATCTGGATGTTGAGATGGAGACGGGTACTGGAAAGACTTACTGTTATATCAAGACTATGTTTGAGATGAAACTTCTCTATGGCTGGAGTAAATTTATTGTTGTGGTCCCCAGCATTGCCATACGTGAAGGCGTTTATAAGTCGCTGGAAATTACAGCCGAACATTTTTTGGAGTCCTATGGCCAAAAGGCGAAATTCTTTATATACAATTCCAAACAACCCCATAATCTGGAGAGCTTTTCATCAGATGCTGGAATAAATATCATGGTGATTAATGTCCAGGCATTCAATGCACGTGGGGAGGATGCAAGGCGTATATACGGAACACCTAAAAAGAATGCTAAAGGGGAGGTGGAACTCGTTGGTCTTGATGATTTTCAATCACGAAAGCCAATTGATGTCATTAAAGCCAATCGCCCTATTCTGATTTTGGATGAACCGCAAAAAATGGAAGGAACGAAAACGCTTGATTCGCTCAAAGCGTTTAATCCGCTGATGATTCTTCGTTATTCCGCTACCCACAAAACCGAACATAATAAAGTTCATCGGCTGGATGCGCTTGATGCCTACAACCAGAAGCTAGTCAAAAAAATTGCTGTGCGCGGTATATCAGTCAAAGGGCTGTCCGGAACCAATGCCTATCTCTACCTGGAATCCATTGAAGTTTCTAAACAAAGCCCAATAGTCCGCATTGAGATAGAAGTTAAACAAAGGAACGCTATTCAAAGAATCACACGAAAACTAAAAAAAGGCGATAACCTATTTGATTTGTCGAATAAGCTGGATCAGTACAAAGGATTTGTCATAGCTGATATTAACGCAATTACTGATACGGTCTGTTTTACAAATGGTTTGGAACTTAAAGCCGGAGAAGTTACCGGAGACGTCAATGAGACAACACTGCGTCGCATCCAGATTCGGGAAGCCATTAGAGCCCATTTTGAAAAGGAACAAGTGTTGTTTCATCAGGACATCAAAGTGTTGACGCTTTTTTTTATAGATGAGGTTGCTAAATACCGGGACTACAATAGTGAAGATGAGAAGGGTGACTATGCACGGATTTTTGAGGAAGAATATCGGGATTGCCTTAGTGAACTGAAGCAAGACCTGTTTTTGCATGAAAAATATAAAAATCATTTGGATGCCATTCCGGTTGACCGTACCCACGACGGTTATTTTTCCATCGACAGAAAGAGCAAACACATGGTTGACCCGGCAACCGGCAAGAAATCCACTGAAACGGATGATGTGTATGCATATGATCTTATTCTCAAAGCCAAAGAACGGTTACTTTCTTTTGAGGAACCAATTCGCTTTATATTTTCTCACTCAGCACTTCGTGAGGGCTGGGATAATCCCAATGTTTTTGTCATTTGTACGCTCAAGCATAGTGATAACACCATATCCCGCAGACAGGAAGTCGGTCGCGGGCTTCGTATTGCAGTAGATAAGTTTGGAGAAAGGCAGGACAACCTCGCTACAGTACATCAAACCAATGTCCTGACAGTTGTGGCCAGCGAAAGTTACAAGGATTTTGTGACAGCTTTGCAAAAAGATATTAGTGATTCTCTTTCTGCAAGACCGCGTGTTGCGGATGCGACCTACTTTGCCGGGAAAGTCCTGCAGACAGCCACTGGTGAGATAGAGGTATCTCATGATATGGCAGAAGGAATTGAATTCTATCTGATTCAGAACGGATATGTGGACCGGAAAAAGAATATCGCTCAAAAGTATCATGATGCTGCTAAAAATGAGGCGCTAGCTCCGCTGCCGGAAGATTTGATACCGTATAAAGAACAGATATTTCATTTGATCAATAGTGTATATAGTGACGCGAATCTGCCACAGATTGAAAATGATCGTGGAGCCAAGACTAATCCATTGAACGCCAACTTTGATAAAAAAGAGTTTAAAGAACTTTGGAATCGAATTAATAAAAAAGCTGCCTATAGCGTTCATTTTGACAGTTTCGAACTTGTCGACAAGTGCGTGAAAGCTATGGACAAAGAGCTGCGAATATCCCCGATGCAATATACAATTCAAGCTGGGGAGCAGATGTCTGATGTTAGTTATGACGGGTTAAAACAAGGCGATTCATTCAAAGTTACTTCAACAAGCACAGAAGTTAACCGTAGGTCTATCCATTCAGCAGTTAAATATGACCTTGTGGGAAAAGTCGCGGAAGCAGTTCAGCTAACCAGAAAAACGGTCTCGGAGATTCTCAGTAAAATTGGGAAATCAGTTTTTGCACAGTTCAAGACCAATCCGGAGAACTTCATTTCAGAGACTGCCCGGTTGATCAATGAACAGAAGGCGACGGTCATAATTGAATATTTGACCTATGATGCCATTTCTGAAACCCATGATATTGATATCTTTACAAATGCGCAGAGTAAACAGGATTTTAGTAATGCCGGCGAACCACTAAAACGGCATATTTGTGATTACGTGATAACCGATTCGAAAACGGAGAGGACTTTTGTTAAAGACTTGGATACCAGTGCTGAAGTGGTAGTCTATGCGAAGCTTCCCAAAGGATTTTTTATTCCTACCCCGGTGGGCAACTACAACCCGGATTGGGCGATATCCTTCAAAGCGGGGATGGTTAAGCATATCTATTTTGTAGCAGAAACAAAAGGTTCCATGTCAACAATGGAACTTAGGGGAATTGAAACGACCAAGATCGAATGTGCCCGGAAATTCTTTGCTGAAATCAATCGACGGATTAGTCCTGGAAATGTTAAATACGATGTTGTCAACAGCTACGGAAAACTATTGGAGATTGTGGGAGTTGCATAAAGTTGATCAGGGGCGGTCTTCGGATATACGGTTATGAAATTAAAAAGTGCTAATCGATTATTCTAACAACGTCTCATTTGCGAATCACGGGAGATTTAAATGACCAATACTATCTATGCTTACGGCGAAGATTCCATGACATTGGCTCTACTTAGAAATAATTTAGGTATTCTAAATGAAAAACTCGAGGCTGGAAAATTAAAAAAAATAAATCCTTATCAGAGTAATATATTCTACCGCCCCAGCTTTGGTCGAGGACGTTTACCCAGTTTTGGTGAGTTTGATGCAATAGTTGCGACACCTCAAGTGATATATTTGATAGAAAGTAAATGGCAAAGGGGGAGTGAAACAATTAAGCTTGAAGATGCCCAAATAAACAGGCATAGAAAATTCGCAAAATATTATTCGGAATATAAAAAATGCAAAAATTGGGAGAAGTTTGATGAAAAAGTAAAGAATGAACATATAAAAATAAAACTTCTTAAAACGAAAGAAGAAGAAACACGGCTTAAAATGCCATCAAGAAAAACCCAACTATATAAAAACATGAAGTTTGTTTTTGAAAATATAAGAACGCATATAGAAGCTAGAATTATAAATTTGTTAATTGTTTTCAATGGTGGTCAAAATATTAAACTGAAAAAATCCGGTGATATTGAAATAACTAAAATTATTCTCAATATTCAGGATAAAGAATGGTTTGAATTGGAAGAAAAAAAGCTTTTCTAAAGGAGCACACTCATGTCAGAACGCATGTGGATGGTAAGAGCTGGGGAAGGTGCATATTTGATTGAAGAATTTAAGGAAAAGAATATCGTAGCAGTTGGTTGGAAAGCATTGGGTGATGAGACAACCAGGGCGAAAACGCGAGAAGACTTCAACCAAATAATCAGGAAATACTATCCCAGCTACCGATCCGGCCAGATAGGGATACAAGCCTCCCAAATTTACAAATTTGTAAGAGAGTTTAAAATTGCTGACTATGTTCTGTCCTACAATCCTACAGAACGCAGGTACTTGATTGGGAAAATACAAAGTGAGCATAAATATTCTGGAACCATATGTGAAGATTATTGTAATTATCGGGAAGTGGAGTGGATCGGCTCGGTTAATCGGGATGATATGACAACAACGACCAAATACTCATTAGGAGCTATTTCAACACTGTTTGAAGTGAAGGATACTGCCAAAATCGAAATCCTTGGTCTTATGGAAGGCAAAAAAGAGGTAGTAGAAGAAGCGGCTGAAGAAGGGTTGGAAAATATCCGGGATGATATTGTAGATAAGAGTCATGAGTTTATCAAAGATAAGATCATGAAGCTGGATTGGGATGAAATGCAAGAATTAGTTGCCGGCATACTCCGTGCTATGGGCTTTAAAACCCGCGTGTCGAGTAAAGGTCCAGACAGAGGAAAAGATATTATCGCTTCTCCCGATGGTTTGGGACTGGAAGAACCAAAGATCGTTGTTGAAGTAAAACACCGCACAGAAAGCATGGGCAGAGAAAAGATAAGTAGCTTTCTGGGTGGCCTTCGCGTTGGATCCAAAGGATTGTATGTCAGTACCGGAGGATTTTCTAAAGAGGCAAAGTACGAGGCTGAGCGGGCAAATATCCCGATTACTTTGATTGATATTGATGAGTTGGTTAAATTAATCATTCAGTACTATGATGATTTTGATAATGAAGCCAAGACGCTGATGCCTTTGACAAAAATCTACTGGCCGATCTCGGAATGACAAGATTAAATTCGAATTTAGAGTCGATAGGTGCTGAGTTTCTTGTGCTTGGAAATCTTCTAATTGAAGGTATTCAAGCATTTAAAACATATAACAACCAAAAAGGGTATGATTTGATTGCGACAAATCCCCAAAAAGGAAAATCTTGTCGTATTCAAGTAAAAAGTCGATGGGCGACTGATTATGATGGTGGGTTTTTAATAAATAATATTGATTGTGATTTTGTTGTGTTCGTCGCTTTAAATCGGGGGATTCGATATCGTAAAGGGAATAAAAGTACAGGAGAAGGTCGTCAAGCACCGGAATATTATGTATTTCCGAAATCAGTTGTTAAGCACGTTCAAACAAAGAGTGCTAGTTGGAAAAAAGTTTATCTCAAAAATATTTCGGATATTAATAAGTATAGTAATAATTGGAAACTTATTATTGCCGCATTGAATAAAAAATAAGCAAGGATGCTTCCGGAATGAAAAGTCTGTTGTTTGATTTGATTTTATATCCTGTAAAGAACAGTGGGGATTGAAATTGAAAACCGTAATAGCCAATAGCGATCAGTCAAACACTAAAAATGAATTGATGCGCCGCGGGAAAGCATTGTTTGATGCTGAAAAAAGTGATGCCATATACTTCACCAATAATCAAGAAGCCAATACACTTATCAATGATATAGAAGAATATCCCCATGCTTTTGTACTGGGTTGCATTGCGGATCGTCAGGTGAAGTCGGAGACGGCCTTTGATATTCCATGGCTGATAAACAATCGAATTAATGGTTTTGAGTTTTCGAAATTAATAAAACTTTCAGAAATTGAAATGCGGGTCTTTCTCCACGATTCCAAGCACAGATTCAAAAAAGATATCGCAAAGGCGTATTTCAAAGGAATTAAATATATCGATGAAGAATATGGCGGCGATGCTTCGAAGATATGGGGAGGTAGTCCATCCAGTGCGGAAGTGGTTTATAAGTTCCTGCAGATTGATGGCATTGGGCCCAAGATTGCAACCATGGCTGCGAATATTCTTGCCAGGGATTTTAAAATACCTTTGAGTGATTATTATTCGATAGATATTTCCGCGGATCGTCATGTCCGCCGGGTATTTGAAAGACTGGGTTTTGTTAAACAAAACGCATCGAATGAAGAAATTATATATAAAGCACGTGCTATTTATCCCGAATTTCCAGGAATTCTAGATAATCCTTGTTTTGAAATAGGCAGGAACTGGTGTCGTAGCAATAAAATACAATGCACTGATTGTTATCTGGAAAAATACTGTCCTTTCAATAAAAATAGTAAAATCAAAAAATGAAAATCAACACATCCGGTCTGCATCCTCTCTATGACCAATACTCCAATGAGGAAAACCGTGTGTTGGGGGCCGGAGTTTTGCGCCAGGCCAAGTCTGGACAAAGGGAATGAGGTGAGAAGTAAACTCTGAAACTTTGTAATGAAACCTAGTGGGTAACCAATCCCACCCGGCAAAGCCTAGCCAGCAGCCGGAAGCGAGTCTTGCGTGGCAGAGAGGTAACTCTCTGTGGCGAAGCGTAGACAGCG
>JAUVAV010000091.1 GCA_030591525.1 candidate division FCPU426 bacterium | reverse complement strand
ACATCCGCGTTAATTTTGTAACCGCTCCAGACCTCATTAGCGGCATAGAGCTTTATACCGAAGGGTATAAGATATCATGGACTATTGCCGAGTACCTTTCTTCTATGGAAAGCAGCATGGAAAAAATTCTGGATAGGACCGCGATAAATGAAAGAACCTAATACCGGATTCTCCGCTGTTTTGGAGACCACTTTCAACAGTTTAAAACAAGCGCGTGATGATCATGATCAGCAGCTGGTTTTACGTGAAGTAGGCACAGTCATATCAGTTAATACCGGGGTTGCAAACGTAGCAGGCCTGGGCAGCGTTGGTTTTGAGGAAATAGTCAAGTTCCAAAACGGTTTATCCGGGCTGGTTTTTAATCTCGAGGAGGAAGAAATAGGCGTTATCCTTCTGGGGGACAGCACAAATTTATCCGCCAAAACCGAGGTTAAGCGTACCGGCCGGGTCATGGATATCTGCGTAGGGGAAGGACTGCTGGGAAGGATAATCGATCCTCTTGCCAGGCCGCTGGATAATCAAGGACCAATTAAATCCAGTCAACAAATGCCGATTGAGCGTGAAGCAACATTGATTATGGACCGCGCTCCGGTAACAGTGCCAATGCAGACCGGACTGAAAGTCGTGGACGCGCTTATTCCCGTTGGCCAGGGTCAGCGTGAGCTGATCCTGGGTGACCGTCAGACCGGAAAAACCACGATTGCTCTGGACACTATTATCAACCAGAAAGAACAGGATATTATATGTATTTACTGCGCTATTGGCCAGCGCAGCGCCTCCACAGCCCGGCTTATTGCCCGTCTGAGAGAGCATGGGGCCATGGATTACACCGTAGTAGTGGTAGCCGAGGGAAATGAAGCTCCGGGAATCCAATATATTGCGCCTTATGCTGCCACCACTATTGCTGAATATTTCATGGAACAGGGAAGGAATGTTCTGATTGTTTACGATGATTTAACCCACCATGCCAGGGCCTATAGGGAGCTTTCACTTCTTTTGCGCCGTCCACCCGGCCGGGAGGCCTTTCCGGGTGATATTTTTTATATTCATTCCCGTCTTTTAGAACGTGCGACTCATTTACGGGATGAACTCGGAGGCGGTTCTTTAACCGCTCTCCCGATTATCGAGACCGAGGCCCAGAATCTTTCCGCCTATATTCCGACTAATCTCATTTCCATTACTGATGGACAGATTTATCTCTCCCCAACTCTTTTTCAAAAAGGTATTTTACCGGCTGTGGACGTTGGCAAATCAGTCTCCCGGGTAGGAGGAAAGACCCAATTAGCCGCTTATCGCCTCGTTGCCGGTGATCTTAAGCTGGCATACTCCCAATTTGAGGAACTAGAGTCTTTTGCGCGATTCGGAACCAGACTTGATGACGAATCACGCCGGAAAATTGAACATGGGCAGCGTATCCGTTCATGTCTCAAGCAACCCGCTTTCCAGCCTATTCCGGTAATTGAACAAATAGCTGTGCTGTTAACCCTTT
>JAUVAV010000057.1 GCA_030591525.1 candidate division FCPU426 bacterium | reverse complement strand
GGAAATATTAAAACAAGGCGTGATTCCTATCTTTAATGAGAATGACACGGTCTCAGTGGAGGAGATACAATTCGGCGATAATGACGTGCTTTCCGCGCATATCACAAATATGGCGGAAGCAGATTGCCTGGTAGTACTGACAAATGTAGATGGTTTATATTCCCGGGATCCGCGTTATTATCCGGATGCGGTTTTAATTTCCCAGGTGGAGAAAATCGATCGAAAAATCGAGAACCTGGCGGCCACGGCCACTAATCATTTAGGCACCGGGGGCATGGCGACTAAGCTGCAGGCGGCTAAGATGGTTACCGGTATGGGAGAGGAATTGGTGATAGCCAATGGCCAAAGGAAGCATGTTCTGCCGCTTATTATTTCCGGCCGGGAAATTGGCACTATTTTTTATCCCCGGGGAGATAAGCTGGGGGCACGTAAACGCTGGATTGCGTTTGCGCTGCGCCGGAAGGGAGCTCTGCTTCTGGATTCCGGCGCCGGCACGGCCGTGAAGGAACAGGGCCGAAGTCTTCTGCCTTCAGGCATTTTATCCGTGGAAGGGCAATTCAAACAGGGGGATTGCGTGGGGCTAAGGGATCAAGCCGGACGCGAATTCGCGTGCGGTCTGGTAAATTATGCCTCGGACGAGATTGAGCGGCTCTGCGGAGTCAAAACCAAGGAGATCGAGCGTATTTTAGGATATAAGAACAATGATGAAATAATTCGCCGCAACGACCTGGCACTTTTGAAGTAAATCGTACCGACGTTAGAGTAGGAGGTTATTCATGAGCATTCGCGAAGAACTGCAGACCATGGCCAAGAGAGCTAAAAAGGCGGCCCGAATAATGGCGGCGGCCGGAACCGCGGCTAAAAACCTGGCGCTACAAAATATGGCTCAAACTATTGAGAGCCGCCAGGCCGAAATATTAAAGGCTAATGGAGAAGATCTGGCAGCCGCCCGGCAGGCGGGGATATCCGGCGCCTTGCTGGATCGCTTAACCCTAAACGGGACGCGTATCCGGGAGATGGTTAAAGGTCTGCGGGAGATGATAGAATTGCCGGATCCGATAGGCGAGGTGGAGATGGAGAGGGTAAGGCCTAACGGCCTGCGCGTAGGGCGGATGCGTGTACCTCTGGGCGTGTTGGGCATAGTTTACGAGGCCCGGCCTAATGTTACGGCGGATGCCGCCGGGCTTTGTATTAAATCCGGGAATGCTGTCATTCTGCGCGGCGGAAGTGAAGCGATCCGGAGTTGCCGGGCTATTGGGCAATGCGTGACTGAAGCGGTCCAGGCCGCCGGGTTGCCGTCCGAAGCAGTTCAGGTAGTAGAGACAACCGACCGTCAGGCTGTGACCGAATTAATTACTTTAGATGGCTTGATTGACTGCGTCATTCCCCGGGGCGGAAGAGCATTCTTGCAGTGGGTCGCTCATACAGCCACGGTTCCGGTGATCCGGCACGGCGATGGTAATTGTCATGTTTATATTGATTCGCCGGTTGATATGGAAATGGCGGTGAAAATCGCTGTTAATTCCAAGGTGCATCGTCCCGGAGTGTGCAACGCGGCTGAGACTTTGCTGGTGCATGCCGAGGTGGCACCCCGGATCCTTCCTGTCCTACTGTCCCGTTTTAGCGAGGCCGGGGTGGAACTGAGGGGATGCCAGCGTACACGGGAAATTTATCCGGCCGCCCAACCGGCAAAGGAAGATGATTGGATGACGGAATACCTGGACATGATTTTAGCGGTGCGTGTAGTAGAGAACATGACAGCGGCGATGGATCATATCGTCCAATATGGCAGTGGTCACTCAGAGGCGATAGTTACCTCGGATTATATGCATGCTGAGCGCTGGCTGCGCGAAGTGGACGCTTCCTCGGTGCTGGTAAATGCCTCGACGCGCTTTACGGATGGCGGACAATTCGGCCTGGGAGCGGAGATCGGTATTTCCACCCAAAAGCTGCACGCCCGTGGACCAATGGGAATTCGCGAACTGACAACCACGAAATTTATTGTTCGCGGACAGGGACAGATACGGGAATAGAACAGAGGCGGAAATGATGCGCATTGGAATCTTTGGCGGGACTTTTGATCCCATACATATCGGTCATTTGCGTGCGGCCCAGGAAGTGGCGGAGAAACTGACGCTGGACCGGGTTTTGTTTATTCCCGCCGGATGTCCGCCGCACCGCTGTGCGCCCCGCGCGTCTGCGGACCACCGTCTGGCTATGGTCAAACAGGCGGTAGCGGATAATCCGCGGTTTGAGGTTTCAGATATGGAAATCCGGCGGGCCGGAAAGTCTTTTACAGTGGACACCTTATCCGAACTCGCCCGCGCCGATCCTTTTAATAAATTATATTTAATTGTGGGATCCGACCAGATAGCTAAGATAGATAAATGGCGCCAGCCGCAAAAAATTTCCGAGTACGCCCGCTTAGTGGTGATCTCACGCCCCGGGGTAAAAATATCGGCCGTGAAAAAAAAACCTATCTCCCCGGCCTTCAGGTCACTGGGAAAAACCCTTATTTTTCTTCCGGTCAGCCTGCTGGACATATCGGCGTCGAATATCCGGAGCCGGCTGCGAGCCGGCCGCGAAGTGCGTTATCTGGTTCCTGAGTCTGTGATAAAGTATCTGCGCAGCCATAAACTTTATCAATAAAAAATCTCTGCGACTAAAGTTCCCTGATTTTTCATCCGAAAATAAAAATTAGAGGCGGTTATATTACTCCTAGTATCGTGTCTCAGAAATTCTATCAATATGTCACCCCGGCATGATTTTAGCCGGGGTCCAGAAAAGCATTATTTTTTAAGGAAAAAGTCCCTAGATTCCGGCTTAAAGCATGCCGGAATGACAAAATATATATTCAACGTACTTGTGAAACACTAGAAATGTCCGGTTTTAAGGAATGCTTAAATATTAGGTTGCAATATTGGCCACACAAATTATCCAAAGCCGCGTGTCCATATTTTTACCGAACAAGCGCGATTTTCTTAATTGCAAGGTTTTTTTTCTCCCCCTTCGCATTATCAATTTTAATCCGGCAAAAATATATGCCCGGCCCTACTCCGGCTGAAACCCAGGTGCTCTTCATTACCTGGCCGTTTCCACCGTCTTTTTGCTCCCTGATACCGGCTATGCGTTCTCCGCCAATATTATATATATCAATATAAACCATGGCTTCCCCGGAAACCCAATATAGTAAATTCACGTAATCCCGTCCGGGATTGGGATATGTAAATACTTCGTTATTTTTCACCAGGGATTCCAGAAAAGGCGTAGGCACGGGTGTTATTGTCTCCGGAATGGAGGCCGGTTTTTCCAGGCGAACATCATCAATAAAAAATTCTCCGCTGCCCTGCTCTCCGGGCTGGACAAATATCAGGATATCCTGGATGTGCCGGGGATCGCAATCCTGCCAGTTAAGGGTTGAATAATTCCATAATACGCTCTGCCAGGCATTGGGGCTGGTAATTTCCATTTTATTCGATACCCCGGACTCATTTCCATTAATGTCCATAAATTTCAATACTAAATCAACTCTTCCATAAACCTGAAAACCAAGTTCATCATGGCCCAGATAATAACTCATATTGGCGTTTTGGCCCAGGTTTCCCAGAGCCATATAATCCCAGGTCTCAGCGCTTCCTTTATTATATACAACCCTTAAACAGGTGGTGGTATTTCCTCCCACCCCCGTCATCGGCGAAAAGAGGTAAACCTCGTTTTTAGGCGCCCACCATTGGGCATCACGCGCATTATCTGCATCCTGAAAACTCCGGTCATTCTCAAAATCATCAATAACCGGATTATTTATACCCATTTCAGTCAGAGCCGCCTGAATTGAAGTATGCTGCGTGAATTTGCTCCATACATTACCGGTTCGGTAATTATCCATTGCCAAAATCATAGAACCCAGGTCAATACCTATAACATCCGAGGAAACCCATCCCTGGCCGCTGGGCGCGTTCCTGTCAAGAGTCATGGGAGCATCCAGATTGTAGGAATCGGCGAATCCAAAACGCCCCCATAAGAAATGCTTGTATTGAAAGTACATCCTGCGCAGGGCAGGAACCGCGATCTCCGGAGCAAATGGTATGGAAGCACCCACAATGCTGGGGTTTACAGTGCCGTCATGTTCATTATCTTTGTTTCTATAGGCCTGGTAGGAAAACCCGTCAACCGGGGAATCACCGGCTGTCAGGCCCCAACCTTCCTCGGCGTATGTCCGGAATTGCCCGGCATTTGCCTGGCAGAATTCCCGGTCAGCCTGAATTGCCAACTGGGTATTTAGAAAATAATTGTTTTTGTCGTCATAAGCGCTGCGCAGATCCACAAAGCATTGGGCATAGATGTGTGTGAACAGGGCCAGAAAATCCCCTTCGGTCACGTATTTAATGCCGCCCTGATCCATCCAAACCCTATTCATGTTAAACCAGCATTTCGGCGATAAGGGATAGGCCGCAGAAGCCATGCCCAGCAGATCCACCAGCACGCCTTCATTATAGCCATTCCACTGCCAATCAAACTGGGAGGTTTCCGGTTTCCATGCCATGGCTACAAAGCTGTTTTCATCTCCATTCGTGAACCATGTCCAATTCGCCCGTTCCAAAATAGCGGTCGCGAGAGTCTCGATTTGGCCGCCAAAAGTCCGGGAAGCTGTAAGCGCGCCCGCGAAGAGTAAGGCGGAATCAATGGAGGAAAGCTCACTGTAGTTGTTAAAACGCCGGCCATTATCCATACGCACAAAATGGTAAAAAAAGCCGTTTTTATGCGTTATTCCCGTCTCGCTGCCATCGATATAAGGCGCGGCATTATAAAGAAAATTAAGCGCAGCCGTAATCTGCTGCTCAGCCGCTGTGAAACTTATCCAGTTCCGCTCTTTGCCGGCGCAAATTGCGGCCAGGCCGAAACCCACGGCTGCCATGCTGGCCGCGCCCCAGGATTTCGAGGCATAATTATTCATGCGGTCTACTACCATGCCGTTGGCATTATTTACCGTGCAAAAAGGCGCGGACGTATTGATGAAATAATCCAGGCCGCGGCGTTCAACAAAATCCAGAAAAGCATTATCATCCACTGATGAAACTTTTATCTCGATCGCGCTGATCATGGCCTCTCCGAACTGGATCGCTGGGAATGCAATTTGCAGCTGTTCATCCGAGACAATAACCGGAGCATTGAGCTCAAACGGCGTTTCACTGCCCACCAGGGCATATACATCCATCTCCACAGCTACGCTCGTACCGTTCAGGCTTACGTCAAAAACCCTCAGACCGGAAGCATTGAATTCATTCTCCACGAAAATCAGCTTTACATTATATTGCCCGTTGGGAAGAGTAAAAACATACTTGAAATCCGTCCCCCCGGCCCTCCAGGTAGCGTGGCGATAGCCCTCCGGATCAGCCCATGCCGTATAGGTATTAACCCTGGGTATCCCACTGACATATCCCCAGCGTTGGCACAGAGCATAGGCCTCATCCGCCATCCAGAGAGTATTGTCCGGATCTATGGATTTAATGCCCGCGCAATTCAGGCGAAAAACCTCCTCGTCCGAGGGCGAGCATTTTGAGTAAGCTTCCATAGCATCAGTCAAGGTGGGAACATCGGATATTTCAATGGCATTTATCTTTGGATTTTCAACCTGTACCTGGGTCGTAATGATTATAGTATTGGCGTAATCTCCACTGTCTGAAACCTCAATTTCAAATGACTTTACTACCGCGCGCGCGGCCCGGCCATTGGTATCGGCCAGATTATCGTAATGATCCAGTTTTTTTACGCCGTTGATATATAAATCAAAAACGCGCTGGCCTATGCCATTGCCTATGCCTTGCTTAATCGCTACGCCGAAATGCATTTCCGCCAGTAATATCTTTACATAATATTTGCCGGGCCCGGGCAGGTCAAATTGGTAGGCCGGCTTATTCGGCAAGCTTCCCCATATTTCATTTTGATAAAGCGGCCAATCATTAGTGTTTTCCATGTGATATCCGGCAAAAGAGGAGAAATTACTGGCGGAGGTGGTGTATCCCCACCCGCCTGGGGGGGGGTAGGCCTGATCCGCCTCCCAGGTGTAACCATGACTGTCAGTATATGGTACGCTTCCTCCGCATAACACGCGCCGACTAAAGTTGGCATCAGCTTGTGCAAATAGAAATAAATTTGAAAGCAGAACCAGAAAAATAAAAATATTTTTTTTTGTTTTCATAGTCCACCCTCGCATTAGTTCCTGTTGCGGAAGTACACTTCCCTAAGAAAGATTGTCATTTCAAGGCACTAGGAGCCTGTCGGACTTGGAATGACACGAAAAGTCCGCTAAAAATGCCTTTCCGCAACAGATACTATTTTGTTATACAAACCTTTTTGATTATTTTGCGTTTGCTTTGGGCATCCTCAATCCTTAATTCCAGGAAATATATTCCGGCAGCCAGATTTCCCGTCTTTAGCTCAATTAAAATATTTCCATTTTGCTCCTGGCAGAATTCCTTCAGACCAAGCACAACTTCTCCGGATATATTATACATCCCGACTTTAACCATGCCATGCCCTTTAAAGCTGAACATCACCTTAACCTTTTCGCGCGCAGGTTGGGGAAAAATTGTTATCTCATTCCGCGAGATGATATGGGGTGTAATGGCCGGGGTAATAGTCACGGTGGAAGTAATGGTTGCCGTAGGAGAAGGGGTGCGGATTCCTGTAATAGTGGAAGTCATTGTTATAGTCGGAGTAATAGTCGCGGTGGGAGTAATGGTTGCAGTAGGAGAAGGGATGTAGGTTTCTGTTATAGTCGGAGTAATAGTCGCGGTAGGCGTAATGGTTGCAGTAGGAGAAAGGGTGTGGATTTCTGTTATAGTCGGGGTAATAGTCGCGGTAGGCGTAATGGTTGCAGTAGGAGAAGTGGTGTAGGTTACGGTAATCGTTGGAGTAATTGTCGCGGTAGGAGTAATGGTTGCCGTAGGAGAAGGGGTGTAGGTTTCTGTAATCGTCGGAGTAATTGTCGCGGTGGGAGTAATGGTTGCAGTAGGAGAAGTGGTGTAGGTCACAGTAATCGTTGGAGTCACTGATATAGTCGGGGTAATAGTCGCAGTGGGAGTTACTGTTGGGGTTGGCGTAGGCGCAGGAGGAATAAATTCATAAATTTCAAATCCTTGTCCATAACCGCCCACCACATAGGCATAATTGCCGCTTGTAGCAACATCAAGGGTCTGACAGAGAGGTATCTTATAATACCCTGTTTCTATGGGTGTTGACGGATTGCTGATATCTATGACGCGTAAACCGGACCACTCATCCGCCACATAGGCATAATTGCCGCTTACAGCAACTTTCAGAGCATAACTCGGTGTATAACAACACCCAATTTCTGTAGGTGCTGCCGGATTGCTGATATCTATGACTCGTAAACCACGATTTTCATCCGCCACATAGGCATAATTACCGCTTACAGCAACTCCAGCAGCCCATCCCGGCGTATTCCAACACCCAATTTTTGTAGGTGATGACGGATTGCTGATATCTATGACTTGCAGACCAGAATTTCTATCCGCCACATAGGCGTAGTTGCCGCTTATAGCAACATCTCTAGCAGAATCCCCCATATAACAATACCCTGTTTCTGTAGGTGCTGCTGGATTGCTGATATCTATGACTCGTAAAACAGACCCCTCTGCCGCTACATAAGCGTAATTGCCGCTTACAGCAACACCTCTAGCCTTTCCCGGCGTATCATAATACCCTGTTTCTGTAGCTGTTGCCGGATTGCTGATATCTATGACTCGCAGACCAGAATTTCCATCCGCCACATAGGCATAATTACCACTCACAGCAACTCCAGTAGCCCATTCTGGCGTATCACAATACCCAATTTTTGTAGGCATTGCCGGATTGCTGATATCAATGACTCGTAAACCAGACCCTTCTTCCGCTACATAAGCGTAATTGCCTTGAATATCCACGGCTCTCGTAGATACTCCTGCCAAGGTGCCTATTAGATTTACATTTTGTGAATCCGCGGCCTTACTAATAATTGGTATGGTCGTGAATAGCAATAAGGCTATTAATCTGATTACATGATTCTTTTTTGACTTCATCCTATTCCTCTTTTTTTCTGGGGAAACTCCAGTTGGTTAGTCAGTAATTAATCGATCCTGGAAAAGCCGGTTTTACCAGACTTCCCGAGTTTTGTCATTCTGAGCCGAAGCTGAAGAATCTCCCGGAGACCTTATAATTCAAACGTTTGCTTGGAGATTCCTCACAACGTTCGGAATGACAAATCTAAGAAAACATTTTTCCGCAACATATACTAACTGATTTTACTTTCGTTCGTTCGTCCGTCCGTCGTCCGGACCTCTTACGCCGCCTGGCAGGCAGAGCGCATGATCCGGCGCTGGATGATATTTTCCATCTCCTGGTTCATTGTAATGCCGTTAATTCGTTTTAAATATCCCTGCATGAAGCCGAATTGGCCCTTCATGCCCATTGACCAGAGCATATTCGGCAGCATAAAGGTCTTGCCATTTATAGTTCCCGCCTCAGTCCTGACAGTAGGCGCGACCCGGCCCATAAACTTAATGACATCCTCAGCCAAGGCCAAATCCTCGCCATGTTCCCGCAGTACGCGAACCAGGGCGATCAGCATCAACTTACGGAATTGTGTAATATCAAGGTCTTGACGTTGCATCAACTTTTGCAGACCACTGTTCTCATCAGCCAGGATTCCCTTCAAAATGGAGGAATAACTACCTGACCGGGCCCAGGCTGTTAAGCAGGCTTCCCGGTTTATCCTCAGGGCCCAGTCACTAAAGGCTTTATCAATAAAGGTATTTCCGCCCATAGCTATACCGGTGCGAGCCAGCAGGTTAAAGATAACGCTCCTGCCGGGTAGGGTTTCCCGGTATTGGCAGCGCGTGCTGAAATAATCCATAGCCTTTACCTTCCTGGTCTTAACCAAGTTCAGCCAATCAGTCAGCTTATTAATTACACTTGAACTGGTCAACTCGTAGACACCTGCCACAGGCATGGCTACCTTAACTCCGGCAGGCGTCTCCAGTTCTATCCGTTTATGACCCTCGCTCATTGCGGCAAGCTTGAAATCAAAATCTTTTCCCATGCTTAATAACTCCCGGCGCCCGGTCTGCTGGGCAAAAACCCGGATATAGGGCATAAGATTCGTCTTAATCAGCCCGCTGATCTCAAACATCGGTTGGCCTTTCTTCTCATGGGAAGTCTTTAGCATAGCCTGCAAGGCCAGATCAATTTTATTTAAACCCTTTACATTACTGTTTTCAATTCCTGCAGTCTTGGCCAACCCAGAGAGCAGGGAGACCTGCTCTGAGAGATAGGCTATCATTTCAGGAGTATTAAGCATGTAAATGTGCTCGCCAAGATCTGCGGTTGAAACTTCCGTAGCCGCAGGGTAAGCCAGAGGCTTTTGACCATGTTTTAGCAGACACGCCAAGGCGGCATTTTCCAGAATTGCTGCCATATCCTCCTGTCCAGCGGCCTCCCTGACAACGATCTGCAGAGTATGCAGCCGTGAACCAGGAGCAAAATCCCCGGTCCGCAGGAAATCAACCAGAGTATTTAGTTCCTTAGCCGCTCCGGTTCCAGCCTGTTTTGCCAGATATTCCAGAATCCTGGCTTCTAATGCCTCCGCCCTTGCGGGCATTACGATTTTCCGGGCCGCAGCCCTGATTGCCTTACTCTCGGCGGATGACAAATTTGCAGATACTAACTCTAGCATATTTCTAATCGCGCTTATAAAATCAGCCGGATCAACAGCCACATGCTCACCAGCCAGAGCAGTATATTTTTGATCGTTGGGAAGCAATCCTTGCGTAATCTTTGCCATGGTCATGCCCTGATCTTTAGCCAACTCTTTAAAATCAAATGAATCAGCAGTTACCTTGGCATACATATATGCCAGCCCGGCTGCCAAGAGACCGCTTATCAGGGCGAAAGTTGCAATTGGCAGACCAATAATCGCGGCAATCAATCCGGCCAGAAGCATAGCACCCAGGGAGAGCGTAGCCGTGAACCAGCTCACCCCATTATTCAGCACCTGGGCTCTCAACTCCCACTGAATACCTTGCGCTATTCCAGTATACCAGGGAAGCGCAGAGCCTGTCTCTTTCGGCATAACCCACTCTGTCATGGCATGGTTTACCGCTGCGTTAAGTAAAACTCCGGATAATTTGAACTTGATTCCGGCCCAGATGCTTGGTTTTTCCAGGCTCGAGAATTGTATTATATTGCGGGCAATGGAATCAGCCACATAGATAGTTGGTTTTTCTCCGGCTTGTGCCCTATATTCCCCCATAGAGACTCCCTGCCATAGTCCGGCAAGAATGCCCTGGTCTTTATGGATTTGCGAGAGCGTTCCAAATGCCAGGTCCGCCTTGCCGATATCCATGTTCACCATGCGGCCCAAGAGTTGACTTCCATCCTGGTCAAACGTGAATTCCGGGCCGCTATGTACCCAGGCATTAAGCACGGCTCGGACCGCAACCAGACCGGACGCCACCACCAGGACTGGCAGCAGATTCTCAACACTTACCTGCCACTGGCCCATAGTCATCTGG
>JAUVAV010000054.1 GCA_030591525.1 candidate division FCPU426 bacterium | reverse complement strand
TGGCTTTCATGCCCGAAGTTCCGGAAGCTTCCATGGGCCGGCGCGGTGTATTTAACCAGACATCCACACCCTGAACCAGATAATGAGCGCAATTCAAGTCGTAGTCCTCCAGAAAAACAATATGGCGGCGCAGCTCACTGCGCCGCGCTATGCGGAAGATTTCCTGGATGAGCTGTTTGCCCGGCTCGTCGTGCGGATGGGCCTTGCCCGCAAAAATTATCTGAACCGGCCGGTTCTTATCGGTCAGCAAACGGGTCAGGCGTTCGATATCCCGAAATAGCAGCAGGGCGCGTTTATAAGTGGCAAACCGGCGCGCAAAACCGATAGTCAGGGTCTCGGGATCCAGTACCTGGTTCGCCGTCTCTACTTCCTCGGCCGGACAGCCCCGGCCCTTGAGTTGCCCCCGCAGACGGCGCCGCACATATCCGACCATGCGTTCCCGCCGGCGTTCATGGGTCCGCCAGAGCTCGGCTGAAGGTATTTCCGCGATGCGCTCCCAGATTTTCAAGTCCCCCGGTTCTTCCACCCAGCGCGGTCCGAGATAGCGGTCAAAAAGCTCGGACATCTCCATGGATATCCAGGAGTTCACGTGTACCCCGTTGGTAATATGCGATATGGGAATTTCCTCCACGGGTAATTGGGGCCACAAATCCTGAAACATCCGGCGTGAAACCTGGCCGTGCAAACGGGTTACGCCATTGGCGTGGGAGGATAAATGCAGGGCCAAAACCGCCATACTGAAAGGTTTCTGAGCATCATGAGAATTCACGCGGCCCAGGGCCAGGAACTCTTCTGCGCTGATCCCGAACTTGGCATAATAGGGATAAAAATATTTTTCCATTAATTCGGGACTGAACTTGTCAATTCCGGCCGGAACCGGGGTATGGGTGGTGAAAAGATTGCTGGCCGCCACCAGTTCACGCGCCTCCGCAAAATTAAGGTGGTCTTTTTGCATGCGTTCGTGAATACGTTCCAGCGCCAGAAAAGCCGAATGCCCCTCGTTCATATGTGTAACCGCCGGCAATAAACCCAATTTATCCAGGGCCCGGACGCCTCCAATACCCAGTATCATTTCCTGCTGAATTCGCAACTCGTGATCCCCCCCATAGAGCTGCGCAGTAATATTCCGGTCGCCGGGATTATTTTCCGGCAGATTAGTGTCCAGCAGGTAAAGCGGAACACGCCCTATTATAACTTTCCATATCTGGATCATAACCCGGTGGTTGGGAAAATCCACTTCCACCCGCAAAGGATTGTTCTGGTCGTCGCGCATCAGGATAAAGGGCATGTTATTAAAATCATTCTCAATAAAACGTTCCTGCTGCCATCCATCCTGATTCAGGTACTGGCGAAAATATCCCAGGCGATATGCCAGGCCTACTCCTACCAGGGGGATTCCGAGGTCGCTGGCCGACTTCAAGTGGTCGCCGGCCAAAACTCCCAAACCGCCGGAATAAATGGGAAGGCCTTCATTGATTCCGTATTCCGCCGAAAAATAGGCAATTCGAAAAGGCTGGTCTCCTGACCAGCGGCCCTGGAACCAGGTTTTCCGCTCCAAATAGGCATGTAATGAGGCCATTACGCGGTCCAGGTGATACATGAATCCCTCATCATTTACCAGCTCTTGCAATCGTTCCTGGGAAACCCGGTTTAAAAATTTTACCGGGTTGTGTCCCGAATCGGTCCAGAGTTCGGGCGCAATATGCCGAAAAACATTAAACGCATCCGCATTCCAGCCCCACCAATAATTATAACTCAACTCCCGCAGTGCCAGCAGTTTCTCCGGCAGATTGGGAACAACATTAAAGGACTGCATGAATTTCAAGGCAGGGGGCCCCTTTCGATTCATAGTTAGTATCTGTTGCGAAAAGTCAAAATAAATTCCTCCCCCTCAAGGGGGGAGGTCAATCCCCTCCCATCAAGGGAGGGGAATTTATTCTTTTCGCAACAAGAACTGGTTAAATTTTTGAAAGTGTATTTTACCGGGCCCTGGCCGGTTTGGCAAGTCAATTCCCTTGATCAATATCCCCGCTTATCATTTGACAAGTTTCCGCCTTCGCTTTAGAATACGCTCTATTTTCCAACCATCCAGGAGGCGAATTATGCAGGTAGGTTTAGTAGGCGCGGAGGCTTGTGGTAAAACCACGCTGTTTGAACTCCTTAGTAATACTCAGGGCGCGTTTCTTTCCCCGGATAGCGCCAATACCGCCGCGGTGGACGTTCCGGATGAACGCGTGGATAAACTCACTGCTCTTTATAAACCCAAGAAAACTATTTACGCTAAGATTTCCTTTACTGATATCAACCGGCTCTCTTCCGGAGACCGGGCGAATAATAATAAAGCTTTAAATCACTTGAAACTCATGGATACCTTGGCCATTATTATTAATGGCTTTACTCCGGGACGTACCAGCCAGGACATGCTCAAAGACCTGGATTTCTGCCTTTCCGAGATGATTCTTTCCGATCTGGAGCAAGTGGAAAGAAAACTTGAACGTCTGAAAAAGCAGAATCAAATTTCTAATCTGGCCGGAGTTCCGGAAAAAGAGATATTCGAAAAACTCGCAGCCACCCTGGAATCCGACACTCTGCTCTCCACCCTGGAGCTTTCCGCCGATGTCCGCAAAGAACTTCTTTCCTTCAGTTTCTTGACTTTCCAACCCATGTTCGCGGTACTTAATCTCTCCGAAGAACATGGCGGAAGCGGTCCGGATGAAATGACAGCCTTGGAAAATGCTTTGGCCTCACGGAAAATGCCGCTGGTAAAGATATATGCCAAGCTGGAAAAAGATCTGCAGGAACTCCCGCCGGAAGACAGGGAGGTTTTTAAGTCGGAATATCGCCTCCCCTTGAACGGCAAAGCCGCCTTTATTCAACAGGCTTATCAGACTGCCGGGCTCATCAGCTTCCTCACGGTAGGCGAGGATGAGGTACGCGCCTG
Source organism: candidate division FCPU426 bacterium (assembly GCA_030591525.1). Taxonomy (GTDB): domain Bacteria; phylum Oederibacteriota; class JAAXVQ01; order JAAXVQ01; family JAUVAV01; genus JAUVAV01. The sequence goes on along the minus strand of JAUVAV010000054.1, from coordinate 7,816 downwards.
GACTGTAAAGCAAGGATGTCCGGTTAAAGAAGCGGCCGGGGTGATTCACAAGGATTTAATGAATTTTTTCGTCCGGGCAGAAGTTATTTCTTATGAACGCCTGCTGGAATGCGGCTCTGAACAGGAAGCCTCCCGCCGCGGATGGCTGCGCGCCGAAAAAAAGGAGTATCCCGTCAAAGACGGGGATGTGCTGCATATTCTCTCCACCAAGTAGTAGGGGACGGTGTGACCGTCCCCTATTCTTTCCTACCGCCGGCCTCTGCGCCAATGGCCGGGTACCCACACGCCGAAGCGGTTATAATGCCCTCTAATCCATATATGCCCACGCCGGCGGATCGGACGCCAATGGCCTCCTTGGCGATTAAAATGGCCGGGTACCCATACCTGACCCCGCCGGGTTTTGACCCAGCGGCCGCCAATCCAGATGCCATGGCGATTGAAATGGCCAGGCACCCACACTAAGCCTCTTTTGCGAACAGGTCTCCAATGCCCAGGCACCCAGGTTCCTCTGCGAGACCAATGTCCTGGAACCCAAACCTGTCCGGTAAGGGCTTTAACCGGATGCCAATGACCTCCCACCCAGATACCCCGGCGTGTCCAGTGGCCCGGTATCCAGCGGAACCCGGTCCTGACCTTTACGCGCCACCGGCCGGCTATCCACTGGTTATGGGCCCAGTAGCCGGGAATCCACATCTTATCTGGCTTTAATTCCAAGGAATGCCAGTGGCCGGGAATATACCGGCCTTCGGCATCCGTCCGGCCGGCTACCCACTCAAATCCCTCATGAGTTTGGAGGCGCCAGAAACCGGGCGCCACGACGTTACCATCTTCTTCCAGATAAGCCTCTTCCCACACATAATCCGGTCCTGGGGAAGGGGGTTTTTCCTCTGCCTGGGCCACTACCGCCACCGGCACGCTTATAAAAAGCGAGAGTACGGTCAGCCATTTGATTAGCTTGGTTGTCATAGTAGTTCCCCCTTTAGTATTTTTTTAGCGAGCGATGAATTGCGGCTAAGGTTTATCCTTATCCGGAAAACAGGAAAGACAGACTGACAGCCGGTCCGCCGAGATTCCGATTATTTCCCACGGGAATATATAAATAGGAAAAGCCGAGTTCCAGGGAGGAAAAGGGCGAGGTGGAAAGCAGAAAAACAATTTCCGGTTCCATCACCAGGAATCCGCGGTTTAAAGTATAAGTCTCCTCCTGATCGTCCGCCAGGTGGGTTTCACTGATTCCTACACCTCCGGCGCCGAAAAGAGAACCCATAGCCATGCGGAACGGTCGGCGGCCGAATTCCAAACCGCTCATAAAACCAGCATAACCTAAACCGCCCTCCACGCCTTGATCAGTAAGATACATACCGCCTACGGCTTTGCCTCCCACGTAAAAGGAGCGCCAGGGTAAACTGAAACGCCGCTGCAGCCCGAATAAAAGCAGGTTGCCGGTAAAGTAGTCGGTTTGCGTTTTCAACCTGGAGTCAACGTACTCGATTTCAAAACCGGATTCGCGATGCCGGCGGATCCCACGCCGGATTGCTGCCCGGCGGCGGGCAACGCGAGGATGAAAAGCATAATTATCAAACTCACTCAGTGTCAAAACCGGATTCCCTAGCAGCGACTCGGATGCCGTGTCATGGTTACTGGCTTTCAAATCGGCCGGATCGCCGGTTTCCCGGGTCCCGGCTGCCAGCGCGGGACGGAGATTGAGAAATAAGATGATCAACAGACTGCCTAAAAAGTATTTTTTCATTGGATATTCCCTCCTCAAGGATTAACGTATACAAGTAAAACACCCTACTGAAGATAAGGTTTCATAAAAAGTAGTTGCAATTATCAGACCAAATGAAAATCATTTTTTGTCATTGAAAATCAAAGGTTTTTCCGTTCGGATTATTCAATAACGACGGATTTTCATACATATAAAACCATTGCCAAAAATCCGCACATTGTTTCGTTATATAAACAAAAGGTGACGAATTTTCGGCGGTATGTTCAGATTTTCGTTTATTCTTTAATAATTGGTTTGTGGTACTGAACCTAGTTAAAGGGAGCGATCCAAGGATGCGGCGAGGGGGATTTTTTTCTGTAAAGTAGTAGGGGACGGTCTGACCGTCCCCTGTTTCTACTCAATATTGGCGACAAACAATATTTGCTTATTTGGTTCATCATATACTTCATAGGTCAGGGTGATTTTATAACCGTTTTTCTCAGCATAGCGGGTAAGTGCCGGATAGGCTTTCATGGGCCCCAGCATATAGGAAAGTCTGCTTTTCACCGGAAAGGAAACTATAATACTGCTTTTTTGTTCCAGTACCTGTATTTTAAATTGTGCTTTTAAGCTTTCCGCTTTTTCCAAATCTTTTTCTTGCAGCACCACACCACAATCGCTTCGCAGCTTGTCTTTGGCTGTTTTTCTCGGATCATCATAATAAACTCCCAATCCTTGGGTGGTATCAATGCCTTGGGCTTTCAGTTCGTTATAGACTTTATCAAATACTTTTGCTGTCTCCGGGTAAGGTCCTCGGAAAGATTCGTAGACATGGGTAAAAGGCCCCATGGCTTTTTCCGTGACTTGCAACGGCTTAAACATACCCATATAAGCCAGAAAAACAATTACCCCCAGGACGCCTACTGCTATTACAACACTAACAATAATTATTGCTTTCTGCATAACCGCACCTCCTTATATTCAGGAAATGGTAATCCTACGAAGCTTTAATTTTACTTCCCAAGCGTTGGGATGCTTCGATTAACTGTTCCAGCTTGGCCGCGGCTTTTCCCGAGTTGATGGATTCCCGCGCCAGGACGACACCGGTTTTAAAGTCCTTGGCTCGTCCGGCCACTACAAAAACCGCCGCCGTGTTCATCAATACTGCGTCCATTTTGGGGCCGGATTTCCCCTTGAGGATTTCTTTCAGAATAACCGCGTTTGCTTGAGCATCACCGCCTCGAATATCTTCCAGCCGGGCGGTCTCCAGTCCAAAATCATGGGGCTGGACATCGTAGGTTACGACTTTACCATCCCCGTCCGCCAGTTGACTTACTCTGCTCGGTCCCAGGATGGAAAATTCATCCAGCTTGCCGTGACCATGCACTACCATGGCATTCTTAATTCCCAGCTTCCCCAAAACCAGGGCCAGTTTCTCGGTTAAATCAGGATGATACACTCCTAAAATCTGGGTATTGGCATTGGCTGGATTGGTCAAAGGCCCGAGTATATTAAATATAGTCCGAATGCCGATCTCCCGGCGTGGTCCGATCGCGAACTTCATGGCAGGATGAAATAGCGGCGCGAAAAGAAAACCTATCCCCACCTCATCTATGCATTGCTTAACCTGCCCGGGCGCCAGGTTAAGGTCAACGCCTAAAGCCTCCAATACGTCCGCACTGCCGGACCGGGAGGAAACCGAACGGTTGCCGTGTTTGGCCACGATCAAACCGGCGCCCGCAGCCACCAGAGCCACGGTGGTGGAAATATTAAAAGTATGGGCTCCATCCCCGCCGGTTCCACAGGTGTCCAAAATAATTTCTCCCTCGGTTCCGGCTTTGGTGCTCTTAGCCTCGCGGGCCGGACCTGTAACCTTAATAATCGCAGCAGCTTTTCGCATGGCCAGCGCGCAGCCTGTAATCTCATCCACGTTTTCGCCCTTCATGCGCAAGGCCGTGATAAAAGCGGCTATCTGGGCCGGCGTGGCCTTTCCCTGCATAATGAATTCCATGCCTTGAAAGGCTTCGTCCTGGGTCAAATGAGAACGATTAACCGCTTTTTCGATTAGTGCCCGTATCATGCTTTGTCCTCCGGTTCCTAACGGTTGATCCTGAAAGCATCCATTATAATTTCCGGTTCGGTTTCCGGCAAAACCGCCACTACATCAAATCTGCAGGGCACATCTTTCCGTTGGTTTTTCTGGAGATAGTGGGACGCCACCCGGGCGATCCTGCGCTGTTTAACACGGTTTACAGACTCGGCGGGAAATCCAAAACCCAGGCCGGAACGGCTCTTTACTTCAATAAAGCAGAGCGTGCCGTGATGATCGGCAATAATGTCGATTTCGCCGGCCGGAGAACGGTAATTGCATTTCAGAATACGGTATCCGCGTGCGGCCAGATACTCGGCCGCCTGCTGCTCCCCTTTCCCGCCGGGACGTGTCATGAGGAAGACAGTACCATCTCCAATTGAGTAATCTGCGCGAAGGAACGGCGGTGAAGTTCACAAATGCCGTGTTCGCGGATGGCCGTTAAGTGCTGGGACGTACCATAGCCCTTATGCCTGGCAAAACCCCATTTAGGATACAAGGAATCATAATCCTGCATAACATTATCCCGGGTAACTTTTGCTATAATGGAAGCAGCGGCGATGGAAAGCGAGAGGGAATCCCCTTTAACAATAGTTTCGGCGTTCTGTGCCCAAGGGGGATGTTGATTCCCGTCAATCAGAAGGTAATCAGGTTCGCGGGAAAGACCGCTGACCGCGCGCTGCATGGCCAGGAAGGTAGCTTGCAATACATTGATCCGGTCAATCGTATAGGAATCTACTATACCGACTCCGATATCACCGGCCTTTTCGTGAATAAATATGAAGAGTTCGCGCCGTTGGGAAGAAGGTATTTTTTTCGAATCAATAACCTCTTCCCATCCGTGGGTATCCTTCGGCAAAACTACGCAAGCCGCTACCAGCGGACCTGCCAGAGGTCCCCGGCCAACCTCATCCAGGCCGGCTATCACCCGGCGTCCGGCTTTTCGGGCCCGTTGTTCATAAAACGTACGATCTAATTGATTTTCCGCCCGGATCGGCCGCGCCGGAATCACCCCTTAACCTCAACCGCCTTCTGGTCTTGCTCCTCAGCCGCTTGCGCCGTCATCTCATTTGCAGCCTGCCGAGCGGATTCAGCCTGCTCGGCCTCCATAGCCTGCTTCTCCTCTTCCTGGATTAGCAGTGTTTTTTCTCTTCGCATTTGCTGTATCTTGGCGCGCTTGCCGATTTTACTCCGCAAGTAATATAATTTGGCTCTGGCTACTTCGCCCCGCTTTACTACCTTAATTTCGCTAATCATGGGCGAAAATAAAAGAAAAGTACGTTCCACGCCCACGCCCGAAGCAATCCGGCGGACCTTGAAAGTTTCCCTATGGCCGCTGCCCTGCCGGGCGATCACCACACCTTCAAAAATCTGGATACGTTGTTTCTCGCCTTCCTTGATTTTTAGGTGAACTTTAACCATATCGCCCGGAACAAAACGGGGAATACGCCTTTTAGGCCGATATTCTTTTTCTATAGATTTTATTATCTCGCCTGTATTCATTATTCTTTCCTCCTGCGGTTATGCCCCGGCTTCCGCTCGGGACGTGCCGACTCGGCAATTTTCTTACGCTCTTCCGGGTCTAAATGAGCTCTTTCCAGTAGATCCGGCCGATGCTGCATAGTCCGTTTCAGCTGTTGCTCCCGGCGCCAGACCGATACCTTTTTATGCGCCCCGGATATCAAAACGTCCGGCACTTTCCAACCACGATACCGGAACGGCCTGGTATAATGAGGATAATCAAGCAACCCATCGGAAAAAGAGTCCTGGACAGCTGAATTCTCCGAGCCCAATGCCTGGGGAAGCAGGCGAACTATGGCATCACTAATTACTATCGCGGCCGGTTCTCCACCGGTAAGAACATAGTCACCGATGGACACCTCGTGGTCACAAAGTTTTTCCGAAACCCGCTGATCTACTCCCTCATAATGTCCGCAGATTAGGGTAAAACGTTCCAGCCGCGAGAGCTGCTGCGCCATCTTTTGATCGAACCGGCGGCCGGTGGGGGCTAAAAGCAATACCAAGCCGGTCCCCTTTCCGCGCCGTAGGGAATACAACGCCCGGGCCACCGGATCAACTTTTATTACCATACCGCTGCCGCCGCCATAAGGCTTATCATCTACCGTGCGGTGTTTATCCCGTGAAAAATCCCGAATATTAATAAGCTTCGGATGAAACAAACCTTTTTCCCGGGCCCGCTTTAATATCGAATGCGAGAAGGAAGCTTCCAACAGGTCCGGAAATAAGGTTAAAATGTTAACCGTCAAGGTACGCGGAGTGCCTTTGATCACAATCCCTCCGGCACCCGTACCCGCATGCGGCCCGCTTTTAAGTCTATGCTCAGAATCACATCTTTCAAAGCGGGCAATAATATTTCTCCCGTATGCGTCTGAATTTCATAAATATCATTCGCACCGGTTTTTAAAACCCCGCTTACTCTGCCAATAACTTTCCCCGCATCATCCTCTACTCTCAAACCGACGATATCATCAATAAAATAACTTCCGGCCGGCAGTTTTCCCTTTTCGGCCGGTGGAACAGCAATCTCTCCGCCGGTCAAGCGCCGGGCAGCTTCCGGATGGTTAAAATCCTTAAAATGGATTAAAAAAAAATGCCCTCCCGGCCTAACCGAAACGACCTTCAAACGCTTTGGTTTCCCGCTGGTACTAATCCACCAAACCTGTTCCAGTTGGTTAAAACGTTCCGGAACATCGCTGAGGGGATAAAGTTTCAGCTCTCCCTCTAAGCCGTGAGTACTTCCCAGTTTTCCGATAGAAATAAAAGCAGACGCTTTTTCCGGCGCATCTCCGGCCGGCCCCGTCATTCCTGGATAACCAGCGTAACTTTCAACTTGGACTTGGCGGCGGCAGTGGCCAGCAACTGTCTAATCGCTTTCACGGTCTTCCCCTGCCGTCCAATAATCCGGCCGAGATCTTTTTGATCGACTTTTAATTCCATAATAGTTCCACAATCCCCGGAACGCTCGCTGACCTTTACGGCCTCCGGACAATCAACCAATGACTTGGCCAGGTACTCTACTAACTGTTTCACGCCTTTTTCCCGGCTGGTTTTAATTCAACAGCTTTCTTCAGAATTCCCTTTTTCAAGAAAATTCGGCGGACGGTTTCCGAGGGTTTGGCGCCCCGGGATACCCATAGCGCGGACCGCTCCTCATCTAAATTCAACTTAGCCGGTTTCCTTAAATTGTCATACGTGCCTAACTGTTCCACGCAACCCCGGGGTTTCCTCGAATCGCTTACGACAATTCGCCAAAACGGCCGATGAATAGTGCCTTTGCGCAGAAGTTTAATAATAGTAGCCATGTTTTTTCTTCCCCTCGTTGCTATAATCAAAAATCCCCGCCGCGTCAAGCCGCGAAGTTCTTACTGGAGCCGATGACCAGAGTTGAACTGGTGACCCACGGTTTACGAAACCGTTGCTCTACCACTGAGCTACATCGGCGAATAAAAAGGATCAGGTGCCCGCTGAATACTGGTGCCGCAAGGCGGGGTCGAACCGCCGACACAAGGATTTTCAGTCCTCTGCTCTACCGACTGAGCTACCGCGGCATAAATAATGAATTTATTAAATATATGATATTAGTCCTTCGCTTTCCCTCACGTGAATATTTCATGCTGTTTTTCCAATTCCAGGAAAGTTTAAATATAGCAATCACGTATTCTAGAGCCGACGCATGGGTCGGCCCTGCAATAACCGAGAATGCCATAACCAACTGCTAAGGTATTTCTAATAAATTAATTTATCCTTAAAAGAAAAAAATAATATCAAATCAACTATAAGATGTCAAGCTTTGTCATGGCTCCCCAACTCCTAAATAAAAAATCACCATGCTATTTCCCGTGAGCAGTCGCGATTTTCCAGTTCCACGGGTATCTCCAATTTAGCCTTTTTTATTGATGATTTTAAAAAAAGGCACCCCAACGGGGTGACATATAATAGCCCAGGGCATCGCCCTGGGTGACAAGCCGCCTAACACCAAAGCCCTGAAAGGGCGAAAT
>JAUVAV010000078.1 GCA_030591525.1 candidate division FCPU426 bacterium | reverse complement strand
GTTGCCAAAAAGATCCGCAGCCTGCAGGGTCACTCCAAAATACGCGCCCGCGAACTGGGCACTGCCATTGTAGGCATTTATGGCATGCGTAGGATCAGTGGGTGTAACCCCGCTGTACCACCCGCCACTGCCTACGGGGTTAATGTTGGTTACATTGGTATTCCCGCTCCCCTCTACTGCCACCAGCCCTGGCACCAGTATCTGTAGACCATAGAAAACATTGGGATTTATAGTTATATAAGGCGTGGTCCCGGCTGTGGTGGTGGCCACGGTCGCGTCCGCTACTGCAATAGTGGTGATCGGGCTCTCATTGTCCCGGGTATGGAAGGCGAACAGACCGTTGAAATTCGCAAATCCATTGACTGGTACTACCGTCTGGTTCGCGGGATTGTATGCAAACCCGTCCGTGCTGGTCATGCTGACATCCACATCCGGATACTTGACCATGTTGCCGTAGATATCGCAAGAATATGCCTGCAAATTGACATTCACTCCGGCAGTCTGCGCTGCCGGAGTACCGAAATTGTTAAATACCGAGATACTGGCAGGCGGCGGAGAGGAGGGGTAGTTTGTATCTATATATGTTCCGCCGGCTCCGGGAGTATCCGGCGTATCCATGCCGGTTATAATGGGCACCAGCCTGGCATAGCTGTTCGGGTTCACCGTGAAATGAGGCGATGATCCGCTCCTGGGTCCTCCCCCGAAATCATAGGTGGCTGTGATGAATTGGCCCGCGCCGGTTGCTTTCTTGTAGCAGTAGACCATGGGATTGGATATGCCTTCCTGCCACTTGGTGGATTCCAGAGTGCCGACCTTGACAGGCCATATGCTCTTGCTGCCAATATCCGTATTAACGGTTAAATCCACGCTCTCATAGGTGGACATAGGCAAAGCGCCGTTAATGGAATCCAGGGTATTGCCAAAAGCGTCTATGGCTGTAATGGTTATGGATTGGGGTATACCGGCCGTCCAGTTCAGCTCATCCAGATACAGTGTGAAGTCCTCGCCCGGCTCAGCATGCTTGATTGGTACGCGATTTTTGTTCACGCCCAGTTCATAAGGGGTTTCGCCCGAGGCCTTGGTCACACGGATGGACTGGCCGGCCTGGCCATGGACATTATATAAAACAAATGTATTACTGGCAGTATATACTCCTCCGCTTAAATTCACATTCACTGATCCGCTGCTGAAAGTGCCTACTCCCTGGACCTCAGCCGGATACGGATTTCCGTCACTGCACTCAATGGTGATCTGGCCATTAGCATCGTATGGCGCGGCTGTTTCCGTAACCTTGTTCCAGTACTCGTCGCACAGAAAGAACTCGATCTTGGTAATAGCTTGGCCGGCCGTCTGGATGGCAGGCTGGCCCTGGACTCCGAATTCACCCGTTGGGTCAATGTCAGGGCTGATGCCTGGAAGATAATCCATGCCCCCGGACTCCACAATCAGGAGCCTGTCCGGCAGGGCCGGAACCACTTTAAAGGAGGAACTGGCATTTTCCAGCGCTCCCAAAACCACGCTAAAATAGACATTCTGGTAGGCGCGATAGATAGAAATATCACCGGCCCAAACTCCGGCAGTGAACGTAATTGAGGCTGGGCTTATCACACGCAAGAGATCATCATGATCCCGGATGCTCTTAAGCTCTGCGCTCCCATTAAAAGTAGTCGCAACCGTAGTCTCGGCTGCATCTTCATATGCGGTTATAGTAACCCAGTTCGGTACACCGGCCGTCCATAATTGAGGCATAAAATGGGGCTGAAAATCAAAATGATCCAGGGTGGCGGTCCAGGCTGTGCCGGCTGAGGCACATAAAAAAATGAGTGAAATTAAAAATTGTTTCAAGACCGGATAACTATACGCTTTCTTTTGCTTTGTCATATCTCTTGCTCCTTTCATAGTGAAATTTATTTAACTAGTTTCTGTTGCGAAAAGAGCAAATTCCCCTCCCTTGATGGGAGGGGATTAAGGGGAGGGTGAAATAAGCGTTGAAAACACCCCCACCTAACCTCCCCCCTCAAGGGGGAGGAATTAATTTTGCTTTTCCGCAACAGATACTCAACAAATACAGGCAGATATTTTCCGGCGAAATCTTTATGCTTTAAAAATAGAATGTAATACCACCATTAAATATAATGTCAGTATCCACGCTATTTTTTGAATGATGCTTGAAATCGCCATAGAAGTATCCTATATCCGCGCCCAAGCCGACATTTTTCAAGACCGAAATCTCGCTGCCGATAAATCCCCCTGTCATGTATCCGGTTTTCCCGGAGTTATAAAAAGTGCCGTCTATTTCGCATCCGGCATATAGGTATAATGGAAAATTAGGGATTTTGGGATTAAAGCAGTATGAAATCCGGCCTCCCAGGAGAAAGTCATGGGTTTCTAGATTACGCAGCCGGACCTTGGCCTCGAGCTGCAGATCTTTTTTCAAAGCATACCGCGCGTGCAGGCCAAGATAATTAATTCCCAGGCCGGCTTTTCCTGCGGCAGTGGGGGAACCGTTTTCCCGCCGGGGAACCGGTTTTTTAGGTTGTGGTGATATGGGTTCCCTAACCGGAGAAGCTTGTAGTTTTTTTGGGGCGGTTTTACGGGAGGGTGACGGACATTCGGCTTCGGCTTCGGCTTGCTGCGCAGTATACCGTTTTAATTTACTTTGGGCTTTTTGAACAAGTTTTTCTTGATCTGAGTAATGCCGGATAAGATTTTGGAAATATTTTTTCGCGGTCGGGTGATTTCCGAGTTTCTCATGTACCAAGCCCAAATGGTATAGAGCCACTGCCGCTATATCACGGTAATCTTTATAATCTTTTATAAGATTAGTAAATATCTGCTGAGCCATATTTAAATCTCCGGTGCCGGTCTCCTGGAATAGTCCTTCTTGATACAGCTGCAACGCCTCCTGGCGGCGTTCCAGGGATGCCCAGGAGGCCATGGGGTAGAGAATGGGTATAATAAGCATGGCTAGCGTAATTTTTGTCAGCATCCCAGTTTCTCCTGTTGTTTATATTCATTTGATACCACAATCCAGAGTTATTATATTCCGATAATTGTAAAAGAATTGTCATGATTTTGTAAAAAGAAAAAATAGCCAATGAACCTCATAGCCGATCACTCGACCGCTCAATCAAGCTCCAGTCCACCATCCCCGCCTAGCGGAACCGCGCTCTGGATTTTAACGGATGCGATATTTGATTTAATGACTTTGCCGTTGGAATCGGTAATAATCAACTGCGAACTGAAGTTGCCGTCCGGAGCGGGCAACCCCCGGTCATCCTTGCCGTTCCATACGATCTGGTTGGGCGGATTTTCTTCCCCGGAAAAGGTGCGTACGATATCCCCGTTTTGATCCTTAATATTCATCTCCCACTCCTGGACGGCATATTTGGATACCGCGGTCACGGCAAAAGTTGTGGTTTTCCTGATACCCACGGGCGAGAAAATCTTAGGCGTGGCCTTAATACTGACCTCAAATCCGCCGAACGAATACCCGGCCGAAATTTTATGG
>JAUVAV010000024.1 GCA_030591525.1 candidate division FCPU426 bacterium | reverse complement strand
GGGGTATTTTACCCTGGTAATTTTACTTGGTGTGGTACTGGGGGCCGTCGGCGCTGGGTATATTTTCGATCAATGGTGCCGGCAGATGGTACGGGAGCGGACCGATAGTATTTGGTGGCCGGAGACGGTGAATGCACGGCCGGCCGGGGGTTCCACGCCGCCCTGGGCCGACCTGCCGATATCCGATAATGGCGACAAGGCTTCATCTCTGAAAAAACCGGCTCAGCATGAAATGATTTCGGTGCCGTCTCTACTTGCCGGTCAACTAATTCGCCTGCCGGGCTTGGAGTTCCTGATCTGGTATGACCATACCAAAAGAATTTATTATTTCTGGGGACATCCTGCCAACGCCGGTTTCCATCCTTCCCAAATGGTGGCTGAGCTCGAACGGGTGCCGGCCGGATCCGAAGGTCGGGTCAGGTTGATTCCGTCCGCTTGGCCGCTTTGGAAATATCAATTGAGTGGGAAAAAATATCTCTTCTGCTTCGATCTGACGAAAAGTTGGGTTCGCTTGGGCCGGCTTTCCGCAGTGATGGGAATGCCTTTGGTTCTTCTCCTGATCTTTTTATTATGGCTGATCACGCTGGTCCTGGGAAGGCGGATGGTAAAAGCGATTCGCGGAATCGAGCATAGCCTGAAGGATATTTTCATGGGTAATTATGATATCAAGTTTGAGGCTCGGGAATTTGCCTTTACTCAGCAGGTCGCCAATATCATGAATCAAATGTTCTATTTTTTTAAGCAAAACGTTAAACAGCGCGAAATTAGTCACCAGCGGGATAACCTGACCGGGTTATATACCCGGCGCTACCTTATAAATGCCATGGAAAAAGAGATCAAACGGACGAAACGCTATAATCACGCTCTGTCCTTTATACTGATAGACATAGACCATTTTAAACTTTTTAATGACACCTATGGTCACCTGCTGGGTGATAAAGTGTTGTCGCAAACCGCCCGGATATTCAGGGAGGAGACCCGGGAGACTGACATTGTCGGCCGGTATGGTGGGGAAGAAATTGGAGTTATCCTCTCCGAAACGGTGATCAAGGAAGCCCTAATAGTAGCGGAAAAATTGCGGAAGTTGGTGGAAATATCCAAATATACTTATAATGGGAAAACCGTAAACGTTACCATAAGCATGGGTGTAACTTCATTTATAGGCGGAGAAGAGGATACAGTGCCGGGCATAATTCAACGGGCGGATGAAGCATTATATGAGGCCAAGAGAAATGGAAGAAATCGAGTCTGCCGGCGGATTTGAAATTAATCCCGCTTTGAAAGGTTGTTGTTTATCTCGTTGTATTCCGTAGGGGCGGCCCCCTACGGTAATACTCCCTCCACAATTAAATAATGTTACAACTTGAAGTTGCAAAAGGGTAACTTTTGTGGTATAATTATTTTGTTAAATATCCAGGAATTTATTTATGGAGTCTGCCGTGAAAAATTTTCTTAAAATTAAATGCGTTATATTCATTATTGCTTTTTTCCTGAACGGTTTTACTGTTCAGGCAGAACAAACTAATTATGGCAGCGCCGGCGAAACCGGAATTTTATTTAAACTTCCCATCGGAGCCAGAGGTGTATCCATAGGTGGAGGATTAGCAGCCAATGCCCAAGGCGTGGAAGCAATGGTCTGGAATCCGGCCGGTCTGACATCCGGCAGCCAACATGAGATATTTGCCGATTACACAAGTCTTTATGAGGAAATAAATATGGCTGCCGTGGGATACAGCTGCCAAATGCCCTGGATCTCCCTGGGCGCTCTGATCAGCTATTTCGGATACGGTGTGATTGAACGTTTTGACGTGGATGCTTATAATAATCCTATCCGTACCAACCAGAGTATCGAGCCCTTTAGTTTGATCGCGGTACTGGGAGCAGCTAAATCCATTAGCCCGGCCTTGAGCCTGGGCGTAAACACCAAATTCATGCAGGAAGATTTGGTGGACAAGAAATTTTATTTTCTGGCCTGGGACGTGGGATTGCAGATTATTACGGGTCTGGAAGGCCTGAAAGTGGCTGCGGCAGTAAAAAATCTCGGCCAGAAAAAGTTTGCGGATTTTTCCCTGCCCCAGCTGACGCAGATCGGGGCGGCGTATAAAATCCCCTTGGGATTTTTTGAACCGGATGAGCTGGTCCTGGCCCTGGACGGGATCCTGCCGCAGGACCAGCCGTTGCAAGGCGCGCTGGGCCTGGAATATACCCTGCTCGGAATAGTAAGTATTCGCGCCGGATATCATACCAGCGACGTGCGGGGGGCGGAAGATTTTATGACCGGCTTTGCTTTTGGGATGGGAATAAAGCTCAGGGAGTATTCACTGCACTACGCGTATTCGCCTGACGCGCTTATTGGTGACGGGCATCGGATAAGTTTGCTGGCGCAGTTCGGTCCGCGCGGGGAGCCGGGGCGTAAAGGCCGAAAGGCGAAGAAGAAAAAACAGGGTAAGTATCTGTATGAATATCTTAAATAGTGACGGTTGCGGAAAGTCAAAATAAATTCCTCCCCCTTGAGAGGCGAGGTTAGGTGGGGGTGTTTTCAAAGCTTATTTCACCCTCCCCTTAATCCCCTCCCATCAAGGGAGGAGAATTTGCTCTTTCCGCAATAATAACTAACATAAGAAGAAGGTGGCGCCCATGAATAATCTAAAACATCTTACGTTTATATGTTGCTTACTGGGAATGGGTTTATTTAGCTGGAGTACGGTGGGGCCGGCTTGGGGAGCTGTCCCTATTATAAATAACATTGACAATCAGCCGGCTTTGGGTGGAACTGAGATTATTTATATCGATCAAACCAACAATATTACCATAGACGGGAATAACGCGGGTTCTTTCAATGCGGTTACCATTACGGTTGACGGCGTGGACACGGCTTTTGACACCTCGAATCACGCGGGTAATTTCAATTGCACTTTTGATTGTGGGGAAACCGGTTCTGCGGTGACAGTGCGCGCCGAGGCGCAAAACTCTACCTCGGTTCCGCAGCTTATTTGGGTGGATATTACGCCTCCGGATACGCCGGAGCTCCGCTGGAAAGTTCCTGATAGGCAACCATGCATGGCATCAAATCTTTTTACCATTTATACTACTGATCCGCTCTCGGATCCGGTGGGCGGAACCGGCATAGACTGGGACCGTTGCAATATCACGGTTTCCTCGGTCCCCGGGTCAACATCAAAAACCGCCGCTGAAAGGCTGGAATTTATACCTGAAAACGGTTATCCCGCTGACAACCCTGGCGGTCACGACTTTCATACGGGCTCAATGTACTACCTCTTTCTCGAGATTTATGATATGGCCGACAATTCCAGTAATACCAATGGTAGTTTCTGCTATAACGGCGATGTACCTGAGCCGCTTATCCAGTGGGAATCGCGCAACCGGGGTTCCCCGCCTTCATATTATATGGGTCAGGGTTTAACCCGCATCTGGGTTGAGTGTGGTTGCACCTCCTGCAACCCTTCTATAATTGAATTCACTAAGTCAACACTGACTGTTTCGCCCTTGCCGGCTCCGAACGCGGGGATTCAATTAGATGGCGATGGAGTAATCGACTGGCACATACCCACTCCGCCTGATTACCATACCAATTTTGCTCATGGCCTGCTCTACAAGGTCTCGGCTTATCTGGAAGATAAAGCCGGCAAAAACGCCACGGCTACGCGTGAGTTCAAGAAAGATAATATTGGTCCGGTGATTCAGAATGTTAAGGTTATCAATGCACTCATGAATCCGGTCAATCTTACGCCGAATGATGTTGTAATGCGCGGTTCGCAAATGAGAACTCCTTATTACTTTATTTCGGATATCACGGATTCTCCCGATGATTGGGGCGGACATACCTCGCTGAATGGTTCCGGTATTTCCTATCACAGCTATGCACCCTCACGCATATATATTTACGAGGAAGACACGAATTCGGTCAGCGGAAACCTTAACTACACGGCGTTGGGTCTTCAAAATTACCAGGGACGCTTCATAGTGCCCGGCGCCCACTCGCCGGAGAGCGGAGTGCATAGGCTGTTAAACGAGGCGCGGGACTGGGCCTATTACGGCCTTGCGGATCACGAGGATGATATGGAGGCCAGGTTCCTGGTGGATGATATCCCGCCGCAGGTGGATCATGTACAAATGCCCCTCCTGATCCCGCCGAATGACTTTGTGGTAAATAATTCAATTTATATCAAAGCCTACGACCTCTCGGTTTATCCCAAGAATATCTCAGTGGCGGCACAGGATCAGCCTGCGGATCGTAACTACAGCTTTGCCGACCGTCTTAATCTCGCGGCATCAACAGTCCGTCTGTGGAATCCGGATAGTCCGAGTAATGAATGCAGTCTGACCTCGAACAATAACTGGGAGCGTTATGGCAGTGACTTGAACAATGTTTTTGACGCTGATATTACGCAGAGCGATCCGGCAATATTTCCATACCCCGACTTCGGCGGCAACACGGTCGAGGGCCGGCATACCATCCAGATTCATCTGGAAGACCAGATTACCGCCAACTTCGGTTCACCCAATGTCAGGAATGCCTCCTATGTTTTCTATAATGATGTCAGTCTGCCCCACTTAGTGTCCTGGAATCCTTTTTCCACCAGACCGGTTCCCGGCTCATTTTCTTCCAGTTTTTCCGATGTTCAAGCTACGATCATGGATCCGGATCTGCGGGACGGCTCATCCGGCTCAGGTCTTAACCTGGATGCCTGCTCAGTGGATATTTACGTCGGCTTGTCTGAAGGCAGTGTCAAGGCTTCGGAATCCGGAGAGATTAAACTGCCAGGTCCTTTTTTAGGGCATCGATACCAGCCCTTGGCTGGTGAGACTGCAGAAATCTTCCAAATCAACGATATTGACCAGGCGGTCAGAGATTATCACAACTGGACTGAAACCGAGTATTTTTATACACGGAAAAGCTTTGTTTTTGAAACCTCTACTGTAATTGATCCCACCTATGGAGTTGAGGTCAATGGTTTAATTCCCGGGGCGAGTTATATGGTGGGCTGGAAAATACCCTCCACTTATGCCCATGACAGTATTGGAACTATCGGCAGTATTCCCAACACGCCCGTGGTCCGGGATGGCTTTTATTTTGTGAATTTTTTCGTGGCCGACGCGGTCGGCAATACAGGCCAGATAGACAGCATAGATTTCAATTATATTTCAGCGGGAGGGGTCATTACCCTTACTGCGGATCCGCATGTTATCCTGGCAGACGGCGTCAGCGAATCGGTTATTACAACCTCTCCGATTTATTTAAGCGACAGCCCCGGAACCCTGGTCAGCGATGGAACCCTGGTTACGGTTTCTTCCTCCCTGGGAGACATTATTACCCCGGATGCCGATCCCATACTAGATGGGTTTCAAGTTGAAACCCTGGAAGGAATCGTGACTTTTGCAGTGCGCAGCCGGCACAGCGAGGCCGGGAAAGTGACGCTGAGCGCCAGGACAGCCTCCGGCTTTGCGAACAGCGGCGATGTTAATAATCAGTTGGAAATCGTTTTAGCGAATATGACGGACCTGCGGGTTACGGTTAAACCGGCCATGGAAAACATGATAGCGGAATATAAAATTGCGGGGCAAGTTAATGCAATCAATGAGCTGGTAAGCGGCATTGATAAGATTTCCATGAAATTCCCGGCGGGAACAGGAATGCCGGTTGCGATTTTGCCCAACGTGATATTTATCAATAATACGCCCATTCCTCTGCCCGCCCTGGCGGGGCAGACCCTGTCTTTTATAATGCCCATCACTCTGGCGGCCCGCAGTCTCTTCGAGATATTGATTCCTGAAGAACTGGGTTTTGCAAATCCTGCTTCCGGTCATTACACTCTGGATATCCAGAGCACCCAGAATCACGGACCAGAAAGCATCCCCTATGATATCCTGCTGTTTATCCCGGAGGCGGAAGTTATTCCAGCGCCTAATCCCAGCACTATCGGACGGGTACGTTTCTTCTTTAACCTGGACGGCCCGGCCCGGGTAGAACTTTTGGTTCTCAATATTTTAGGGGATAAAGTTTCACGCGTAATGGAGCATTACGGAGAGGCCAATAAGGGGGAAGTGCTGAATTGGAATACCCAAAGCATTGGTCCGGGTATTTATTGGGCATTAGTGAGGATCCATTATAATGACGGACGCGTGGTAAAAATAAAAAAGAAGAAAATAGTTATAATAAAGTAGAGTGTTTTTTTGTAGTTGGTTATGGAAAATCAGACAGTTGTAGGGGCGACGCATGCGTCGCCCCTTTTGGAAAAGGGGGCTGGGGGGATTTTAAAATAATCCAACCATGTTACAGGGTAATTAATAGTCTTTTATATAATATAGATTGACAAATGCGCTTTAAAACAATATAATTATTTTGTGAGATATTGAGTAGTAATTTAGGGGTATAACATGAAAAATTATTTCAAAATTTCTCTTTTTACCCTTTTATTTTCATCTTTACTTTATTTTCATACCTCAGCTGAACAAAAGGATTTTGGCAGCTCAGGAGGAACCGGGATTTTGTTTAAACTTCCCATAGGCGCACGAGGCACGGCTATGGGAGGAGGATTAGCGGCCAATACCCAAGGTGTGGAATCAATGGTCTGGAATCCGGCCGGCCTGACATCCGGCAGCCAACATGAAGTATTTGCCGATTACACAAGTCTTTATGAGGATATGAATGCGGCCGCCGTGGGATATAGCTGCCAAATGCCCTGGATTTCCCTGGGCGCTTTGATCAGCTATTTCGGATATGGCGCGATTGAACGTTTTGATTTGGACGCTTATAATAATCCTATCCGCACCAACCAGAGTATCGAGCCCTTTAGTTTGATTGCGGAACTGGGGGCGGCCAAGTCTCTCAGTCCGGCCTTGAGCCTGGGAGTAAGCACTAAATTCATGCAGGAAGATTTAGTGGATAAGAAATTTTATTTTCTGGCCTGGGACCTGGGATTACAGGTGGTCACAGGTCTGGAAGGCCTGAGAGTGGGCGCGGCAGTAAAAAATCTCGGCCAGAAGAAGTTTGCGGAATTTTTTCTGCCCCTGCTGACGCAGATCGGGGCGGAGTATAAAATCCCGCTGGGATTTTTTCAACCGGATGAGCTGGTCCTGGCGCTGGACGGGATCCTGCCCCAGGACCAGCCTTTGCAAGGCGCGCTGGGCCTGGAATATACCCTGCTCGAGTTAGTAAGTATTCGCGCCGGATATCATACCGGGGATGCGCGCATGACCGGGAGTTTTTTGACCGGTTTTTCCTTGGGCATGGGGATAAAATTCATGGAGTATTCACTGCATTACGCGTATTCGCCTGATGCGCTGATCGGCGACGGTCACCGGATAAGCTTGGTGGCGCAGTTCGGGCCCCGCGGGGAGCACGGGCGCAAAGGCCGTAAGACGAAGAAAGAGAAGAGCAAATATCTGTATGAATACCTTGAAAAATAAAAGGTGATTTTCATGAAAAATTTGAAATGGTTTACCGCGATATATTGCCTGATGGGGCTGGGTTTATTAAGCTGGAGCGGGGCCGCTCCGGCCTGGGGAGCAACTACTATCACCATAAGCGTTATTGACGGCCAGGCTGCCAGCGGCGGCACACTTTATATAAATCACGCCAATAATATTTCTTTGAATGGGACCAAAGCGGGGAAAGAGAAGACTGTTCATATTGAAGTGGATGGAGTAGAGGTACAGACCACGCTCTCTGATACTGGAGAAAATTTTAGTTGTAATTTTAACGCTCCGGATATCGATGCGGTTCAAATAGTTCGCGCGTGGGTTATAGCGGCGCAATATTCCAATGAACAAAATATTGTTGTGGATACGGCTGCTCCGGATCTGCCCGATATCCACTGGCAGGCTCCGGTGGATGGCGCTTATGTGGGGCCGAATCTATCCCAGATCCGGGCCGCGGTCAATGATACCGGTGGTTCAGGGATTGATTGGAGTAAAAGCACGCTGGTATTAAGTCCTGCAGTACCGCATTCCAATTCGAATGGCGGAGGGAATATATACTTTAACCCCACGCACGGGTGGCCGGAGAGCGACGGTTCAGATATCCAGGATTTTTCAGACAATACAATATATACCATTACTGCTATTATTTATGATCTGGCAGGAAACGTCTGCGTTAATACGGACCAGTTTGCCTTAGACTACACGGCACCAAGCATCACTACGGTGCATTGGCATAACCCGGTAAACGGGACGCATGTAGGGCCGAATTTGTCGGAGGTCCAGGCCGTGGTAAGCGATGCCGTGTCAGGCATAGACTGGGGCAATAGTACGCTGGTGTTGGGTCCGGGCATAGTGCATACCAATTCAAATGCGGGAGGAAGTATATACTTCAATCCGACGAACGGGTGGCCGGAGAGCAATGGTTCGGATGACAAGGATTTTACGCATAACACGACCTATACGATAACCGCCACAATCCAGGATAATGCCGGGAATGTGAGCGTGAACAACTCGAATTCCTTTATCTTCGACTATGTAGGGCCAAGCATAACCACGGTGCATTGGCACAATCCGGTGAACGGGCCATTCGTGGGACCGAACCTGTCGGAGATCCGGGCCGCGGTGAGCGATACCTTGTCAGGTGTAGACTGGGGAAACAGCACGCTGGTATTGGGTCCGGGCATAGCGCATACCAATTCGAACGAGGGAGGAACTATATATTTCAACCCCACTGGCGGGTGGCCGGAGAGCAATGGTTCGGATGACAAGGATTTTACGCATAACACGACGTATACCATAACCGCCACGATTCAGGATGATGCCGGGAATGTGAGCGTCAACAACTCGAATTCCTTTACCTTTGACTACGTAGGTCCAAGCATAACCACGGTGAATTGGCAGAACCCGGTGAACGGGCCATACGTGGGGCCGAATTTGTCGGAGATCCGGGCCGCGGTGAGCGACGCCTTGTCAGGCGTAGACTGGGGGAATAGTACACTGGTATTGAGTCCGGGCATAGCGCATACCAATTCAAACGTAGGAGGAAGTATTTACTTTAATCCCACGAGCGGATGGCCGGAGAGCGACGGTTCGGATGACAAGGATTTCACGCATAACACGACCTATACTATAACCGCCACGATTCAAGATGATGCCGGGAATGTAAGCGTAAACGACTCAAGTTCCTTCATCTTTGACTACGTAGGGCCAAGCATAACCACGGTGCATTGGCATAATCCGCTGAACGGAGCGTATGTGGGGCCGAATTTGTCGGAGATCCGGGCCGCGGTGAGCGATGCCTTGTCAGGCGTAGACTGGGGGAATAGTACACTGGTATTGAGTCCGGGCATAGCGCATACCAATTCGAACGTGGGAGGGAATATATATTTCAACCCCACTGGCGGGTGGCCGGAGAGCGACGGTTCGAATGACAAGGATTTCACGCATAACACGATCTATACTATAACCGCCACGATTCAGGATGATGCCGGGAATGTGAGCGTAAACAATGCAAACTTGTTCACGTTCGATTATGTTGATCCGGTTATAACTGACATTCACTGGCAAGATCCGCTTGATCATACTCATGTGGGACCGAATCTCTCGGATATCTGGGCCCCGGTCAGCGATGCCTTGTCAGGAATTAATTGGGCCAACAGTACGCTCTTGCTGGATAACGGCGTGGGAGGCAGCAATTGGAATGCCGGGGGCAGCATCCACTTTACTCCTACCAATAACTGGCCGGAGAACGATGGGACCGACTCGTATGATTTTGTTGACAAGACGAACTATACGGTTACGGCTGTGATCCAGGACCAGGCGGGCAATGAGGCCGAAATAAACACGACGGAAACCTTCTGGTTTGACTATCTGCGTCCCACTGCAGAAATTCATTGGCAGAATACGCTGGATTGCGGCTACGTAGGGCCTAATCTCTCAAGTATATGGAGCATAGTAGATGATCCCAACGGGTTGCCGTTTGAGTCGGGCATAGACTGGACCAGAAGCACGGTAAGTGTGAGCGGTATTGGAGGAACGAATTCCAATAACCTGACTGATCGCTTTGATTTCAACCCCACTGGCGGGTGGCCGGAGAGCGACGGTTCGGATGATAAGGATTTCACTCATAATATTCGCTATACGGTTACGGCCACTATTTATGATACGGCTGAGAACGTGTATGTTAGTACCAAAGACTTCCGGTTTGACTACCAGAATCCCGGGGCTACTATTCAATGGGAAAATCCCCATAGAGGCACTTCTCCTCCTTCTTATTATATGGGCGAGGATTTAACCCGCATCTGGGCGACTTTAAATGCCACGGTTACTGAAGATTTCGGAGATGCGATTGATTATGGAAATACCCAAATTACTATTGACCCGGCTCCGGGCGGAGGGAGCGAAAACCAGACTAATCATACCCTGGATTGGGCGGGATTTGTGCATACTCATTTCGCAAACGGGGCGTTTTACTCGGTTACCGTGGTAGTACAGGATCTGGCCGGGAACAACCAAACCTACGCGCGCCACTTTATGAAAGACGAGGATCCTCCGGAAATATGGAATATACAAATATCCGACATATTGGCTCCGCAAGGAGTTCTCAACGCCAATAACCGCGTAATCCGGGGAACGCATTTCCCCCTGGCAGGTGATTGTTTTGTCGCCGCGATCTCAGATACCAAGGGCGCGTCAAATGATTGGGGCGGGCATACCTCGTTAAATGGCAGCGGCATTTCTCATCATATTTATCAGCCCTCGGAAATGCGGCTTTATTATGAAGGCACTCCCCTGGTTGAAGTGAATCCTTCCGGAATCAGCAATACCTATGCCGCAACCAGCGGTATAACTTATCAAGGTTTTCTGACCCTGCCGGGCGATTACTCGCCCCTAAGCGGTGTATATTCAATATCAGTCTGCGCGCGGGACTGGGCGAATTACCAGAACCATCACCGGGATACAGAACTTCCCCGGTTCCTGGTGGATGATATACCGCCCGTGGAAGACGCAGTTTTCCCGACCCAGAGCACGGAGAGCCCGAATGCGCCGTATCTTTACCTATCCCTGAACGGGGATAAATATATGCGAAGCTATGATCTTATAACCGAGGCTCCGCAAAAAGTCTCGGTCTATGCGCATGACGAGCCTTTTGACCGCAATGACATGTTTGCGGACTGCGGTTTTCCGCACCGGGTTAGTCTTACGGCTTCCAGTGTGACTTTTTTCAATCCGGATAATGTAATTTATGCCATGACCCAGGTTACCGGGCTCGGGATCGAGAATGGCTGGGAACGCCGCAACACTGACCAGGTTAATGTGTTCATGGCGGATATAGCGAAAACCGAACCGCCGATTTTTCCGATTCCGGAGTACATCGGCAATACTATTGAGGGACGGTATACTATACGCATACACCTGGAAGATACCATTTCAGACTTAAGCGGGAATCCCAATACCCGGGATGTGGATTATTACTTTTTCAACGATCTCACGCCTCCGCGCCTGGTATCCTGGAATCCCTTTTCTACGATACCTCAGCCGGATGATATTAGTTCGAATTTCCCCGACGTCCAGGCCACTATCATGGAACCGGATTTGCGCGCGCCCTTCAGTGGGGGAGAAGTTTATCCCGGTTCCGGCTTGAATTTAACCGCCTGCGCAGTGGAGATTTACGCCGGGCTGGAGGAGTTTTGGAAGAATCCCGAGGACGGCCACATCCACGCGGATGGGCCTTTTACCGGACCGCAGAACCAATTATTAAACGGGGAACCGGTAAGTGTATTTAAGATATGGGATATTGATCAGCAGGTCGGGGTGGAATACGGGCGGAAGAGTTTTGTTTACGTTACCGCCACCGCAGTGGATGCGAACGGCTCCATCGATATTACGGGTTTAATCTCTACAGCCTCCTATGTTATCGGCTGGAAAATCCCGGCTACATATAGCCATGACGGATTATGCATTATCGGCAGCCTGCCCAATATCCCGGTAGTAAAGGATGGGTTCTATTTTGCTAACTGTTTTGTGGCGGACATGGTGGGAAATACCAGCCAAGTGGAGAGTATATACTTCCATTACTACTCTGCCGGCGGAATAATCACGCTTACTGCGGATCCGCATATTGTCCCGGCCGACGGTACCAGCGAGGCCGTTATTACCACCTCGCCCATCTATCTGAGCAATCATCCGGGAACCCTGGTCGCGAAGGGAACTTTAATCACGGTTTCTTCTTCCCTCGGTGATATAATTACTCCGGACGCGGATGCCATTCTGGACGGCATCCAGGTTACCACCGGCTCGGACGGCCGGGCGGTGTTTACAGTCCGGAGCCGGGCCCGGGAATCCGGTATAGCGACCTTGCGCGCCAAATCGGCTTCCGGTTTTGCGGACAGCGGCGAGGTGACGGACCAGTTGGAATTCGTTTTGTCAAAAATGTACGGCGGCCGGCTGGCAGTGAAACCGGCCATGGAGGTCATGACGGCCGAGTATCAAATCGAGGCGTACGTGAATTCCCTTAATGCCCTGGTAGCCGGGGTCGACGAGATAACCATTCAATTCCCCGCCGGCACCGGCCTGCCGGCTGCGATTTCTTCCGGTGATCTGCTTTTAAACCATGTCCCGGTATCCGGGTCTAATATTACTAACCGGGATTTGTCTTTGGTGGTTCCGGTGACCATGCCGAAAAACAGTTTGTTCACGGTTTTGCTTTTGGAGACCGCCGGGATTATCAATCCGGCGGCCGGACATTATGCGCTGAAAATCAAGAGCAACCAGAGTTATGAGTTCCTGGACCTGCCTTATGATATCTTAATTTCGATCCGGGATGAAGAAATGGTACCGGCGCCTAATCCCAGCAGTCAGGGCCGGGTTCGTTTCTTCTTCAATCTAAAGGGACCGGCCCGGGTCGAGCTGGTTATGCTCAATTTGCTGGGGGATAAAGTCTCCTGTGTGACCGAACGTTACGGCGCTGCCAAGCAGGGAGAAGTGCTGGATTGGAATACCTTGCGCGTGGGGCCGGGGGTATACTGGGCTCTGATGAAGATACATTATGCTGACGGCAGAACCGTCAGCCTCAAGAAGAGAAAGGTAGTTATTATTAAATAATAGCTGTTGCGGAAGCGTATTTTTTTATGTTTGTCATTCCGAACGAAGTGAGGAATCTCCAAGGAAACGCCTGAATTATCAGGTCCACGGGAGATTCTTCGCCTTCGGCTCAGAATGACAAAAAAAATATAATAAAAAAAGTTATTTTAACGATACTTCTAACAGAAAGGAATTACCATGAAAGCACCAAAAAAAAACCAACGACGCAGATTATTAATTGAACCGCCGTTCCAGATGAAGCTGGCTTTTATCGGGAGCATTATTTCGGCCGTCGAAGTATTGATCGCCTGCGTGATTATGATGTCCGTGGCCATGACCAGTATTTGGATCCCGGCCGGGGATCATATCGTGATTTTTTATAAATTTGTAATGGTAATCGCCCTGGTACTGGCCGGCCTGACGGTTTTAAATATTTATCTGGCCGTCTGGTTGTCCCATCGCATTGCCGGGCCGGTCTTCCGCCTGAAGCAAAGCATGCAGCAGGCGGCTTCCGGCGACTTATCCGTGCTGGCAAAGTTTCGGGATAATGATGAATTACAGGATTTGAAAAACGAATTTAATAACATGATGAGCAGTATTCGGGACCGGGTGATGATACTTCAATCCGGAAGCAGTAAAAAACGGGAACAACCAGGAAAAAGGACGACTGGCGCGCAGCCGCGCCGATTAAAAAAATCGGAGGGTGCGCTCTTTAAATTGGATTAAAATGCTCCGTCCGGAAGGGCGGAATATTTTGATCCGGGAGGTAGAAAAGCATTAAAGGAGCCTGGTTATGAAATTAAAAAAAATATCAGATGGAGCTTGCCGCCTGCTGGCCGGCCTGGGTTTGATTTTAATATGTTTTTCGGCCGGCCATGCTTATGATCACTATGCTGATTTATACTTTAATCCCCGCCTTTCCGCCGGTAGTCTGGGAGCCGGGGCCCTGCAGGGCGCCCAGGAGGGAGCGGATGCGATCTTTGGAAATGCGGCTAACTTGCAAACACTCCGGCATACCGATATAAAGGCTGATCTGGGCATGTTTCCAAAAGGAGGGGTAGCCTCTGCTTTTAGCTATGTCCAGCCCCTAATGGGTGTCGGTAAGTTCGGACTGGGAATATCCCTGCTAATGCCGGCCGGGGAGACGGATTGGGATGAAGCTTCAACTGCCCTGCCAATGCGGGAACAGGCGGTTTTATTAGGCTTTAGCCGGGCGATTAACCCCGGCTTTTTCGCCGGCGTGCGGATTCGGGCCCTGCGGGTGGAGCATGATGGGCGGGCCAGCGCGGGCGAGAGTATTGATTTGGGACTGCGTCTCCAGTTTACCTCGTTGGTTTGGGGAGGACTCACGGCCTATAATATTCTTCAACCGCAAATCCGAACCTCGCTGGAAGAGGTGGCTTATCCCCGGAAGTTACAACTGACTCTGGGCGCCGCATGGCAGAAGGTTATCAAGGCCGGGCTGGAGTTTACTCAGGAACTGGAGCAGGAAATGACGTATCGGGCCGCGTTTGGACTGGAGAGTGTTTTTTCCCGCCATTGGATTATCCGGGGCGGTGTGGATACCGGGGCTTTTTACGCCGGAACCGGTTACTGCGCCGATGGTTGGGGGTTGGATTACGGCTGGCGCTCGGATTTTCAAGTCAGCGAGATGCACCATCGGATAGGTCTGCATTTCAGATTCGGGGCATACCATGCGGGGCTTAAAACTTCCTCCCGGTATTTAACCAAGAAAGGTATGAAGCCGCGGGTTGAATTTACTTTTGATTTTACCCGGGAGGTATTGTTAAAAAAGTGGAAGCTTACTATTCGTAATTCCCAGGGAAAAATGGTAAAATATTTTAA
Organism: candidate division FCPU426 bacterium; assembly: GCA_030591525.1. GTDB lineage: Bacteria > Oederibacteriota > JAAXVQ01 > JAAXVQ01 > JAUVAV01 > JAUVAV01. The sequence continues at coordinate 34,890 of JAUVAV010000024.1, read as the reverse complement.
AGGTAAGCATAAATTGCCGAGGTCAATCGTCTGGGAAGGCCGGGATCAAAAAAGCCGGATTGTAGCCGACGGACGTTATCGCTGTGTTTTGGGCGGTTATGATTACGAAGGAAATCAATTAAGCTCCAATGTGGTGGAAATTATAGTTATCAGCAGTAAAGCCCCGGAGTTTATACGGGTTAAGTAGGGTTTGGGCTTTTTGAAAAAAACATCAAAAAATGGGAGTGTGAATATGCGAGGGCACACCGGAAAATATAAAATGCTGGGCAATTTGTTTTTAGCCGGCCTGCTTGGTTTAACCGCGGTTCAGATAGCAAATGGCCAAGGCACGGAACGGCAGGCATGGGTGGCTCTGATTAAAGGCATAGAGTTAAAACCGGCCGCCGAAGATACTTTGCGCCGGACCATTACCTTTTTGAACCATTATCCCCGCAGCAGCCGTAAACCCATAGTGGAATATATGCTGGGTGAGATTTACTTTCGCCGCGGGAAATACAGCCAGGCGCTGGCTTATTACAAGCAACTAACCACCAAACTGGACCATATCGCATTTGGTGACAGTGCCATGTTCCGCATCGGGGAATGCTATTTTAACCTGGGGCAGATTGATAAGGCCGAGGAAATGTGGAACGCCATGGGCCGGCGCTATCCTAAAACCCATTTGCGCGCGGAAGTGGAAACCAATGAATGCAAAATATTAATGAAGCAAGGGCAGATGCATCAGGCGGCCGGCCGGTATCGTTCGCTGCTGTCCCGTTATCCTCATTACCGGCAACGCAAAAGCATTCTAGTGGGACTGGCCCAGATAGATTTCGCCCATGAGAAGTACACGGAGGTCCTGAAGCGGTTGTCCCGGCTGAATATTCCGGAGGCTTTTTATCTTAAAGGGAGAAGTCTTTTTGCCCTGAAACGTTATCAGGAAGCCGCGACGTATTTTGATAAAATCGTTAAATTCCATAAAAACCATGTCTATGTTAAAAATGCGGCCTACTTGAAGGCCGAGGCCTTTTTTCAAGCGGACAATTACAAAGCCGCGACGCAGGCCTATACGGCTTTTCTACGGAGGTATCCGCGGGGCAAAATAGCCTTTTTCGCCCGTTATAAGTTAGCGGCGGTTCTGCTCCGGCAAAAACGCTACAAGGAAGCCTTAGCCAATATCAACCGCCTGCTGGCCGACCAGCATCAGCCGCTGTCCGGGATTTTTGTGAAATACTTGCGGGCTGAAATTTATGTAGGTTTAAAGCATTATAAACAGGCGTCGGCTATTTTTCGCGAGATATTAACCGGGTCCCCGCCCGAGCAGATTCTGGAAACCTGTCTTTTGAAATACGCCTGGGTACTGTACAAAAACAAGCAGTATCCCCTGGCCATTAAGACCGCTTACCGGTATATTCAGGATTTCAGCGGCAATCCCCGGGCGGTTTCCGCTAATTTCATTGTGGCGAACAGCCATTATTTTATGCGTAATTATACCAAGGCAACGCGCGCATACCGGAATATCCTTTCGCGTTTTGAGTATTCCATGCTTTTGGAAATCGCCCTGGTGCAGATGCAGATTACTTATTTAAAAATGAATCAGTGGGACCAGATTATTTCCCAGACGTCTTCTTTCCTGAGGAAAATGGAAGAGCATTTTAAACCGGACAACCGAAATTACCGGGCCATGGGACTATATTTTCTGGGGGAAGCTTATTACCGGCAAAAACGCCCCTCTGAGGCCATTAAACTGCATGAGAAGATTGTGACCAAGTATTGGGATACCACGGCTTATGCCTATTCCAAGGAGAGCCTGGTATGGGCCCTGTTCGAAAGGAATCAATTTACCGAAGCCTTGCAGGAGGCGGAAAAAGTAATCAAAGACCGGCGGCTGTCTAAGAGCATCCGTTCGAATATGCTGCTGGTAAAAGGGCATTGCCTCTTCAACCGGAAACAATATAAAAAGGCTCTAACCACTTATAAGCTCTGGCTGGAGCAGAATCCCAGGGCCCCGGAGCGCATCAATGTGCAATATCTTATGGGGCTCGCTTATTACCGCTTGAAAATCTTTAAAAACGCCCTGAAGATTTGGGAAAAAGTTATTGCCCAGCCCAAGGGGAACGAGTTCAGCCGGGAGGCGCTATTAAAAGTGGCGGATACCTTGTTCCGGGGCGGCGATTACCAGCGGGCCCGGGCCCGGTATAAATTGTTTATCCAACGCTATCCGAAAAATTCCTCCGTGCCTATGGCCCATCTCCGAATTGCCCAAACTTACTACAACCAGGGCTCTGATCAGAAAGCCATTATGGCATATCAGCAGTTTATCCAGCGATTTCCCAACCATGAGAGCGCTGCGCTGGCCCAGGACGGCATTGAGGATACGGCTTTCCGGCAGATGAAAAAGACACCCGGCTTGCAGAATCTCAGGAATTTTTTAGCCCGCTATCCTAAAAGCAAATTCGCCAACCAGGTGCAGTATCAAGTGGCGGAGATCTTTTATAAACGGAAGCAGTATAGCACCGCCATCCGGGAATTCAATAAGCTGATTCTGAATTATCCGGGGAGCGAAGCGGTTCCCAACAGCATGTTTTATCTGGGAGACAGTTATGACCAGCTTAAGAAATATGCGGACGCCATATCGGCTTACTCACTGTTTGCCGAGACTTATCCCAAAAACGACTTGATGCCGGAAGTACTCAGCCGTCTGGGAGCGGTCCATTTTATGCTGGGCAATTTCGAGGAGGCGATTGGCAGTTATCGCCAGATACTGGATAAATTTCCGGTCAAGCCCTATATTCAGGATGCGCTTTATAATATTGCAGTATGCTATGAAAAAATGAAAAAATCCAGTGAGGCCATGGCCATGTACATGGATTTCGCGGAGCGCTATCCCAAAAGTTCCCGGGCGGTGGAGGCCCGGATTCAAATCGGTATCTATTATCAGGATCAGCAGCTCTGGGATCTGGCCATCGAGACTTTGCGGAAAACGTTGCGACGGAAGACTAAACATCTGGCTGAGGTCAATTTTCGCATCGGTGATTGTTACGAAAACATGAATAATCCGAGCCAGGCCGCTAAATTCTACCAGGCGACCATACCCTCGCAGCCCAAGAGAAATATTTACCGGATTACCGCGATGTCCCAGTTGGCCGCAATTTATGAACGTCAGAAGCGCTGGTCCCAGGCGATCAAGTTGTACCGGGATATTGCCAAGAATGCCGCCAAGGCGGAATGGCGGCGAGAGGCCGCAAAACGGGTTAAGCTGCTCTCCCAGCCGTAGGTGATGGTGAAAAAAGGAGATTAAATAAATAGTTTTAAAAAAAACGGAGGTTGATATGGGTATAGAAATTGATGTAATGCAGGTTTTTAGGAGCAGCGCCACCCTGGTGGTCTTGTTTATCTGTTCGATTGTAGCCTTGACGGTTATTTTGGAGCGCTGGTGGGTCTTCCGGAGTAATACGGTTGATATGCAGTGGCTGATTAAGCGCATTCGGCGTTATGTTTTAGAGAGCCGGTTTCAGGAAGCGGTCAGCTTTCTTTCCAAACAGAAGAGTTCGGTATCCTTAATCTACCGTGAAGGGCTGCAGAAACGCACGCTTTCCCGTCTGGATATGGAAGATTTTCTTACCAATATAATCAGCGATGAAAATTTAAAGCTGGAGAAACGTCTTAACATTTTAGGGACGCTGGGAAGTTTGACGCCTTTTATCGGGTTATTAGGCACGGTTTTGGGCATTGTCCGGGCTTTTCATGATTTGGCGGCCGCTTCCGGAGGCGGTCCCAGTGTTGTGGCCGAAGGCATTGCCGAGGCCTTGGTGGCTACGGCCGGGGGATTAGTGGTGGCGATTCCGGCACTGATGTTTTTTAATTATTTTTCCAACAAGGTCAAGGGCGTTAACACCCATATGGAAGTGGCCGCCCGTAACCTGATCCTGATGCTTTATGCCAAGGAGCGCGCCGGCGATGGGCATAGGTAGCAGCAAACGCAAGGGCTCAAATCCGATTACCTCGATTAATGTAGCGCCTTTAGTGGATGTATGCCTGGTGCTGGTGATTATTTTTATGGTGACCGCCCCCTTGATTGCCCAAAATGGAATTCTGGTCAACTCCATTAAAAAAGAGGTGGGCGATAAAGGCCAGAAATCATCCCAGCCGGAAGTCGAAACCATTTACCTTAAAGTTACCGCGAAAAAAATAGAACTTAACGGCAGTGCCATCAGACTCAGTAAATTGTCCTTGAAGCTTCGGGAACTTCTGGAATTAAACCAGGAAAAAACCGTTTATATTAATGCCGTGGGAAAGGTCCGGTACGGCCGGGTAGTGGATGTTCTGGATATCACCCGGCAAAGCGGCGCGAGGCGTCTGGCCATGCTGAATGATCAGGAAGGATTATTGGAGCGCACACTCGTTTTTAGGAAAAAGCGGCGGTAAGGCGCGATGTTTCGTCCGAACTCAAAAGCGGCCTTTAAAAGCATCAGCGAGATTAATGTGACGCCCCTGGTGGATGTATGCCTGGTATTGGTGATTATTTTTATGGTGACCGTGCCCATGCTTTTTCAACCCCTGGTGGATATCATAATGCCCAAGGCTTATAGCGGGACAGAGCAGAACAAGCAGGTAATTTATATTACGGTAACCAAAGAGAAGCGTCTCATGCTGGACAGCGATGATGTTAATTTTCGAACTTTGACCGAAAGGCTGAGGGTTAAACTGATTAAGAGCCGGGACAAAGTGGTAATCATCCGGGCGGATAAGCGGTTGGCCTATAACCGGATAACGCGGCTTATGGCGATTGCCAAGAAGGCCGGGGCGGAAAAGCTCTATTTCGCCACGGAATATAAAAAAAGAATTAAACCATGAGTGAGGTGTTAATCGTTCATTATGGCATTAGCAGTAGATGTAGGGGCGTTTAATTAGTATCTCTTGGGGAAAGAGAGTATTCCCCTCCCTTGATGGGAGGGGATGAAGGGGAGGGTGAAAAAAGCCTTGGAAAAACACCCCCACCTAACCTCCCCCCTCAAGGGGGAGGAATTTATCGGGCTTTCCGCCACAGATACTAATTAAACGCCCACATAACCCGTGGGTGGAATAACTCGATTTTTAAGGGCTTGAAGGATAAAACATGAAATTGGATTTTGCGGGATTAAAAGATGATAGAGTTCTGCGCCAAGCTTTAACTATTTCGGTAGTCATACATGGACTCGTATATTTACTGGCCTTTTTTTTCGGACAAGCGTTGCAGCGGGCGCCGATGCTGCAACTGACCGAGATAGATTTCGTGGAGCTGGAAGAGATTCCCTTGCAGGAAGAGATAGCAGAACCTCAACCGAAGAGTCTCCTGCAAATGGTGAAAAAAGTGATTCCAGTAAAGCAAAAGCCCAGCGTTAAAACTCGTAAAAAAGCAGCTCCGGCCAGTCCGCGCCGGGCGGCCCCCAAACCGGCACCGCCGAAAAAGAGATATATTGGGGGAGCGCCTTTGATTTCAAAAAAAATGCTGTCGGGCAGCCGGGCACGCGGCAGAGCGATGGCTGAACCCATGATTTCCAAAAAATCCATAGGGCGCGGCATCGGTACCGGTACTCCCAAGTGGGAAAAAGGACCGGGCGCGCGGACGGGCGGCGGCGGACGCCGGTTGAATTTAGCCATGTCCATGGCTCTACCCCAGGCTCAAAGAAGAGGCGTGGTGGATGCGGATATCGCGGCTTCCCTGAAAGGTAAGCGGGGAGCTCTAAGTGTGCATAAAAGCTCTAATATTAGAGGGATTATCGCCGGAGTAGGCCGCGGGAAACGCGCGCGCCTGGCAGCCGGCCGCGGCGGAGGCTCGGGAGCCAATCTGGGAGGCTTTCGCGATGCCTTTGCGGTTTTCGGACAGATCAAGAACCGGAAGATTCTGCGGATGAAAATGCCCCGGTATCCCGCCTGGGCAGAGGAACAGGGCATCGAAGCCGCGGTGGCGATTCGGGTAGGAATTTTTGCGGATGGATTGGTGGACGAGAACAGTATTTATATAGAATCCACCAGCGGGTATCCGCAATTGGATAAGCTGGCGGTTCAATCCGTCACCCAAGCGGTATGGGCGCCGCTCTCGGCGAAAAAGAAACAAGTGATCCAATACGGAAGCATTCGTTTTGCCTTCCGATTAAAAAGATGAAGTCCGGAACGGTGTGTTTCAAGTCTTGAGGAGGGTGATATGTCCATAGTCCAAAAAAAATTAGAAATAATAGTATTATGCTTGAGTCTGGGGTGCCTGTTATTGATTTCGGTTCGGCCAGGTTGGGCACGGCCGGTTAAGTCTTCCCAACCAAAACCCGTGGCCGGAAAAGAAACCGAAGCCGGGCAGGCGAGAAAGGATTTCGTGGTTTCCGGCGAGGATAAGCTAAAGGTCCGTTCCGATAAGCTTTTACGCCTGCTCTTTGTCGATGTTGACAAGCCCATCCAAAAATTGATGGTGGAATCCTCTGAATTGTCCCAGAAAATTTTGCCGGAGAAAGAAATCGCACTTTCCGAAAAGGCCGCAATGATCAGTAAAAGCCGCATGACTTTTTCGCCCTGGTTGACCCTGATCACCAAACAGCCGGTTTTGGTGATAAAGACTAAAAAACGGGAAGTGGGAATCAAATCCTGGAAATTCGTAATTACCGATGAGACCGGCAATATTTTATATATAAAAAAAGGCGGCAGCCGGCTTCCGGGACATTTTATTTGGGATGGACGCTGCCGGGACGGCAGCCTGGTAGGTGTGGGGGAGAGCTTTCATTATTCGGTTACCATGGTTGACAAAGCTGATAATCCGATGTTTACCAGCTCCAAACCCAAGAAGCTCAGCAGTCTGGCTTATTACAAAAAAAACAATCTGCAGATAGATATATTGTCTTCCGTGCTATTTGATAAAAAGATACGATCAAATTTATCCGCTATCGGGGTCTCCCTAATGAACGAAAGCTGTGATTATATTATAAAGGATATCGGACGCATGACGGTTATAACCGTCAGTGCTGTGAATCCCAAATTGGGTCAGGGGCAGGGCGAAACGGTGAGAGACTTCATTGTTGATAAGCTGGCCATACCGAAAGAGGATATTAAGATCAAGGTAGTGCCGAGCCAGGATGAAATCATAGCGCATATCAATATCTGGTGTAAACGCTAGGAGTGGTCAGGGCTGTTAGTTGGTTATTCCGAGGGAGCGCAGCGATGTAGGGGCGACGCATGCGTCGCCCCTACATCCCGTGGGTGGCATATCACAGCTGGAGATAGTCCCATGATTTGTAACTTGCTGGAAAATACGGAAAAAGGTGGTGAAAAAGCCGTGATAAAAAAACTTGGTTTGCTTCTGATGATATTAAGCTTAATTACCGGCATGCCTTTAGTAACCCCGGCCCAGAATGAAGCGGAAGAAGAGCTTCTAGCTCTGGACGATGATACTATGAATTCGATTCTGGATGAGTTGATAGGGCAGATGGGAGGCGAGCAAGCGCCGGTTCCGGCAAAGGAAACCGCTGCCTGGGAATCGCAGGAAAGCGTGACGCCGGCTGAAACTACGGCTGCGGCTGAAGAAGAGGTTGAGAAAAGCGCCATGATGATACCTCCTTCATATGACGAGGCAGATTCGGCCGAGATACCGCTGGAAGCAGAACCAGCTGCTGAAGAAATTTCAGCAGCCGTGGAACCGGTTAGGGAGCAAGAATTTCAGGCGGCCGAGAAAGTGGCGGAGCCGCCGGAAGCTGAACTATTGGAAGAATTGGCCGCAGGGGCGGAATCACCGGACTGGGAAGCGGAGGCCACGGGTGTGGAACCGCCGGAGTTGGAAGCAGAGGCCGCGGTGGGGTGGTCTCCGGCATCAACTGGAGCTGTTATGGATGTGCAGCCAAGAGTTTTGGAAGCAGAAGACGCAACCGAAGCGGAGCCTTCGGTGTTAGCGGGAGCTGAGGACGTGGATTTACAATCTGTACCGGAAACCGAGGGGGAAATCACGCCGGCTCCCGCCTGGGAGGAACCGGTTGAAACGAAAACCGAGGAAGCTATGTTGGAAAGCGCTGAAAGCATACCCACTTATGAACCGGAATCCATGGAGCCGGCCGCCGGGATATCACAGCCACCGATGGAAGAACCCCAGGAAGCAGCCGATTCGGAGTTGCCTTTCCCCCCGGAGGACGAGCCGGAGATAGTGGAAATGGAAGCCTCTGCCCCAGTTTACGCCGGGAGCCAGGCTAAGATAATCGAGTCTAAGCAGATTATCAATAATTCCATAAAAATATCCCGGCAGCGCGAAGATCACCTTCTGATTACGGTAGGCGATGTCGTTTTTTTACCTACCCCGGGTTTTAAAACCATCCGGCCGCAGGAAAAATATTTTATATATAAAAAGATGAAGAAACGTCTTCCCGGCATAGGGTCCAGGCCGTTAACCTGGTTCGAGAAGGTCGGGAAACTCAAAATTCTTGAGATTAACAACCAGTTAAGCATCGCGCGGGTGATCGCGGCTCACGATATTATTGAAAAAGGAGATGTGGTTTACCTGAGTACTTATCCATGATATATGAAAACCAGGATCAATTTGAAGCTTTGCTGCAACTGGTGCTGAAAGAAAAAGGGCTGGATTGCCGGCAGTATAAAATCTGTTATCTTAAACGACGATTAAACGTTCGCATGCGCGCTACGCAGCAAAATACTTATCAAGCCTATCGGAAATTTTTGGAGCGGGATGCGGAGGAATATGACAGGTTGCTGGATCGTTTAACCATAAATGTATCCCAGTTTTATCGGGATCCCGGCGTATATCAACAAATAAAGCAGGTAGTGCTTCCGGCTTGGCGCCGAAATTTAAGCGTGCGTGTTTGGAGCGCCGGCTGCGCCAACGGCGAAGAACCTTATTCCCTGGCAATATTGCTGCGGGAAGAATTGCCCAAGCTTTGCCAGGTCAGGGTATTAGCCACGGATATTGATCCCATATGCTTAGAGCGGGCGCGTAAAGGGGTCTACAAGGCCAGGGCGTTAGCTACTCTTCCAGAGGATTTTATACCTCGATATTTCCGGCAGGAAAATGATGATTGGGTGATAAAACCAGAACTCCAGCGCCGGATAGACTTTAAGCGGCATGATTTGACCGGCCCGATTCCCGGCGGGCCCTTTGATTTAGTGGTTTGCCGTAATGTACTGATTTATTTTGTGCGGGCTTTGCAGGAAAAATTGTTTAGGGAATTTCACCGGTGTTTGGCGCCGGGCGGGTTTTTAATCCTGGGAAAAACCGAGACGCTTTTAGGCGAGATGCGGAATAAATATCAAACTCTGAATATTCGCGAGCGTATTTACCAACGGATATGAACCAAGTTTTAGGGGACTGTCGCTAAAAGCTTGTTTTCAGGGAATTTCCCTGATTTTGTCATTCCGAGAAGACTAGGAGCCTGAGCATTTAGTCCAGAATTCAAGTATTCCCCTCCCTTTTTGACGGGAGGGGATAAAGGGGAGGGTGATAAAAGTTTTTAAAATCGCACCCTCACCTAACCTCTCCCCTCGAGGGAGAGGAATTATTTATATTAAAATCAACTAAATGCTCCGGCTCCTAGAGCACTTGTTAATCAAGCCTTTTCTTGGAGATCCCTCGCCTGCGGCTCGGGATGACATTTGAGGGAGAAAAAGCTTATTGGAGACAGTATCTTTAGCGGCAGGGCTTTAACTACGGGAAAGCTGGTTGCCATGGAACGCATTCAAGACCATATTAATTTAGGCATAGCCTTCTCCTTGAACCGCAAGTATAAGGAGGCTATTCATGAATTCGAGAAGGCGCTCCGGATAGATCCTCATGATGCCGAGGTTCATTTCCAGCTGGGGGTGCTATACTCGAATGTTGGAAAGTACGAGCAGGCGGTGGAAGAGTACCAGCAGGTATTAAACACCAATCCCGAGCATGCAAATGCTCACTGCAAACTGGGACTGATATATACCAATACCGGCCGGTTGGAAGAGGCGATTGAAGAATACCGGAACGTCCTGGAGCTTAATTCCCAGGACTCGGGACTTCATAATAATCTGGGAGACGTTTATTATAAACAGGGAAAGTTGGACGGGGCCAAAAAGGAGTATCAAGCGGCCTTGCAGATCAATCCCAACCTTTCCGAGGTTTATTTCAAATTGGGGTATATCCTGGAAAGTCAGGGGGATTATGCGGAAGCGGTAACCGCCTACGAATCGGCCCTCCGGATAAATCCTCGGCATGCCGGAATTTATAACATCATCGCCGGCATACATACTAAAAACGGAAAGTTTGAAGAGGCGGAAGCCGCCTACCGGCGGGTTATAGAAATCAATCCCCGGGATGCCGTGGGATTACAGAATTTTGGAATCCTGTTGACGAAAATGGGACGCTGGGAAGAAGCCCTGGCTTATCTGCAAGAGACCCTAAACATCAATCCCCTGAACGTGGAAGCGCATACTCAGCTGGGACAGATTTACGCCCAAATGGGAAAGCGGGAAGAAGCCGTTAAGGAATATAAGCAGGTTTTGGAAATCAATCCGCATGACGCCAACCTTCACAAAATGCTGGCTTTTATCTACGATCAGCAGAACGACGTCGAGCAGGCTTTGCGAGAATATGCACAAGCTTTGGGAATGATGTCCGATGTCAGCCTGCACCTGGGATTGGCCAATCTTTTATACCGCATTGGTGAGTATGACCGGGCCATAAAGGAATTCCAAACCGTGATCAAGCTGGAACCCAGCCATGTCGAGGCGTATCTGAAGCTGGGAAATATATATTATAAGCAGAAAGAGAGCGAGCAGGCTTTGCAGGCCTGGGAAACTTCTTTGGCCATGGACCCGAATAACGAAATTTTGCGCAACAACATTAAATTCATAAAAGGATAAAAAGTCATGGCTTTTATCGAAAGAAGGCAGGAACGGTCTCTGGGTGAACTGCTGTTGCAAAGCGGAATGATTAAAAAAGATGAACTAAGCCGGGCGCTGCAGGAGCAACAGCGCAGCGCCGAACCGTTGGGAAAAATTATGATTCGGATGGGTTTTATCAGCGAGCAGGATGTGCTGCAGGCGCTGCATGGGCTGCTGGTGGTTATTTTCCATTTAGGGAAAGAGGATTTTGCTTTTGAAGCGCTTTTCGTGCGTGAAATCATCCGGTGGCGGGAAGTTAATAAATTGCCGAGCATGCCGCAATTTGTTGCGGGAATATTACAGCACCGTGAGGCCATTATACCGATAGTGAATTTATCCCGGCGGCTGGGTTTGCCGTCCGGTCCGGTAAACGATGATACCAGGATTATCGTCGTGGAATCCGCCTCCCAGATATACGGTCTGGTAGTCGACAGCGTGGAATCGGTTATGCAATTGCCGATGGAACACATCGAAAGCAACCCGGGGAGCCTGCAGCGTATAAATCCCCGTTATATTTACGGCGTCGGTAAAACGGAGAAACGGCTGATTACTTTATTGCAATTGACCAATATCATGGTGGAGATGACCTGGCCGGCTGACCCGGGAAAGGCGGCTGAGATGTCATGAGCGAAGACGATGACCGGAGTATGCCCGAATTTGAATATGGCATAGATCAAAATGATGCCTCAGCGCATAATAATCTGGGAGTTTTTTACTACTCCAAGGGGATGTATGTTGAGGCGGTTAAGGAATTCAAACGGGCGTTGGAAATTGATCATAACATGACGCAAGCCATGGAGAATCTCCAGGCGGTGAATAAAAACACCGGTATTTATGACCGCGCCATCGGAGCCTACCAGCGGGCCAGTGAGATGTACCGGGAAGATGCGGAAGCGCATTATAATCTTGGTAATGCCTTTAGGTATACCGGACGTTATGAGCAGGCGATCGCAGAATATAAGCAGGCCATAGAAATCACTCCTTCCCATCTTTTTGCCTTGAACGCCCTGGGCATCGTATATAAAAGTATGGGAAGGTTTGAAGAGGCGATAGCAATTTTGCAAGAAGCCATTGAACAGGCGCCCCATTTTGCCGAACTGCATAATACCCTGGGGGAGGTTTTTTATAATAAGGGGCTTTACGATCAGGCTATCAAAGAATTTTCAACCGCTATTGAGATTAACCCGGAATTTGCCGTAGGGCATTATAATCTGGGTTTTGCGTATGGCGATAAAGGCATGAATCTGGAAGCGGAAAGAGAATTCGCGCGGGCGGTTGAGATCAATCCCGGTTATGCCCAGTCCTCGACTAATCTGGCGATTGATTACTATCGGTCCGGGGAGGAGGTTTCGCTTGAGGGTGAAGCTCCCGGGGCCGCCCCGGAAACCGATTCCGCCGCGGCTTACCGGGAAATGGGCAAGGTCTATCGGCTTAAGGGGTTGTTGAATGAAGCGCTGCAACAGTACCGGAAGGCGGCAGAGGCGCAGCCCCATGATGCCGGACTTCTAAATAACCTGGGGGAAATTTATTTTGAGATTAAAAAGCTGCCGGAAGCGCTGGCGGAGTTCCGCCAGGCGATAAAGGTTGACCCGAAATGTACCGAGGCCTATATCAATGCCGGAATTGTTTATCGTCAGCAGGGGCTTTTTGACGAGGCCGAGGATCAGTTGCGGAAAGTGTTCCAGAACGAACCGGACAATGTCCGCGGCCATTATGAACTGGGTATTATCTATTACAAACACGGGAAGGTGGAGAAGGCAATTACCGAGATCGAACGGGCGATTGCCAAAAATCCTCATTATGCCGCCGCCCATTACCAACTGGGTATTTATTATTACCGCCATAATAATTTTGACGGAGCGGTGAAGGAATTCCGCCGGGCGGTCGAGCTCTCACCGGGTTACGCTCAGGATAGTGAGGCCAATATTTACTTGGGACTGGCCCTGGCCGAAAAAGGCCGCTTTGAAGAAGCGATTATTGAATATCAGAAAGCCCTGGTGCTTGATCCGGACAATGCCATCGCCCACAATTCCCTGGGCATGGCCTATAAAAGTGCGGGGAATTTTGACGATGCCCAAGAGGAATACCGGCGGGCCATAGCGCTTAATCCGCAGTATGCCAAGGCTTATAACAATCTGGGGGTGGTTTACTATCAGAACGGCATTTATGACAAATCCATTGAAGAGTTTCAACGGGCGCTGGAAATTGAACCGGATTACGAAACTGCCCGGCATAATTTAACGGCCGCCGCCAAAAAGAAGGAAATTTTTAATGAGGCGATTGAAAAATTGCAGGCGGATATTAAAGCGAATCCGGAAAATTCCGCCGCCCACTATGATCTGGCAAATGTCTATCGGAATACCGATCGTTTCGAAGAAGCCATCCGGGAATACCAACGGGCGCTGGAGATTAATCCCCAATATGTGGAAGCCTGCACTAACCTGGGGCTGATTTATAAAAAAACCGTGAGATTGGACGAGGCGCTTACGGTTTTACTGCGGGCCGTGGCCTTGAATCCCCATTACCCCGACGCGCATTATTATCTCGGGGAGGTTTATTTCCAAAAGGCTTGGCTGGATGAAGCCGAAGTGGCATACTGCCGGACCCTGGATTTAAATCCGAAACATATAGAGGTACATGACCGTTTGGCACGAATATACAGCCGGCGTAACTGGTGGGATGAAGCCATTGCGGTTTGGGAATTATTTATTAAGCTGGCGCCCAATACCGAAGCCGCCATGCGGGCTGCGGAAAAAGTGCGGTCCATCCAGGATTGGAGGGAGCATTTTTGTTATGCCCCGGGAGCCCGGCAGGAACGGATAATTCGTTAATCAAGATATTAACCCCAGGAGCAAGGCATGAAACTGATAAAGTGTATTATTCCGGAGGAGAAACTGGAAGCGGTTAAGCAGGCCCTGCTGGATAAGGGAATTCAAGGAATGACTATTTACGATGTCAGGGGTTTCGGCATCCATCGTTCTCAGTTGAAGAATAAAGTAAACCCGAATTACAGGGTTGATATTCAGCATCGAATTATGTTAGAAATAGTGTTGCCGGATGAGCAAACCGGGAAGACCATTCAACAGCTGAAGACTACGGTAGGGACCGGACGGCTGGGGGATGGGAAATTATTTGTTTTGCCGGTAGAAGAGACGGTGCGTTTGCGTACCGGAGAGACCGGAGAAGCGGCACTATAGCTGATGAAGGAATGAATCAGCAGGGAGGAGAATTAAAAGTGGGCACTAAAATTTTAATCGTGGATGATGCGTCATTTATGCGTATGATGCTGCGGAATGTTTTGAGCAGTCATGGTTATGAGGTGGTGGGTGAGGCGGAAAACGGCCGGCTGGCGGTGAAAACCTACCAAGAGATTAAACCGGAGATTGTCCTGATCGATTTAATCATGCCCGAGATGGGCGGGATTGAGGCGGTGAAAAAAATCATCGAACTGGATCGAGACGCCAAAATTATTATCTGCAGTGCTATGGGACAACAAGCCCTGGTAGTGGAAGCCATGCAAGCCGGAGCGCGGGATTTCATTGTTAAACCTTTCCAACCCAGTAGTGTCATTGAAGCTATCCAAAAAGTCGAACGCGAAGAGGAGTGATTGAATGGATTCCAGCCGTTTGAACGAATTTTACCGGGATGCTTTTCAAGAGTTGGGGAATATTGGTTCCGGGAACGCCGCTACGGCGCTTTCCCAATTGGTCGGACGGACAATTAATATGTCCGTTCCCGAGGTTATGATCATTCCCATAGAGCGAGTGCCCGAAATTGTGGGTGACATGGAGGAAACCGTCGCGGGTATTTATTTGGAGGTTTACGGTGATGTGCCCTCCAAGATACTAGTTACTTTTCCGTATAAAGACCTGTTAAGCCTTACGGACCTAATGCTGAACCAGCCCGTCGGAACCGGTTCCACGCTGGATGAACTAAAGCTGTCCGCCTTGAAGGAACTGGGTACCATATTATCCGGGGCCTACCTGAATGCCATGTCTAAATTTCTTGACCTGCGCATGATTCCTTCCGTGCCGGCTTTAGCCATTGACAGTTTTACCGCAGTTCTCGATACTATATTGGCAGAACTTTCCCAGGAGAATCGGTATGCCTTAATGCTCCGGACTGAAATTATAGAGACTGAGACCAAGATTTCGGGGAGTTTTTTCCTGATACCGGAAGAAAATGCTTTGGAGACGATGACCGCGGTCATTCAAAAAACTTCCGGAGTGGTTGACATTGGATAGAATTAAAGTGGGAATGGCAGACTGGAAACTGGCCCGGAGCCAGGATATCCTGGTTACTTTCGGTTTGGGATCATGCGTAGGTTTGGGTTTGCGGGATGAAAAAACCAAGACTGCGGCCATGGCGCATATCATGCTTCCGGATTCCAAACAGTTACGGTTTCGTCAAGATACCAATCCCGCAAAGTTTGCCGATACGGCGCTAAGGCTTATGCTTGAAAATTTTGCAAGACTGGGGATTGCCAAGCAACAGCTCCAAGCGAAGATAGTCGGAGGAGCCAACATGTTTATCATTGCGGGGACGATTGCCGTGGAGGGGAATTTAAAGGTGGGGCAACGCAACGTGATGGCCGTCAAGGAGCAATTGGAGCAGACCGGGATTCCGGTGGTGGGGGAAGATACCGGCGGGAATGCGGGGCGCTCAGTGGAATTTTTTGCGGAGAGCGGTATTATGCGCGTCCGAACCGCATTGGCCGGAGAACGGGATATATAATTACCATGTATGCAAAACAAACAATAAAAAATGAGATGAAATTTGTGGTTTTTCGGTTGGGGGATGAAGAATTCGGGGCGCCCATTCAGCAGGTGCAAGAAATCTTGCGCATGGTGGAAATCACCCGGGTACCGCGTGCTCCCCAATTTATTGAAGGTGTGATTAACCTAAGGGGCAAAGTAATGCCGGTTTTGGATTTGCGGCAGCGCTTTGATCTTCCCCTGAATACACCGGTGGGCCAGCAACGTATTATGGAAGTAGAGATAGAGAATCAGGTTCTGGGCATGATCGTGGATTCGGTCACGGAGGTTATCAGCGTGCCGCTGGATGCCATTGAACCGCCGCCGCCCATGATTGCCGACATTGGCGGAGAATATCTGAATGGAATTGCCAAACTGCGTAACCGTATCATTATACTATTGAATTTTGAAAAGATTCTTTCCCAGCAGGAAACGCAACAAATTGAAGAGGTTCCCCTCAAAAGCTTGACGGGCAGGGAACCGGAAATGCCAAGCAATCAAAACCAGGAGGAAGATTAATGCCAGCTAAAATCCTCATTTCCGATGATGCCGCTTTCATGCGGGTGATGATTAGGGGAATCCTTACCAAGCAAAATTTTGAAATTGTCGGCGAGGCCAAAGACGGGCGCGAGGCGGTGGAAATGTACAAGCAGTTGCGGCCGGATTTGACAACCATGGATATCATTATGCCGGAGGTTAACGGGATTGAGGCGGTGAAGGAGATTATTGGATTTGACAGCCGCGCGGTAATTATCATGTGCAGCGCCATGGGTCAGCAGGCCATGGTGATAGAAGCCATTGCGGCCGGGGCCAAGGATTTTGTAATCAAGCCTTTCCAGCCTCCGCGGGTGATTGAAGCGGTCGAACGGGCACTGGCGAAGTAACCCTGCCGGTTAATATTTATGGAATCCCAGAAGCTCATCAAGGTTTTAGTGGCCGACGACTCCGCTTTCATGCGAAAGACCATTAGCGCCATCCTGAATAAAGCCGAAGACATGGAAGTGGTGGCTACGGCCCGGGACGGTCTGGATGCCATACAAAAAGTAACGGATTATAAACCCGACGTACTCACCCTGGATATTGAAATGCCGAGGTTGGCAGGTCTGGAAACCTTGGGTTATATTATGAGCGAGTGTCCCACCCCGGTAGTTATACTCTCAGCCTATACCGAAAGCGGCGGAAAGACTACTATGAAGGCCTTGGAGTACGGGGCGGTTGATTTTGTTTCCAAACCCTCGGGGCCTATCAGTCTGGATATGGCTGAGGTGGCGGACAGCCTTGTGGCCAAGGTACGCATAGCAGCCCACGTTGAGGTTTCCCGGCTTAAATTTCTGGAATTCGAAAAATTCAAAAAAAGTATACCGGCATTCCATGCTTTAGTAGCCGGCCAGCAGGTCGTGGTGATTGCCAGTTCCACGGGCGGGCCGCGGGCCCTATACGAAGTCATTCCCGGGCTGCCGGCTGATTTTCCAGCCGCTGTGCTGGTGGTGCAGCACATGTCTCCGGGATTCACTCATCTGCTGGCCAAACGCCTGGATCAGGTAAGTGAATTGCACGTCAAGGAGGCGGAGGAGGGAGACGTTATATTGGCCGGCCAGGTTTATTTGGCTCCGAGCAAACATCATATGATAGTCGTCAACGAGAACGGGCGGGAAATAATCAAGTTGCACCAGGGACCAACGCGCTACGGCGTCCGTCCGTCCGCAGATGTAACCATGGAATCCGTGGCCGAACTCTTCGGACACAATACGCTGGCCGTGGTATTAACCGGCATGGGGCGGGATGGAACCCACGGCGCGGTTATGATGAAGGAAAAGGGCGGTACAATCATAGTGCAGAATGAAGAGACAAGCGTAGTTTATGGCATGCCGAAAGCCGTGCAGGAGGCGGGGGTGGCGGATGGGATTTATCCCATCAACGAGATAAGGAATCAAATTATCCACCGGATTAAGCCGCTAAAGTAGGGAACAGGCATGCCTGTTCCCTACTCGGGGTAAGGCCGGAACTGCGGAAACACCGTAAACGCCTCCCCCTTGAGAGGCTGTTTCACAACTCTGTTTTTAAGCAATTTCAGTAAGTTTGTCATTTCGAGGCGCAGCCGAGAAATCTCCAAACGCCTTTTTAAATTAAGCGTTTTAGTGGAGATTCCTCGCTAAAGCTCGGAATGACATTCACACGTTACCACGTTATGAAACAGCCCCTCAAGGGAGGGGAAAACAAAGGAGCAAACCCATGATAGTCGTCACCGGCGGGGCGGGTTTTATCGGCAGCGCCATGATTTGGAAACTCAACGCGGAGGGCATCAAGGACATTCTGGTCGTAGACGCTTTGGATACCTCGGACAAATGGCGGAATTTAGTGAACCGGCATTTTACGGATTATCTTGACCAGAGGGAATTTCTGGAAAAAATCAAGGCTGACACGCTGCCCGGAAATATCAAGGCTGTAGTGCACATGGGAGCCTGCAGCGCCACCACGGAACGGGATTCTCATTATCTTATGCAGAATAATTACCAGTACACTCAGCGGCTCGCGGAATGGGCGCTGTCCCGGAAGGTGCGGTTTATCTATGCCAGTTCCGGGGCCACTTACGGCGACGGCGCGCTGGGCTATTCAGACTCGGACGAAACAACCAGTCGCTTGAAACCATTGAACATGTACGGATATTCCAAACATCTCTTTGATCTGTGGGCCCTCCGGTCCGGAGCGATAAAGCATCTGGCCGGCTTAAAATTTTTCAACGTTTTCGGGCCTAATGAATATCATAAGGACGAAATGCGCAGCGTGGTTCATAAAGCCTGGGGCCAGATCAAATCTGCAGACCGGGTTAAACTCTTCAAATCCTACTTGCCGGCCTACCGGGACGGAGAGCAGGTCCGTGATTTCGTATACATCAAAGATGTGGTGGAAGTCATATGGTGGCTGCTGGGCCGGACCCAAATAAATGGAATTTATAATATAGGTACGGGCCGGGCCCGGACATGGAAAGACCTGGTTCAGGCCGTCTTTACGGCCATGGATCGTCCGCTCCAAATTGAATTCATAGAAATGCCGGAGAATCTGCGCGACCGCTACCAGTATAGGACCGAGGCTGCGGTCGAAAAACTCCGGCGCGCCGGATATGCGGAAGACTTCCATTCCCTGGAAGACGGGGTCCGGGATTATGTTCAAAATTATCTGCTCCAGGATGATCCGTATTTGTGATTCCACCTAACCTGCCGGTCTGGCTCGGGGATTTCTTCAATTTTCTCTCGGCGGAGAAAGGCCTTGCCGCCAATACCCTGGCGGCGTATGGCAGCGACATTTCACAGTACCTGGCATACCTAAAACGTCAGAACCTTGTTTTTGATCCGCGCTGTCCGCCCGGCCGGGAAAAGATCCAGGATTTTTTAGGAGCGCTTATGAGCCGGCGTAAAGCCTCCGCCACAATTGTGCGTATACTGGTTTCTTTACGAGCCCTGCACCGCTTTCTTGTCAACGAAGGCCTGAACAACTGTGATCCTACGGAGGATTTTGAATCCTACCGGTTGTGGAAAAAACTGCCCGATATTCTTAATGTCGAAGAAGTGGGAAAACTGCTCCGGGCCCCGGATTTACAATCCCGCCACGGCCTGCGCGACCGCGCCATGTTGGAATTTTTGTATGCCACCGGGCTGCGCGTTACAGAGTTGGTGGAAATCACCCCGGATCGTATCAACTGGGAAGAGGGTTACCTGCTGGTGAAGGGCAAGGGCCGCAAGGAACGCCTGGTGCCTATCGGGACTACGGCTTTGGCCGTTACCCGGCGCTACTGGCGGGAACGCGGCGCCGGGGATAATGCACAGCCGCTTTTTCTCTCCTGGGGGCGCAAGGGCTTTACCCGCGTGGGATTTTGGAAAATGATCCGGCGTTACGCCCGGCGGGCCGGAATCACTAAGTCCATATCGCCGCATACTTTGCGCCATTCTTTTGCTACGCATCTTCTGGCCGGAGGCGCGGATCTGAGAGTGGTACAGGAAATGCTGGGGCACGCGGATATCAATACTACCCAGATATATACTCACGTGGACCGCAGCCGGCTTCAGGCCGTTCACCGGCAGTATCATCCGAGAGCGTAAATGGAACTCATTTTAACCCACCTCAATACGGACTTTGACGCACTGGCCTCCGCCCTGGCGGCCGCGCGGCTTTATCCCCAGGCCAAAATTCTTTTCCCCGGATCTCACGAGCGCAATGTACGGGACTTTATCCGGCGTTATCCGAACGTGATACCGGCCCTGGGTTCGCGCGATCTAACCAAGGAAAAAATTACCCGGTTAATTCTGGTGGATGTCAGCGCGCCCGAACGCCTGGGTGATTTCAAATCCCTTTTGCAGGTACCCCAGGTTGAGATTATCCGGTATGACCATCATCCCCGGTTGAAAGATAAAATCCCGGCGCATAAGGAAGTGCTGAAGGCGCTGGGCGCCAACACTACGATTTTAATGGAAGAGTTGCGGAAAAACCGGATCTCAGTCGCGCCTTTTGAAGCCACGGTGTATGCTCTGGGAATTTACGAGGAAACCGGCAATCTTACGTATACCTCCACCACGCCCCGGGATTTGCAGGCCGCGGCTTACCTGCTCCGCTGCGGGGCGGATCTCAGTCTGGTCTCGGATTTCATCCAGCGCCGGCTAAGTTCCGAACAGCAGGAACTCTTCAATGATTTAATCAAATCCCGGGAAACTCTGACCATCAACGGCGTGGATATCAGTCTGGCCCTGGCCGAGCGTGAGAAGTATATTGAGGATTTAGCCGTATTGACCAATAAACTCCGGGACATTGAAAACCTCCCGGCATTATTCACTCTCTGCCGGATGGGTAACCGGACCCACCTGGTGGCCCGGAGCCGTGGGGAAGCAGTGGATGTAGGCGAAATAATTCAAAAGCTGGGCGGCGGCGGACATGCCACCGCGGCCGCGGCCACGATTAAAGAGACCAACCTTAAAAAGCTGCGCCAACGCCTGCTCCAAATTATTAAAGCCGGGGTAAAACCGGCCCAGAGCATCTCAGCGATTATGAGTTCGCCGGTAATCAGCATATCCTCCGGGATTCCGGTATCCGAAGCGCGGCAGGTTATGATGCGCTACGGACATTCCGGGCTGCCGGTAGTGGACCAAGCGGCCTTGGTGGGAATTATTACACTGCATGATCTGGATAAGGCCTTGCATCACGGCCTGGAAAAAGCGCCGGTGCGTAATTACATGTCCACCCGGATAGTAACAGTCCGGCTTCAGGATACCGTGGCTTTGATTCAACGCCATATGCTGGAAAACCATATCAGCTATATTCCGGTTTTGGACCAGGGACGGCTGGCCGGCATAGTAACCCGGACGGATATACTAAGATTCCTGCTGGAGAGACGCCGGCTGAGTTCCCCGCGGTTTCATCCTGAAGATTGTCCGGAGATTCAGTCCGGCCGGGATGAATTGCGAAGCCTTATGCGGGAACGTTTGCCGGCCGGAATTCTTAATCTTTTACATACTGCCGGAGAAGCGGCCGACCGTATGGGTATCAAAGCCTATGTGGTCGGGGGATTTGTGCGGGACATACTGCTTAAACGCGACAATTGGGATGTGGATATTGTAGTGGAAGGAAACGGCATGGAGTATGCACGCCAACTGGCCGGCTGCCTGGGCGGGGAAGTAAAAACCCATCAACGCTTCCAGACCGCCGGGATACGCCTGCCCGGGCATCTGAAACTGGATATCGCCACTGCCCGGACGGAGTTCTACATCCGCCCCGCAGCATTGCCCCAGGTGGAAGCCGCGGGTATCAAGTACGATCTGCTGCGCCGTGATTTCAGTATTAATGCCATGGCAATCCAGATCAATTCCGCGGATTTCGGCCGGTTTCGGGATTTCTTCGGCGGCCGGCAGGATCTGCGGGATGGATTGATACGCGTACTTTATTCCATGAGTTTTGTAGATGACCCTACCCGCATTTTCCGGGCCGTGCGCTTTGAGCAGCGCTACAACTTTCACCTGGAATCCGATACCGAGCGGTACCTCCATAATGCCATGCAACTGGACCTGATGGGGAGAGTATCTTTGCCGCGCATCTTTGACGAACTTATGCTTATCCTGGACGAAAATCAACCCTACCAGGCCTTATTGCGCCTGGGCGAGTTTAACGTGCTCGCGTGGATCAATACCTCGTCCCAGGACCTCCGGCGCGCGGCCGGGCTTTTCGAGTCCGTTTGGGAAGTCCTGGCCTTTGCCGTGCTTTTCCTGGAAGAGGAGATAGATCCTAAATTGATGTATCTCATGGCAATGCTTGATCATCTCTCCCTGGTACAGACCGCGGCTATGGCCAAAGGTTTCCAATTTTCGCGCCGGGTTACTGAAATTCTTTTGCAGCAGAAAAGCCGGGGAGACCGGGAACGCCGCAGAATCGAGTCAGGGAAGGAAATCCGGGCCTCGATCGTAGCGGAGCAACTGGTCCGCCTGCCTACGGAAGTCCTGCTTTTTGAGATGGCCAAGTACGGGAAGAAAGCGGCTGCCCGCCGGATCCGCGATTACCTTACCCGCTGGCGCAAGGTCCGGCCCCTGCTGGCCGGCCGGGATTTGGCCAAGCTGGGTTATGCTCCCGGGCCCCGGTACGAGAAAATCCTGAAGTCCCTGCTGGCCGCCCGGCTGGACAATAAAGTCGTAAGCCGGCAGGATGAAATAAATTTCGTCCGCCGGGGTTTTAAGAAAGATGGTTGAGGGAAGTGTAATATGTTGATGTTGTTTAAAAGTTGCGGCTTTATCGGCAGTTGTAGGGGCGACGCATGCGTCGCCCCTACGGCCAGTATGTTTATGAACCCCTATTTTTCCGGATGCCGGGATATTCGTCAGTTGACCAAACTTTTTTCATTTTCCCATCATATTTCACTTTGTGATTTCCGGTTGACCATTTATAATACAAAAAGTTAAAATAATTTTTAAGAGGTGAGTGATTTGAAACGTGTTATTCAAACTCTGCTTTTTATTTTACTTTTGGGCCTGCCTTTGAGCGCGTCAGCAGCAGACTCTTTTAAAATCGAAATAGATGATTCCGGGACGGCCGGCGACTATCTGGGAGTGACAATAAACGCTTTTACTGGCCCTAGCCCGGACGGTGGTTATACCGGCACGGTTAATTTTACTGTCAGCCCTCACCCCGGAACTGTGTCGCCGACAGTTTCCGGGAACTTCTCCGGTGGTGAATGGAAAGGGGCTGTAAAGTTTTTTGCAGCGGATGATGAAGTAGTGCTTACCTGCACGGATGGCGGAGCCACGGGAAACACGATTACCACTGTTTATGCCGGATTGGGAACGCAGCTCTTGATTTTAGTGCCGGGCGAGACGCATACTCCGGGGTTTGCCCCGGGAGTAACCCCGACCGAGCCCGTTCACCTTATAGAGGGCGTTAATCATCCGGTCACGGTTTACGTGGTGGATGATCTTTGGAATTGGAACAAGAGTTTCATGACTTCTATAGATAGTTCCGGCGTAGGCGCCGAAATCACGCCGGCCTCATTTAATACCAGCGACGGCCGGGCTTTTTTTACTCTTCGCTTGACTATGACCGGACTCATTACTACTTCCTTTACTTCTCCGGATCCGTTTAGTAATACTAAACAAGTATACTCAGATTCCGCTTCCGTGGCCTGGCTGCATCTTAAAGTGCCTTCCCAGATTACGGCTGGTGCGCCCTTTGCACTAACCGCCACGGTTTCCAGCAGCCCGGGGGATCCGGACCAGGTGCTTACCACCAACAGCGATACGTTCAAGATAAACCGCTATCTATCCGGCACTTCGGATCCGGCCTCGGGAAATTGGGGAGGCCCGAGTGAGAATCTTACTATGGTCAATGGACAACTTTCCCGCGATGATTTTACCTACGACCGGGCCGAGTCCATCTATTTATGCGGCGAGAAAACCAGCGGCGGATCAATTTCCCTAATCGGCGTTTCTACTACGCCTATTGAAGTACTGCCCAATGTTCCTGCAGCAATCCAGACCACACTGGATCCGGCCGAGGTGCAAGCCCAGCACACTACGCACATCACGGCGCATATCCTGGACCAGCATGGCAATCCCACCCGGAGCACTCTCCATTCTTTCATAGTAAAATTTGACCAGGTCTCGGGCAGCGGTTTTCTTTCAGTAAGTCAGACTGCCACGGATCTAAACGGAAACGCGTATTGCAATTTTACCGGAGGTGTGGTCAATGAGGAAGCCCGTATCCGGGTGCGGGCCGAACATTCAGTCACGCAGCATCTTTATGCCGAGACTATAATGCCGGTTAAAGTATCCGTGGCTCCGCCTCAGCCGGGAGCGATTCTTAATTATCCCAATCCGTTTAATCCGGCCCAGGACCAGAAAACCTCCATAAATTATTATTTAAACAGCCGTGGCAATGTCGAGATCAGGATTTATGACGCGTTCGGCCGCCTGGTACTGTCCCGGGATATAAGTGAAACCGCGGCAGACTCCGTCTCTCAGAATGCCACTGCGGCCGGGGGCGCGTACTGGGAATGGGACGGACGAAACGGCGAGGGGCGGATTGTGGCCAATGGCATATACCTGGTTAAAATCACGGCGCGGGGAAGTTCCGGGGCTCAGAAATTTAAACGCCGGGTGGGGGTGCTGAAATGAGAACCAGGCGGTTGCTAAAACAAAGCGTATTTCAGCTCGGCATGGCCGGCCTGCTGATCGCGGCGGCTTTTTTCCCGGCGCCGGCCAAGGCAGGGGAAGGCGATGCCGGACAACCCGGAGCTTTTCTGACATATGGCGCCGGAGCCCGGGCCATGGCCATGGGCCGGGCCTTTACCGGCTTGGCGGATGATGCCACAGCAGTGTATTGGAATCCGGCCGGGCTTTCCGCCCTGACGCAGAACCAGGTCATAGTGCAGTACGTCTCCCTGGTAGATGGAAATAATTACCAGTATCTGGGTTACAACCATATTCTTCCCTATATCGGCACTCTCGGCGTGGGCTTGATTTTTCTGAATCAGGGCGAGGCCGAAGGCCGCAGTTCTTATAATGAAGTACTCGAGAGTTTTACCCATAACCAATTGGGCGTTATGCTGGGTTTTGGATCGGATATCACGCCCCAGCTGGCCGCCGGAGGAACTTTGAAAATCGTAAGCCAGACCTTGATGAATATCTCGGGAACCGGCTTCGGACTGGATGCCGGCCTCATGTACCATCCCTGGCCGTTTTTAAATACGGGTCTTACATTCCGGAATCTGCTGGCTCCGGCAATTCAATTAAAAGAGGAAAAGGAACAATATCCCATGAACCTGGTATTAGGGGTGGGGGTGAAGGTTTTTGAAGATAAAGTAAAAGCAGATCTGGACGTTGCGAAGAACCTGGAGCAGGATGTGGTCAAGCTCTGCCTGGGACTGGAAGTTTCGCCCATACCCCGCCTGTTTTTACGGGCGGGAATTGATGATACGGAGATAGGAATGGGCGCGGGTTATCAATACCAGGGATTTCAGCTGGACTATGCTCTGGGGTTCCCAATCTTCCAAACCGTGGAGATAATGCATAAGGTGGCCCTGTCCTACTACTTCGGCGGATTTATCATGGATGTGAAAGCTGAGCCTGAAATCTTTTCGCCGGTGGGCATCAATAAGGTATCGGTCTTGAAGATAAATTGTCAAACCAAATTTCCCTTGCGGATTTGGAGCCTGGAAATCCGGAATGAAGCCAAAACCCTGGTAAAGAAATACTCCGGGGAGGGTTCGCCTCCGGATCATGTGGTTTGGGACGGGTTGCTGGATAATACTAATCCCATGCCGGATGGAAGGTACCAAGTAACCTTGGCAGTGGTAGACGCCTCCGGCGGGACTAAAAAATCAGCGGATATTTTTGTTAATATCCAAAGCATTCTTCCTTTGGGGGTCTCGCCCGTGGAGATGCTGGAATAGCAGGGGATGGTAAAACTCGTGGAAAGAAAACAAGCAAATTTAAGTTGAATTATATCTGCGAAGCGGATAAGATGCCTGCATATAAAAGAATATAAAAAAATACTATAATATTAAATAAATGTGAGGTGAAAAAGTGGCTCAGACATTTAAAAGAAAACAGATTTACATTAATATGGATCTGCAATTTAAGTACTCGCTGGTTTTGATTTTTACCATGTTTGTAGAAATGGTCATTGTAGGACTGGCTCTGTTATACGTTTTTTCCCAGCCCAAGCCGGATATTCCGGGCGCGAATATTTATTTTATTTATAAAGTTGTACTGGCGATCATTCTTTTTCTCACCTTATGCAATATAACAGTGGGCGTTTATCTGTCCCACAAAGTAGCCGGTCCTCTTTTCCGTTTTGTTATGTGCATCCGCGAACTGGCAAACGGTAATTTCAAGATCCAGGTTAATTTGCGGAAAGGCGATGAAATGAGGGAGTTGGAGTCGGCTTTTAATGATATGACGGATAAGGTCAGAAGCCAGGTCCGGCAGGACCGCCAGAAACTTAAAGATATACAGGAGGCCGTGGGAGTAATCGAGGATTCCCTGGCCAAAAATGTCGGAAAACCCGAGAAAGACAAAATCATTGAGGAAATC
Organism: candidate division FCPU426 bacterium; assembly: GCA_030591525.1. Taxonomy (GTDB): domain Bacteria; phylum Oederibacteriota; class JAAXVQ01; order JAAXVQ01; family JAUVAV01; genus JAUVAV01. The sequence goes on along the minus strand of JAUVAV010000024.1, from coordinate 8,717 downwards.
AAGTATATTCGGGAAACTACGGAACAAATTGCGGATTTTTATATTGTTTAGTTTCTATTGAGGAATAAGGATTTTTTTCCTGCTTGAGAAGTTTTGTTGCAATGTTGTAAACTTGTGTATGTCATTCCTGGGCCTTAGCGAGGAATTCCCGAACATCATTTTGAATTAAACGTTTCCATGGAAATTTCTCAGTGCGTTCAGAGTGACAAAGCAACACAAATGCCCCTAAAAACCAGAAGCCTGAGCAATTATTTGCTCAGGCTCCAGAGCATTTGAGATTCGATAGTGGAAATTAGATAAAATATCTCAAATGCGGTCTACTTTCTATTACCTCCTCTCAAAAAACCGACTAATTGCTCAAACGCCTAGGTTGATATATAATAGAATATATAATAGAAGAAATAAATTGCTGGATTAATTGCATATTTTGTGATAGACTGTGGACATATGAGGTGAGTGTATTATGAAAAAATATATTGCAATATGGGGTATAGTATTTCTCATAATCTCAACGGCCGAAGCCGGCGGCCCTGGGACTACGAACGCCAATTTCCTCAAAGCCGGGCAAGGCGTCCGGCCGGCTGCCATGGGTGAAACGTATATTGCCCTGGGCGACGGGCTGGATACTCTTTACTGGAATCCCGCCGGCCTGGTCCAGCTTACCGCTCCAACAGCTGGTTTTATCCATACTTTTTGGGTACAGGATATCGGTACCGAATATCTGGCTTTTGGCATGCCGCTGGGACCTCTGGGTGCGGCCGGCGGCGGAATTACTGTGGTACGCGGGGGGACTATTGAAAAAACCCTGGAAGATGTCTCGGGCAATTATGCCGGTACGGACGGCCAAGCTTCGGCTTTGCAAATCGCTTTAGTCGGCGTTTTTTCCCAGAAACTCTCCCGAATATTTCCTACCGGAACTCCTTTTCTGCAAAATGTATTGGTCGGCGCCGGAATAAGGCTCGTCAGCGAAACTATAGACGAGGCCAATATTTTCGGCGGAGGGCTGGACATCGGCGCGATCTGGCGGCAGACCGAGCAGTTATCATCCCAGGAGTTAATCCGGATCGGCGGCTGGCAGGGAGAGTATAAATCCGGAGTGCAGGATAAAGGATGGCGCCTGGGCCTGGTGGCGCAGAATCTGGGTATGACCTCGGATAAGTTGATGCCTATCAATTTTCGCGTCGGAGCGGGATATCTCGCCCAAGAGGTTTTGTCTCCCTACGGCCGGGGGACCTTAGGGCTGGATGTTTTAATCCCTATCGACAATCAAGTGAAAATTTCCCTGGGAGGGGAGTATGCCCATATTACTCCGCATACCGAATTTGCGGTACGAGCGGGTTATAAGCTGGGCCATGAAATAAAGGATATGGATGGCCTGGCCGGACTGACGACAGGAGCCGGGTTTGCGGTCAGCACCGAAGGCCTAAAATATCAGTTGGATTATGCATTTGTTCCTTACGGTGAACTGGGATCCGTTCATCGTGTTTCGCTGACCGTGGTTTTTCTGCCCGGCAAGAGCGCTGTGTCTTCCCGGGCCGCAACCGCGGATCTGCTTCCGCCTTCCCAAACCAAAGCCGGAGTTTTACCCGGAATAAAAGCAAAGCCGAAAAAGCAGCCAGGTAAAGGTTTGAAAGCAACAGCCCAGGAAGGAACAGGATCAGAATCAGAACCCCAAACCAGTATTAAATCTGAAACTAATATCCCAAAGCTTGCAAGCGGAGTTGAAACCAAAACTAAATCGGCGGCGCAAGCCAATGCAAAAAAAATCCGGCAGCAGCAATTGCGTAAATCATTGCAACGGATTTCAAGTCGGATTAAATCCGGAATGCTGCCGCCTATCACCTTCAAGCGGGATAAGACAACATTTGTCTCCGAGGCTAAACGCGCCCTGGCTCAGATGGGGAGCCTGCTGGAGAGATATCCTGACGATCGGATTACAATTATCGGCTATGCCGGAAATAATACGGAATTGGCCGGGGCTCGCGCCAAGTATGTGGCCCGGTTTCTGACCATGCGCTATCGCATCAAGCACACGAATATTATCACTAAAAGCGGAGAACCGGGAAAGCAGCCGGGGAAATCATTGGTTTCTTTTGAGGTGGTAACCCAGTAGGGGCGACGCAGGCGTCGCCCAGCAGAGTGGCAAGTATATCATTTGTGTAGGGGTGTTTAATTAAACGCCCCTACATCCGTGTGGCCGGCAATGACAAAAATGAAATCATCCTAAAGGTCAATTTTCATTTGGACCAATTCCGTGATTTGAGGCTTGTTTTAAAACCGGTTGCTTCCACTTTGTGAAATTTTTATTTTGGTTTTGGGTTTTAACAAATGTTGGGAGATTTATGTAATATGCCAAGAAAATCCAGCCTGATAATATATGCCGCAGCCGGGTTATTGCTCTGGCCCCTGGCAGCGCGGGCCGCCACTTTTACCGAGAATTTCAATACCACCAATTATAAAGATCCAGGCACGACTACCGCAGTTTGGGATACAATAAGTGGAGAGGTGCATCTTCCCTCGAATTATACTTTTAGTCAGCCCGGCGGGCTGGTAAATTGGGGCGGCCAGGTTCGCTCTATTCATTATAATGGGAGCATCTGGCTGGCAGGAGGCGCGGGCGCCAAGCTGAATAGCTTCAATGGTTCCATCTGGACTAATCTCTCCGCGGATCTCCAAAGCTTTGAGAACAGCCAGGTCAATGCCGTCTGGTACCATGACGGTTTATGGCTGGTTGGCGGCGCCGGCAAAAAGCTGAATTCATACAACGGCGCCTCATTTATTGACCAATCCGGAAATCTTTTAAGTTGGACGAGCGAAGATATTAATGCCATTCGCTACGGCGGGGGCGCCAGCGAGAATTTCTGGCTGATCGCGGGAAATGGCGGCCGGTTGAATAAATATAATGGAAGCTCGTTTACGAACCTGGCCGGCTCGGCCGGATACTTTGCCGGTGCGACCAATGCCTATGCCATAGGATTTAACAATACTGACGAGTACTGGCTTATTGGCGGCGACGGCGGCAATCTGTGCAAATATAAGTCAGGCACATTTACGGATCTGAGTCCCGCGCTGCAGAGTTCGGCCTTTGGAACGAACATCGTGCGTTCGATCGGATGGGACAGTACCAACAACTTATGGCTGATCGGCGGCAGCGGCAGCAAGCTGGTATCGTATAACGGCAGCACTTTCGCGGATTTATCAAGCAATATCCCCCTCATGATAAATGTTTTTTCCCTGGACCATAACGGGACCTATTGGCTGATGGGAGGCAACGGGACCGGTCAGGCAGCAATCGTGTATGCCTGGGACGGCAGCACCTGGGATAATCAATCGGGTAATCTTGACGGGTTCGGGAGCAATAATCCGGTCTATGCCTTGGAATTCGGGAACAGCCAATGGCTGCTGGGCGGCGGACAGGCGCGCATGAACAGCCGGACCGACAGTTTTTCCAGCGAAACATATTCTGATGTTTCAGGCAATATCAAGGATTTCGGCATAGAGATAATCAATGCCATGGCTGCGGACAGCAACGGGGTGGTGCTGCTGGGAGGGAACAATGAGACCCTTAATCGCTACAACGGCGTTTCTTTTGCGGATATCAGTGATGCGCTCACGAACGCGGGCTGGGGCGGTGAGAATGTTCAGGCCCTGCACGGAAATGGAACCTACTGGCTGATCGGCGGGAGCGCGGCCAAACTGGTGAGATATAACGGCGCAACCGCCTCGGATTTAACCGCGGGATTCAGCGGTAGTGTAAAATCCATCAGCTGGAACGGGTCATACTGGCTGATCGGCGGCACGGACCGGCAGCTCAAAAGTTACAATGGGAGCAGTTTCACCAATCTTGACCTGTCCGGAGTGTTTGGAGCCACGGATGCGGTTAAGGGCATAAGTTCCGGGGGAGGCATATGGCTTATCGGAGGAGGTTCCGGAAGCCTGGCTCGCTACGACGGCTCAAGCTTTACCAGCCTGACCTCGGGTTTTACGGATATTAATGCCATTGGTTATGCCAATGTAGACGGGTATCACCGTTTTCTGGTAGGCGGCGTTACCTCGCCCCAGAGGGTGAGGATATATGATAAGGATTTCGGGTGGTGGGGATGGGAAGAACTGCCGGGTTTTGAGAGCGATACGGTAAAGACCCTGGCCTACAGCCCGAACGACCAGTACTGGTTTATCGGCGGCGCCAATGCCAAGCTGAATAAATACGACTGGGAATCAGCCGTGGATATCTCTGCTGACCTGGTCAATTACGCGGCCTCATCCATCAATTCCCTGGACTGGAACGGGGAGTACTGGCTGCTGGGTGGCGGGGAGGCCCGGATTAATAAATACGGCCCGATTTACGAGCAGCCCAGATGGGCCCAATCAACCATTGTGGTGAATTCCACGGAGAATTTCTACTCGGTTACCCTGACAGCCACGGATAATATTCCCCCGGATACCACGGTTAGTTACTGGCTCTCGGCCAATGGCCAGTTGGCTGATCCGCATGAGTACTGGATTCAGGCCACGCCCGGCGCGGCCGTGATTTTCGATGGCGGGTATGAGGGCATGCGTTTGAAATGGAAGGCCGAGCTTGTCACCACTGATTCCAGTGTCTCGCCCCGGATTTCACAGATCAACCTGGAATATGAAATCCCGCCCACGCCTACGCCTACGGCCACACCCACGAATACCCCGACTGTCACCCCGACGCACACGCCGACCACCACCCCGACGCCTACGATTTCCGCTACTTATACTCATTCTCCCACAATTTCTCCGACCCCTACCATAGTTATTTACACTTCCACGATTACCATGACCATGACCCCTACGCCGACGATTACCCTCACACCGACCGAGTCCCCGGTTTACAGTCCTACGCCTACGCCTACCGTTACGCTTACCTCAACCTGGACTCAAAGCCCTACGGCTACGCCGAATCCAGATATTACTTTTGAACGGGGCGCGCTGATCATTCCCATGGATACTAATGGAAGCCGGACCAACCAGAATTACGGCATGTGGAGAGCCTATGGTCTGGTTTTCGAACTGCTCAAGAACGGTATCCCGGTATGCTGGACCATTAAATCCTATAAGGTATACGAGGAGACGGATTTCACGCCTTCCCGCACCCGGTGTATCCGTACGGATGCTTATTATAATAACCCCGCTTACCATGGCGGTCCCTTTGTAATCGCGCATTCCAATTCCACCGCGGCCGCAACAATTATCACGGCCTGGAATGTGGGCCAGCCCAATATTGTGCATGTGCACCAGTTTGATCCGGTTAATCCTGATGAGACTTTTAACGCTCCCACTTTCCGCAAATTGCGGGCCGCGCCGCTTTTCTCGATATGCGCAAATTCCGATCCCCGCAATACCTGGACCGCGGCCCGAAACTATTTAAACGCGGCCGGGATCCGGGACACGAACGGCAATAACTGGCCCTCCACCTCGCCCGATGTGCTGGATGAGGACGAGATCGCGGGTCCCAGCACGGCCAATCATCATGACGGCGCCATGTTTCTGGGAGCCGGCGGCCTGCCCAAGTACAGCATGCTGATCCAGATGCACTGGAGCGCTTATCCCATAGGGCGATACGGCGGAGGTTCGTACGGTGACTATTCCATTGCTTATTACGAGGGCCGGGCCAATGCCGTGGCCACTGACAGTGCCATAGAGACCGTAGCCGAACTGGATACTTATCTTACTTACGGCAATGCGCATATTTACGCGCAATGCATCTCCATTGATGCTTTTGAGAATGATGTTATTTCCACCACGCCGCCGGCCCGGGCTGATTGGATTTACGGCGGACATGGCCACTGGTTAACTACCCAGGGATTTATCGATACCACGGTCAAGCCCTGGAGTTTTGTCAATGAGCTTCCGGACGCTCCGGCCGGGCAGGCTACGGGCCAATGGACATATCTGCCCAGTTCCTCCCAGGCCGCTTTCGGTTTGGCCGATGGCAGCATGTTTTACGGCGGCTCTTCCTCGGTTATTGTAATTGACCGGGCCCGGCTGGATAGCGATCCGAATTACGCCTATCCTTATTTATTCATGAACGGGTATTATCACGGGATTACCAGCGCGGGCAAGGTCTCCTGCCTGATCGGGCACACCTCATCCTACTCCCTGCCATATACCAGTAATTCGCGCGCGCCCATGATGCGCTATTTTTATAATTCGCTGTTTGAATCTCCGGCCGCCTCGGAAGCGGTTCCGGAAATGTATCTGACCATGACCGCGCCGGGCCAGGCTGAGATCGGATCACAGTTGACATATTCGATTACTTATCTGAATCTCTCGGGTATTGCCTATGACGTAATCCTGACCGATCCCATACCGGATAACATGACTTATGTCTCATCCACCGGCGGCGGGGTTCCGGGCGGAGGAGTGGTTACCTGGAACCTGGGAAACATGGATATCGGCGCGAGCGGGAATCTGACCGTGACCTATCTGCTGACTGATCCGGCTCCGGCTTCCGGCTGGGATAACCAGTCTCACGTGGATTACAAGAGCGGGGTAACTCCTTTTACGGCCTATTCCGGGATAGTTCATACCGAGGCGGCAGTCTTTACGCCTACTTCCACGGTTACACGCACCAGGACTTTTACGCCGACGCGGACCATGACTCCGACTCCCAGCGCTACGGGCACGAATACACCGACCATTACTATGACCTCGACCAGAACCATTACTTATACTATTACGCCGACCGCGACATCATCTCAGACGATTACCCGGACGTCCACGATATCGCCGACTCCGTCCCATTCGCCGGTTTGCAGTCCTACTAATACTCCGACTATTACTATGACCAGCACTATCTCCGCGACTTACACCGCGTCTCCGAACGGAACGCCGACTCCTACCAGTACGTTGACGCCTACGATCACGGTTACGAGCACTGTTTCGCCTACCCCGACCCGAACGCCGCTATTTACGCATACCCCGACCATTACTCCGACGCCGACCTTGACTATGACAAAAACGCCGACCCACACGCCGGTTTATTCCGGAGAGATTGTGGTATTCCCGAATCCCTTTAACCCGGGTCAGGCGCAGGGAGGGGTTTTGAAATTTGATAATCTGCCGCCGGAATCAGAGATTAAAATTTTCACGGTTTCCGGCGAGCTGGTACACCGGTTGGATAATGTTTGCGGACGTCAGACCTGGAACGGAAAAAACGCTGCCGGCGAAGATGTCGTTTCCGGTATATATTTATATTTAATAAATCCCGGAGATGGGGATAAAAAATCCGGTAAAATATTCCTGGTGAGATAGAAAAAATATTAAATAGTTTCTGTTACGGAAGTAAATTTTCCTAAGCTTGTCATTTCGAGGCGAAGCCGAGAAATCTCCACGAATTTTTTTTAAATAAGAGTTTCCTTGGAGACTTCTCGCTGCGCTGGGAATGACAAAGTGTGGGAATTCTGTTAAAAAGGGTTTTTCGCAACAGATACTAAATAAAAAAGTATTTTTTTAGGTAAAGTTTTATTTTTAAATGACGAAACTAATTATGATAGATATGATAGATAGTTTTAATTTGACAGAGATTTAAGCCTTTTGTATAATAAAAAATGTTAGTTCATGCTGAAACATATTGTCAAATAATTTGAAAGGAATAAAGCCGATGCCTAATAAATATGGCTTTCTATGGTTAAAATATGTAAAGGTTTTCCCATTTATTCTAGGCCTTTTATTGGCGGTATCAAACACTGGCTGGGCCGCGACGAATGAATTGGCAATCATAGCGCCAGGGGAAACATTCACTCATGGCAGCGGTTTCAGCGGTTCGGCAGAAGACCAGGTGGCCGGTATTTCCTTTAATCTTAAAATCGCTTCGATTAATGGTAATAATTACGTATCCACGAATGCCAATGTTACTTACACGGCAAGTACTACCGCCTCATTTAATCCCACCGGTCCCCAATATTTAAATCAAACAAATTCCGGTATTTCAAACAGCAGTTATTCGCCGTTTGTCACCACCCTGACTCCGGGCGCTACGGGTAATTATACTGTATATACCGGCACCGACAGTCCTACGGGCTTTAATCCCGGACAAAAGACGATCCATGTATTCCGCATGACTCAATTCACGTTTACTTTACCCGGAACCTGGAATGTGGGGGGAGTTTATTATGTTACTGTCACGGCGCAGGATAATATGGGCGCCACGGTTCTGCCTTTTGACGGCACGGTTTCTTTCCGCTCTCCCAACGGCGGCGTGGACGGAGCCAGCACCGGGCTGCTGGATACGGTTAGCTTTACGAACGGCGTGGCCTATCCCCGGATTCAGTTGTATTATAATAGCAGCGGAATATATCTTGAAGCCTATAATTGCAGCCCTGATCCCGGGACTATCACTACCAGCACCTCCGGTACCTTTACCGTGAATGCCGGCTCAGCTACGAAATTAATTATCCTGGGACCGGGCCAGACACCGCGCGAGGGCGCTGCCAGCGGGGAGGGGCGTTATGGAACCGTTGCCCAACAGACCGCGGGTGTGCCTTTCAGCGTATCAGTATATGCCACGGATGATTACTGGAACCGGGTCTCTTCCAGCGCATCGGTTAATCTGAGCGCTACGGACCTGGGAGGAGGAGGCTCGATTAACAGCCCCCAAAGTATGAGCAGCGGAGTTGCCCAGTTTAACGTGGATCTTCGCCGGGTGTTGGCAGGTTCCCAAACCCTGACCGCTACCAGCGGAGGTTTTG
>JAUVAV010000011.1 GCA_030591525.1 candidate division FCPU426 bacterium | reverse complement strand
GGGCGCTGCCCTGGGCTGGTATGTTTCACCCCTTCGGGGTGCAAATATTCTAACTTCTCAATCCATTTTTCACCATTCGGGTGAAAGCTCATTTCCTGGAAAACGATGATAATTATACCTCAAAATCGATTTTATATTTTTCTACTTAGGATTTAGGGGTGGCTGGAGGGGGGGGATTTTGCTTTCCGCAACAGGAACTAATTAACAATATGCGAGTTGGCCCAGTCCAATTCATAATTGGTCAGAAAGCTCTTAAATCGTTGGCGGCAGTATTCATCCAGTTCAAGAAAATGTAGTCCTACGCTGTAATGCCCATTATTGCAGGAACACCATATAACTTTTGAGTAAATAATAACCTTTTGATATTCGGGTTCTTTTGGATTAAAACCCATGCTTATACTGTCATCCTCATCCTGCAATGGCAGAAAAACGTTAACAAGGAGCATCTGTCCGGGTTCCAACTTATTATTACATTTCATACCCAATCCGGAAGCGCTCAGATTCACAGACCGGGTTTCCCGGGGATCGGAAACAACCCCGTGTTTAATAGATTTAAATTGCATACGCAATTTAATCTCCTTGCGAGAGCAGCCACGGCGTTCAACCATATTCCCATTTTCTCTCATCTTGGAATCACCCTCTAACTAAGGAGATTGTTTATATTTTTGTTCTAAACTTATTTTACACCTTAATATTTACTAAAGCAAGTAAAAAAATACATTTAAATAATATCCTTATTTTAATATCATAATATCTGAAAAAAAATAACCTCAAAATCTATTTTTATCTACCGCAGCATTTTTTATATTTTTTTCCTGATCCGCACGGACATGGTTCATTACGTCCAACTTTAGGAGCGGAACGGCGTATGGGCTCAGTTTTTTCCATACCGCCGGTGGGTACCGCCTCTGTCATATCCCGCGGTCCCGCACCCATGGTCTGAGGCATGCCGGAGAAACCAGCCGGCGCAGCGGCCGGTACTTCCGGCTTAGACCCCATCATTTCCGGTCTGGATTCCATCCACCGGGCACGCATAGATGACCGCGGAACCTCGGCTGGTTGATGAAAACCCTGTATCCTCAAGAGAAGTTGTATTAACTCCTCCTTGATTTGCATAATCATCTGCGCAAACATATGGAACCCTTCGCGTTTATATTCCAATAAGGGATCTTTTTGTCCATAAGCCCGCAAGCCAATTCCTTCTCTTAATTTATCCATATCATAGAGATGCTCTTTCCAGCGCTGGTCTACTATCTGAAGCAACAAGGCCCTTTCCAATTGGCGCATCACTTCAGAACCTAGCACACTCTCCTGCTCGGCGAAACCAGCCTGAATACCCTTCCGGAACGCTTCAGCGGTTCTTTCCCGATTCAAGCCGGGAAGCTCATCCTCAGACCAGGCTAATTCGGCCTTATACTGCCGGCCCCATAGTTTAATCGCCTCCCAATTCCATTCCTCGGGATAAACCTTTTCCGGAGTCATTTCCGGCAAGGCCGCCTCGCTGATGTCACCTATCATGCCCATAATATGGTCATGCAAATCTTCTCCCTCGAGTACCCGGGCCCGTTCCTCGTAAATAACCGTACGCTGCTTATTCATAACATCGTCATATTCCAGCAGGTGTTTACGAATATCAAAATTATGGCCTTCCACGGTGCGCTGGGCCCTTTCCAGCGCCTTGGTTATCCAGGGATGCTCGATCACCTCGCCCTCTTTGAGCCCGATTTTTTGCAGCATTCCGCCGATGCGGTCTGAACCGAAAATACGCATAAGATCGTCTTGCAGCGATACGTAAAACCGGGATGAGCCGGCATCGCCTTGACGCCCGGTACGCCCGCGAAGTTGGTTATCTATACGCCGGCTCTCATGCCGTTCCGTGCCGATAATATGCAAGCCGCCCAGCCCTTTCACGCCTTCGCCCAGCACAATATCCGTGCCCCGGCCGGCCATGTTCGTGGCCACGGTGACCGAACCCCGCTTGCCGGCCAAAGCCACGATCTCGGCTTCCCGCTCGTGCTGTTTGGCATTTAATACCTGGTGAGAAATTCCCCGGCGCTTAAGAAGTTCATGCAGCTTCTCGTTTTTTTCAATCGAGACTGTACCCACCAGCACCGGCTGGCCGAGCGAATTTTTTTCCTTGATTGCTTCCACGACGGCCTGGAATTTTTCCGTTTCGGTTCTATAAATCTGATCTCCGTAATCCGTTCGAATCATGGGCCGGTTGGTGGGAACCACCACCACATCCAACTTATAAATATGCGAGAACTCCTCGGCTTCGGTATCAGCCGTACCGGTCATCCCGCTCAATTTTTCGTAAATGCGAAAGTAATTCTGAAAAGTAACCGAAGCCAGAGTCTGGTTTTCGCGTTGAATCCTAACTCCCTCCTTGGCCTCCAAAGCCTGATGGAGACCCTCGGAAAACCTCCGGCCCGGCATCAAGCGTCCGGTAAACTCGTCCACAATAATGACCTGGTTCTCCTTGACAATATAATCCTGATCGCGCTTGAATAACACATGAGCTTTCAAGGCCTGATTGATATGATGCAATATCTCGACATTCTGCGAGTCATAGAGATTACCGACATTCATAAGCTTTTCGGCATGTCCCACGCCATCCTCGGTCAGCACTACGGTCCGGGTCTTTTCATCCTTGGTATAATCCTGCTCACTGGTTAGACGAGGTATGATTTTATCAATCCGATAGTATTTATCCGTCGATTCCTCGGTGGGGCCCGAAATGATCAAAGGCGTCCGGGCCTCGTCAACCAGGATGGAGTCCACTTCATCCACAATGCAATAATGCAATTTGCGCTGGACGCGTTCCTGCGGATGGATAGCCATATTATCGCGCAGGTAATCAAAACCGAATTCATTGTTGGTCCCATATGTGATGTCGCAGGCGTAAGCCGCCTGGCGTTCTTCGGAGTCCAAACCATGCTTGTTGCAGCCCACGCTCAATCCCAGAAATCTGTAAATCTCACCCATGCCCCGGAAATCCCCCATCCCCATGGAGTCGCGCTCGGCCAGGTAATCATTTACCGTAACCAGGTGCACTCCCTTGCCGGTCAGGGCGTTCAGATAAACCGGCAGCGTGGCCACCAGGGTCTTGCCTTCGCCGGTCTTCATTTCAGCAATCCGGCCCTCGTGAAGGACTATGCCCCCCATGAGCTGGACATCAAAATGCCGCAGCCCCAGGGTTCTCACCGAGACTTCGCGCACTACGGCAAAAGCTTCGGTTAGAATATCATCCAGCTGGGCGCCGGCTTCCAATCGGCTGCGGAATTCACCGGTCTTAGCCTTCAGCTGCTCGTCCGGCAAAGCCTGCATTTCCGGTTCCAGCGCATTAATCTGTTCGACTTTCGGCCTCATCCGCTTAATGTCCCGATCGGATTTGGTCCCGAAAATCCTGGTTAGAAATTTAGTTATCACTATAACTCCTTCGGCAGCTCCACGCCTTCGGCCAGAGCCGCGGTCATCCGTTCCAAACCCTGCTGCAAATTCTCCATGGAGGTAGCGTAGGAAATCCGGACAAAATCATCCGCTCCAAAAGCAGAACCCGGTACCACGGCTACCCGGGCCGCTTCCAGCAAATACTCAGCCAGTTGATTGCTGGTCGAGATCATATTCCCGCGGTAGTTCTTTCCCAGCAGTCCATATATATTAGGGAAAACATAAAACGCGCCCTGGGGATTAAGACAGGAAATCCCAGGAATTTCCTGTAACCGGCGAACTACGAAATTCCGCCTCTCGAGAAAAGCCCGGCGCATTTCCGCTAAGTTCTCTGCCGGCTGTGTCAGGGCGGCGTAGGCGGCTTTCATGGAGATACTGGCGGGATTGGAAGTGGAGTGGCTCTGCAATTTGGTAATGGCGGTAATCAAATCCCGAGGGCCGGCCGTATAGCCGATCCTCCAGCCGGTCATGGAAAAAGCTTTAGATACCCCGTTTACTATAATTGTCCACTCCTTGGCTTCGGGCAGGACGCCGGCCGGTGAGACATGCCGTACCTCGTCGTATACCAGGTGCTCGTAAATCTCGTCCGAAAGCACGATTAATTTTTTGGAAATAGCGACTTTCATTAAGCCGCGCAATTCTTCTTCACTGTAAACCACTCCCGTAGGATTAGAAGGAGTGTTAAGCACTAAAATTCTGGTTTTAGGTCTAATGCGGCGTCGCAAAACGGAAGCCGTTAATTTAAATCCCCCCCGTTCATTGGTTTTTAGAATCACCGGTTTGGCTCCGGCCAATTTAACCGCTTCCGGATAGGTTACCCAATAGGGCGCAGGAATCAACACCTCATCTCCAGGATTAAGAAGGGCTTGAAAGACATTGTAGATAGAGTGCTTGGCGCCGCAATTAATTATTACTTCCTGGGGGAAAAATTCCAGTCCGTTTTCCCGGCGAAGTTTTTCACAGACCGCCTCTTTGAGCTCAGCCGATCCCGAAGCCGGCGTATATTTCGTATAACCGGCCGTAATGGCCTCCACGGCAAAGTTTTTGATGTAGTCTGGAGTATCGAAATCCGGTTCCCCGGCACCGAAGTTAATCACGTTAATTCCCGAGGCCCGCATCTGCTTGGCCTTGGCGTCCATGGCCAGCGTAGGCGAAGCCGTAACAAACCGCATTCTTCTTGCCAATTGCATAAAATCTCCCCCCTTCCAAAAAGTCGGTCGGTTAATTCAGTGCATAATATTATGCTGGGATTCTTTGAAGGAAAAAAATATTAGCATATTCAGGCCGGCAAGTAAAGCGTGGAATTCCCCGGAATTCAGTTCGCATTTGGCGATATTTACTCGGGTGTAAGCCCATCGTTGAAGCACTATGAGCTTGAGCAATTAGTCGGTTTTAATGTAAAATAAATCCCTCCCCCTTTATCCCCTTCCCCTGGCCCAAATCAGCCAGGACAGGCCGCAAAAAGGGAGGGGAATACTTGAATTCCGGACTAATTGCTCAGGCTCCTACCACGGTAGCGAACCGGATTTTGATAATGCTTTGAGGGAAGTACGCGTATGAGAAAAATTGTACAGACGATTGTATTATTGTGCCTGGTGCTCTACCCTGTGTTTCTGCATGCTAGCGGTCGCCTGACGCCCGGTGATGAGAAACGGGGGCTCACCAGTTTTTATCGTGGGGCGTATGAGACAGCTATTGAAGAATACTACCGTCTTTGGATTCGAGATCGCAAAAATAAGGCACGAGCCAAGGATCTGGCTGCGGTCTTGCAAGCCGATCAACAGTTTGAGAGAGCACAGAAGGTATTGGCTCAGGCTGGCATTCGTGGACAACTTTTAGGTGAAGCTTTGCTGGCAGCCGGTAATTTCAATGATGCCCGATATGAGTTTAAATATGTTTTGGAACAGCCCGGCAAACATGGCCGGGCTCGTTTCTTTTTAGGATTGCTTGAGTATCTGCAAGACAATTATGCCGAAGCGGCTGAATATTTTTGGAAAGCGCAGAAGCAGAGCCCTTCCCAAGCAAGTATTCATCTCTACTTAGCTCGTACTTTTCACCGTTTGGCAGAATCCGCGACCATAGAGCGCGACTATTTTGTTTCCCGGGCCAATGAAGAGTTTGGGCGGACCGTTAAAATTGATCCGAGTTTTTGGCAAGTACATCGTGATTTGGCACTCTTTGCTGAGCAAAACGAAGAGTGGGATAAGGCGCTCAAGCAATGGAAAAAAGTACGTTCGGTAATCGGCAATGCTCAGGAAGTCAAGCACGCCTTGGCTGCTATAAAACCGCATATTCCTACACCTACAATTACAGCCACCCCGGAAGTGGTGATTGCCACGGCAGCGCTGGATCCCCCGGAATTTGAAGCGCTTGAGATACAATCCTTTCCCATACCCAAAAAGGCTCCTCGAATTCGAGTTGGTTTGGGACAAAAAATGCCCAGCCTGGCCTTTGCTTGTTTGGGTGAGTGGCGTGCAGTGAATATTCACGGCAAACAGTTTTGGCAGGGATTGGCAAAGACCGGGTACCGGATTGAGCGGTATCCTCAAGGCGGTTGGGTTTTAAAAAACTGGAAAGGAAAACGTCTCAAACGATTTCGCAAAAGAATGATTCTCGAGCCTTTGGATCCAAAACAAGTTATGGTGGTTATCAATTTATATCAGAACACCGGTTATTTATGGAGCGTGGGTGAGAGAAAAAACCGGTATTACCGTGGGAAACTGGAAGTGCAACCATGCCGCAAGCGCCTGCGTTTGGTCAATAAGCTTTCCCTGGATGAATATCTGTTGAGTGTTATCCCGGGAGAGATGCCTGCGTTGTGGCCTTTGGAAGCTTTAAAAGCACAAACCGTGGTGGCGCGGACCGATACCTTGTTGCGCCGGAAAAGGCATAAGCAAGAGGGCTTTGATGTATGCAGCAATGTACACTGTGCGATGTATCGTGGTGTGAGCGCCGAACATCCTCGCACGTTTCAAGCAATAGTCGAGACCCAGGATGAGGTACTGAAAAAGGGGAAAAAATATTTGCCCACTTTTTATTCTCATTCTTGTGGAGGGATGACCCAAGGGTATCAGGAAGCCTGGTGTAATAAATTCCCAAATCCCTATCACCCGCAAGGGGTGTATGATTTTACCGGGAATACGTTGCAGATTCAAAGTTTGCCATTGGCACCGGGCGCGATCAATCCGTGGTTGGCAGAAAATCCGGAAGTTTTTTGCAACACACCTAAATATTCGGCAGCTAGAAATTTTCGGTGGATAAAAATATTAACCCGAGGAGAGTTGTCTGCAGTACTTGACCGGCGTTATGGAATAGGAACACTGCAGGAGTTACGCATCACTGAGCGAAGTCCAAGCGCTTACGTCCGTAAGATTCTGGTTAAAGGCAGCCGAGGTAAAAAAAGCATTCGCGGGGATTATATTCGTTCTGCTTTGGGAGGGCTGCGCAGTAATTTATTTACCGTCCTGCCTATTCCGGAGCCTAAACAGCCTAAAACCCCGGCACAGGCCTGGATAATCTGGGGAGGTGGCTGGGGTCATGGCGTGGGTTTGTGTCAGGTAGGAGCCGGAGTCATGGGCCGTCAGGGTTATGATTATCGAACCATTTTAAAGCATTATTTTCCAGAAGGCACAGTGCACTCATGGAAATAAAACACTGGTCAGTCTCGGCTACGCCTCGAAATGACAAACTTAGTGAAATTGCTCAAAAACAGAGTTGCGACACAGCCTCAGAGAGGGTTTCACATTGTTTGTATCTGATTACTTACAGCGCGATTAAGGTGATCCGGGCGCGGTTGGCTTCCGCGATAGTGTGTTCTTTCTGCAGCATGAGGGTTTTGCCGGAGTCGAAAGCCAGTACTGAGGCTTTGATGTTTTTCAGCGAACGAATGGTCTTGGGCCCGAGTACCGGGGTATCAAACCGGAGGTCCTGGCTGGGCTTGGTGACCTTCACTATTACCGCGCCGGACTTAACGTACCGGCCGCTGCGCAAAATGCAGGCGTCCGTGCCTTCCATGGCTTCCACGGCTATGACCGCCTGGTCTTTAACTACTACGGTCTGACCGATATCCGCGCCCGCGATATGCTTGGCAATACGATATCCGAATTCAATATCCTCCTCTTCCCGGCGGGTGGCGCGGCGCCGCGTGAGAACTCCGGGCTGAGGAAGATATGCTTTTAAAAACGGCAAAGGCGATATTAATTTAATACCTTCTTGTTCCAATTTATCCGCGACGGCGCGCAATATGGAGTCCGCCCGTTTATCCTGGAGCCGGGTTAAAAGCCGAATAGCATGCAGGTCCAGTCTCAGTTTGGCAAAAAGCTGTTTATGCCGGATCAGGCCGGCCATCACCGCATACTGAATGCCGGCGGATTTAAAAACTTTCAGGATTTTTCCCAACTGACCTAATGGCAGCCAATGAATTTCATCCACGGATTTTTCCAGCGCCGGATTGGTCTCCTCGCTAAAAGCCACGGCCACTACCCTGGTTCCTCCCTGCCGGGCGATTTGAGCAACCAAAGCCGGAAATTCTCCGCCGCCGGAGATCAACCCGAGCTTGGGATAAGAAAAGCTATTTGGCAATTCCGCGCTGGGATTGTCTGATGAAATCAACGAGTTGGGCAATTTCCGCATATTGCTCTTCTTCTTCCAGCCTTTTCAAGGCCTGAGATGTGTTTAATTTCGAGCGGTAGAGGATACGATAGCCTCGCTCGACAATCTTTATCTGTTCCCGGGAGAAGCCGTTTCTTTCCATACCCACCTTATTAATCCCCGCGATTCTTAAAGGCGAGCCCGCACACGTTATATAGGGCGGCACGTCTTTCGGCACCCGGGAATGTCCGCCGATCATGGCGTAAGAACCTATGCGAATATACTGATGGAGCGCATTTAATCCACCAATCGTAGTATGATCCATAATAGTGACATGCCCGGCCATGGCAATGGCATTTGCCAGAATGTTATGATTTCCAATCCGGCAATTATGGGCTACGTGACAGTAGGTCATAAATAAATTATCATCACCTATCAGGGTCACCTGTTCCTCACCGGTAGCGCGATTCATACTGGCGTATTCCCGGATAACATTTCTATCGCCGATTTTCAGGTAAGAACGTTCTCCCTGGAATTTCAAATCCTGGCATTCACTGCCGAGAATGGCCCCGGTGAAAATCCGGCAGTCCGCGCCGATGGAGGTCCAGCCCTCGATTACGGCATAGGGACCCACCACTGTCCGGTCCCCGATCTCTACATTTTTTCCAATAATCGCGCCCGGACCGATTTTAACTGCTTGGCCTAACTGGGCGCCGGCATGCAGGATAGCCGTAGGATGAATGTCTACTGACACTGTTCCGCCTCCCATATTTTACTACTTATCCACCAAGGAGGACATCATATCCGCCTCACACACTAAATCCTCGCCCACAAATGCCCGGCCGTGCATTTTAGCTATTTTACTCCGGAATTTCCCCACTTCCAATTCAAAACGCAATTGATCACCGGGTATAACCGGTTTACGAAATCTAACATTATCAATGCCGACAAAATAAACCACCTTGTTTTTCGCATCCGGCACGCTTTTCATTAACAGCACGCCTCCGCACTGCGCCAGGGCTTCGACAATCAACACCCCGGGCATGATGGGGTGCCCGGGAAAATGCCCCTGAAAAAAAGGCTCGTTCATAGTGACGTTCTTAATTCCCACCACTCTTTTCCCCGCTTCCAGGTCTATCACCCGGTCTACCAGCAGCATCGGGTAACGATGCGGCAAGAGCTCTTCGATCTCTTTGGCATGAATAATCACGCGATTCATCCCTCCTCGGATTTTTTCTTCCCGGATTTTTTTCCGCCGCAGTTGTTCCACCATGCGGACGTTTAATTCGTGGCCGGAGCGCCAAGCCACAAAATGACCCTGCACCGGGCATCCCAGCAAAGCCAGATCGCCGATGAAATCCAGGATTTTGTGATATACCAATTCATGTTCAAAACGCAGGGGTCCGTTTTTTATGCCTTGCTCCGAGACCACAATGGCGTTTTCCAAATTTCCGCCGCGGCCCAATCCCCGGGACTTTAACCATGCGATTTCATGTTCAAAACAATAAGTTCGGGAAGGCGCCAGCAAATCCCGAAATATCTCCGGGTTTATCTCCAGATCAACGCGGCGCGATTGCAGCCAGGAATTTTCATAATGCAAAATGTAGCTTATCCGCAATCCCGGATAGGGCCAACCCGCAATATACTTGCCTTTTTCTTCAATCATTAAAGGTTCTGAGAGACGATAAACCCTGCTGGGACTGCCGGGAATTTCTTCCACCCCGGCTTTTTGCAGCGCGTCTACAAATGCCTTGGCCGATCCATCCATAATCGGCGGCTCATTGGTTTCCAACTCAATAACGCAATTGTCTATATTAAGGCCGGCCAGGGCCGCCAACATATGTTCCACGGTATGAACTTCAACCCCGTTCTCCTGGAGCGTGGTTCCGCGAATGGTCTGGGAAACCAGCCCGGGCCGCGGGCGGATGCCGGGCTTACCCGGCCGGTCGGTCCGAAACAGCAGATAACCCGTATCCGCCGGAGCCGGCTTGAAGGTTACGGTGGAAGCAGTTCCGGTATGCAGACCTATGCCGGCCAGGGAAACCGGACCGGCCAAGGTTCTCTGCAGTCTGGGCGGAGCATTCATTTACTCTCCAGCCGCTGCAATCGGGCTTCCAACTCCCTGACTTTTTTTCTCAATTTCGGCAGCCGGGCAATTTCACCCAATTGCCGCATGGCCTTGGGATGCGCCTGGGCGGGATATCCGGAGACAAACTCTCCCGCCTTAACATTGTTCATTACCCCGGACTGTCCTCCCAGTATCGCGCCATCCCCAATTTCAAGGTGGCCGCCGGTCCCGGCCTGTCCGCCGACCATAACATGTTTGCCCAGCCGGGTGCTTCCGCTGATTCCGCATTGTCCGGCCATCACGGTATCCGGTCCGATTACGACATTATGCGCGATCATGATAAGGTTATCCAGCTTGCTGCCCCGGCCGATGCGGGTTTCTCCCAGGGCCGCGCGGTCAATGGTTACATTGGCGCCGATTTCAACCTCATCCTCAATGACCACTGTTCCGATCTGGGGTATTTTAGTATAGCGCTCTCCCTCCGGTAAAAACCCGAAACCATCCGCGCCTACCACTGCCCCGGGATGAATAATCACCCGGTCGCCCAAACTTATTCTCTCTCGCAAGACTACGCCGGGAAATATTTGGCAATCCCGGCCGATAACCGTATTCTCACCCACAAAGACCTGGGCGGCCAATCTGGTTCCTTCACCCAATTCAGCTCCGGCTCCCACCACGCAAAAAGGACCGACCGTTACGTTCTTTCCCAGTTTTGCTCCCGGGGAGACTACCGCCTGGTTATGTATTCCCGGTTCTGGCCAGGGCAGGGAGGGTGCAAAAACATCAACGATTTTAATGAAATCCTGATAAGGCCGCCGGCTCAACAACCGGGGCCGGTCATACGAAATATCCGGTGAGATAACTACTGCTCCCGCTTGAGTGGCTGCTAACTGGGGAATTTTTTTTTTATCCGCTAAAAAACTAATAGCTTCCGGCCCTGCTGAGTTCAGTGCCTTGACACCGGAAATTATAATATCCGGCGAACCAATCAGTTCGGTTCCGGTTAACTCTGCCAGTTCTTTCAAGGTTTTTTGGACACTCATCAGGGTGTGACCTTAACTAGGAGTTTGAGCAATTGAGAATTGAACAATAGAGCAATAGAAAAACTCAATTGCGGTCTATTTTCTATTGTTCAATTGCTCAGGAATTTAAAAAAACCGACTAAATGCTCAAGCTCTTAGTACTTTAATTATAATGAACGGTTAATATATTACTTCTTTTTTTACTTCTTCTTGCTGTTCAGTCGGTCTAGAACTTTGTAAGTAATGTCCTTGCCGTTGCAATACAAGGCGATTTCTTTTTCCAGTACCAGATCAATTTTTTCCGACTTGGCGACTTTAGCCACAGTCTTGCGGATATCCCCCAAAACGTCCTCCATTAAGGACTTCTGTTTTTTCATAAGCATAGTCTGGGTTTCGCGGTAATCTTCGCGCAAACCATCCTGTTTATCCTGGAATTTCTTCTCTAATTTTTTGTACTTTTTTTCAGACACGATTCCTTTTTGACGTACCATGTCTTTCTGCATTTTTTCGAGTTCTTCATTGGTTTTTTTTAATGCGTTTTTCTTTTCTTCCATTTCCTTTTCCAGGCGCGTCTGAGCTTCCTTGGTTTTTTCATACTCCTTGACCACCTTGGCCGTGTCAATCACTGCGATTTTGGCAGCCGCGGCCAAAGAAACCATAACCGTCCCGGTTAAAAATGCCACGCCGACAAACATCATTACAAATCTTTTCATTTAAATCTCCTCTCCTGTTTTAATTTGGTCAGTTTGTGTTGCGGAAAAGTTGTTTTCTAAAAGGGTTGTCATACCCGAATGATTTTATCGGGTATCCAGTAACTTTTAAACCTTTGAAAATCAAAGCCGCTGGATTCCCGCTAAAGGCATGCGGGAATGACATAACCCCAGTAATATGAAAGCAATCTTTTCACAGCCACTACTTAAAAAATATTCCCGATATTGAAATGAAATACCAGTTTCTCCTCCCTGGCGGGCGGATCAGGGTCCAGGGGAAATCCGAAATCAAAACGGATCAACATAACCGTGCCGGGTATGGTCAGACGTATGCCCACACCCACTCCCTTATACAGAGAAGGATAACTTAAAAATTCACTCACATCCTCCCAGGTATTTCCGGCATCGAAGAAAGCCACTCCCTTGAGCGGACCTATAATGGGATAATGCAGTTCAATATTGGTTACCAATTCGGCCAGGCCGCCGCCGCCGGTATATTTACGGCCAAAAACCCCTTCATCGTAGCCTCTGACCGTATCCGTTCCCCCTACCAGAAACCTTTCATCCGGAGGAACATCCGTGAGCCCGGTTACGCCGAACCTGAAGGGATTAGCATACCCCAACTCGCCGTGAAAGGCCAGTACAAAGTTCCAAATCAGCGGCAGGAAATAACTGCTGTCCAGCATATATTTTATATAATTATAATCTCCGCCCAGGAAAGCGCCGGCAAACTCTACGCTCAAACGCTGGTAGGTCCCCCGGGTAGCGTTAAAAATGTTGTCACGCGTGTCATACGAAAGCGTGGGCGTTAGCGAACTGGTATCCTTCCGTCCTGTCGGTATATCCGCTGTGCCCACATCCGTATATTCATCACTTTCCAATTTATATGTCAAATAGCCTTTCCACCGCTCGTTGAAACGCCGGCCCAGGCGGATATCTCCTCCCTGGGATAACAGGTTGTAGTCCTGCCCGCCGTACCCCTTCTTTTTGTTGCTGTTCCAGACATCCACGCCGAATGATACGGGAGAATCAAAAAGCCAGGGTTCTGTAAAAGACATCTGCCAACTCTGGCGCTTACTTCCCAGCTCCCATTGCAGACTTACGGATTGCCCATTGCCGAAAAGATTGGCCTCGGTTAATTGTAAATAGCCCATTAAGTCATCCACCGAGGAATAACCGGCGCCCAGGCTGATGGTTCCGGTATGCCGTTCTTCCACCTCGAAAACCAGAACTTGCTCGGCCGGCGTACTTCCCGGTTCGGTGGTAACCTTCACGTCCTGGAAAAAACCCAGATTCATCATCTTCTCCCGGGAGCGCTGGATTTTCCGGGAGTCAAAGGCTTCGCCGGGTTGAACATTCAATTCCCGGCGGATAACTTTGTCCTTGGTTGTAGTATTGCCCCGGATAGCGATTTTCTCCACCCTGGCAATAGTACTCTCCCTTATCCTTACCAAGATATCAACTTTTCCGGCATCATCCCGATATTCCATTTCCGGGGATATGTCCGAAAAAATATATCCCTTTTCCGAATATGCCATACGGATTACATGCATATCCTTTTCAAAAGCCAGGCGGTCCATAATTGCTCCGGGTTTGATCTTCATGCGGTTCAAGAGCTCTGCTTCGGAAAATATTATATTTCCCTTGTAAGCAAGCTTTCCCAGGCAATACTGCGCTCCCTCTTCCACCCGCAGATGAATGGCCATTTCCTTGGTTTCCCGGTTCACGGATAAAGCCTGTTCCGTAATCTGCTGGCGGTGCAAATCAATATCCTGCAAGCCGTATCCGAAAACCTCGGCTTTAAGATATCCCTCCTTGGCATAGGCCAGCAAGATTTTCTTCAGGTCACTTAGAAAAGTTTCTGCTTTGTAAGTCCCCCCGATAAACCAGCCGGCTGTCTTGGTTTCCATAAAGCCCTTGACTTTTCCTTCAGAAAAAGCCTGGTTCCCGGAAACTTTGATACTGGTAACCTTTACTTTCATGCCTTCCTGGATTTTAAAAATCAGGCTTACCTGCCGGTCTTGCCGCTTCGGAACCGGCGCTACTTCGGCCTGGTAATACTCCTTTTCCCGGTAGTATTCCTCGATTTTACGGGCGGCGGAATTGGTTTCAAATTCGTCATAAGGAACGCCGGCCTGCAATCCCGATTTTTCCAGCAGTTCTTTTTCCTTTAAAGCCTTATTCCCCTCAAACCCTATTTTCGTGAGCAGCGGTTTCTCTTCTACCTGAATAACCAGGCGAAGCGAGCCGCCGGAAACCGGCAGCAGGGAAAATTTGAGGTCTTCAAATTTCCCGGTCTTCCACAACTCCTTGAAATCCCGGTTTAAAACCATCCGGACATCCTGCAGCCGGTCCCCGGTTTTAATCTTCAGCCAGGAAATAATATCACTGCCGGCCACAGAGCGGTTGCCGGTTACTTTTATTTCCGAGATGATTTTCGAATCCAGGTCCTGGGCCCCGGCCGAAATTACCAAGAGGAAGGAAAGCGCCGTTCCCAGAAAAATTGTTTTTACGAATTTACAATTCAATGACTTTATCTCCCTTAGAAAAATTCTTGAAATTTTATCAAATGCTTTACTTGCCGTCAAGTTAATAGACTGGAAGTCTAAGCATTTAGTCTGTTTTTTGAGAGTCGATAGTAGAAAGTAGACCGCATTTGAGATATTTTATCTAATTTCTACTATCGACTCTCAAATGCTCTGGAGCCTGAGCAACTAATTGCTCAGGCTCCTAGTCCGTTCTTCCCGGCGTGGGCGTCATTCGTGCCGCGTTCTCATTTCGGCCTTTCTTTTCCTCCTCATCCGGAGACCAACTTTTAAATTCCGTACGTCCCTCTATCCCTAAAAAAAGCTCCTGACCGGAATCCACGTCGAAGTTCTTATAAATTTTTATTTTCCGGGAAGGGTCCAGGTGATATTCCAGGCCGACCAGGGATTGCCAGGATAAGGTCCCCGGTTCTCCCTCGGGCTCCTTCAGAATTCCCCGGTAATTCAAGAATAAATCATCGGTTAAATATTTTCCCACATCGATCTGGGTATTCATAAGCAGACTGGTTCCGGAAATTTCCTCTCTCTCTTCGGCCATAGCCGGCCCGGTGTTGGTATCGCCTTCCATTATGGAATCCGTTAGTCTTTCGACCCCGCCCAGACGAATATCGATCACATCGAGGGGCGTTATTTTTTTAATCTCTTTTTCTATCTGGCGTCCCAGGAGCTTTCCGGCCCATCTTCCCAGCACGGGAGGAATGTCTTTCAAGCCGGCTCCGCCCGATCGGATTTTTTGGTCGACTTCTTCCCCGGACCAACTGGAAAAATCTTCACCCAGTGTCAGCAAGGATACTATCTGGGCCTTGGTCATTTCCGGATCCGACTTAAATTCGGCGGTTAAGGCTCCGATTTCTCCGTGCACTCTCAGATAAATCGTGGCGTCCCGCCGGCATCCTTCATCTCTGATCTGAACATCACGAAGAACGGTTTTAGCCAGACCCCGCAGGCGGGGTTTTTCGCGTCCCTGAAGAATCACCTGGGTCTTCTCGTTGGGATCCAGCTTAAAATCAGTATCCAAATATGAAAAAGATCCTTTGGTTATCTCCACTTGGCCTTCCCCGGAAAAATCATGCTTGCCGCCGTTTAAAACCACTAAATTGTCAGGCGCAATTTGCGCCCGCACCACGTCATTGTAGAACCAGAAGTTCTGGTGGCTGATAAGCGTAAGTTTATCATAACGGGTCGCGGCTCCGTCGATTTCCCTGGCATATTCGCTCAGTGCCCGGGGGGGATAAGTAAACTGGCCCTTTGCCAATTCCATGCTTCCGCCGATAATCGGCTCCTCCAGGGTTCCGCCTAGCGAGACGTTCAGCTTCACGTCGGCGGACACAAATTCATAATCACTCGTGGCATCCAGGCTTAGACTTTCTTCTCCCGAATCCAGTACGAGGTTGAGTTGATGGGGCTGCAAACGCCGGAAAATGCAGGCCCAGGGCGCCGGGGCGCCGGCCGTGACTTTTAAAATTCCTTCTCCGATCCGGCCTTCCATCTGCTGTATAAACATTTTATTATCTTTAAATTTAAGGCCAGCATAAATATTTCTAATCTCCGGGGTATACAGCCGGGGCGCGATCGTGCCGCCCCGTATCTGGGCCTGGCCCGAGAGACTGGGATATTCCATGGTTCCCCGGAGCTTCAGTTCCAAGCTGCTTTTCCCGTGAGCCGAAGCAATATGCGGGACAAAAACCAGGTATGACAAATCCCCTTCCGGCATGGACAACCGGACATCCATTTCCATTCCCTTCATTCTTTCCATCGCAGCCTCGCCCTGCGGCATAGGAATTTTCCCGGTTAAAGCCATGGTATATTTCCCGTAACGCCGAAGCACGGCTGCTCCTTCCGGTCCCCGGAAATGAAGCCAGTCATGGTCGATTACAAGATCGCCGTAGAATACGTCAAAAGGCAGGCCGATCACGCTGCCATTCTCGATCTTGGGATTGATCCGGATATGGGGTATATGCTGCGGGTCGGTATAATGTACGCTGCCGTTGGCAATTCCGGTCCAGGGCTGGGGCCAGCCCAGGCAGCGCGCAATCATATCCGCCGGAACGTCATGAACTTCCACCAGGAAATCCGAGGTGCCCTCGCCGTCAATCCTACCGGTGGCGTTGATGCATTGATAGTTATGCCGGGCGTCCGAGATGGTTAAACGTTTAAAAATCACGGCTCCGCCGGGAGGAAGACTTAAATCACCCACAATAGGAAAAGGACAATCCGGCGGCGTGCGTATGCTCAGGTTTTCTCCCCGGTATTGAACCCGGGCCCTAAAATCCCCAAAAACATATTTATCCAAACCAAAATCCGGACTGGCAACTTCCAACCGCAGGTCATGTACGGGTTTTAAGCCCAGGGTGCCCTTTAATTTAAATTCTCCGTGAAACCGCCTCAAAAAAAAATGGAAATTTTCCGCTTTTAAATCCAGATCAAGCATATGCCGTCCGCCCGGCTTAAAATGCATGGATCCCGCCGATACCTTCAGGCTGCCCAGGGGTTGCCGGCCTTCCAGCTTTATTATTTTCACGGTTTTATCATTCGCTTCCCAAGCGGTTTTCAATTCTTTGAAATGCCAATAGCCTAATTCAAAATCCGAAAAATCCACTTCGCCGGATAATGCTTTCAGCCGGCCGGCCGGTCCTTGGAAATCAATTCGGCCGGAAATCGTTCCTTGCGGAGCGTTTTTCGGCTCAGCTAACAGACCTAGATCAAAAACCGTCGGGGTCCGCATATCCCGCATTTTTATATGACCACCACAGGCGCCAAGTTTACCGGCTTCGGAAAATAAACTGTTAAATTCACACCGGATTTCACTCTGCCCGGCATTCAAATGAGCTTTGCCATTGAGCTGCCGGCGGTTTAGAATCAGTTGCACGCTCCCGGAAAGAGGTTCACAGAGGGCACCTTTTCCCGGAGCTATCAGCGCCCGTACGGAGGCCAGGTTGGAATTTTCCAGCATTAGCTGAAAAGTTCCTCCCGGTTCTGATCCGAAGTTGAATTCTCCGGAACCGGACAAAGCTTTCCCCCATTGAAACTGCTTCAGATTTATTTTTTTTCCAGCCAGGACTAAATCACCTTCCGCAGAAGGTAAAACCTCTCCATCGACCTCCAAATGATCCAGTGTCAGCTTTCCCGAATATTCCGGTTCCAGGGAACGATGATCACAAGTGCCGTCAATCTTCAGATCACCCGTCCATTTTCTCTTCCCGATTTTAAAGGCTTCCGTCCAGGCCAGGATCTGAAAAAACCGACCGGTTTTTTTCATGTCGGTTTCCAGCACCGCATTGAATTTACCGCCCCTTTGGAGCATTTCCAGTTTTTTAATCCACAACCGCCGGCCGCTGGAGGAAAATTCCAGGCTGCCGGAGTCGGCGGAAACGCCGGCCCACTCCAATCCGGCGAAGGTTACTATCCCTTTAGATTTAAGCGCTTTTAAAGATCCGGTCAGGCTCACCTTCCCGCTGGTTTGGCCTCGCAGCCGGCTCTGCCCGAACCTTGCTCCGCCTAAGGCCGCAAGCTTTTCAAAATCAACCTTTTGCATAACTAAGTTCCCCTGAAGCTTTACCGGCTTTTTTAAATCCATCCAACCCGAGAGACGGATACGTTTGCGGTCCAAATATACTTTTTTCAATTCGATTTTCTCAGGCGAAAGGGCTATCTCGCCTTGAGCGTCGAGTTTGCGCCCCTTCACGCGCAGCATACCCTGGGTATGGAAACGCCCGGCCAAACAGGGACGCTCAAAAGCGCCGTCCAGCCGGCCTTTAAAATTAAGCTTTCCCTGCAAATGGCCGACCGTATCCGGTAAAAAGGTAATATTTTTAATCGGCAGATCGCTGGTCCGGACCCAGCCGGCAAACACTCCGGCCCGGGCAATGCTCCAGTCCCCCTCAGCCGCCAGTAATTCCTGCCGGCCTTGGGTAATCCTCAGTTTTTTAAGCGCCCAGCCCGGCTCCCGGTGTTCTCCCTGCACTCTTAGCCGTACGGCTGTCATATTTTCCCAATCGCTTTTCAGGTCGAGATTAAGAACATTGTGCCGGTATTCCATGCGTCCCTTAACCTTTTTAAAATTCATCTTAGCAATTTTAATCCGGGAGGAGGAGAGGCTGCCTTTCAGTATGGGCCGGTCCAGCCGGCCTTTTAAATCAAGTATGCCGTCAAGCCGGCCTTGTATTGCCTTCAGGCCGAACAGGGAGGCTATATCTTTCGCCGCCAGGCTTTGGGCGCTTCCGTGAAAATCTATCCGGCCAGGCTCCGAACCGGCTTCGGAAAAAAGAATACGTCCGCTTCCCTCAATCCAGCCGCGGGCAAAAACCCCGCGGGCCCTGAGCAGACGAAGCTCGTTATTGTGAAAACGCGAGATCGTCTCAAACTTCCGGATTTTTAAATTACCGATTTCTCCCTGGGGTATTTTAAAAGTCCCGGTGAATGCCAGGTCCGGCGCCTGCCCCTTGATCGAAATCACAGCTTTCCCGGAACCACTGGCCCGCAGCTGGGATAAACGCGGAAAGGATTCGATTAAATCGGCCAGATCCAAATTTTCACTCTGGACCTTGATATTCAACCTGGGTTTTTCAAAATTTTTAATACTTCCCCGGCCGGACCAGGTGGTCTTCCCAAAAATGGCCTGCATATTTTTTATGGTTAATTGGTTATCAGCCAGATGGGCCACGCCGAATACATTCTGCAAGGGCCTGGCCAGTAAAGAAGTTTTCCCGGTTACATCATACAGCACCAGTTTCCCGTCCACGCGGGCCCCGGGAATTAAAGCCTGAGACCGGGCCTTGCCGGAGCGTACTTTAAGCTCCAGGTCCGCATGTCCTCTCATGATTTCGAAATAACCGGTAACTTTAGCGACTCTTTCAAAGGGACGCAAACCGACCCGCGTGGCTTTAAGGTTCAGCCGGTAAGCTTGTTGGTTGAGATCCAGCATACCGGAAATTTTAATGTTTTGCAGGCGGTGCCGGTCAGTGCGCCCGGAAAGAAAGAGGCGGACGGCGGAAGGATCCTTGAGATTCAATAAACCGCGCAGATTCCTGATACTGGCCGTATGCGCGGCATCGGTGAGCCTGATCTCTCCGGCCAACAGGGATATTTTAATCGCCGGAACCATGGGCGGAGGTATGCCGGGACCAGCCGTGTACCGGCGCCGGGGAAGGGACATAAGGTCCGGACCCTTCCATTCACCTTCGGGTGAACGCTCAAACTCAATTAGGGGACGAATTAATTGAATCTGGTGAAGACTCTCGGCCGGTGAGCGTTTCCTTACCAGGATATCCCAAAGTGAGTACCGGACTACCACCCGGTTAATCGAAATATCCAGCGTTTCCGAATCTTTCGCCCGTGACGATACTGTCACATTTTTTAGGATTAAACGGTTAAACAGCAGGCCTTCCAGCCGGCCGATGGTGACTTTCCGGTTTAAAGCCCGGGAAAGCTCAACTTCCAGCCGCGGCTTCAGATGATTGGCGACCAGACCGCTGGAAGAAACGATCCATAAACCGCCAACTATCAGCCCCGCCCCCAGGAAAAATAAAGCCGGAGTTATCAAAGGATGGCGGACTTTTTGAATCCTCCCCGAAGGCAGGTGATGCGGGTCGGGCGATGACCTTTTTTTGCGTGCGGAAGGACCAGCCAAAGAACTAAGCCTCGACTTTAACCTCGAACTCTATCCTATCTTCCCGGCAAAGCGCATGAATTTCATCGCCCGGTTTGAGTTCGCATTTTAAAATTTTCTCGGCCAGCGGATCTTCCAGCAAACGCTGCACGCTCCGCTTCAAAGGACGCGCTCCCATTTGGGGAGAATAACCCTTTTCAATCAGCAATTCTTTTACCTCCGGCGTCAGTATCAGTTTAACTTTTTTCTCCTCCAGACGAGCGTTCACCTTGCTCAGCAGCAGATCCACAATCTTCTGCAGATGTTTTTTCTCTAAATTATGAAAAACAATAACCTCATCCACCCGGTTCAGGAATTCCGGATTAAAAACCTTTTTTACTTCGGACATTACTTTGGCCCGCATATCCTGGTAAGCTGACTCAATTGCGGGTGACTGAAATCCCAGGACGCCCCCCTTGTCAATCAGACGGGCGCCGATATTACTCGTCATAATCACAACCGTATTTTTAAAATCAACCGTGCGGCCGTTGTTGTCGGTCAAACGGCCGTCCTCCAGCACCTGGAGCAAAATATTAAAAACATCCGGGTGAGCCTTCTCAACTTCATCAAAGAGTACCACGGAATAGGGGTTCCGCCGTACTTTCTCGGTCAGCTGTCCGCCTTCGTCATGCCCGATATATCCCGGCGGCGCGCCGACCAGGCGGGAAACCGCGAATTTCTCCATATATTCCGACATATCAATGCGGATCAAGGTATTTTCATCCTCAAAAAGAAACTCCGCCAAGGCCCGGGCCATCTCGGTTTTCCCTACCCCGGTGGGCCCTAAGAATATAAATGAACCAATCGGCCTTTTGGGATCAGCCACACCGGCCCGGGACCGGCGGATGGAACGCGAAGCCGCGCCGATAGCTTCCTCCTGCCCGACAATCCGCTTATGCAGCTCCTCCTCCATGCGCAGCAATTTGGCGGACTCTTTTTCCTCCAATTTGAATACCGGAACCCCGGTCCATTTACTGATAATCTTGGCGATATCCTCTTCCGTAACCTCGCTGACTTTTTGGTTCCGGGATTTCTCCCAAGACCGTTTTTTCTCCTCTTTTTTCAGGCGCAATTCCTTAATGCTGTCACGCAAACCGGCAGCCAGTTCAAATTCCTGAGCTTTGATAGCCGCCTCTTTTTCCTGGTTAATATTCACGATCTGCTTCTCTATTTCCTTTAAATCAGTCGGCGTAATGGAGGAAGATAAGCGGGCCTTGGCTCCGGCTTCATCCATGACATCGATAGCCTTATCCGGCAAAAGCCGCCCCGAGATATAGCGATCCGAGAGCCGGACCGAAGCTATCAGAGCACCATCGGTAAAATGCACGCGATGATGGGCCTCATACCGGTCGCGCAGACCCTTGAGGATTAAAATGGCCTGTTCCGCTGTAGGCGCCTCCACCTTGATCGGCTGAAACCGGCGTTCCAAAGCTCCATCCTTCTCAATATGCTTCCGGTATTCATCCATGGTGGTCGCGCCAATACATTGCAGCTCCCCGCGGGCCAACACGGGCTTTAGCATGTTCGAGGCGTCAATCGCCCCCTCGGCCGCGCCGGCTCCCACCAGAGTATGCAGTTCGTCGATAAATAAAAATATGCTCGCAGAAGCCAATTTAATTTCCTGCATTATGGTTTTCAGACGCTCCTCAAATTCACCGCGATATTTTGTCCCAGCCACGACTGCGGCCAAATCCAGAGTAACAATTCGTTTGCCCTCCAGGAGTTCCGGAATATTGCCGGTTACCAGCTTCTGGGCCAGTCCCTCGGCAATCGCGGTCTTACCCACTCCCGGCTCCCCGATTAATACCGGATTGTTTTTAGTTCTCCGGCAGAGAATCTGGATAACCCTTTCGATTTCATCCTCCCGGCCGATTACAGGATCCAGCTTGTTCTCCCGGGCCAGTTGGGTTAAATCCCGGCCGAAAGAATCCAGGGTCGGGGTATTGGTTTTAGTCTGAGCCGGGAAATATTTCGGCAGATTTCCGCCCAACAGGTAGATGGTCATCTCACGGGCCTTTTCCAGGCGCAGGTTGCACTGTTCAAAAACTTGATAGGCTATTCCCTCCCCCTCTCTGATCAAACCCAGGAGCAGATGCTCGGTCCCGATATAATTATGTCCTAAAGCCTGGGACTCCTCGACCGCCAATTCCAGAACTTTTTTGGCGCGCGGAGTAAAAGGCACTTCCCCGAAAGTAAGCGTTCCTCCTCCCATGGTCAGGGCTTTTTCCACTTCCAGTTTTATTCGTTCCAAATCCAATCCGAGATTCTCCAACACCGCGGTAGCCACACCGCCGCCCTCTTTAATCAATCCCAGCAGCAGATGCTCGGTCCCGATATAATCATGCCCCAGCCGGGCGGCCTCTTCGCGTGACAAATTCACAACTTTCTTGGCACGTTCGGTAAATTTATCGAACATTTGGTTCATCCTCCTTTGAAATTAACCGTCTGGTTAATAATATCATGTCTTAACTCTTCTTCCCCAATTTCAACCTTTTCCTTATTAACTCGGCCCTCCAGGCCATTTGCTCCTCAGCCTTCATGGACTTTCCGGCGAAGGCCTGAAGATGAGCCGGCTGCACTAAGAGCAGCATCTCATTTAACACCGGTTTTTTAATGCGTTCAATGACCCCGGTTTCCATACCCAGCCGGACGGCGGAAAGCAGATCCAAGGCTTCTTCGAGCCCTAACATCCGGCAGCCGGTAAGAATTCCCAGCGCCCGGCCTACTTTATCTTCGAGTAGTTGGCGCTTTTCCTTAAGCAATATCCGGCGCGCTTCTTCTTCCCGTTCCACCACCTGGCGCACTACCCCGGCCAAATGTTTAATTATTTCCTCCTCGGTACGTCCCAAAGTCATGTGGTTGCTGATCTGAAAAAACACGCTTCTTAATTCGGTCTCTTCCCCGTAAAATCCCCTAACCGCCAGACCAATATGCAGGACGGCCTTTAGCATCTGGACAATTCCCCGGGTCAGGGCCAAGGCTGGAAGGTGAAGCATTACGGAAGCCCGCAGACCGGTCCCGACATTAGTAGGACAAGCGGTCAGGAAACCAAATTGGCGATGACAGGCCAGAGACAACTTGCTGCCCAAGCTATCGTCCAGGTCCTGAGCTGTTTCCAGAGCCGTGGTCAGCCCTTCTCCTTCCTGCATCACTTGAATCCTAAGATGATCCTCCTCGTTAATCAACAGGGATATATTTTGACCCGGAGTGCAGGCCAGGGCTATCTTGTCCGGTTCCTGGACAGACGCCATACTGATCAGTCCCCGCTCAAACAGCAGTCCGCGTTGAGTTTCATCCTGGTCCTGAAGCCTTTGTAACTTAAGGCGCAACTGGACATTTTGCCGGGTAAAGGCCTCGATCCTCTGAAGTGCCTTTTCCTGCTCTTTAGGGCCGGCGGCCTGGGGAAAACAGAGATCCTGAAAATTCCTTGCCAAACGAATCCGGGTTGAAATAACCGTGCCATAATCGCCCTGGTCTTTAGTCAACCATTGAGGAAAAAACGACTTACTGATGCGGTTCATGTGGAGTCCTCTCCAACTTCCGGATGCTGTCGCGCAGCTTTACCGCCTCTTCAAAATCTTCATTAGCGATGGCATCCTGCAATTGCTGTTTTAGCTTGGTGATTTCCAACCGCTTGCTGGTGACGCTTTTTTTATCGCGACGCCCGCGGTGCTGATCGGCCTGATGAAACTGGCGGAATAGGGGCAGCAGACTTTGCTGAAAAACCTGGTAGCACTCCGCGCACCCGAAACGGCCGACCTCTTTAAACCGGTTGAACGTCATTCCGCAACGCGGACATTTTAAGATCTGCTTTTCCGTTATGGGCGCGCTTCCCAACTGTAGAATAGCGGTCAGCAGTTCATGCATCGCCAAAGCCGGCTTGGACAGGATTTCTCCCAAATGCCGTTTTTGCGCACAACTTTCGCAAATGTGCATGGTAGTATGCTTATTATTGATAGTCTCGATCAAATAAACCGTGGCTTCTTCGGCATGGCATATCTGGCACAGCATTAATATCCACTCCTTTTATATTTCATACTATCCTGCCGTCCTGCAAGGTGATAACGCGATCCGCCTCCCTTGCCAATTCAGGATTATGGCTTACCACTACAAGGGTTTGACCCCGTTCCCGGTTAAATTTCATCAGCAGCTGAAAAATTTCCCGCGCGGTCGTACCGTCCAGATCCCCGGTCGGTTCATCGGCCAGCAGCAAACCCGGCTGATTAAACAGGGCGCGGGCAATGGCCACGCGCTGCTGTTCCCCCCCGGATAACTCCCCGGGACGGTGCTTCCAGCGTCCTTCCAATCCCACCTGCTTAAGCAGGTCCCGGGCCCGCTGGTTCGCCGAGGCCCGGCTTTGCCCCGCAATCCGGCCGGGCATGGCAACATTCTCCATAGCCGAAAATTCCGGTAAAAGATGGTGCATTTGAAAGACAAAACCGACCAGCCGGTTTCGGATCCACGAAAGCCTCTCTCCGCTGCAAGTAAAAACTGCTTGTTCCGAAAGCCGGACCGAGCCGGACGAAGGACGCAGAAGTCCTCCGGCAATATTCAGCAGAGTGCTCTTGCCCGCACCGGAGGGACCGACAATCGCCACTATCTCTCCGGCCGATACGGTTAAATTAATTCCCTTAAGAACCTGTAAGCAGGTCTCGCCTAAGCTAAAGGTCTTAGTCAGCTCTTGAATTTGAAGAACCGCCTTATTCATAACGGATAACCTCAACCGGCTCAAGACGGGACGCCTGCCAGGCGGGATACATCGTTGATAATAAGCATACTGCCAAGGTTAATAGGGTAATCAGCATCACATCCGCAACCTGGGTGGCTATGGGCAATTTTTCTATATAATAAACACTCCCTCCTCCGGGAATACGCAAAGGATAAAGTTTAAGCAGCAAGCAGGTTATTAAACCGCCGGCCAGACCCAAAATCGTCCCCCCCAGGCCGATAAAAGCGCCTTCCAGCACGAAGATCCGCATAATGGAGCGGCGGCCGGCTCCCATGGCCTTCAATATGCCGATATCCTTCTTTTTTTCCATTACCACCATGATCAGGGTGGAGGCAATATTAAAAGCCGCCACCATGACAATCATGATTAAGATAATAAACATCATGATTTTTTCAATTCTCAAGGCCGTGGCCAGGTTGCGGTTCAGGTTCATAAAATCCCGGGCCCAGTAATCCGTGCCCAGGGCCTGAAGCTCCTGTGCCACTTGCCGGGCCTGCATGACATCCTCAACTTTTATTGCCATACCATTGACCTGGCCGGGCTGCTCAAATAATCTCTGGGCCGTGTCCAGTGAAACGTAGGAGAAAGTGGCATCGTATTCATACATCCCGGCCTCGAATATGCCAACCACTATGAAAGTCGCAACCTTGGGAACCGTGCCTGCGGCCGAAACCTTAAAAACCGGGGCGATCACTGTCACCTCATCACCGGTCAGCAATCCGAGTTTTCTCGCCACTTCCACGCCCAGAATTATACCCCGCCCCCGCAGCGGATTGGGCCCGGGAACCGGAGGCCGGTTGAGATCCTTGACCTTTCCGCTCTTGAGATGTTTGCCTAGCTGCGTTACCCTGGTTTCCTTTTCCGGATCCACGCCCCATAGCAGTACTCCCTGGATATGGTTTTCATTTTTAAGCATAACCTGGTTGGCCAAATAAGGAGAAACCGCCCTGACCTTGGGATGATTTTCTGCTTTCTCCAGCACGTTCTTCCAGTTATCAATACCTCCCTGGTCATAACTGGCGATCATTACATGCGCCTTAGTCCCGATGATTCTTTGGCGGATATCCTGACGGAAGCCGTTCATAACCGACATAACCACAATCAGAGCCATTACACCCAGAGCTACACCCGCCACTGAGATAACTGAAATAAGGGAAATAAAGGTTTCCTTGCGTTTGGCCTTAAGATAGCGTCCGGCTATATAGGCCTCAAAAGAGAGCCCCACCGCTTACTCCTTTTCCGGATTGTCCGGTTCATTCCGGACATTGGCAGCCTGGCGCAGTTGGGGAAATAAAATAACCTCCCGGATGGAAGCGGAATCCGTCAATAGCATGACCAGCCGGTCAATGCCAATACCCAGCCCCCCGGCGGGCGGCATTCCGTATTCCAAAGCCCGGATAAAATCCTCATCCAGCATTTGAGCTTCTTCGTCACCCTGGGCCCGTTTCTGCATCTGAAGCTCAAAGCGTCTGCGCTGCTCCAGAGGATCATTTAATTCCGAAAAACCATTGGCAATCTCATGTCCGGCCAGGTAAGGCTCAAAGCGGTCGGCAAAGTCCGGCGCACCGGCCTTTTGTTTGGCCAGCGGCGATAATTCCAGGGGGAAATCAATGATAAAGGTCGGCTGGATGAGTTTCGGCTCGACCAATGACTCGAAAAGCAGTTCCACCAATTCCACACGCCCCGCCTTGGCCGGAGGTTCCAGGCCATGCTCTTGGCATATCGCAACCAGGCGTTCCGGAGTCTGTTGCCATATGTCGATCCCGGTCTGCTCCTTAATGGCATCAGTATAACCCAGGCGATGCCAAGGTACCTTTAAATCCAAATCCTGCC
Source organism: candidate division FCPU426 bacterium (assembly GCA_030591525.1). Taxonomy (GTDB): domain Bacteria; phylum Oederibacteriota; class JAAXVQ01; order JAAXVQ01; family JAUVAV01; genus JAUVAV01. The sequence goes on along the minus strand of JAUVAV010000011.1, from coordinate 52,752 downwards.
CCTGATAGCTGAGCGTCTGGCCGCCGTGCATGGTCTTTACCAGGTACAGCACAAGTTTCTCCATTAATTCCATCATGGCATTCCCGTCCACGTACGCCTGGTAAATTTCCAGCATGGTGAATTCCGGGTTATGCATGGTACTGATGCCCTCGTTCCGAAAACTACGATTCATCTCGAAGATTTTTTCGAAACCGCCCACTAATAACCGTTTCAGGTAAAGTTCGGGCGCAACGCGCAGGTAGAGATCGCGATTCAGGGCATTATGGTGCGTCATAAACGGCCGGGCCGCCGCTCCCCCGGGCAAAGGCTGCATCATAGGTGTTTCCACCTCCATAAATCCCAGGTTATCCAGATAGTTCCGGATTTCCTTAACCACCCGGGAACGGACCATAAAAATATTTCGGGAATGTTCATTGGACAGAATATCCAGATAACGCTGACGGTAGCGGAGCTCCACATCTTTTAAGCCATGCCATTTTTCCGGCATGGGCCTGATTGCCTTGGCCAATAGGGCAAAATCCGCCGCCCGAATCGTCAGTTCACCGGTCCGGGTCCGGAAAACCGATCCCTTGGCTCCCAGGAAATCACCCACATCCAGCTGCTTAACCAGTTCAAACCGCTCCGGACCTAATTCATCCGCCCGAAAATAAACCTGCACGCGTCCGGTTTCATCCTGGAGTTGGATGAAAATAGTTTTGCCATGGGCCCGATATGCCGCCAGCCGTCCCACCACCCCTACTGAAACATCGGATTGTTCCTCCCCCTGGAGCCGGGAAAAGGTTTCCTGAATTTTATTCGAGGTATGCGAACGGGAATACTTATACGCATAGGGTTCAATTCCTGATTCCCTAATCTTTTTAATCTTATCTAAACGCTGCTGGATATAATCTTTCTCCGCCACTATGATTCTCCTTTGTTTTTAAAAAACTTAGAATTTTCAGCCTGATTATAATATTAGGCAGTAGTCTAGCAATATTGTACGGTATTTGTCAATGCAAGGGATGCAACTCTTCAAGGAATAATCAGGAGGGCCGGGAGGCCTGAAAAACCACTACTTTTGTTCCCAATAAGCCAGTTTCCATTCCCAGCCTTGAAGGCGTTGATTTTTATGCAGGGCAAAATACCAGGTTTTCCGTCCCTTATCCCAACCCGTGGTTTTTAAAAGCACTTCTTCATCATTCTGCTCTCCGACGATTTCCACGGTCAAGTGGTCAAGATGCTTAAATCCCTCGTCTATTAACTCAACGCCATCCTGGCTAGTTACGGCAAAACGATCCTGGTAAGTGCGTCCAAATCCGAAATCCCGTGAAATAAGACCGGCTACTGCTTTAATGTCACGGTTTTTCAAAGCCCGCTCCAGCCGTATAACGAGATCATCCACAGTGGGAATAATCCAGGCCTTATCCCCCACCAACCAGCGCAAACGATTCTCCGCCATAACTCCTAACTGGCTGCCTTCATATAATAAAGGATAATGGACCAAGAGCCGAAGGTATAATTTTATAGCATCCGAGTCTCGTTCGAAATGTTCAAACGCCTGGGCAATAACGTAGAGATAATAGGCCAAAGAAACCGTACGGTCAAAATTAATTGTCCTTAATTTCAGGGTTTTGACTCCCGCCCGCTCGAGACGGCGGTAATCATAGTAAGATTTAACCGCATCCCGGGGTTTCTGAAATTCAGCGTTTCTTTGGGGAATTTCACTTCCACCGCAGCCGGAGAGCAGTCCTATAAAAATACATGTCGTAAGCAGCCAAGGTTTCATTTTTTATCACACCGGAAAGAAAAAATAATATACGGAAGCATTAAGAAAGTATGCGCCATCCTCTTTTTAAGTATAGCGCATTTGGAGGACATTATCAAACATGGAAATAAATAAACCGGCCCCTACGCTTAAATTCTACCGGCGTATGGGATCGCGCGAATGCCATTCCACCAGAATATTACTGGCCACAAATATCGAGGAATAGGTGCCGACCAGAATACCCATAAGCATGGCCAAAGAAAAGGCATGGATGACTTCTCCGCCGAGGAAGAAAAGCGCGAGCACTACTACCAGGGTCGTAGCCGAAGTAATGATGGTACGCGACAAGGTCTCGTTAATACTGGAATTCACGACTTTTTGAAAATCCTCTTTGCGGCGGTGCCGCAGATTCTCGCGAATGCGGTCAAAGACGACTATAGTATCATTGAGCGAATATCCTGCAATCGTTAATAAAGCGGTTATCAATATCCAGCTGATTTCATAACGCATTAGTATGAAAATTCCGATAATCGTCAACACGTCATGAAAAGTCGTCACTGTGGCGGCTACGGCAAACCGGAAGTCAAAACGCCACCAGATATACAAAATGATCATAATCACGGCCCAAAAAACCGCGTACAAAGCTTGCTGGCGCAAATGGGCTGAGACCGTGGGACCTACATCTTCCGAGGCCAGTAAGGTAACCGAATTATCCTGAAAATCCGCCTGCAATACTTCCATTACCCGGGTGCTTACTTTCTCGGTAGGTAAATCCGGAGCCAGAACCCGCAGCATGTACTTGTTCCGGCCCGCCTCCCGGACATATTGCTGACTAACGTTTTTAAATTCCGGGACATTCATGGCTTGCCGCAGGTGATCCGCTAAAATAGGCTTTCCAAATTCCACTTCAATACTGGTCCCGCCCGCAAAATCCACGCCCATATTGGCTTGTCCCCGGATTAACTGCACCATGGCAAAGGCTGCAACCAGCATGAATACGCCGGAAATAATAAAAGCCACCCGGCGGATCCGCATGAAATTAATGTGGGAATCCCTTATAATTTGCAGCATAAGCTATTACTCCTCCTAAGTAAAAACTTTATATTGAAAGCCGCTTATAATGCTTGCGGCTGTCAAAAATCAGTTTCGTGACTACCAGCGCCGTAAACATCGAGATGGCGATACCGCATAACAAGGTTACGCCAAAACCCTTGATCGGCCCGGTTCCAAATTGATACAGAATAAAAGCCGTAATCAGGGTGGTCACATTAGCATCGACAATCGTCCAGAGTGCTTTGGCGTATCCGGAATCAATCGCGGCCCGCACGGTTTTTCCAGTGCGTAATTCCTCGCGGATACGTTCAAAAATAAGGACATTGGCATCAACCGACATGCCCATGACTAAAATTATCGCGGCAATACCGGGCATGGTAAGCGTGGCCTGCAAAGCGGCCAGCAGCGCCATCAAGAAAAGAAAATTCAAAACCAGCGCGATATTGGCGATTATTCCGGAGGTGCGGTAATAAACCAGCATGAAAAGCACTACCATTACAATTCCTACCATCCAGGAAAGCTTGCCCTTCTGCACTGAATCACGCCCCAAGGTTGGTCCAACCACGTATTTATTTATAATATTCACCGGGGCCGGCAAAGCGCCGGCACGCAGCACCAGGGCCAGGTCTTTGGCTTCCTCCAGGCTGAATTGCCCTTCAATAATTCCGCTGCCGCCGCCGATCCGGGTTTTAATAACCGGGGCGGAATAGACCCGGCTGTCTAAAATAATCGCCAAACGCTTATTGACATTACTACCGGTAATGGCGCCGAAAAGCTTTCCGCCTTCGCTATCGAATTTGAAAGCCACAATCGGCCGGCCATAGCCGTCCATCTGGACCTTGGCATCCACGAGATGGGAGCCGGTCAACAGCTTTTTAGTTTTTAATACAAAGAGATCCCCTTCCCGTCCGCTGAGAATCTCATACCCGCTGGGAACCCGGGCGGCATCGGTATTGCCGTCCGCGTCCATCATATCCGTGAGCGGATGGCTCTCATCCACGATTTTAAACTCCAGCAGGGCGGTCTGGCCGATAATTTTAACCGCCCGCTCCGGATCCTTGATGCCCGGCAGTTGAATTACAATCCATTTCTGCCCTTCCCGGGTAATTAAAGGCTCGGTAACGCCCAGAGCGTCCACCCGGTTCCGCAGAATCTCGATGGCCCGGTCCCGGGCCTCGGTCAATTCGATTTCAGGAGGCAGATTGCTGGTATCGACTTCCAGTTTAAGGTACATGCCGCCTTGCAGATCCAAGCCCAAATTGATCTTGCCTTTTTTTAATAATCCGCCTTCGCTATCATGAAGGTCAAAGGGCGGATAAACGGCCCAAATGCTGGCAATCACCAAGACCACGGTAAGGGCGGTCAACCATTGGCGTAATCGCATTCTGTGCAGGCCCTCCTTGAAAATTTTTAATATGTTACCCGCTTCATCCCCGGCTTGACTTCGTGACATGAGATGAAGATTATTATTGATATACATGATTCAAGCCGGGGACATTTCGCTAAAAAAGCGAAATGCGGGATATACCTTTATATAATCAACAGATCATATTCAATTTCCCCGCTCGAAAGAAGCGGGGAAATTGAAGCTTGAACATTACACTATTTCCATTGCATGTGTCAATAATTTTTAGTTTCGGCCGGATTTCCGCCATTCCCGGAATACGCGCTGGATGGTCTGCCGGACCGGGACCGAGGGTTCGCGCCGGAGATACCACTTCAACTGCCGGGCCGTGTTCCGGTCCAGGCTGCGGCCCAGCGCTATCACGGCCTCGGAGCGGATATCCTCTTGCTTATTGTCCAGCTCGTTCCAAAGCACCACGCGATATTCGGTAATGCCGGCAGCGACCAGAGCGGCAGCGCAGAGAATCCTGACCACATGATCAGGGTCATCATTGGCCGTCTCGGCTAAAGCTTTTATAATTTCCTGGTCCGAAATCCCTTCCAGACCCATAATCGCGTAGCGCCGGATATGCGGGAAACCATGCTCCAGCGCCTTGATTAATATTGGCTTGGCTCGTTGGTCACCCATCACGCCTAAAGCCAAGGCCGCCACCAATGATTCTGTAAAATTCACGGACTCTAAATCCGGGGCCAGCATCTCCCGGTATTTTTGTTCCCCACAGCTCCCCAGAGCCAGGGCGCAGACCAGGCGGGTTTCAATATCCAGGCTGGGCCGCTTCAGTTCCTCCCAAAAAACATTAGCCATGTTCCGGGTCCCCAGCCTCATTAAAGCCTTGGCCCCTGCGATTTTAACCTCTGGCCTCTCATCCGGATCAGCGACCAGTTCAACCAGTTTATTCCTGGCTTGGGCTATCCCCAGTTCGCCCAAAACCGTAGCGGCGGAAGCACGCACCAGACTGGATTTATGCGATAACTTTAGTTCCAAATCCGGCCCGGCGGATTTAGCTTCCAATTCCCCCAGCGCGTAAACCGCCCAATGCAGTACTGAGATATCCCGGGACTCGAGCATTTGCAAAACTACGGGAATACTATCCTTATCCGGTATTTCAATTAAGGCGTACAGGCATGCCATACGTACCCGGGCATCCTTGTTTCGTTGGATCAGGGAATGAATCTTTTCCAGGGCGGTAAAGGATTGAATCTGGGCCAGGGCATAAAGAGAGTGAATCAAAAGCATTTTGTTTCTTTTATCCAGTACCTTAATCAGCAGGTCCACCGGTTCCACCCGTCCGATATTGGCAAAAGCATCCGCCAGCCTGATTTTCATTTTTGGATTGGATTTCTTCCAGGCCGCCACCAGGCAGGACATGCTCTCGTAACGTCCTAAAATCCCCAGGATCGTCACGGTAGTCAACCGGATCCGGGAGTCGCGATGTTCAACCAAGCGATGCAGGCCGGCTTCAAATTCCGGAGCAGGTTCGATCCGGTATACCAGATCCCGCAGCGCTTCCAGGCACAGACGGACCAGTTCCTTATCCTTGGCATGCTTATCAGCCGTCCTCACCAACGCTTCGGCCGCTTCCTGACTCCTGACCAGCCTCAAGACATCAATTGCCGCCAGACGCACACGGCGCTTCGGGTCATCCAGCGCTTCCAGGATCGCGGGATAAATCCGCGGATCCTCACTGTCTGCCAAAACTCTTTGCGCCGCTCTCCGAACCGGATGGGAACGGTCCCGCAACATGGCTTCGATAATTAATTCGCCGGCTTTCAGACTCCCATCCCTGCCTAAAGCCTCGATTATCAGAATCCGCTTATACTGTAGTCCGGTTTTAAGCTCGTGCTTGATCTTGGCCAGCTTGGAATCCGAGATTTTTTTCTCGGCCGTACCATAGCAGGCCGGGTAAAGAACGCTTCCGGCACAAAATACGGTCAGTAGAATGGTTTTAAATAGTTTTTTCATAGGCTCCTTAACTTATTGGCCGAAATCAACCAGGCAAGGCCTCAAAAAAGGTCAAAGTGGTTTCACCATACTTACGGGAACGTAATTTCCGGCAGCCGGCCCAGGCTTCCGGTATAGATTCACGGCTGCTGTGCTGAAGAATCAACATGCCTTGGGGCGCCATAAGCCGGTCCAGCCGGCCGACAGTTCCCAAAGTTTTAATCTCCTCCCGGGCATAAGGCGGATCTAAAAAAATAATATCGAATTCTGCTTTCCGCCCGGCCAGTTGCTCCACCGCCTGCCGGGCTGGACAAACTTTTATTTCTGTGACAGTTCCCCGGGAATCAAGGCGCGATATATTATCCGAAAGGATGCTTGCGATAACCCTATCGGCTTCCACCATGACCACCTGCCGGCTGCCCCGGCTCAAGGCTTCCAGGCCGACACTTCCGGAACCCGCGTATAATTCCAGGAAGCGCGAGTCCTCAATCCGGGAAGCTAAAATATTAAAAAGAGATTCACGTATCCGGCTCAGCGTGGGGCGGACTTTTAAGCCGCGCGGCGTTTTCAATATTTGTCCGCGATATTGGCCGGCAATAATTCGCATACCCGTCGGCTTTATTTCACACGTTCGGCAAGAATTTTTTTAACCCGTTGACGGAGTTTGAGCGGCTCAAAAGGCTTGACAATATAATCATCGGCTTTAAGTTTGTAGCCCGCCTCGATCTCCCGTTTCTGGCCAAAGGCTGTCAACATGACTATCAGTATATGGGCAGTTTCCGGGGTTCCTTTCAGACGGCGGCAGATCTCATAACCATCCAGCTTAGGCAGCATAATATCCAGCAGCACAAGGTCGGGCTTCTCCGACATGGCCAGTTCCAGACCTTCCTGTCCGTCCGTAGCTTTCAGCAGTTGGTAATTTTCATCGCTGGAAAGCATAACTTCCACCAATTCCATGATATCCGGTTCATCTTCAATGATTAATATTTTGTCAACCTTTTCAGAACCGCCCATCTAAGTCTCCTCCGGTATCAGGATGATTTATTATAAAGAAGCTCTCCACGGCTGACAAGCCTAATTTTCGATAAAAGAAGATTCCTAGGAGCTTGAGCATTTAGTCGCTCAGGCTCCCATCTTACGCAGCCTGTTCAAAGATACAGGGAGTATTGCGGGGATAGAGTATCTCTTCCATAGTTTTATTATTTAAGATTATCCAGGGTTGAAACCTGCGAAGCATGCTGATAATCACTATGAGTTCTCTTGCTCCCGGGCTGTTTTTCATGCTTATGGGCAAGGATATTATCCGGCCTTTTAAATATCCAGGTACTTGGTCATGTAGAGACCAGCGCCCGATTTCAAATGACGGACCAAAATCCAGGCGGGAAATCAATTCCAGGTAAATTGCGATATTATCCGGCATTCGCTCCGGAACATCGGTCTGATTCGGCAGCATGAAGTTTCTTAGTTGTCTGAAAAATTCCGTTTGTTCCTGCGTAAACTTTTTGGGCGATGCCCGGACCATATCCTGGTAGGCCTGGTAAACCCCGGATTCGGGGCGGTTGAATTGTCCGGCCAGACCATCCAGGCAGTTCGGCGTCATGCCTTTCGGATATCCTGCCTTAATGCTCTCGAGTATTTTTTTAATTTCCCAGTCCGGATACGCTTTGAGTATAGATAAACGCAGGGACTTCCCGAATCCCGCCAGCCAGGGTAATTTCACTGCTGCCAGGCGCACCATCCTCGTGCCGAATCCCGGAATCTCGTGCCTGGCAAGAGTGTGTCTTGCCAAGGCGGGAATATCACGCCTGAATAATTTATCCAGGTTCCGCTCCCAGAATCCGGTCCCGGAATTGAGATAATCCACCCTGTGGTAAGCCAAACAATTATCAAGCAGACGCCTGGTCAAGGCATAACGCCATCCGGCCAATCTGGATTCCAGAGAACCCTTAGCTTTTAGTTCAGGCGCCTGGATAAGCTTAAGCCAGGGCGGGTATGCGTAAATAGTAGCCGGAGTCTGTTCATTCTCACGGTAAAGCCCTGTAATCATTCCCCATATTTTCCACCATGATCTTCCGGAAAGCGTCCGGAAACGGACTCCAGGCATGCCGTGGCGGAGCTTCATTAAATTAAGTTCCTTACTCGAATCAGGGTCCAAGTCCTTATCCGTTCCGGAAATTTTCAGCCGGGGAAAGGCTCGGCACGCCGTCTGGACCAGCAGCCATCCACTAGCCAGGATAAACATCCCAAGCGCGCGCGGCAGACGCCAGTGCTGCAAAATTTTTAAATGCCGGATATAAAAAGGCAGGTTAAACATTCCAGGATGGATCCGCGGTCTGTTGACGCTTGCTGATGCGGGTTCGGTTAGAATAATCTTATAAACCATGCTCTCCACTTTTTCGATCTTCACTCCTTCGAAAGATTGCAGCATGGTATCGGGGATATTTTTATTCCAGATAATGGCATAACCGTCCGGTTCAAGTAATAATGGCAAACCTTTTACAAATCGCTTTAAAACCTCTCCTTCAAAATCAGGATCCCAAAACTCGGAAAACGAGGGATGGCGTCCGCTAAAACCCAAACTCCGGTGACTAAAATGAGGCATACACCAAACAATCCGGTTGAATTTTTGGCCGGGAAATACGGAATGGCCCATTTCATCGATAATATTATTACCAACTACAGCGTCCACTTCAAATCCGCCTATCACGGCGGTTTGAACCGTATTCGCAACCTCTAAAGGATTAATCCCCACTGCCCAGACCTTCCCCCCGGTCTTCCGGGAAATCGTCCATGTATCCGACCCTGAACCCGGTCCTACTACCATGACTTTATGGTCCAACCTTAATCCCATATGCTTATAAATATAGTTATAATATCCATCATCAACATCGGCCACAGGATTACCCGGCGAATAAACTGTCGGATAAACCGGAATAATAATTTCTTCTCTATTTAGATGCGGCTTTACATCCGGGTGCTTTTTGTATTGCATTCCCACTTCATATGCTTGCCATTTTCCAGTTTCCCGATCCACTGATATATAGGCATAAGGTCGCTTTCCACACTCACAATCAATCATAAGGGCTGACGAGGCTTTCTTGCCTAGTACAAGCTTAAGATAGCTTTTAATCAGCCGGATATTCGACTCGCTTTCAGCGTACATCTTTTCCCACTTGCCTTCTATTTCCGGAACAGTTATCTCAGAATCCTTTAAATAGTATTCTCCCAAATCAAAATATTTTATTATACCATTATAAGCTATGTGGGTTGATTTCGAATTTGTCTCAAGGGGCAAGGCTGGAAATATCGCAATAAGTTGATTTTCCCTATTATACAAAAGGTCAAACCGAACAATATCGGCTATTTCATTCTGGAGAATTTCCAATCCCCGCGGAGGCTTTGTAGTATCTGCACGTTCAGGAATTCGGATCCTGCGGACAGTATATTCAGGATATTTCACAGTCTCTTCAATTACTACTGCCGGGTTGTTCTCTATCGCTAAAAGCCCCAGTGTCTCCAAAAGCCGATAAGCTGCGGTTTCTTGAATAATAGCAATATTTTCCTCTTCGCCGGTCTTCTTGGCCATCCGGTTTCCGGTTTTATTGTCATTAGCCGACAAAACCGGAAAGAATAAAATAAGCTGCTGCATAATTTTCTGATTCCCAAAGATCGCCCGGCCTAATCCCAGTCCTAATTTAATGACCAATCCGCCGGCCGGATTGGTCAATGTCCGCTCTATTTTGGCCGGTAATATTTTCCCCTGTTGCGACCGGCGCTTCATCCAATTTAGAATGCGGGGCGCAAGCCATTCCCCGGCAAAAATCACAGGCTCCCCTCCCGGGCACACAGCCTGGAGAAGACGTCTGCGGACCAGGGCGTGGGAGGCATCATAAATCGGCTGGTCTTTAATTTTTTCGGCCATGACATTCCACTCTGGCTTATGGTAAAAAGTTAATTCAAGATCATCCTTGATCAGCATGGTCTGGAAAGCGCCGGACACCGGGCTCTGTCCCGGCAAACTCAGCACGGCAAAATAGGATGCTCCCTCAAAGGGCACGGCAAAAAACCGGTCCCCGGCCAAGACGCGGTTTAAATTCAGCTTGATCCGTTGGCTGTTTTTCTCGTATTCCGCAATCTCTTGCCTATACTCGGCTTGCAGGCCTTCCAGTCCGGCAACTCCTTTTTCCTGCAAGTAATGAATATAATCCAGTTTTAAGGTCATTTCCAACAGGTCATAACCCAAGCGAACTTCCGCAGGAAGCTGATCCGCCTTGATCCTGATTTTATCCCATTGCGCAAAAAAGGGTTCCAGGGCTATAACCTTTTGATCCTGGCTCAGCAGCTTCTCCAGCGGCGTACGTTGCTCTCTTAACAGTGAAAAATAGGGATTAACTAAATCCTGGCGGGTTAAACCGGGTTGTACTGAAATAAAGGAAATATTGCGCTGCTCAAGCTCTTCCAACACCATTGGGGTATGATAACCGCCGGTTATCAGGACCGCTATTTGGGCCTGGTAATGCTCCATGCGGGCGAGAAGATTTGTTATAAAATCCAGGCTGCGCTGATCGGCATTCGCATAAAAAGCCCGGGCTTTTTCGAGCCAGCGGTCCAACCCGTAAATACCGGGATCCCAGGGATATTTTTTACCTGCCGCATAACCCTGGATAAAATCCTGAAAATTCTTGATTTGAAAGGCCGGGGCATGTTCTTGATACTCGGCCAATTCAACGGGCGTGGCAGAGATATTTAAAAGTTTCTCCATTATGTCCAGCCGGCGCTGGTGCTGATCGAGTTCGCGCTGCTCTGTCCTGGTGTAAAGCCCTGCGCGCAGAATTCCGTCCAGACGCTCAATCTCCTGGTAAAGCTGATCCGGGTCCAGTCCCGGCCAGAGTACTTCCTCTCCCCGGGATACATAGCGTTTGATTAGTGGAAAACCTTTCAGACCGGAGCGAACAGCGCGTTGCTTTAAAAAGATGCAGTATTTCAAGCTGGAAATACGGCCCTCACGCCAGGCGGTCTTTTTCGCGTCAAATTTAAATAATTCCGGACTATAGATGCATTTCTTTAACTCCTCCAGCATGTCTCTTAAATCATGCACATATCCCTGACTTTCATTATTAAGAAAGCCTGAGACCAATTCGCGTCCTTGCCGGTAATGCTCAGGATTCTCTATTCCTTCCAGGTCAATAGGATAGCGTCCCGTAGCCGCATAAAACTCGGCCCCGGATATTTTTCCCTGTTTAATAAAATACTCTCCAACCTCTTTTTTCACGGCCTCTATGGGAAAAGCAGACAACTTGGCTACATTGACCGGCTTGTCGGCTCCTTCCATAGTTACCAGCCGGAGGGTATGCCAACGGGCCAGGTGATCAATGATTTTAGCTATATTGGATTGAATTTCGTAATTACAGTGCAGGTCCTCAATATGAATAACCAATTGGTCCTGGCCATGAAAAGTCCTGCTTATTTTGCCGATTTTTTTAGGAATCTCAACCGGCCGGTTATTAAAAATCATTACCTTAGGGTTGGAAAGATTAATATATTCAAAAGCCCATGCCAAATGAGGAAAGACCAAGGTGATTGCCAGCAGCAGAGCGGTTATTTTTGTCCAGCGCAGGCCTGGAGAGCCGGGCTGAACTGATATTGGTAAAAAAGATTTGAATTTTTGCATAATTTTCTTTCATATAAATTTAGGATTGATAAAATTGATTAGATGATCTTTAAAATATAGCTTTTGGCACTTGTTATATTATATCATAAGCACAAATGCTTTTCAACATTCGTTTCGTTAATATTCTTTATTTATTATTGTATTATTTGTTGCGTTGCGTTTTGAATCATTCTCGGCGGAAAAAATAATGTCATTCCGTGGGAATCCTTCGGCTACGTCCAGGACAGGCCGAGGAATCCAGGGACTTTATCCGTAAAAAATAATGTTTTTCTGGACCCCGGCTACAATCACACCGGGGTGACATATTAATGGAATTTATGAGACACGACACTAGGAGCCTGAGCATTTAGTCTGTTTTTTTTATTTCCTGAGCAATTGAACAATAGAAAATAGACCGCAATTGAGTTTTTCTATTGCTCTATTGTTCAATTCTCAATTGCTCTGGAGTTTGAGCAATTAGTCATAGACTAATTGCTCAAACTCCTAGTTAACCAGACCTGACCCGGCTCTCACGTTCTCCGTAAATGGCCGCATAAACTTGTCCTAGTTCACGGTTTTCCGGCTTCTGTAAATCAGGATCCTGCCGGATAATCTCCTGGGCTGCTTCTCTGGCTTCCACGAGGCAGGCTGCATCCCGTAACAAATCGGCCAGCTTAAACTCCGGCAGACCGTGCTGGCGCAGGCCCAAAAATTCACCCGGACCGCGCAGAGCCAGGTCCTCCTCAGCCAGCTGAAATCCGTCCGTTACGCGGGTCATGATTTCCATCCTCGCCCTTCCCTCAGCCGTGCCCGGATCAGCTATTAAGAAACAAAACCCCTCATGTTCGCCCCGGCCTATCCGGCCCCGAAGCTGATGCAGCTGTGCCAGACCGAACCGGTCAGCGTTTTCTATTACCATAACAGTGGCATTCGGAACATCCACCCCGACTTCAACCACAGTGGTCGCGGCCAGTATTTCTATCTCTCCTGCCCTGAATTTTGCCATGACTTTTTCCTTATCGTACGTTTTCATCCGCCCATGCAGCAGACCAAGTTTCCGGCCCTTAAACCTTTGACACAGATGCTCGTATTCCGAATTCAAAGCTTTTAAATCCATTTTTTCGGATTCTTCAATCAAGGGAAAAATCACATACACCTGCCGGCCGCTCTCTGCCGCGCGCGCCGCCTGTTCATAGGCGGTCCGGCCCTCAGCGCGGGCCAGCCATCTGGTTTGAACCGGCCTCCTTCCCGGGGGCAGTTCATTAATAGTAGTTACATCCAGATCGCCATACACTGTCATGGACAGGGTGCGAGGTATGGGAGTCGCGGTCATAACCAACACATGCGGCTGTTGGCCCTTGGCTCTAAGCATGGCGCGCTGCTCAACACCGAAGCGATGCTGTTCATCTATAACTGCCAGGGCGAGATGATTAAAAACCACGGACTGCTGGATCAGGGCATGTGTTCCCACGGCAAGGTTGATCTCCCCGCCGGCCAAGCGCTCATGAATACGGCGCCGCTCCGGGGCCGTACCTCCTGAAGTAATCAATTCTATATTGACGCCGCAAGGATCAAGCAGCTGTTTAATACTCATATAATGCTGGGCAGCCAAAACCTCAGTGGGCGCCATCAGGGCCGCCTGCCGTCCGGAATCAACCGCCAAAAGCATGGCTAATACGGCTATAATAGTCTTGCCAGACCCGACATCCCCTTGCAATAACCGGTGCATGGGCCGGGATGAAACCAGATCATGAAAAATCTGGTCCCGGGCCCGGACTTGCGCGGAAGTCAGTTCAAAGGGCAAATGGGAGGTGAATTTTTCCAGCCCGGCTCCGTCCCTTTTTAAAGCCGTGCCTTTTGACTCTTGGTATCGGTGTCTCAAACGCCCTACGACCAGCTGTTGCAGCAAAAGTTCTTCCCAGACCAGCCGTTGCCGGGCCTGGTCCCGGGCCTGAAAATTTGGCGGAAAATGAATGTCGTTGACAGCCCGGCCAGGGGAAGGAAAATTATTTTTACGTACTACGGTTGGTGGAATTATCTCAGGCAGAGATTGCGGAAGCCGGGACAGCACATTATATACAGTGCTTCGCAATACGCGCTGGGTAAGTTTTTCAGTCAGGGGATATATCGGCACAATGCGCCCGGTGTGGATCGGATTTTCTGTTTCATCCTCCAGTATTTCATACTCAGGATTCATGATACGCCAGGCGCGGTTAAATTCCACCTTCCCATGAACCATAACACGCTGCCCATCCTGAAAGCGGTTCCGCATGTAAGGCTGATTGAACCAGGTAGCCTCGATCCGTCCGGTTTGATCTTCCAAGACTATACGTGTAATATTGAAATTCGAACGCACTCTGAAAGTCGATCGCCTGCGAACCAGGCCGCAGAGAGTGGTAATTGCCCCGGATTCAAGGGCCCGGATTTCAGTTAAATGACACCGATCCTGCCAGGCCCGGGGAAAATAGCGAATAAGATCCTCCACCGTCCCAACGCCCAATTTATTCAACAGCCGCGCCCGCTGCGGACCAACGCCTTTTAAGTCTTGAACAGAATCTTTTAAATTTAGTAAATTTTTCATTTTCTGCTTGTCATACGGCGGCTTTCATGTTATAAATTCCATTCTATTTTAATGAAAGGTGTTATCTTAATGCCAGTCAAATGTGTAATTTGCAATAAAACCCACCAGGTTGGTTTTAAAGTTTCTCATTCCATGCGGCATACCAAACGGCGCTGGGAACCTAATCTTCAAAAAGTACGCGCTGAAATTAATGGCGTAGTACGCCGGGTAATGGTTTGCACTCGTTGTCTCCGCTCGAATAAAGTTAAAAAAGTCGTCTCCTAGGAGCCTGAGCGATTAGTTGCTCAGGCTCCAGAGCATTTGAGATTCGATAGTAGAAATTAGATAAAATATCTCAAATGCGGTCTACTTTCTATTATCTATTCTCAAAAAAACCGACTAATTGCTCAAACCCCTGGTGTCTGATTTATTTCCACTGCCTTTTTTTGCGCCTCGTTCAAGCAATTCTGTAACTTGGTTGTCCATTCCTGAGTTTGAGCCTGGTCCAGCTTTCGGGGTATATCCAACGGTTCACCGAAAAAAAATACCGCCCGGCTGAAGAGCTTGGGAATTTCAAAACCATCCCAGGAACGCAGCCTCCAGACCCGGTCTACCGCAGACCCAATCGGCACTACCTGATACCCTGACATCGCGGCTAGAAAAACCGCGCCGGGCTGCGCCTGATATACCGGACCCCTAGGCCCGTCCGGAGTAATCGCAACATTAAAGCCTTTTTTAAGTTCCCGGGCCAGCCCACGCAAGGCATTAACCTTTCCTTGGCTGGTAGATGACCGGACTGTCCCGAATCCCAAACTGTGCAGGGTTCTGGCAATATAGTCTCCATCCCGGGAACGGGAAACTAAAACCCGAACCCCAAAACCGCGAAAATAAAATGTGGAAAGGAGTTGCTGATTATGCCAAAAAGCATAAATAATGGGGATTCTTTTTCCGGCCTGCGGTGATGCTCCGAAGGGATCAACCAGTCTGATGCGCATAGTTAAGCCGAGCAGTCGAACCAGCAGGACCGCGAATGGAATAAAAACCATGATTAACCGGTGCACGATAGTCCTTCTTTACTCTCGATTTTTTTGATACTATATCATAATTAGATTGAATTTTCTTGATTTTTTTTAGTCACAGTAGGGGCAAGGCATGCCTTGCCCCTACCCACTACCTGAACATAAACATGTTTATGTTTTAGACCATACCCAGGCTAAAGATTGGATATAAAAATGACCAATAAACATCCCGCCCCGGCAAAAACCATCCGGCTCTCAAAACTAATGGTGCAAACCGGACTCTGTTCCCGGCGCGAAGCGGATAATTATATTGAACGAGGCTGGGTATACGTGGACAATCTTCCTATAAACACTCTGGGAACGAAAGTCTATCCTCATCAGAAAGTAGTTCTGGACACCCGCGCCCTAGCCAGACAAAATCAGACGGTGACTATTTTACTTAATAAACCCCTGGGCGTGGTTTCTGCCCAGCCGGAAAAAGGGTATGCGCCCGCGATTTCCTTGATCAAACCTGAGACTCGTTTTCCCCAAGATACCTCCCCGTTGCAATTTAAGCCCGGCCATCTGAAAGGCCTCGCACCGGCCGGCCGGTTGGATATCAATTCCCAGGGACTGCTGGTCCTGACACAGGACGGGCGCATCGCCCGGCAAGCTGGTTGGCTCCCCGTCGAGACTGGAAAAGGAATACCTCGTACGCTTTAAGGGCCATCTCACAGACCAAGCTGTCAAGCTATTAAAATTCGGACTGGCACTGGACGGTCGTCCCCTGAAAGCAGCGCGCGTAAAACTGCTTAACCCTGACCAACTTCAATTTATTCTAAACGAAGGCCGGAAACGCCAGATTAGACGCATGTGCCAACAAGTCAAACTTGAAGTAACAGCTATCAAACGCGTGCGGATCGGAGCCGTCACGCTTGGCAAGCTGCCGATCGGACAGTGGCGATATCTGGGAAAGCATGAAGTATTTTAGTTGAAAATTGCATATTATATTGTTATCATAATTTTATATATGTGTGTCCAAACTGGATTCCGGTTAAAATCATGCCGGAATGACATCCATTTTTTGACTTTGCCTTAGCTTGTCATACCGGCGAAAGCCGGTATCCAGATTAATTTAGACAGCAATGAGTTGCATAGTCAAGTAGTTGTCCGAAGATTTTCCGTACCAAAAGCATCAACCCCGGCGGTTCGGGTATATAATCGAGGATGCATATGGCCACAGACGAGAAAACTCCAAAGACTCCTCATGAATTATTGTCCTTTATTAAAAAATTAAAACCCCCATCCCAATTTCACTTGCTTTCCAGCACTATAGAACATTGTCCTATCACCGTAGTAGTAGCTGACAGCCAGGGAGATATTAAATACGCCAACACCCGTTTTGCCCAGCTCACCGGTTATACCGTCGAGGAAATTCTCAAACTTAATTTAAACTTTTTTTATCCCGGCAAGCAGAACACTGACGATTACAAAAAAATATGGAATACTATCACCGCCGGCGAGAAATGGGCGGGTGAATTCCGCCTGCGCAAGAAAAACGGAGAATTATTCTGGGGTCTCGCCACCTTAAAACCCTTGCTGAATCCGCCAGGACAAATTTCATACTATCTCTGTTACCTGGAAGACATCACCGTTCACAAGCGGTCTGAACAATTAATCGAACACCTGGCGTTTTATGATCCCCTTACCGGTCTGCCCAACCGTTCGCTTTTTAATGACCGCCTTAAGCTGGCATTGGAAGAAGCCCACCTTTTAGGACACCAGACAGCCGTAGCCTTGCTGGATCTGGACCGGTTTAAGGTTATCAACGACACCCTGGGACATATAATTGGAGATCAATTACTGCAACTCGTCGCTAAGCGCTTGAGCGAAAATCTGCAGGAAGGCGATACGCTGGCCCGTATGGGGCAAGATGAATTCATCGTGCTATTCCCCCATATTAATAATTTCCGCGAAGCTCTGAATAGAATCAAAACCCTGATGGAAGCACTGCAAGAACCTTTTCTATGTGAAAACCACGAACTGCAAATTAATGCCAGCATTGGAATCTGCCTTTATCCGGAGGACGGCGAGGATCATATGTCCCTGTTGAAAAACGCCGATACGGCCTTAAACGAGGCCAAAAACTCCGGCCGCAACCATTATAAATTTTATACTTCCCAACTCAACGCCAGCGCCCTCAAGCGCCTTTCCATGGAAACCGCCATGCGTCACGCCCTGGAGCGGGAGGAATTCCAGGTTTATTATCAGCCGCAAGTCAGCTTACGAACCGGCCGGATAACCGGAATGGAAGCACTGCTGCGCTGGCAGCATCCGACTACCGGCATGATCATGCCGGATCAATTTATTCCTCTCGCCGAGGAAACCGGCATGATTGTTCCCATAGGAAAATGGGTCTTAAGAACCGCTTGCCTCCAAAACATCGCCTGGCAAAACCTGGGATTTCCGCCCCTGCGAATCGGAGTTAATCTTTCCGGACGTCAATTCCAGGAACCGGAACTGGTAGAAATGGTTCTGGACGTATGCCACCAGACCGGAATGGATCCCCGCTTACTGGAATTGGAACTCACGGAAAGCATTCTCATGAAAGATGTAAGCGTCACTTCCATGATTCTGCGCTGGTTAAATAAAAAAGGGATCAAGATCGCTATCGACGATTTTGGCACCGGCTATTCCTCACTGACCTATCTGAAACGTTTTCCCATTAACACCCTGAAAATCGATCGCTCTTTCGTTAAGGAGTGCCTTACCAATACCGACGATACCGCCATTGTCACAACCATAACTTACATGGCCCACAGTTTAAAGGTCAAGGTAACCGCCGAAGGGGTAGAGGATGAAAAGCAATTGGATTTTCTGACCAACTTGGGCTGCGATGAATTTCAGGGATATCTTTTTTCTCGTCCCATACCCGCGCCGGAATTTACCGCGCTTTTAAAAGACAACCGCTGTTTATCCCGGCCTCATCCTCTCTCCGATAATTCCCCCCCCGGCTGAAACGGAACAGGGCTTTTTTAGGGACTGTTTCCAATAAGCTTTTTCTTTCCAAAATGTCATTCCGAGCAAAGCGAGGAATCTCTAAAACCCCTAGTTTTCAAAGAGATTCCTCGTTCGCTTCGCTTCCTCGGAATGACAAAACAGGGGAATTCGCGGTTAACATATTAAACGCCCCTACAATTGCTGATGATGCCATAACGAACGGCTAATATATTACCTTTTTAAAGCTGTTCAATCAGTAAAAGCAGGCTGAGGGCTATGATGACCAGAGCTCCACTCCAGGACAAGATAGCGTGGGACAGCATTAGCATTTTAGAATTCCGGTTCGCCAACCGGAGGATGGTTCTGCGGGATAAGATCGTAACCAGAGCAAAACTGGAGGTAGTAATTCCCATGCCCAAAGCCACGCACACCATGGCCCATAAACCCGGCCATAGGATACCCACAATAATGGCAAAGGAAAGTATGATGGCCGCACCGGGACAAGGGATCATTCCCGTGATCAAGCCGGTAATCATCAAGTTTTTCATACCGGTGTCCGTGGAAGGGGCCTTTTCCGTTGGGGACCTCCCAGCTTTAAACTCAATCCCAGCCCGCCAGGCCAGGAAAAACCCCAGAACCATTAATAGGGAATAACTGATAGTCTGGAGTTTGTGACTCCAACCCTCAAATGAGGTCAGGCCGCTCTTTTTTAAAACGTAATACAGCGTCATCACCAGTATTACAGCCGAAAAAACATGGACAAAAGCTATCAAGTTGCCCAGCAGAAATCCTTGGCGCATACTTCCCGGCCGCCATAAAAAATAGGACGTAACAATAGTTTTTCCATGCCCCGGCCCCAAAGCGTGAACTATGCCGTAAGCAAAAGCCAGAAGTAAAAAACACCAAAAAGATTTCCCGCCGGGATGGCGGCGTATGTCCCGGCCAAAAGCCGTTATTTTAATTCTGAGTTCCTTCTGGACCCGGTGACTGAAATTAACCAGGGGCTGGAACAGGATGATTTTTCCCGCTCTGGGCTTGATCGCCGTCCGGTCCCCGGTTCCGGCCATAAAGGGATTTACGCCGGCATACAGCGGAGACGCTCCTAAAAGCCAGGCCAGTGACAGCAATAAAAACAAGGACTTCATGGCAGCCTTTCACTTACGGTACTAGGAGTTTGAGCAATTAGTCATAGATTAATTGCTCAAACTCCAGAGCAATTGAGAATAGAGCAATAGAAAAACTCAATTGCGGTCTATTTTCTATTGCTCTATTGCTCAGGAATTAAAAAAATCAGACTAAATACTCAAACTCCTGGAATCAAGCGTTGAGAATAGAAAACCGAAAATTGATCGCATTTGAATATTATTATCTATGTTCAAGGTTCAAATGCTTCGTAACCTGTCAGTCATGTTGGTACTATGACTGACAGGTTACATCTCATGGCCGGCGCTTAAATCGGATTACCACGGTCTCGGGAAATCCATCTTCCTCATAGCAAATAAATTCCTTCGCCCGCTTAATCTTGGTTTCCACGGAATAATACGGTTCCGCGCCCTGTAAAATCAGCTTATCATCCGCCATTTGCAGGGCCGTATAATAGGACTTGTCGAAAATCGAAACTTGCAGGCTTTTAAAATGCTCCGTGGCGGGCACCGGGCAAGGAACAAAAAAAGTATATCTTACCCTTTCCTCATGGATGTCGGCCGTAAACTCCCCTACCCCTTTAACGGTTAATTCCTCCCGGCCTATCCGGATAAAGGTAAAATAGTCGAAATTCTCCAAATTTGAAAAAGCGGTTCGTTCAATCTCCAGTATCTCCGTGGAATCGAAGATCTTATTACGGTCCCGGTCGTATTCTTCCCTGACCATGGTGCTGAACATCTCGTCAAAAGTCCATCTTTCTTTTATGCCGGTCAGCCCCTTATCATTAAAAACAAAAAAAAGCTCGTAATCCACAAAGAGATGGGGATGGGTTAAACCGCTGACAGGCAGACCCAGCAAAACCGGAAATATTATCCCCGCCGCTGTAAAAATCCCTGCCGGCCATCGGCTGAATCTGGGCATACTATTACGCCGACTGGAAAGATGTCACTGCCGGTTCCGCAGAGGAGCCGCTTTTCCGGCGCCGCCCGGGGGCCACGGGATAGCGTTTAACCAGGTTAAGTTGATTATAATTTTCATAGCTCCGATAGGTAACCCGGTCCATTAGCTTGTTTATCAACACGCCGCCCACTCCGCCTTTCATGCCTTTCCGGATACAGGACTTGATGGATACGCTTTGATGTTGGGTGACATCATGCGGATCTCCGTAGTCGCGGATTTGTACGGTTAATTGCTTTTTCTGGAAACTCAGCTTTATTTTCAGCATCTGGCGGGGATCAAAATTATTCCCATGCTCGATAATATTAAGCAGCGCTTCTTCGGTAGTGAGTATCACCGCATTGGTCGTAAGTTCGTCCAGGTTCTCCTGTTCACATAAACTATTAATAAATCTCCGGATGGCATTCAGGTAATTAACATCCCCGTTGATTTTCAACTCCATACCCTTATAGCGGGACTTGATCCGCCGGGCCCGGCTTCCGGACTTAAGCGTCAGAAGATGCGCCCAGGCATCGACATATACTATCTCGTTGCAATGCCGGCAGCGGTATATATCCATTCCCCTCACCTGCGCCACCTGACCGCAACAGCGGCAGGTAATCGCACAAGGAAATTTCGCTTTATGAGGTTTCTCCTTTACGAGAATATCCAAACGACTTTCAGTCTGTTCATCCACCAGAATCAGGGTTAACATTCCGGAATCCGTGACTACGACCTTGCCTTCCCAAACACCCGCCTGGAAACCTGCCAGTTTGCGAGGCAATACCAGGCCGCTGTTCACGATTAACCGTGGTTCGCCGCGATAATTCCAGATAATATTCCGGTCGGCATCCCGGGCCTCCACCCGGAGGACGAATTCTTGTCCGCAAAACACCTCGTTGTCAACCAAGGAAATATGGAAATTATCCAGCCGTTCCATTATCTTGGGCGGTTTGCCCCAAAATTCCACTTCGGACTCCTTCGCCAGGAAATCCATCATATATTTTAATCCAATGGCCTCAAAAACCTTCATCAACTTGGGGGCCGCCCGGCAGACTTTAATGTCTCCTTCTTCTCCGGAACGGGCCGCTTCCAGCATCCCCACAAAAACTCCAATTCCGGCCGAACTTATATAGGTAACCTCGGCCATATCGACCAGAATACGAAAATGTCCGGTTTTCAGCAGCTTTTCCAGCTCCCGCACAAAATCCGGAGCCGCGTTTACGTCAATAAATCCCTGGATACGTAAAACCATTACTTTAGGATTATAACTGCTGGCGTAAACCCGAAATTCAGTTGGTTTATCCATTATCCGGCCTTTCTCAAAATAGATTCAGTCCTTTTTCGATTACCACTTTTAGTGTGGGCAAAAGCCTAAAGGCTAATAGTATCAATAAATTAAAGAGCGGTAAATAAAAATATGTAATTGACCCTGCCATGTTTTTATGCTAAACATACAATTATTTGTTTTCCCGCACTTGAATATTTCGTGATTTTTTCAACCTCCAGCAAGCCGGGATTTGCCACCCAGGGAATGTAGGGGCGTTTAATTAAACGCCCCTACAACTTCGGAATTCGCCATAACAAACGGTTAAGATATTTCAAAAAACAAGGAGACTCTATAATGAAAAACATATTCCTTTCAATACTCTTCTTTTTGCTAATGTCTACTTCATCCTCCGGATGGGCTCAAACCGTACAGGAAATCGCTCCCGTGGATACGCCGGCTGTCCAGACAACTCCGGAAAGCGCGGCCGCAGAAACATCCGCTCCCCCAACGCCCGCCGAACCCCAGGCATCAACCACCGATGTTTTGACTGCCAAAGAATCCGCCAACTCTAATTACGGCTGGAAACCGGAGATAATCGGCCGGCTAAACCTGGCCCAGAACTCCTTTGACAACTGGTCGCAAGGCGGGGAGGATTCGCTTTCCTGGCAGGTCACCCTCCTGGGAAACTATATCAATGATCAGGAAAAGTATAACTGGTCCAACACCGGAAAATTGGCCTTCGGCCAAATCAGGGCCGGCGCCGAAGAACTGAAAAAATCTGTGGATGAGATCAAGCTGGAGAGCGTGTTCAATTACAAACTAAAAATCGCAATCAGCCCTTTTCTGGCTGTAAAGGGCGAGACTCAGTTCACCACCGGATATGAATACACGAATGATGCCAAGCTCGCAATCTCGAATTTCATGGATCCCGGCTACTGCACCGAAAGTTTAGGCGTGGGATATGCCCGGGACGGATTCTTTAAAACCCGCCTCGGTTTTGCCGCCAAGCAAACCATCACCAATCAATTTCCGCATCCCTATGCCGATAATCCTGACACCCGGGAAATCGAGAAAATCAAGCATGAGTACGGGCTGGAGTCCGTAACTGACTTGAGTCTGAAATTCTCGGATATACTGGCCTTCACTTCCAAACTGGAAATTTTCTCCAATTTAAAAGCCTCGGATCAAATCGATGTGCGCTGGGATAATCTCTTTACCGCCAGCATATCGAAATACCTCAACGTGGCTTTTAATATCCAGTGGTTCTATGATAAAGACATCTCGCCCCTCCGCCAAATCAAGAAAACCCTGACCTTGGGCTTGATTTATACTTTTGTGGAATGAGATGAAGAACTCCAGGATATAGGCATTACCCGCTCACCAACTCACCAGCTGCGGTTGACGCCAGGGTAAGGGTAGAGACGGGGTAACCGGTTACTGATGTAGTGTAAGTGACCGTCTAAGGTGGGGTACCCTATATCATTTTTTTCAAATAATCAGCGAAGCATCCAGAGACTAAAAGCCATAACCGCCATTCCTAATGCCAGTCCCATCAATACATGATGCTCCTTCCCATATTTGTGAGCAAGGGGCAGCAGCTCATCAAGGCTGATATAGACCATAATACCTGCCACAAAAGCCAAAAGACCCATAATAAGTTCCCGGGATATAAAAGGCAGAAGCAAAACATATCCAATTAATGCGCCTACCGGCTCTGCCAGGCCGGATGCGAATGAGTATAAAAACGCCTTTTTACGGCTTCTGGTAGCATAAAAAATTGGCGCTGAGACAGAGATACCCTCGGGAATATTATGGATGGCAATAGCAGCGGCAATCGACAGACTTAATCTCATATCTCCTGTAGATGCGCTGACAAAAGTAGCTAACCCTTCCGGCAAATTATGAATCCCGATTCCCAGGGCTAAAAAAAGCCCGGCTCGCTTTAGATTATTCTTGTCTTTCGCTGCTTTCTCAGCAATATAGCTGTGCGGAATTGATATATCGATTATCGCTATGAAGATAAATCCGATGAAAAAGTAGACATTAGCCGTGGAAAAACCGATTTTATCAATCGCTTCCCTGAGCAGTTCTGCAAAAGAAATATATATCATTACCCCCGCGGAAAAACCCAATAAAACCGCTAAATAGGAGTATTTTGGCTTCCGGATGAAAAAGGCAATGGCGCTGCCTATGCCGGTACAGAGCCCGGCCGCAGTGGTTAGGGCAAATGCAAACAATAAATCTATTTTTTCCATATTACACCTTTTCCCGGTAATGCTTCTGGAGGCTTCAATTTACCTTGACCGCTTGTAAAAAACCGTCATAAATGAGTATCTCCTTAAATAAGTCTTTTCCTTAGTACCCGGTATTTTGTCTTATGGTGTCCGGCAAGCGCCGGCCCTTCCATCTCGCCATCAATATAAAATCCTGCAGCTTCCATTAAGCGGCATGGATATATTCCATGCAGAGTACCGGATGATCGCGTTAATCCGAGAATCGCGCGATGAAAAACATCTGTTGGAAATTCTCCAAATTCTACCGAAAGATACATCCCGTCTGGTTTAAGCACCCGATAAATTTCGCACAAAGTCCGGGCTTTTTCTCCATAATCCAAATGATGAAACATCAAGCTGGTAAATACTAGATCGAACTCATTGCTGTTATATGGCAACTCCAGGGAACTTCCCACCTTATAGTCTATTTTAAAGTTATTTTGTTCTGCTTTCTTTTTAGCTGTTTCCACCATTCTAGTGGATATATCTATGGCAAAGACATAACCTCTGTCCAGGGCTTCAGCGATCATCAGAGCAAAAGTGCCGGTTCCACACGCTATATCAAGAACTTTTTCATTGCCTTTTAAATGCGCCAATTCCAGAAGCTTTTCTCTGAATTCCTTCTCCGCCAGAGTCAATCCTATAAGAGGATCATAAAACCCGGCACCAAGATCAAGCAATTTTGTAATAAAATGTTTAAATTTCATCTTCACTATGCACCGCTTTTTATTACTTCATCCATTTTAAAGAGACTATATTTAAAAAACAACCGGAAATCAACATGAATATAAGCAATGCTACCTGTCCCCAAACCCGGGCAAAGCCCGGGGCCCGGCGGTTTTTTTTTATTTAACCATTCTCCTGACCTGCTCAAGATATTTGGCCACGTGCGGCTGGGGCTGCAGATACTGGGCCTCTTCCAGATGTTCAATGGCCCGTTGATAATTCCCCCGTTCCACCTCTACCCGGGCCTGCGTTTTTTTAAGCGCTGCCTCATCAATATCGCCGTCAATATTCATTTTCCTCATCCTCCCTCAGGTTGAACTCTATATCATCCCCTTTATGGCCTTCAATTCAAATTAAACCCCAGCATGCGCGGGCATTTGTGGCCCAGGCCGCACAAGGCGTTATGGCGTTGCGCCATAACTTCCAGCAGCGATCCGCAGACCTTCTTACTTATGAATTCGCGCTTTTCAATATCCAGAAAACGGAAATCAGTGGGTTTTGGCCGCCTGAGCCAGGCCTCAGGCAATTTCAAAAAACATACATTCCTTTGCGAATCGACAATTTTAATTATTTCCATACTCACCTCCGGATAGTAGGGGCGATTCGCGAATCGCCCCTACATAACTATCGGTTAGAACTTCACTTTCAAACCAGCGAGCACTACGGTGCCGTCAATATCATATTCGTCCGCGATATCTTTCTCGCCGGTAAGATTATCCGCCCGGACAAACACATCAGCATTGTCAAGCAAACTACGGGACAAGGCTAAATTCAACAGAGTGTACGCACCCAGCGGGTCTTCATTGGCCTCGTCCGCAAAACGTTTGCCGACATATTCCGCTTCAGCCACCAGCAGCACATCAATAAAGGGAATGCGGTAACTGGCGCTAAAATCCAGCTTATGTTGAGGCTTGTAGGTCAATTCTTTTCCGGTTTCTTTATCCTCGGTCCACATAAAAGTGTATCCTAACTTGAGGTACAGCTTATCCATCGGGTGACCGGCCAGGCTGTATTCGATACCTCTCGTCATAGCTTCACTGACATTGTCCCAGTCCATATACATTCTCATTATCGGAGGCCCGAATGGCTGCGGAATTACTTCAACATCCGTTTGGTAATTAATCAAATCCTTGATTTCATTGCAAAAGTACACCACTTTGGCCAGCAGCAAAGTGGACATATTGTATTCCGCGCCTGCCTGATAACCGATGGATTTCTCAGGCTTAAGATCAGGATTCGCCCTGACTACCCAAGGTCCCATCCGCCAGCCATCAGCGTACAATTTGACCAGACTGGGAGCGCGAAACGCGGTTCCCACCGACGCTCTCAATCTCAAAGCTTCCTGACCATCTATGACCTTGTACATTAAGCTGCCTTTGGGATTAATTTCTGCTCCCCAAAGATCATGATTGTCAAGCCTGGCTCCCAAAACAGCTGTCACTGGAGCAAAATTCAATTCCGCCTGCAACAGTCCGCTATGCAGGATCTGATCCGCTGAATAAGCTTTGCCGGGATCGTCTAGTTTTTTGCTGTAATACGAGTATCCGCCGGTAAGCGTGTAGTGTTCAAACAGAGTATGGTTGTAATTGATTTCAGCATCATAATCATTGCCGGTGTAATCGGTACTTTTATCTTCAGTATAATGCTGATAATTAAACCAGCCGCCCCGGAAATTCAATTTGGAATATTTATCCGGAGACCAATCAAACAGTGCATTCAGACCCAGGCGCTCCTGATTGCGGCCTTCATAATCCATCTTGTTTTTTGAGTAAAACGGTTTGACAGCCAATTTCGCTTGGGGCATAAATGAATATTGCACAGTCCCCTGTACCATGTCCTCGATGTACCTGTCTGTTTCTGCGTTAATACCGTCTGATTGTCGTTGCGTATAATTCACGTCCACACCGAAATCACCGATGCCGAAATCTCCGGCCTTTATCCCGCCGCCGGCTTCATAGATTTGGGTTTGCCGGCTGCCCAGGGATGTTCCTACTGAAATTCGTGGTTTATCCGGAGCTGATTTGGTAATGATATTTACCACCCCGGCCATGGCATCGCTGCCATAAAGCGCGGAACCGGGCCCTTTGACAATCTCTATTCTTTCTATCATTTCCACGGGTATTTGGTTAAGGTCAACAGCGTTGGCATGCCCGCCAACGGCTCTCTGTCCGTCCACGAGAATAAGCGTCTGACTTGCGTCCATGCCGTGGATTTCTATTTTGCCTTTATCTCCCCAACTGCCGCACGATTTGTTGATCTTTATCCCTGCCAGACCCCGCAGCGCATCCTGAACCGTTTTTGCGCCTCTGGCCTGAATATCTTCCTGCGTTATGATCTCGGTTGCCACTGGCACATCGCCTAGTTTGTGCTCAGTTTTAGTGGCTGAGATCACCATCTTATCTAAATGAAAACTCGGTATTTCTTTCTCTGCCGAAGCGGCGGAATCCGCCGCCGGCGCTGCTTGTTCCGCCGCCGGCGCTGCTTGTTCCGCCATCGGCGCTGTTTGTTCCGCCACCGGCGCTGTTTGTTCCGCCACCGGCGCTGTTTGTTCCGCCACCGGCGTTGTCTCCATCTCCTGCTGCGCCACTGCCGGCATTCCCCATGCAATCACACCCAGCATGGCTAATACTGTAATGTACTTTCGCATTTCACTCCTCCTCGTTTTTTAGATATATTCTTTTCGGAATTCTCTGGTTTTCCAGTGGGCATTTCCGGATGGGCCGCTTGTTAATCTCCACAGACGTGGTCGGTTTTCAGGTTGGTTTAGTTTTGAAAGCGTTT
Organism: candidate division FCPU426 bacterium; assembly: GCA_030591525.1. GTDB lineage: Bacteria > Oederibacteriota > JAAXVQ01 > JAAXVQ01 > JAUVAV01 > JAUVAV01. The sequence goes on along the minus strand of JAUVAV010000011.1, from coordinate 25,272 downwards.
TTTTTCGATTTTTTCTATTTGTACAATCTTCGAATCATGAACGATAATCCTCACCTCCCCGTATTTTATCCACTGGATTGATTGAACAATTTCATCCAGCATATCCCGGCTGATTTCCTTTTTGGTTTCCATAACCTCAATCCCCTATTTTCTATGTCTGGCCATGCCGACAATCACGGCCGCGGAAAACAGCAATAGAATTATAAACACTGCCACAACCGTAGTTATGTTTTCCTTAACCAGCTCCTTGACCTTCTCCAGGCTCATCTTTTCTTTTTTCAATTCCATTCCCTTTTTCTTCTCTCCTGTTTCTCCCACCCTGGCTGAATCAATCTGCCGTTTATAATCCGCTTTCATTTCCGGCTTCAGCGCATTTTGAATCATGGCTTGCAATTTCGCGTTATCGCATACAAACCCGCTGCATCCGGCTTTATGATCTATCACCAGCCTGGCATGTAATTCAGCGATACGCTTAATGACCGCCGCATCGGGCTGCCAGTAGCCCTTGCGAATAGTCTCCAGCATGACTGCGGTTATCTCCTGCAAAGCGTAAGGATTCTTATCCCGAAAGTACTTTTCCATGCCCAGTTTATATTTATCCTGAATATAGACTGACTCAATCCCCTCCCATATTTCCTTGTCAATCGCGTTTGGTTTCATCACATTCCATCCATAAGTATTGCGGACCGTTTCCGCGAACACCTCGGCCGACGAGGCCCCGCCGGCCTGGAGATCCTTGATATACTTGGGATTAAATATCGTGGTTCTGGCTTCCACCCAGATGGCTTCTTTTACGCCCTGAACCCGTGGGTTATAGCGGTTGCGCAGGTCATTAAAGAATGCCTCGGGGTCGTTGCCCGTAACCTGGCGCACTACCGCGTTGAGACCTCCCATAAATTCATAGTAATGATCCAGGGATAATGGACCATAAGTGTTGGAAGAACGAGGATGCACCACTGTATCCGTGTTTTGCAAAGCGCCTTCGAAAATTCCGGCCTGATAAAACCCCCAATTTTCTTTGGTATAAACCGCTCCCATGTTTTTTAAATATTGATCGGTGATTTCTTTTTCGTCTTCCCATTTATCGCCTGATTCCACCTTGCCCATGATGGCTGTTCCGTAATTTCCATTGACTCCGCCGAACACCCGGGCTGCGGCGAATTTTCTGGCCTGCTCAGGCGAAAGACCTTTGGCTTTCATAATTGCCTCGGCTTTGATGGTTCCGGCTTTTACATGGTTTTCATATTGGTCCCCATCATCAGCCCGGCCGGCCAGTTCCACGGCTTTATTTATCAAATAAACCCGCGAGGCCGCTATATCCCGGAACTGACCCGAAGTCTGCACAACTACATCTATCCTTGGCCGCTTCAATTTTTCCATGGGTATCAGCCTGACATCATGGACAGATCCCCGGGAATTCCTCACAGGTTCCACGCCCAGCAGGTAAAATATCTGGGCCAGGTTAATCCCTTTCGCGCGGATAAATTCGCCTCCCCATAAAGTAAATGCCGCTTTTTGCGGATACTTGCCAGTCCGGCTGAGCCTGGCGGCGATTAAGGCATCCGCCAGTTTTACTCCAACCTTCCAGGCTTCTTTGGTCGGCGTTTTTTCCGCGTCAATGGCAAAAAGATTCCGTCCGGTCGGAACTGACCGGGGATTGCCGATCGGATCTCCGCCTGAGGATGGGGATAAATATCCGCCGGACAAGGCCCGCGTGATGGCCGCCATCTCTGCTTGCGTCGATTTTTCCAAAGCAGCATGATAATCTTTGATTGAAAAAAGCGTATCGCGGTATGTCCGCACAGCCGCAACATAATCCGCCTCCCGGGCTTCCCATTCTGCAATTTTCTTATCTGCCAGACGGGCAGACTCCTTAACCGCTCCCAGCGCTTTCCCGCTTCGTAAGACTGCCGCCAATGCCCGGGCGTCTTTATTTCCGGTCCTGGCGATTTCGCCGGCCAGGTCTTTATTTTCAAGGTAAAAGCCGATATGGTTCTTAAAAACCAGTAAGCGGTTTTTGTGCCAGCCGGCAATCGTTGGCCGGTATTTTTCCGGCTTTATCGCCAGAAATATATCCCGGGTATAATCCGGTTCCAGGGCTTTTAAGACCGCCTGCTCCTTCAGCTTTTTTTGTTCATCCCGGATCTGCGCGCGCATGTTCTTATCCTCCAGCAGATTAAACACCGTCTCGCGGCTCTTCGAATTCTGCATAAGACCGACCAGTTCCAGCATATTTGGATCCTTAAAAAGTTCAAGTTTTTCCCTCATGGCAGGAACGCACTTTACGACCTTAACCGCTTTTTTCATGCTTTCCGGATCTAAAAGAGCGGATACACGCGTAAAGTTTTTCCCGTTTTTCAGGGATAAAATAAATTCTTGTTTTTTTGGATCAGGCGCTATTTCCAGTACCAGAACTTTCAACCGGCCAAGATCGGTTTTTTTCGCTTTTTCCGGCGTTTTTTTCTTCTTACCCTGGCTGTCCATTGCCATGGCCATCATGCTGGCCATCATTTCGTCATCGCTGGGTCTGGCATGCAGTTTTTCCCAGGCAGCCAGCTGCTCCAGGTCCTGCTTGTCCAGATATCCGGCAGGAGAATAATTGTGCAGCAGGATATTGTCAATAACGGCATAAGCCTTTTGGCGGTACATTTTGTCAAACTTGTGTTGGTTTTCCATATCCTCTGCTTTTATCTTTCCTTGTAATAAGTCCAGCCCGGCCCGGCTGTACGCGATCGCATCAATGGCCATTAGTCTTACGGTTTCATAAACATCCGTTTGGCGGTAACTCCTGCCAAGGGTATAAAGCCCGCGGGTGATTTTTTCCTGTTCCAGCGCATGAATATGATTATGTATTTTATGAATGGCCGCTTCCGGCAAAGCGCCTTTTTCTTTTTCCTCTAATTCCAGGTCTTTATGCAGTTCCATTTTATAAACCAAGGTCTTGATGGTTTCCCGGTATTCCTGCTTTAATGCCTTGCTCTCCGTGCTGAAATAGCTGTGCAGGGCATTGTGAAGCTCTGATAATTTTCCGTACAGGTCCGCCTCGGTAAACGGCGGGGTCAGGTGCGAAGCAATAACCGCATAGCTTCTGCGCTTGGCTATCATGGCCTCGCCGATATTGTTGATCACATAAATATAGGGATGCGGCAAATCGCCGATCAACGCGTCCGGCCAATCATATTGCGACAGGGCCGCCTGTTTCCAGGGCGTAAATTCCAGGCTGCCGTGCGTGCCGAAATGAACAATCGCGTCCGCTTTAAACCCGTTTTTTGCCCAGAGATAAGCAGCCACATATGAATGGGGCGGCGCTTTTTTGATCCCATGAATCAGTTTGGATTCATTATCGCCATATCCGGGCAAAGGCTGGGGCAGGATAACCACATTGCCGAACCGGATCCGGGCTACTGCAATATATCTCTCCTCGCCTTTGGTAACTTGCATATATGCTCCCGGAGCCGGCCCGTAATTTGCTTCTATATCTTTGACCATTTCCGGTTTCAGCTGCTGTTGACACCAGGCGGAATAGGTTGGCACGGGAATTAGTTTTGGATTTCCATTATCTAAATATTTTTGAAAAGACCCCTTGGCGTAAGCGCCCAAAACCGGGCCTTCTTTTTGAATCCGCTCCATCAAGACCTGGTTATTTTCCGGCAAAACGCCGGTATTAAACCCCCGTTGTTTCAAATGACGGAGCACATTCAGCATCGATGGTCCTACTTCCAGACCGCCGGCTGACATGGCGTTTAAACCCGGACCTTTGTAATAGACAATCGCCACTTTTTTTCCAGAATTCGGCAGGCGCTGCAATCTGATCCAATTTTCCACCCGCCGGCCAAACCGTTTAATCCTTTCCGGTATGGGTTGGAAAACATACAATCCATCTTTGTTTTTAAACTGAGCGCCAATGACATAAGGATCAATCCCGCCGTCCAACTCCGGCATAACAATGCTCTGGCTCAGCATGCCCCCGGCCATGCCCTGTTGGTCCTTTAGCCACTCATCATAGGGGCCAAAGATATGAATCGGACAAAGCAAGGGAATATTTTTCTCTCCAAGATAAGCGACGGCTTCAGCCGCCCGGCCCATGGCCAGCCGTCCATGCGGCATCAACACGGCCAAATCCGGATTCACGGCTTTCAGGAAATCCAGGCGTTGCATGAACCCGGCTGCCGGATAAACATTCATGCCGCGCGCCTCTAAATCCCTTATCAGGGCATCCACCGCGGCCCGGTTATTCCGGTTTCTGGGGCCGAGATTAGTCGTCAGGATACAAATCTTCGCGCCTTCAGGTTTGTAATACCCCTTGGTCTCGTAAAATTCCTGATACTTTTTGTAATCAGCAAAAAACTCTTCCTCGCCCAGATGGAAAAAGACATCATGGGGTATGATTTGCGGCTCTGCCAACGGCCGGCCGAACAATGTTTTTCCATCAAATATCCGGCGGCTGTAATTCAACAGGGCGTGCATATTCCTGCGCCCGCCATTACTGAAACAGGCTTCAACATATTTCAGATTATCTCCCGCCAGATTGGTCAAATCACTACCGCTGCTGGTAGCTGCATAGACATATACTTTGCTTCCTTTATTCATAGCCGCCCGGATGCTTTTCATCTGCTTTTCATTCAGGTTCAGGCCCATGCCGAAAATATAGATAGCCGTATACTTTTTCAAACCAGGTGTTTTTTCCGGTTTGAACGAGATGCGTTTCACCCGTATAAAGGGATTGCCCTTCACCTGAAGTATCTGCGCGTATTGTGAATCCGTGAAATTAATGAAAGCTAGGTTGGTCGGGCTGATGAATTTCACATAGACCGCGCCGGCCAACCCGATGGCTAAAAGACCGGCAATGATATATGGTTTTTTAAGCAATCCCATAATATTTACCATGATTGTCTTCATTCAGTAATCCTTTCAGGTTGAATAATGTGCCCTCTACTCCGGCACGTAAATAATCCGGCCGTCTTCCAGCTCATAGGCCGCGCCTACGCGTTTTCCTTTGCCCTGACCCTGGTTTTGCGTGCCTTTGTATTTGGTTATTTCCCGGCCTTTTTTAACAATGATCTCCATATTTTCCTTTCCGGCATTCTTGATCATGGTAAAATCATCGGATGAAAGCAATTCCGGCAGCTTGAAATATACCACCATGGCCACCATCAGGGCGACCGCGAAGACCATGGCCAAATCAAAGAGATTAGCCATGCCGCTCAAGGGATCATTATCCGTTTCCTGCAATTGCTCGAAAATACCCGCTCTGCGCGCCATGATTTATTGCCCACCCAAAGCCAAATCAAAAACGTACCGAAGATCTCTTATGTCTTCAATCATCCAGCGCTGTTTTACCATTTGCGCGCCAAAACCAATTGCGCCTACAAATATCCCGACCACAGTCGTGGAAAAAGCAATCTGCATATTCGTAGCCATGGCCGCAATATCCCCGGCGGCCAGCCCGGCCAGGGCCGGCCCCATGGGGATCAAAGTCCCCATAAGTCCCAGCATGGGCCCGATACGCATCAGAATTTTCGCGCCCTCCAGTTCCCTGGCTCCTTCGAGTTCCTGATCAGTGATTATTTTCCCGCCATGGACCGGATGCCACGCAGTCTGGGCTAATTTTCTTAACCCATTTAAAAACGGCTGGTTATGTTCGGCAATACCGCTGAAATCCATCCTGCGAATATCGCTTTGCCTGATTCTTTCCAGAAGCCGCTTTTTCGCCTGCTTGAATCTCAGGCGCTGAATATACACCCCGTAAAATCCCCCTATCATTATCAAGGCATATATAAAAGCCAGCAGCAGCAAAACAATCACCGGTATGAGCAGCGCGGTGGACACAAAATAGAGCGTATTGGTCAATATCAACATTATATATTCTCCTGACAGTAATACCTTTTCAAGCTAAACCCCAATATCACCGGAATCATCATGCAAGTTAAAGTAACTATGGTCGCCACGGCATTCATTTTATATCCTTGCGCATTAGTACGCATGCCAGCCACAACCAGCGGAATAAACATGGCCAATACCATCTGGAAAAACGAGAGCAGAATTTTAATTTCAACCCGCCATGCCCAACTTGAAATCAAGTTCCGGATCACCCAGGACGATGCCCCAACAATCGCCAGGATTAACAGTGAAAATATCAAAGCCGCTATGGGAAACGGAAAATCATGGATAACATTAAAAAAATACACCTGGAAAATAAATACGCCGCCCAGAAAAACCCCGGATGGAAATAAAGCCGACGATTCCGGAATAACGGCTGCTTTCCCGCCATAGTGACTTTTAATTAAAACCAGGGCCAGCAGCATAATCGCCAAAGCCTCGATAATTTGATAGGTACAGGCTAAACTCAATATATTCGCGTCACGCATGGCTTGATTTATTGTCTGCACATTTATTTTAATCGCCAAGGGGAACAGCCCATAGCTGATTGCCGACAGTCCCAGGGCGAAAATAAGGATATATCTGCGCTTTTTCAGCAGCGAAAGATTTACCATGCTGTGCAGCCAGCCCAGAATGAACAGAAGTATTAAAAACAGCCACATATTTTATTCCTTACCTCACCAAGCGCCTGACCTGCTCAAGATATTTAGCCACGTGCGGCTGGGGCTGCAGATACTGGGCCTCTTCCAGATGCTCAATGGCCCGTTGATAATTCCCCCGTTTCACCTCGACCCGGGCCTGCCGGATAAGCGCTGTAATCTTCATCTCCCCCAGCCGGCCGGCCCGTTCATAGGCTAAAAGGGCCCGCTCGTACTCCTTTTCCTCCTGGTAGATATCACCCATTGCCAGCAAGACCCGGGTATTCAGCGGATCTTCTTCCAGAAGCTGTTGATAGGCTTTTAAAGCCTCTCTTATTTTGCCATTGATTTGAGCCTCCCGGGCCGATTGCCAATGTATTTTTTTACGCTGAGCAGCGGTTAATAACACCTTTTTTTCCAGAACCCTGGCCCGCTTCAGCATGGCGCTCACGCCCATGGTATCTCTGACCATCAGGAATGCGTCAATGGCGCGCAATAATCTGTCAATCGAGGGCTTTTCTTTAGCAAAAGCTTCGTCATAGACTTCCCGGGCCGCATGGGGTTGGCCCTGGTTTATCAACAGGTCGCCCAGGGTCGCCAGCGCTTCAGGCGAAGCTGCTTCCAGCCGCCGGGCGCTCTCCAGGGCCGCGATCGCGCGCATGGGCTGTTCCAAAGCCAGGCGGGTATTTGCCAAAAGAGACCATAATTCTCCCCGCAAGGGAAATTCCTCAATCACGTCTTCCAGGATTTTTCCCGACTCTTTATAACGTTCTTGTTCCAGCAAGGATTTGGCCAATCCTAAATAGGCATTAACATCATCAGGTTTATACAGCAGCGCCTGCCGGTAGGCGGATTCAGCCGGAATTGGTTCGCCCTTTATTAAATATGTGTATCCCAGCAATGTCATGGTCGAAGGTTTAACCGCTCCGCGCAGAAGCAAGGATTGCAATTCCTTTAAGGCCGTATCGCTTTCACCCTGTTGGAGCATAACTCTCGCCAGATTCGCCCGCGCCCGGGAAAAAGCCGGCATTTTTTTCAACGCCGCCCGGTAAGCTGATTCAGCTTTTTTCAATTCGCCGGACTGAAAACAAAGGTTTCCCAAAGCAAAATCCAGAGCCGGACTTGAATCATGCTTAATCCGGGATTTAAGAAATTCAATTATTTCAGGAATTTCTTGATCTTTTTTAATTGCTGCTGAAATCCGATTTAATATTTCCGCTTCCTGCGTGGTAACCTTAGGCTCGCTTGACTCCGGCATTTTATCGCCGGAATAGCCGCGTTCAGCGTGTAAAAACATTGGGATCCCAAACACACATACAAATAAAAGGCAGCGGATGGGTATATTTCTTATTCGCATTTTCTTCTCCCTATCTCTCCAAACTAAACTCCAGGGGCTGAATAACCCGCGTGGCCACGGGCTTGCCCCTCCTGGTCCCCGGTTTAAACCGCCACTTTTTTACCGCATTAATCGCTGCCTGCTCAAACACACCGGCGGGCGATGCGGATTGGACTGCTATCCGGTCAACCGTGCCGTCACCCTTGACAACAAATGCCAGCACTACCCGGCCCTTCAAGTTTTTTAACTTCGCGGCCAGGGGATATATCGGCAACATTGTAAATACTCCCCGGGGTGGTTGGTCCACCTCGGAAATATCAAAAACCAGATCCCCGGCCCCTGCCATCAGGGATGGCCCAAAATTCAGGCTGAAATCCCCGAAGCCCGGTTCCAGGCTCAAAGCGGCATTAATTCGCGTCATGGCGAGACTCTGCCGGGGCTCGGCCAACTTAGGCTTCCAGGCTTTTGTCCTTTTTCTTATGGGCGGCGGAATACGCGGCAATGTCTTGCGTATCTCCGTGACCGAGACCTGGCGAATTTTAAGCCGTTTTTTCTGACGAACCAGCATATCGAGCAGGGGCAATGATAAAAAAATGCCCAGAGTAATCAGAATACCGGCAATTGCCACCTTATAGCTCCACTTCGGTCCCATATCCGGACAATACAACCTGGGGGGGTTCATTCCGCCTCCGTGGCAATACTTACCTGTTTGGCTCCGGCCAGTTTGCATTCATCTATCACATCCACTACTATTCCGCTCCGGCTCTGGGTGTCGGCAATAATAATCACGGGCCGCTCCCGGTCTTTCAGCAGGCGGGATACTAAAGCGCGAACACCGCTCAGCCCGATTTCATTACCGCCATAAATTACGCCGCCGTTTTCCGAAACTCCCAGCATGATGCTTTGCTTTTCCAGATTTTGCGCGCTGGCAGCCTTGGGTTTCTGGATTTGTATGCCAATCTCTTCCACAAAAGCAGTGGTCACGATAAAAAATATCAGCAGTAAAAACATCATATCAATCAATGGCGATATATTGATCTCCACCGAGTCCGAAGATTGTAAATATCGATGACGGTTCATTGCCCCCTCCGGTGCAGGCCTAAAGAAAAGTGAATTTGCAATGCTGAAAAACGCACCTCTACCTGTTGCAGTTTTTTCCGCAGCAAGGAAATGCCGAAAATGCCGGGAATCGCGATAATCAGGCCAAATTGGGTGGTAATCAGGGCCTGGCTGATCCCCGAGGCCATTAATTCCGTGGTTTGGCTGGACCGTTCCGCAATGGCTGAAAAGGTATTAACCATGCCGAACACTGTGCCCAGCAATCCCAGCAAAGGGGCGGAAGTTACCAGCGCGCTCAGCACGGCCAGATCACGCTCAAAAGGCGCAAACTCTTTTTGTCTCATCTCGCTGAAGATATGGATTAAATCCCGGCCTTGTCTGAGCCTTTCAATGGCATAAGCGATCATGTAGTTTATTCGGCAAGCCTGGCCCAAAGCCGGAGGTTTTACCCGGCTCCAGCTATGGCTCCTGGCCAATTCCTCCTGCAGTTCGTCTTCTATACCCTCGGGCGCGGACAGAAGTTTTTTTAAACGCCCATTCATTTTTATAAAGTAGTACCAGATAAATATGCAGACTCCGGCCAGGGGAATAAGCAGCCAGCCACCTTTGATCCAGTACTGGAAACTCTCTATCAGGTTATTCATTTTTTCTTCCTGATATGCAATCCATTCACAAAAGCAATCGCGGTTTGTTCCATGGTATGGACCACGGTTTTAACCCGCTTTGATAAATAAGCGTGAACCAGGAGTGCGGGAATGGCGGTTATCAGACCGAATTCCGTTGTGATCAAGGCCTCGCTGATACCCCCGGAAAGCAGGTTTACTTTGCCGGTTCCGAAAATCGCCATCAGGTCAAAAGTATGGACCATACCGGTAACCGTGCCTAACAGACCTAAAAGCGGCAAGACCGCGGCTGATACGGCTAAAACCGGAAGGTTTTTTTCCAGGGCCGGAATTTGGCTTAAAATCTGTTCATGCATTATTTCCTCAATATGCTCCTGAGGCGCGTTATAATGGTGTACGCCTTCGGCCAAAACCGGCGCAATCGGCGCTCCCGCTTTCCGGGCTTCGTTCCCGGCCTGCTGAATATCGCCGCGATGAATAAAAGCCAGAACATTGGCGATAACCGGTTCTACATGGGTTTTTAATTTCCGCAGTTCAATGAATTTCCGAATCGCCACTCCCAGACAGAGCAGGCCCAGTCCCAATATGGGAATCATGACAATCCCGCCGGCCCGGATATGCTGGAACCAGGATTTTTTATGCTGTTTCACCTTTATAGCTTCGCCCAAGGTAAAATCCAGCAATACCTCGGCTTCGCGGCCAAGAGCCAGGTCCTGCAGATTCTCCGCGTTTAATCCTAATATAATTTGCGGAATGGCACTTCCCGGGTTTAAGCCGGTCAGACCCGCTGTCTTTCCTTTATCATCCACAAAAAAATCAATTGGTCCGGCCCGGACAAAAGTTCCGGAATAGAGCAAACCGTTTTTATCCAAAGCCTGTCCTTTAAAGACTGTCCCGCCCAGGTTAACTTGGTTTTGATGGCTGATCATATCCAGCATGGGCTGAATGCCCTCCAGCACGGTTTCCGAAGATTCTGCCCTCAAAACCCGGTCAATCTCCGGCCTGGTTTCTTTTAAATGGTTTTCCTCTGCCAAGGTCATGCGGACCGTCATCTCCCGGTAATACTCCGAGAGCAGGGAGGCGCAGAAACTCACCTCTTCTTTTAAAGAACCTGCCCGAGCCTGCAACTGCTGATAACCGGTCTCCTTCATCCAGATTATATCTTTCAGCTCCTGCCGCTTTTCCCTGAGGGGAATAATTCCGCTTTCCAATTCGGCGATCCTGCGGCTCAGCATGATCCGCTCCGCGGAATGCCGCTTGCGGAGCTCCGTTAATTGGGAGCTCGCTTTTTTAATGTCCGCTTCCAGGGCCAGAACAGCCTGATCCAATTTATTGCCCGCCCCGGCAGACGTCCCAATGGTTTGAATAATGGCCAGCATTGAAATCAGCGTTAATAGCCGCTTCATGGCAATTCCTTGTTAATGCGCAGGGGCAAGAGCACAAAATCCGCGGTTTTATTATGCCGGTAATAGTCCATACTTAGCCGTATCTTACCTATCAATTCCGGATGCCAGTCCCAGTTCCAGGTTCCTATGTCCGGACGTCCCAGACCGGCTTGTTGGTTGTCCCGGCTGACGGCAAATCCCTGCGCCAAGCCCAGGTAAAGCACATCAAATTCTTTTTTCCGCCCTCCCTTTATGGTTAAAACCTCCCTGACCAAATGTGCCCTATGCTGAAATCCTTCGATTTTTCCGTATAAATTCAGAACCAATTGCAGCCTTTGCGACACGGACCGCTCATGGCTGCGGTTCAGTCGGTTGAACTGCTTTTTCAGAAGCAAGAGCAAAGCCGGCGGCAAACGCTTTTGCCATTTTAATAAATTCGCTTCCGCCCGGCTCAGCGTGGGACCGCAATTTCCCAAAACCTTTGTATACCGCCGTTCTTCCTCCAGCCACTGCGCGCGCTCAGCCCTTTGAGTATTTTTATTTTTTTTCGTAGTGCGGATTTCTTTTTCCAGCAGGGTTTTCTCTTTACGCAGAAGTTTGAATGTTTGTTCCAGGTTGGCCTTTTCCTCCTGCCAGGATTGTTTCTCCATTTCCACCTGCTGCTGAAGGCGCGCCAGTTTTTCCGCCAGGCTTTCCAAGGTCCGGGTAAGCGCGACCGCCTTATGCGATTCGCGATACGTTATTTTGTGCGCTTGGTACAGTTCTTTATGCTGATCAGGCAAACCCTCCTGGGCAGCGCAAACACCTAGGCAGCATGCCATGGCGGACAAAGCCAGCGCCAAGACTCTTATGCCGGCATCCCTTTTATTTTCTCTTTTTCGGATCATCATCTCTTTCCTCTTATAGCGGGGGGACGTTCTCAATTTAACAACTTAAAGAGACAATTAAGTTGTTAAATTGAGAACGTCCCCCCATCGCTTAAAACGCTATTTTAGCTCCGGCATATAAAATGCGGCCGGTCAGGGGTTTGTAAATAAAGGCGGCGTCATCCGGCCGCTTATCAGTCTGTCTTTCATCCCATAGATTCTTCGCCCCGGCCAACAGGGTTAAACCTATCTCCTGGAAAGTATAGGCTGCGCTCAAGTTCATAATCATATAGGAATCGGTCTTTACTATTTCGCTGGCCGGATCCTCCACGTCATCATTGGCATTGTAATCAATGTATTGCGGCCCAATCAGGTCAAGGCCGGCGAAAAATTTCCAACTCCCCGGCTGTGCGACAACATCGGCACCGGCTGAAAATTGGGGAACCCGCGAAATATATTTGCTATCTGCGAAATATTTATCGCCATGGACCGGATGATTCTCCCAATCTCCGCGCGCCTCCTGGTACTGAGCGTCAGTGCAGGTAAAATCCGCTTTCAAAATCAAGTTATTAAGCGGACTCAGCTCCGCGCCCAGTTCCAGCCCCTGGGTATAGGCCTTGCCCAGATTCTCCCATACATAATCATAGCCCAGGCTTGCGGCCGGGCTGCCGTCTTCCGCGTCTGCTAAATCTATTTTATCAGTAAGATCGGTTCTAAAAATATTCAGGCTGAGGTTATACCAGGCCCGCCCATAATCAATACTTGCGTTATAGCTGATGGATTTTTCCGCCTTTAAGTTCTCGCTTTTAAAAACCCGGGGTGATCCGCTGCAAAGGTGCAGGTCTTCGGCAAATCCAAACGGCACCCTGAATCCCTGGCCAATGGCCGCCCGGACCGTCATTTCCGGGAGCGGCTTGACCATCAGGCCGCTGCGCGGCATAAAGGAATCCGCCTCAAAAACCAGTTCCCTCGGCAAAAGCCCCAGTTCCTCGCCTCCGCTGAATATACTTTTGGACTTATGCCTGTCATAGCGTCCGCCGATCACCAATTCCAAATTTTCCATTAGGGCCCACTCATCCTGGATGTAAAGGCCCCAATCATCAGCCTCTTTAAAGCTGTGGGACTTATAGGGCGACCCATAATTCGGATCCGTATCATCCACAATCACATACATGCCGCTCTCTTTAAGGTAATTATGGCTAAATGACACCCCGCCCAGAAGGCGATGCTCTCCGCCGGCCGTAAAGGGCTGGGTAAAATTGGTATCCGCAAAATAAAGCGTCTCGCCGGCCAGATAGGGCAGAAGCAGGTCGCTAGTGGGATAATTCCCGTTAATGTCAAGGAAGTCACCGAGAAAGGTGTCATTGGTGGCATCACGATTATGCCGGGTATAGGTAAAATTAAAATCGCATGCCTGGCCGGCGTCAAAATCCCGGCTATAACCCAGCGAAGCTTCCTGCCGGATAGTATTGATATGTTCGCTTCCCTCGTTAAAAGGATTTAGATAGGCATCCGGCAGTTCACCGCCTTTTCTGGCCTCTTCAATAAACCGGCCGTTAACCTGAATAACATCCCGGCCAAAAATATCATGAATATTTACTTTAAACGTATTGGACATATTGTTGCTCCATACGCGGTCGGATGCCATATCCTGATTTTCATCAATGATATCGCCGCTGCTTTTTTGCCCGGTAATCAGGATATCCACCTTTTCATTAAACCGGGCCGAAGCATTCATGGAGTAATTATTAGTATTATGCGTCCCCAAACTGGTGGCAACCTCCAGGGAAGGCTTTTTACCCGGCTTTTTAGTGATTACATTTATCACCCCGGAGACCGCCTTGCTGCCGTAAAGGGCAGAGCCGGCGCCCTTGACCACCTCGATACGCTCGATACTGGAAGCCGGTATCTGCTGCAAACCATAGACCGCCGCCAGGCCGGTATAAATCGGCTGACCGTCAATCAGGATCTGGACATTATCCCCGGACAAGCCCTGCATGCGCACCATGGAAAAATTGCAGTAAGAACATTGCTCTTCCACCCTGATACCCGGTACGCCGTCCAGGGCTTCGTATAAATTAACCGCGCCTTTTAATTCCAGATCCTCGGCCGTGATAACTTCTGTGCGCACCGGAACGTCAGAAAGCACCCGTTTCGATTTCGTCCCAGTCACCACCACCTGCTCCATTCTATATTCCTGTATTCCCTGCACCCGGGCCGCCACGGTTCCTTGATATAAAACCGCCATTGACAATAATGCTGCACTGAATAATTTTACTGCTTTAACTTTTTTCTCTTGCATTTTTTTCTCCTTTTCTTTTTTTATTTTTGGCGCTCCTTGTATTTTTTGTTGCGCCTTACTTATTAAACAAAAAAAAGCCGCCTTTATTAGGCATGCCTTATTTTATTATGGAAGGCTTATTTTTGTCAATATTTTTTTACGGTTAGCCATAGGGGGCGCAGGAAAAACATCATCTTTGCGCCTTTTGCATTTGTAGGGGGCCGGCTTCCATGCCGGCCCGTGGTTACAAATCTCACGATGGGCGGGTTTGGAACCCGCCCCTACGAAATCACAATACATACCCGCGAATCGCAATTTCACATTTACACATAACCCACATTTTCCATTACAGCAATGACCTTAATATGATAATATGTTTTTTTTAAACCCATATTAAAGGAATTTTAAGTGAAAAAATCTCGTATTCATGTGCTTTCCGAAACCGAATTTGTTATTAAAGGCCAAGGCGTGCATACCGCTTTTATTGACTGCGTGGATCTGCTCAAGCTGAATGATGATATTGAAGTCGTGGTCAACGGCCAAGGCTGGGGCGATGTTCTGCACGCGCACACTTACGGTCCGTATTATTTCTGGAAAGGACGCCGCTATCCCGGACGCAAAATATTTACGGTGCATGTCATTCCGGATTCCATTAAAGGATCCCTGCCCTGCTGGAAGCTCTTTATGCCTTTTGTGCGCTGGTATTTCCGCCGGGTTTATTCCTACGCGGACGTCTGCATCGCCATCTCGCCCATGGTGGAATCCGCCATTCGCGAGCTTAAAGCTAATACCCGCATTGTGCGGATTGGCAATCCCATCCCGGTTGATAAATTCGCTCCCACTTCTGAATTGCGCGCCCAAGGCCGCAAGCTGCTGGGGTTATCCGAAAATTCTTTCGTCGTGCTGGGTGTCGGCCAACTGCAAGGCCGCAAAGGAGTGGAAGATTTTCTGGACATTGCCGAAGCCTTCCCGGAATTGACTTTTGTATGGGCCGGCGGACGTCCCTTTGGTCTTATGACCGAGGGCATTGCCAAATTAAATCGGCGGATTGCAGCTGCGGGCGAACATGTTAAATTCCCCGGGCTTTTCGAACTTAATGACATGCCGGCAATTTACAACGCCGTTGATCTCCTGCTCTTCCCCAGTTACCAGGAAAATTGTCCCCTGGTTCCGCTGGAAGCCGCGGCCGCCGGACTGCCGGTTATTTTCCGGGATATTCCCGAGTACGTTCAGCTTTATAAACATCCCTATCTCAAAGCCGGGGATACCAATGAATTCATCCGCCTGACCAAACGCATTGCCGCGGATAAGGCTTTCCGCCAAAAAGCCAGGGATATTTCGCGGATTTTATTAACCCAGTTTGACAAGCAGGCAATTCGTAATCAGCTGGTGGCTTTGTATGCGGAGGTTTTGCGGGGGAATATGTAGTAGGGGCGCACGGCCGTGCGCCCCTACTGAGCGGTATATTCTATATAACGTACTTTTCTTCTTTTTTCAGCAAGAAATTAAGCTTTTTATCAATTGACCAAATCCGCGCATTTTCCCGGCGCGCGGCAACAATAATCACGCAATCTATCAACCCTACGCCTTTAGAAATCAGCCTATGCGCGAAAGAATATTTACCAGCTTCAATCCAAAGTTCCTCATCATTAACCTTGGGCAGGTTATCCCAATAAAGGACAATTGTTTCACGCTCCCTTTTATTTTTTGCGCCTTGCAATAACTCGCCAAAAACACACTCTATTGCCAATATTTGTCGATTTTCCAATAGCGCTTTTATTGCTGTAAAATACGATCTTTTGCCTTTCAGAAATTCTATCCAAACGGATGTATCCAGGATTATCATCTTTTACGATTATGCAAGCGTATCTTATAAGCGGAAGTTTCTTCGTTAAATTGAAGGGGCAGCTTCTCAATCGACCGATTTAAGGCAATTATCTTTTTAAGCGCCAGCCATTCTTTCAGAGCAACAATAAGGCTTTCGGTCAAAGTACTACCGCCCGCATATTGCCTCACTTCATTTACTATTTTATTAGGGATCAGGGCCGTCACTTTCATACGATAAAGTATACGATAATCAATCTGATATGTCAAGCTTTTACCCGTGCGCCCCTTATTCCCCGCTCAAAAACGCGGTCCGCTCTATAAATCCTTCTATCTCACGTAATACCGCTTCCCGGGTGGAGTGATAAAGCGTCAGCATATGCCGGTTATGCTTCCAGGATCTCAAATCAAAGATCCGCGTCCGGATAAAGCCGGAAGAAACCTGCCCGGCAATATAATTGAGATTTTCAAACGGCACGGTTTTATCGCCCTTGGAATGCATCAGCAGCAGCGGCGACTGTATTTTATATAAATCCCGTTTAGTACTATGCATGGCCAGCTTCATACTATGCACCTGCGGGGGGAAATTTTTGCCTTCATACTCCGGCCCCTCGGCTCCATCCTTATCAACTATTTCCATAGTCTCCTTTAACTCGGATAAAAACCACGCGGCGAAACGGCTGAAATAAAGCCGCCAATCATATAAAATACCATGCCCTATAATATCATTTAGAAAAACCGGGGCCCCCAGTGAAATTATCCCATCCGGCGCCAACCCGGAATTATACTCCTCGCCTATTCGCAAGGCTATCATGCCGCCCATGGATAACCCTCCCACATATACCTGGCGGTATTTTTTCCGGTTTTCCTGATATATGTCTTTAGCCAAGGCGTACCACTGGTCGAAATTAGTCTTTTTAAAATCTTCTTCTGTAGTTCCATGTCCCGGATAAAGCGGCACTATAACATCGTATTTTTCCGCCAAAATTTCAGCGATTTTTTTAAAATTATGCGGGGTCTTTTTATATCCATGATAAAATATTATCAGAGTTTCATGGGATGGATCAGTATGTGATATCGGAGCGGCATCAGGTGATTGCAAACCGGTAATTTCCGGCAGGGTATATCTTTCCGATTCCCGGTATAAAAACGGGGTTTCATTAACAATATAAACTGCGAACCATAGACCGGATAAAATCAATAAACCGAATATTGTTTTTTTCATTTTCATAACGTTTTCCATTACCCCCTTTAAGCCGGTTCCCGGGTACAGTGTTCCTCGTTTCTGTTGCGGAAAAGCAAGTTAAGCTCGTCACCCCGGCGGAAGCCGGGGCCCAGGAAGTATTTTTTCTTTTATTACAATGCTTTTTTGGATTCCGGCTAAAATCATGCCGGAATGACAACCATTTTTAGACTCTGCCTTAGCTTGTCATACCGGCGAAAGCCGGTATCCAGATTAATTTGGACAGCAATAAATGAATAATATCAAGCCTTAGCGTAGGGGCGTTTAATTAAACGCCCCTACAACTGAATGAACTTAGACCACCTTAGCGAATCCAGTCTTTGCCACTTTCTACCCGCTTCCGAACCCCAGAAGAATTCCGGTCTGATACACCATCAAAGTCAACACGTAAGCCAGAAGCGTGAGCCCGCCCAGCTGAAAGAGCGCCCATTTCCAGGAACCGCTCTCCTGCCAGGTAACTGCTATAGTAGCCATACACGGGGCTGAAATCAGGCAAAAAAGCATGATGCAAATCCCCACCAGCGGAGTGTAATTCCGCTGAAGTTTCTCCCGCAGGGTATCAGATTCCTCATCCGCCTCGCCCACGGCAAAAACAATGCCCATCTGGGCCACAAAAACCTCCTTGGCCGCAAACGCGCCCATCAAGGCCGTACCGATCCTCCAGTCAAATCCCATGGGTTTCAGCAAAGGCTCGAGCAGATGACCTATGCGCCCGGCAAAAGAATAGGCTAAATCTTCGGCCTGAGACTGATGCTGTTTTTCCAGGATAGAATCTTCGCTTGTTATTGCGCTTTTCTCAAGCGTATTAACAACCGGGTTATTCGGCACTTCTTTCGAGTCCGGTTTTTTAGGATAGCTGGTTAATACCCAGAGCGCTATGGAAATGGCCAGGATAACAGTACCGGCCTTTTTAAGATACATCCAGGCCCGCTCCCAGGTATGATTAAACAGGCTTTTCATAGTCGGGACCCGGTACGGCGGAAGTTCCATCACAAAGGGGGTTGATTCACCTTTGAATACCGTGAACCTGAGAACCTTGGCGCCAATAATGGCTAATAGCGCGCCGGTTAGATACATAATCATGACCACGGGCGCCTGCCAGACTTGCGGAAAGAAAGCCGGCGCAATCAACGTATAAATCGGAAGTCTGGCGCCGCAGCTCATCAAGGGGACAACCATCATGGTAGTGAGACGGTCCTGCCGGCCCGCCAGGGTACGGGTAGCCATAATGGCCGGAATCGAACAGCCCAGCCCGATCATCATGGGGATAAAGCTTTTTCCGTGAAGACCGATCTTGTGCATTAAGCGATCCATGATAAAGGCGGCCCGCGCCATATAGCCCGTATCTTCCAGGAGCGCGATGGCTAAAAATAAAAAGATAATATTCGGCAGAAATATCACCACTCCGCCCACTCCGCCGATAATGCCGTCCACCAGCAGTGACTGGACCCAGCTCTCCGTTCCCACGGGCCACCAGCCGGTTATCACCTTTCCCATCCATCCGAACATAGCTTCCACCAATTCCATGGCCGGATTGCCCAGGGTAAATGTGAAATGGAAAACCAGAAACATTAAACCCAAAAATATCGGGAAACCTAAAAAACGATTGATAAGAACCGTATCGATTTTATCCGACAATTCGTGCCGGATCTCTGCCGAACTCTGCACGGCTTCCTGGCAGGCGCCGGAGATAAAGCCGTATCTCCGGTCTGCGATCAGATTTTCCGGATGATCTCCGAGCAATTTTTTCAAATGCTCCGCGCTCCGTTCCACGGCCGACTGCAATTCCGGCGAAGTAATCTGCCGGCTTACTTCCTTGTCCTTTTCCAGAAGCTTGATGGCCAGCCAGCGAACCGACTCTGGCCGATCTTGGCCCATTCCTCTTTCCACCAGTTTTTGTATTTTAGCCAGTTCTTTCTCAATATCCCGGCCATAATTAATTTTTATATCTTCCCGGCCCTGGGGCTGAGCCGCAACAGCCAGGACCGCCTCCACCAGTTCCTTGGTGCCTTCCCCTTTATTTCCCACACTTCTGACAATGGGAGCCCCCAGCAATTTTGAGAGCTGGTCTATATCAAATTCCAGGCCCCGGCATTTAGCTTCATCGCTCATGTTAAAAACCAGAACCAGGGGTACCCCTAATTCCATGATTTGCGTGGTTAAGTATAAATTCCGCTCCAGGGTGCAGGAATCCAGAATATTCACTACTACATCGGGCTTTTCCCGAACAATATAGTTTCTGGCCGCCAATTCATCGAGTGAGTTGGCGGTCAGGCTATAGGTCCCGGGAAGGTCAACCACTCTAATCTCAGTATCCTGACATTGGCAGGTTCCTTCTTTTATTTCAACCGTTACGCCCGGATAATTCCCCACATGCTGCCGGCTTCCAGTCAAATTGTTAAAAATAGTGGTTTTGCCCGAATTCGGATTACCCGCCAGGGCAATAGTAATTTTCTTTTTCATATAAACACCTCGAGTAAATATGTAATCTATTTTTTCTTCCCGCAAAATACCTCGAATTTTTCAATCCAAGCCTTACTCTGGGAGGGGTTATGTTCCACAAACCCCATAAATTGAACCAACCGCTTTAAAATAACCGGAGATATACCGTGTTCCATTCTACAGGCTGATTCGTCAGCTTCCGATTCCGGAATTTTCAGGACTTTAACAAAAAAATCTTTCAGCGCGCTGTGACGACGGATTACATCCCTTGCCATTTCCTCGCCCTTGGGAGTCAAAGTAATCACATCATAAGGCGCGTAATTAATCAGCTTTTTCGCGGCCAGTAAATGCAAAGCCCCGGTTACCGAGGCCGCCTTAACCTTTAGACGAGAAGCCAGATCCTTGGCCTTGGCCGCGCGTTTCACCGCAACAATATGGAAAAGCGCTTCCAGATAATCCTCCAGACTGGAGCTCAATTTCCGCCAGGTCTTTGACTGCGCCATAAGTACCACCTCTTCTATTCGTTTTTATGCCTCGCCTAATTTTATATGATAGTCCTAATTATTTGTCAATATTTTTTTATGTTGAGGGGGGGGATGGGCAACCACAGGGGGTTGCCCCTACGGTTTGCATAAATTAGGTATGTTAGTTTTCGTAGGGGCGGGTTCCAAACCCGCCCTTTGTATGATTTGCGTGGTTTTAAATCCAAGGGCCAGCTATGGAAGCCGGCCCCTACGGTTGCATAAATTAGGTAGGTTGGATTTTTGTAGGGGCGGGCCCCCGTGCCCGCCTGGGGATTTTGCGTCACACGGATGGGCAACCACTGGGGGTTGCCCCTACGGTTTGCATAAATTAGGTATGTTGGTTTTCGTAGGGGCGGATTCCAAACCCGCCCGGGAATTTTGCGTCACACAGATGGGCAACCACAGGGGGTTGCCCCTACAAATGCAAAGGTATTTTGAATTTATTGTAGGGGCGACGCATGCGTCGCCCCTACCCGCCGTGGCCTTGAGTAATTACGCCGCAACTTCTACTGACATCCGCAGACCGTTTCTCAGCAACATCTGGAGTGCATGATAGTAGATGGTGGTTGGCAATTTCTCCCACTTATCCACCAAGGTACCAACCTTGGCCTTGAATCCAATCACGTCAATCATGGATTGCGGCAGCTCGAGCTTCATACCAGTGGCATCCACATGCCCGATGGCCATCATCTTCAGGCCCAAAGCACTCAAGAACTTGGTGAAGAACTGAGCGTTGAGCATATCCATGGCAGGTTCCGCAGCCACTGGCGCGGCTGTGATTCCCACCCACGCCGGGCTGATACGGTTGGTCAGGCAACTCCCTACCTTGGCCTGCGCAACGTAAAACGCTTTCGCATCAGCCGCTGTGAACATCTGACGCAGTGCAATGGACAGCGCGGTATTCTTATTGAGGAATTCCAGCGCGTCGGCTTTGCTATTAATTCCAGCCAAATCTTGCACCATACCCGCCTTCATCAGGTCCGGCTCGCTCTGGAGGGTTTCGATGACTTTCCACAGCTGGCCG
Organism: candidate division FCPU426 bacterium; assembly: GCA_030591525.1. GTDB lineage: Bacteria > Oederibacteriota > JAAXVQ01 > JAAXVQ01 > JAUVAV01 > JAUVAV01. The sequence goes on along the minus strand of JAUVAV010000011.1, from coordinate 4,147 downwards.
GCCGGATCCAACCTCATTGCTCTATATCCAAGGTAACTTCGCGCCGTCTGCGGCAGTATACTGACCCGGCTCAAGCTTGCCAGCCCCGCAGACCATAGCTTTTGCGTTAGGGTTTGCGTTAGGGTTGAATCTGTAATCTGCTCCGGCAGAGCTGCGGCCTGACTAAACACGCTGAGCTGCACACCTTCTGAAACCACACCCTGCTCAGCCTGAGCAAACATTTCGGCAATATTTACTTGCTGCAGTTTGGTCTTGGCCGCTGCTAATACGGGCACTTGTACGTTTACGCCTTCTATAATCTCGACCGTCCGCCAGCCAATGCCAGCGACATGCAATTTTAATCCCTGGGCATTTTCACCGATGTATGAATCAGCCGCGGTTTGCGTCCTCGCCTGCTCGATAATGCTTGCCAATAACCGGCCTGCATCTATGGGCAAGGCAGCCATACTATCCGCAGTCTGACCCTGCGAAGCCTTGACTGCTTTCTGCAAGGCGTCCAATATCTTCGTGTCGGCTCCGGCATCTCTCGCATTCTCGATCATTTTCAGCATAATATCTGCTGTCGCCTCTGATATTCCGCCAATAACATTGACAGTTTTGATGCTCTCATCAGTTTTCCCAGCCGCCATGTCCACGCTTTGGCCTTTAAGCATGCCAAGCAAGGATGACAAGAGTGTCGCGCTCTCGGCAGGCGTTGTCATATCTTCTCGCAGGCTTGCCAAAACTTTTAGCTCTGGCACACTCTGAGCCTCTTCGCTCATCAATGCCTCCAGCAAGCCCTGCATTTCGAGCCCTGCTCCGGTTTCCAGTGCCTCGTTGATCGCGCTCTGTACCTTTTCCTGCAGACCGGAACGATCCGGCGTAAGGGCTGTAATAGCTTCCACCAGCATAGCCGGCGTAAATGTCACTGCGCCGTCTTCTGCCTTTGCCAATACTTCAGGACTCAAGCGAGTAGCTGAAAGTGCATTTATAGCCGCAGCATTGATTGCCTGTAGATCATCGGCAGTCTGTGTCACAAACTCCGCCGCCATACCCTCACGCGCGCGCACCGTCCGGTTATAATCCACAACTTGATACTTCACTGTATGGATCAATAGAGCCTCAGCCACCAGGTATTTCAATCCTGCTATCCTTCCTGTTCCCCGTCCCTGTTCTAATATGGCCAGTACAGATGCCGATATTCCGATGGTTTCGATGCCTTTAAAATCATTCGTCGTATAACTCCCCTGCAACTTTGCACTCACACCCAAAGAGATACCCTCGGCATAGTTGAACTCTTTCGTTTTCTCCATGAGAGCCCTGGCCAGCAAGGACCTAATTCCCGTGTTATTATTTGCGGCGGCGATATTAACTGTTCTTGCAGATGTCAGACGATTCATCACCCAAGCACCCAGTTTTATCATGTCGCCATGCACACCATGTAAGAACTTAAAGCCTCCCCAAATCTCTATCATATATGGCTCATTCACTCCCAGAGTACCGGCAATAAGACCTTCGGTATCCAGCGTCGGTAAAGTTTCTGTTGTTGGCGCAGTTTGGGATGACACTGGCTCCGCTTCCAAAGTTGCTGTTGCCGCGGGTCGCAGCTTGCTTCTAAGCCAAACTGCCGACGTAATTCCGAGCACAACCACCAGCCCCAAAATCGCAGGCACTATCCCAGTACTGGTCAGAATTTCCGTCAACTCAGGCGCTGCCGTTGCCACCTGACCGGTGGTCGGCTGGCCGGAAACTATGTCAATTAAACCAAGCACTGCTCCCAGTCCCAGCGCGGGGGCTAATAATGAACTCATAATTATGTGACCGCCGCCGGTTGTTTCCATTTTTTGTCGTATTTCTTTATCAATCGCTGCCAATCGCGCTTCTTTGACCGCACGGATTTTTTGAACAAAATCACCCGACTTTAAAGCATAGGCATTAACCCCGGCCGCCAGTTCAGCAATGGATACTTCATTTTCTTCAGGTTCAGCTTCTTTTGACCGGTGTGAGACAATTACTTCGATTCCGTAACTCCTGGCCAAGCGGATGACTTCCAAGGTTCCAAGATAACCGTCTTTGGGATCATTGTAGCCAGTGGTTAAGAATCCGTTTTGATTCAGTTTGATCAGAATACCGATTTTCTTAGTCACTTTGCCGTTTTTAATAAAGCCTTTTCCATCCATCAATTCTATGAAATAAGTTAATCGGCCGGCCTGCGTGACCAAATTATCATCACCGATCAGCAGAACCTTGTCTCCGACTCTCTCAATCAAATTCATCCAGCCGTCCCAATCATTTTCACCCAGACCATCCTCAATCGAGTCAATCGGATATTTTTTGACCCATCCGGCATAGATCTCAACCAATTTTTCTGATGAAATCTCACGGCCTTCGTAATGATATTTATCATCCGTGTCTTTAACTAACATGGAAGTAGCAGCAGCATCCAAAGCCAGAGAGGCAGTGCCTGGTTCTTTTGATGTCGAAGGCGTGTACCCCGCGTTTTTAATAGCAGCGATCTTACAATTTAACACAAACTCATGAACACCGACTCCCTCCCGCTTTAGCTGCTTTAAATCAAGATTGTTAATATTATAGTTTTCTATGGAAGCATAAATTTCCTGCAGCTTCTCTGTAGTCAGATTCGGAATTTTATAACCGCCTTCTTTACCGCGCAGTTCTCCTACTCCCTGATCATCCGTCTTGGCTTGCAATCCCAGGGCAATATAAATTCCGCCGAGTTCTTTATCAATCCTTAGGCACATTGCATTATTGTCCGCTATGGTTTTACCCACCGGAACAATCATAAACTCCTGCATATCCAGACTGTTGTCCGCGTGCTCGCCGCCATTCGTGATGTTATGCTGTATCACGGTCTTCAGAGCACCGTGGGACGCGATATCCGGAACCAGTTGGCGAATGAATTCATAAGGCGCTATACCCATCTCACTGGCCGCGGCCCAGGCTGCTGCCATCTGGTAACCCAGAGTAGCCTGCGCGCCCAGTTCCTCTTCTTCCTGCATTTTCAAAATCAATTGGCCGATTTCCACAACTTGATCGGCTCTCAGACCTGCTGCAACTACTCTTTCGTGTATTTTAGCCACATTCTCAATGGACTCGGGAACCGGAACAGTCTTGGCCTCATCTTCGCCCGTGGAAGTTCCCGCCGGGACGACGAAATGACCCGTGGCTCCACTGGCCAAGGTAACAATTACTTTTAGCGTATCCGCTCCGCCCGTCTGGACGACTGAGGTTTTAACTTTGGCTCGGGATAAATCCATGGAAGCTTCTGATTTACCGAATGCCAGTGCGCGCAGACCCTCATTCATGGCTCCAAATACCCGCTTAAACTCCTTGGCCAGTACTTTGCCGATATCGCCCTTTTCCGAGCTCTCCTTGATCTTGCCTTTCTTCACACCCCAAGCAAATGTCTTCTTCATGAACTTCACGAACAGGCTGTCAGTCGCTTTTTCTTCGGCTGCCGCGGGATTGGCTTTAAACGTCTTGGCCAGACTCTGGATCTTCTCCCGCGTGCCCTCATGCAGCCCGCTCATCAGGGCCGGCGCGTCGGCAATAACTTCAGCCATCAGCGCTCTGCCTTGCAATCCGCTATCCACCAAGGCCAGCACATTCAATATGAGCTGCTGGTAATTGGTTGCAATGTTGAACTTGATAACCCCTGCCTTGGACAAGTCCGTCAGCTCCGCATCATCGCTTCCCGAGGTGCCATGCTGCGCAATGTCAGCGCCAAATTCAGCAGCCACGGCCTGCAGTTCGGCTGTCAAGTATGGACTAATCTTCAACACCTGCGATACCGGGGTCAGCGTCTCCTTGTCAAACTCGGTCCCATGCCCGGAACCGTTGTTTGTGGCTATCAAATCAAACGTCAGCCCCCGGGCTTTTAAATACTCTCCCATGGCCCGCACAGCTGCCGGATGTGTCATCTTGGCTTCCATGGCTCCGCCGCGTTTCCAATTCGGCACCTGCTTATCCACATGCCCAACCTCAACCTCTTTACCAAAATGACCCTTCAGTTCCGGTTTAAAGTTTTTCACCATCTCATCTATCTTTTGCACCTGATACGCGGTTTCCGCTGCATTGCTGGAAGGCAGCATCATCAGCTTTTCGTTCTCACTTACTGTGATGTGATTGCCTATCTTCCCGGCAACAG
>JAUVAV010000088.1 GCA_030591525.1 candidate division FCPU426 bacterium | reverse complement strand
GGGGCGTTTAATTAAACGCCCCTACAAAAATACCATCATAACAATACCATGCGGCTTGTACGTTACCCGTCCTTATTCCCCGCATATTTATGCTTTAACTCTGCCAAACAGTTTAAAGCTTCCAGCGGAGTCATGGATTCCGGCACAAGATTTTTCAGTTCATTGATAAATTCCAGAACCTGGGAATCTTCAAAAAGGCTTATTTGTGGAGGGACTGGATTGTTAGATGATGCGTGTTTTGCCAGCCGCGAATTTCCCGTCTCGGTATAATTTACCTGTTCTAAATTGGTCAGTACTTCCTTGGCCCTGGTTATAACATCTTTGGGCAGCCCGGCCAGGTTGGCTACCTGAATACCATATGAGCGGTCTGCACTTCCCTCCACGATTTTCCTTAAAAATATAATGTTTTCTTTCCATTCCCGGACTGCGATATTATGATTTTTAATCCGCTCTTTGGACAGAGATAATTCCGTTAATTCATAATAATGGGTTGCAAAAAGTGTTTTTGCGCGGATTATATCATGTAAATATTCGGCTACGGCCCAGGCAATTGATACGCCGTCAAAAGTACTGGTTCCACGGCCTACCTCGTCAAGTATTACCAGGGAGCGCGCAGTGGCATTGTTAAGAATATTGGCGGATTCGTTCATTTCGACCATAAAGGTACTTTGTCCGCCTGCCAGGTTGTCAGCTGCTCCTACGCGGGTAAAAACACGGTCCACTATGCCCAGGCAAGCACTGGCCACAGGGACGAAACCTCCCATCTGGGCCATGATCAGTATCAGTGCATTCTGCCTAAGATAGGTGGATTTCCCGGCCATGTTGGGTCCGGTGATGATAAGTACTTGTTTCTCTTTTTGGTCAAGCTGAATGTCATTGGGTATAAACTTCTCCCGGGTCAAACGCTCAACTACCGGATGACGACCTTCGCGGATTTCAATGGTGTCTTCATCCGTAACTTGAGGCCGGGTGTAATTATTGCGAACCGCGGTTTCGGCCAGTGAGAAGATGGCATCCAGGTCAGCCGTCAGATCCGCGGCCTGAAGAATTTCCGGCAATCGTTCCGCCACCTGGGTCCGGATATCAACAAATAGTTTTTGCTCGAGTTCCAGAAGTTTTTCCTCTGCCCCCAGCACCTTGCTCTCATATTTTTTTAATTCCGGGGTAATATATCGTTCCGCATTTACCAGGGTCTGTTTGCGCTGATAATCCTCCGGAACCAGTTTGGAATTGGCTCTGGAAACTTCGATATAATACCCGAATACATTGTTGAATTCCACTTTGAGCGTAGAGATGCCCGTACGTTCCCGTTCTTTGGCTTGAAGAGAAGCGATATACCCCTTCCCCTCCTTGGCCAGAGACCGCAGTTCATCTACTTCTGGGTTAAAGCCAAAACGTATAATTCCTACCTCCCTGAGGGAAGGCGGCGGTTCATCATTTATGGCCCTGGCTATCAAGTCCCTGGTTTCAATACATGGGGGCATTCGAACTATGATCTGGGAAAGCAGATTCGAGGATGTTTTAGCCAATACCTGCTTGATTTCCGGCAGACGCCGCAAGGTGGCTTCCAAGGCCTTGAGATCCCGCGGACCGGCGGTTCCAGCGCCTACCCGGCCGGATAAACGCTCCAGATCATGCATTCTTCCCAGTACCTCTCCCAGGGATTGGCGTAATTTAATGGATTCCGCCAGCTCCGCTACTGCGGACTGCCGCTGCTTAATCTCGGGAAGCGAAATCAGAGGCCGTATAGTCCAGGCATAGAGACGACGTCCGCCCATGGCGGTCAGGGTATAATCCAGCACCTCCAGCAGAGTGTTGCGCCGGGAACCATCGGCCAGGTTTCTGATTATTTCCAGGTTTCGAATGGTGGCTTCATCCAGGAGCATATGCGAATGAACCGAATAGGGGGTCAATTTGTGAATGTGGGCCGGAACTCCGCGCTGGGTCTGGTAAAGGTAATTAAGCGCAGCCCCCGCAGCTCCCAGGCCCTGGGAAAAATCACCGCAGCCAAAACCATCCAGGGAATTGGTGCCAAAATGTTCAATCAAGCTGGTGCGGCCCGTCTCGACTTCGAACTTATAACCTTCCAGACGGGTAATGAAGAAATCGTTTAATCCTCCGGGCTGCGTGTCATTAAATAGTAATTCCTCCGGCAGTAATATCTCGGCCGGATGTAAACGCTTCAATTCCATCACCAGGT
>JAUVAV010000075.1 GCA_030591525.1 candidate division FCPU426 bacterium | reverse complement strand
ATTCCCCACTGCTGCCTCCCGTAGGAGTCTGGACCGTGTCTCAGTTCCAGTGTGGCCGTACACCCTCTCAGGCCGGCTACTGATCGTTGCCTTGGTAGGCTTTTACCCTACCAACTAGCTAATCAGCCGCGGGCCCATCCCAAAGCGATAGCTTGCAAGCCTCAGCCATCCTTTCATTCCGGAGAATTTCACTCCGGAACAGCATCCGGTATTAGTCCACCTTTCGGTGGGTTATCCCGGTCTAGGGGGTAGGTTACCCACGTGTTACTCACCCGTTCGCTACTAGGCGTATTCAAGAGTTGCCCCTCAAACACACCCCGTTCAACTTGCATGTGTTAAGCACGCCGCCAGCGTTTGTCCTGAGCCAGGATCAAACTCTCCAAAAAGAATTTGAAATAGCTCTTTTAGTTCACTCGAAAAAACAGGACCTCGCCATACATGTTTCACTGCTTAGTTTTCAAAGACCGATTATTTTTCACTAAAAATAAAAAAATTATTTTCCTTTTTCTCGAAGCACACAACAACTTTAAGTGTTGGCACTTTTAAAAAAAAGAAAATATTTTAAGTTCTTCAAAGGCTATTTAAAAGTGAAGCCAAATTATACTTCCAAAAAAAATAATGTCAAGAGTTTTTTGTATTTTTTTTTTATTATTCCATCAAACGGTTTATTTCATCTTCATCCCAGATCAAGTCCGGGCTTTCTTCCTCAATTTTAAAGACTTTTTCTTTGCGCCCCTTTACCAGGGCACGCAAGAAGGCCCCCACTATTTCCGGATCAAATTGCTTGCCACAGCACTTTTTAAGTTCGGAAATCGCAACGTCCTTCGGCAGGGCGGTGCGGTAAGCGCGTTCCGAGGTCATTACGTCCCAGGCATCCGCCACTGCCACAATCCGAGCCCCCAGAGGAATGCTATTGCCGGCTCTTCCTTCCGGATAGCCGCCGCCGCCATATCGTTCATGATGGTGAAGAATAATCGGAACCAAGTCCTTAAGCGATTCAATGTTCTTCACTATGGAAACGCCCAAAATGGGATGCATGGCAATAATGTCAAATTCCCGCGGGGTCAATGAGGAAGGCTTGTTTAAAACGTTTTCGGAAATTCCTATCTTCCCCACATCATGCAACAAAGCGCCAAACTTAATTTTTTCGATCTCCTTTTCGTTTAAACCAAGCTCTTGGGCTATAATCGCCGAGTAAGTCATGACTTTATTTGAATGGCCGTGGGTATGATGATCCTTGGCATCTACGGCCGCAGCCAGGGCTTTAATGGCATTTAAATAATCGCGCCGGAGACTGGCATAAAGCTCCACATTTTCAATGGCGATCGCGGCCTGGGCGGCCAAGGCATTTAAAAGATCCAGGTCTTCGCGCGTGAATCCCTTGCCCCCGACGCGGTCATTAATGCAAATAACTCCAAAAACTTTTTTCCGTATACTCAAGGGGCAGGCTACCAAATTCCGGCCGGCATAGACCCGGTCTTTTTCTTCGTGATAATGCGGACTGCTTTCAACCTCCGGAATGAGCACGGAACGCACGTTCTTGTATACCCAGCCGGCAATTCCATGTTCTGCGCTGATCCGATTTTGCTCAGCGTCCAACTCTAATCCGAAAGAAGCCCGTATTCTCAGCTGATTACGTTCTTTTTCGTAAATCATCAGGGAACCATGTTTAGCTTTCATCACTTGCCGGGAACGTTCCAGGATAGTCGAGAATAGGCGATTAAGATTAAAGATAGTCCCGATGTCCTGGCCAACCTCGAATAATAAAGAAAGCCGGTCGGCTTTATTTCTCATCTCCTTGTAAAGCTCAATAGTTTGAAGTACCTCGGAAGCCTGGGAGCCCAGCATGGTGAAAAGCTCCAAATCATTGCGGCTGAAAGCGTCTAATTTAGGACTCTCTACAGCAATAACTCCTACAATTTTTTTATGGACCCGAAGAGGCACGCACATTTTACTTTTGGAATCTACTCCTAGCCAAGGAAGATCAGCCGCCGTTGCGGGATTGCCGATCATTCGTGCTTTTCCGGTTTTTACGACCCGCCCCTCTATTCCTTGGCCCACTTTAAATTTCAAAGAAGCAATACGCTTAGTGTCCACGCCCCGGGAGACTTTAACCTTAAGCTGTTGGTTGTGGATCAGCATTAGATAACCGGACTTAGCCTTCAACAAAGAGCAAGCAGTATCCAGTATCATGTTCAACAGACGACCGGTGTTGAAAGTCGTACTCATGGCAAAATAAATTTCATGCATTGCCAGCATAGCCAGATTCTTTTTAACCAAAATTACGTTGGTTTCCTCCAGCTTGCGGGTTGAAGACTGAATTTTGTATTGCAGCTTTTCACTAATCCGGTTGGCTTCTTCCAAGTGTTGATTTTGTTCCTCCAGGAGGGAGGTCAAGCGTTGTTGTTCACGATTGAGGATGTAAATTAAAATTCCCGCCACCGATGTCATGCCGATTATTATTATTAACCGGTCTACAAATAGAAAAAAGTTGCTTTCGGGCCGGGGCGCCATAAAAAAAAGAAAAATGCTGCAAATTAATACTCCGGCGCCGGAAACTATTATTTCAGGTGTATTGCGGTGAAAAGATTGTATTAGAATCATTATCGGAAAGAGAAAAAAGAAGGGACTGCCTAGTACTCCTCCATTAAAATGAATAAGGCCGCCGATCAAAATAATATCCAGCAGGATTTCAAAGTAAGCCCAAAACCGGGTTATTTGCCGGTTATGAGCCAATATGGAAAGAACAAAATTGTAAATTGAGGAAAAACCGATAACTACCAGTACTGGCCAAAACTCTGCTATATTTTTGTTTTGGTTGGAAACTATGATGAAGGCCAAAATTCCGGCAATGGCCCACCATCGCCGATTGGTATCTGTTCGCGCCCGTTGAATCAGAAATTCTTCACCGATCATATCAGCTTATCATCCATTCCCCGAGCCCGGGTGATGCCAGACCAAGCCCGTTTTAACAGAGTAGTCGCAAATTCCCCACCTTTATCGTAAATAAGGGTATATCATACCGTATCTCTTTCTATTATTAAGTATACTTATAAAATCGGCAAAGTCAAGTCGGCCACAAAAATATCCTTGATATTATTGGCTTTTTTGAGAGGCCGGAGAAATTGACGCTTCAAATAACCATATTCTGCATTTTTTATCGGCCCGGAGTTTCGCTTGTGCAGAACCGTTGGGGATTGATATTTCCAGATGGCCATGACTATTTACTATTACGCAAAGTTCACCCGTGGTTCCATGGCAGTAATCCGGCAGGAAATTGCTGATTTTAGTCCGCTTTATTTTAAGGCAGGGTTGGTTCATTTTTTGTATTAAATGGCCAGGAAAACTTGTAATCAAATTACCAAATCGATCAATGGAGACTATTTCCCCCTCCCAGTCCCGGCCGCTTGCTGGACAATGATAATTCGGAGGCAGAAAAGTAATGGTCTCAATAAGCGGCCCAAACCTCGCAGGCTTTTCTCCTCCAGCCAAAGCGGCAGCAATCGGCGCGAAAATATCACGGCCGTGAAAAGTCGAAGATACATTCCGGGGATATCGCGTGATTTCATGGGCCTTATATTTAGAATCCTCCCTGGCCGGGATGCTGAATATCCCATTATCCGGCCCCACAAAATATTGCCCCGCAGCCTGCATGATAATCGGCTTTCGGTCTCCCCCCACTCCGGGATCCACTACTGCCAGATGCACGGTTCCCCGGGGGAAAGTCCTATAGACCTTGCCTATGATTTCCGCGCCCCTGGCTACGTCAAAAGCGGGGATATCATGAGTAATATCCACCAGCCAGGGTAAAACCATGCGTCGCTTTAATGCTCTTTGGAAATGTGAAAGAATCACGCCCTTGATCTCAGCGACATAACTGTCCTGCGTGCCGAAATCCGTAAGTAAAGTAATAATAGGCAAACCTGTACCCCCGGTCTGTTCTTCCTGCCCTGAATGCGAGATTCCTCTTGGCTACTCGACTGTTTGCTGTGGGTATTTATTTATGTTTTAAAAGTCAACACCCCGAAGGGGTGAAATATACCAGCCCAGGGCGATGCCCTGGGCGACCAGCAGCCTAACACCGAAGCCCTGAAAGGGCGAAATATATCAAGGTCAGCACCTTATGACAT
>JAUVAV010000004.1 GCA_030591525.1 candidate division FCPU426 bacterium | reverse complement strand
CTCTTGACACACCGCCTGAAATCCGTATTATTTAGAGTCTTTGGGCGGATAGCTCAGCTGGTTAGAGCGCCTGCTTTACACGCAGGAGGTCACAGGTTCGAACCCTGTTTCGCCCACCAGTGTTTTTCGCTGTGAGCGAAAAACAGAGCAGGTGAGCAGGAAAGCGACGCGAGCCTGCGGTTTACTGATCACTGTTCGGAAAAATATTTATGCAGGAGCAGTTGAGCAGCAGAACAGTAGAGCTGACTCGCTGCACTCATCATGGGGTCGTAGCTCAGTTGGTTAGAGCGCCTGCCTGTCACGCAGGAGGCCGCGAGTTCGAGTCTCGTCGGCCCCGCCATTTTTTCGCCATCGGCGAAAAAATGGAGCAGTAGAGAGCAGATAGTAGAAAGTAGAGGAAAACCAAGACCATAAGATTAGGCTGGAATTCACATTTTCTCTACTGCGGTCTACTCTCGACTTTCTACTCTCTGAATTTTGCTTTTGTTTTTTAGCCCTGGATTTTTCAAGGTTTTTTTTGTTTTAATATGCAATTATTTTCCATTCTCCTTGTCTAAATATAAAAATAAACATTTTGGAAGGAGAATGTTCATGCCATTTATATTCGAAAAACTCACTGTCTATCAAAAATCCGTGCAATTTTCAGCCAACATTTCCAAACTTACAGACACTTTTCCCAAAGGCAACTATTACCTCATCGACCAACTCAACCGGGCAGCCCTCTCGATCTCACTTAACATTGCAGAAGGCAATGGCCGCTGGCATGCCAATGACCGCAAGCAGTTCTTCATAATCGCCCGCGGCTCGGTTCATGAATGCGTGCCGATATTGGAGGTATGCGTTTCCAAACGGTTAATTACTCCTGAAACGCACCAATCCTTACGGTCAGAGTTAGAAGAAATAAGCCGAATGATCTCGGGCTTGATCAAAAAAAAGGATTTTGAATTTCGTAGGGGCGTGCCCGCCCAATAATAGTAAGATAATTATTTCAAAGGAGCAAACAAAAAATGCCCAAATCAACCCGGATATTAATTGCCATCGGAATATTACTGGTAGATGTGGTTATCTTTTTTCTGCCCTTAACTGCCATATTTTTGATGTATATCATTATCGCAAATCCCCCGTGGTTTACAAAATTTCTGAATGAGATGCAGTAAGCAAGTTCGGCGTTGCAGGAGGATGTTACTTGTGTAATGAGGCTCCGCACTTGGGGCATTTCAATGACTGCATTCTAAAACCGGGTTTAGACGGAACGTCCGCCTGGCAGGCAGGGCATTGCAGCGTGCCGGCGGTTCTGGTCTGACCGGAGGTTGTAATGTTGAACTTTCGGTGTGATTGTTTGAAGTTTCTATCCATCCTGATAGGGTTCTGGCCGTTTCTTTGTGACATACTTTTCCTCCGTGTTGATCATTACTGGCGGGACATGTTTCTAATCGCCTTAAAAAAATATTTTACTATAAAATCCAGGTTCCGTACTAATTATTTTAGAAATGTGGGGTAGAGGCGAGGGGAGGCTGGAGGAAGCGATGCAGCCTGATTCCTGCATCTAATCGGTTCATTCCGCTTTTTCATATCATTGGCGGGGGCGACCACGATGACGATTTTCGGGACAATTACTAGGTCGTTGATAGTTACTTTTGAACCTTCCGGGCCTGTCATCGGAAGTCCTGGGAGACGTATTTGATTTAAGAACTCAAGCCGTTAATTGCTCCCGGCACCAGATGCGAAACCCGTTAGAAGGAATATTGATCGATTTCCTGAGGATTTTATGTTCCAATTATCAAAAGCGGAGACGGAAAATTGGAGGTCGCAATTTGCGACCTCCAAGCGGGAGAGTATGGGAATAAGAAGATGCCCATATGCCTTTACGGAGCAGGGCGTAGCTATGCTTTCTTCGGTCAAAAAATGCCCCAGGCGCCCAAGCGCCGAGCTGGAGCTCGGCGTTCCCAGACGCCTTCCTGAACTTTCCTCCCGGAATTACTCACCCATTACTGAGTAGTTGTTTCTATCATTTAGTGATTTTCCCCTTGCTATTTCATTTATTCTATTTCAATATTTAAGAGTGGCTGGCATCCTGTGTCAAGATTGATGAATGAAAAAGGGCTGAGAAGCCTTGGGGAAGCTTGAGCAGCTAAGTTGACAAAGTTGACACCTGGACTTCCCCCATTGTACACTCCATTCACAAAATTATATTAAATTAGGAGATGTTCTAAATGATATCAGATGCCATATTAAAAGGTAATTATGGTGAGCAATATGTTGCCGGTTTATTAGCAGAACACAAATGTCTGGTAAGGCATGTCTCACAAGGTATGGACTCTGGTATTGATTTGTATTGTGAACATGTTTTAAAAGGTCAGCCTTATATACATTTTTTTGTTCAAGTGAAGACAGGGTCATTTTGTAATGAAAACGAGGTTATTCAAAAAAGAGCTTATGGAAAGTGGCTTGATTATTGGCAAAAACAACCAGCACCGGTATTTATCTTTCTTGTCAAAGATAATAAGCAAATAAATATTTATTCTATTAGACAATTACCCGAAATTAAAAAACCCATAATCAAAATAATTAAAATAAATGATAGTAGAATAGATCGTTTCTTAAAAGACATATTGATTAAGGAATGTTTTTCATGGTCTTTAATGCAAGGTGGATTTCTCTTTCCAATTAAAAAATCTGGAAATGGTATACGCAAATACTTTGTTGGACTGACTACAGAATATAGTAAAAAAATTAAGCGGAATATTTGCACGTCTTTATGGCGAATTGCTGACGATATTATGAGGAATCATATAAATTATATTACATTAAGACCTAAAAAGAATATGACTGTTAAGAGATGCATTGAGGAGACAGAACATTTTATAAATACATTAGAAATAATAGTAAAAAGAGAAAAAAATAGTAATCCAGGATATTTAGTCACTATTGGAATTCTAAATGAATTGAAGGGTATAAATGATACGGCTTATGATTATTACAAAAGAGCGATTCGAAAATTGAAAAATGGGGATTTTCGTATAAAAAAGTACTCGCGACATCTTCAAAGAGTGGAGCGTAAATTAAGCCGCTAGTTGCTCTCGGCATCCGGTTCTGAACTCAGCCACTCGACTCCGTGAGAGTTTTCAACAAAAGCGGGAAATCACGAGCAGTTGAGAAACAAAAATGGCTTTTAATTCATAATCCGGGAAAGTATTGAAAGAAGGGATATTGGAGAAGTATAGGGTTTTGGCAAAGATGGAAATCAGAGAAAGAAATTTCAAATTTCTAAGAGGGAAGGAAAGATAAATGAGGTATTTATTGGAGTTCATTGTAGTTGCTATTGCAGCATTGATAGGTAGTTGGGTTTCATCTTTTTTTAGGAAAAAGGGTGAAAATCTTGCTACAAAACAGGATATAGCAGGAATTACTAAAGAGATGGAATCGGTAAAGGCTGTAATAGGAACTAAACAGTATATTCATCAAATACGTTATCAGAATGAATATCATATTTTCGAAGAATTAATGGAAAAGCTTGTTGAAGTAAGGGAGATTGCGGAAACTCTGAGACCTGTATTGGATAGCTGGGATCCTAAAAAGTCAGAAAGCGAGAGGAAAAGCGAAAGACTGGAACCTTATAGGAAGGCTCTTAGGAATCTTTATATATATTTTGAAAATAAAAAACCATTTATACCAGAAAATATTTACGACGGTGCAAAAGAATTAATAGAAATTGCTTCCAAAGAAGGAGCTACTTATGCTCATTTAAGTCCTGAGAATATGGGTGGGCGAATTAAGTATTATGAAGATGCGGAGAAAAACGTACAAACAATTTCGGGGCTTGCGGATTCAGTGATTCAATTGATACGCAATAGAATAAAATATTGGGAAGGGTTTGAAAGTGAATCCGTTGACGAGACAAGAATGAATGAAGGGAAATGATGCGGACTGAGCCGCCAGTTCCATCCGGAGATAGAATGAGTATAAAAATAAGTAATTATTAAAGGGGCGAAGAAGAATGGGGATAACGAATACCGTCACAGAAATAGTGAACATATCCTGGGGGACGTGTTTGATTTAAGAACTTAAGCCGCCAATTGTTCCCGACACCAGGTTCGAAACCCGTCCGTCGGCCCCGCCATTTTTTCGCCTGATTTTTCTCGCCCCTCAGATCAGTTCAAGCGAGCTGTTTTGAGGGGTTTTTCTATAAAAAAAATGTGCATGGGAAATCATTGCCCACTGTCAATAATATAAAAAGGCAAAGGAGGCAATGCCATGATAAAAGGTAAAAATATCATTCCCATCGAAACCATACAAAACAAAATTTATTTAATCCGCGGTAAAAAGATTATGTTGGATCGAGATTTGGCAGAATTGTATGGAGTGAAGACTTATCGATTAAATGAACAGGTTAAGCGTAACGTAAAACGATTTCCTGAAGATTTTATGTTCCAGTTAAATGATGGGGAATATTCCAACTTGAAATCGCAAATTGCGATATCAAGTTGGGGTGGAAGAAGGACTAGACCATATGCATTTACAGAACAAGGTGTAGCCATGCTTTCTAGTGTTTTGAATAGTGAGAGAGCCATTCAAGTCAATATCCAGATTATGAGAACCTTTGTAAAAATGAAAGAACTCATGGCAGAAAATGCAGAAATAATGAAACGATTAAACAGGATAGAGTCAAAATTATTAAAACACGACCACGATATCATCAAAATATTTGATGTAATAAAACAAATCATGGATTTACCCATTACTTTGAAACGCAAGGCAAAACCGATAGGGTTTAAGGCTGTGAAGGAATAACATTGGAATGCGGGTCGGTGTCAACTTTGTCAACTTAGCTGCGCAAGCTTTCCGAAGCTTTTCATGATCCGGGATACTCTAAACTTATTAACTATTAAAAAGTTAATAAGTTTAGAGTATCCCGCAATACCAGGCGGAATGGGGGAAAAACTCCTACAATAGATATTGTGTTAGGGCATTGCGGTATAATTCGTTGCAATGATTTGATCTTTCGGAGATTACAGATACTACTTGACAAATATCCCTAATGCTTTACACTTATTAACAAGTGTAGGTAAATAAGGAGTGTTTAGGATGGGCTCAAAAGAGGCAAAACTTATTCAATTTCTTAGAGAAAAGGGTGGGATGGCTGGTTATTCAGAACTTAAGAAGGTAGGGTTCAATAAGGCTATTCTTAAAATCAGCCTCAAAAACAAAAATATTAAAAGAATAGATAGAGGGCTTTATTGTCTATCAGAAGGCATGTCTTTTTCCAATCCTGACCTTGTTGCTATTTCAATTAAAATCCCAAAAGGAATAGTATGTCTTCTTTCGGCACTTGCTTTTCATGAAGCAACGAATGAGATACTCAAATATGTTGATGTCGCGATACCACGTGGTACTCACGAGACTCGAGTTACATATCCTCCTATAAGATTTTATCGGTTTGCTCCCGAGGCATGGGAAGCGGGTGTGGAAAAACACGAGATCGAAGGCTATAGAATCAAAATTTATAGTCTCGCAAAAACGGTTGCCGATTGTTTTAAGTTTCGTAATAGAATAGGAATTAATGTAGCCAGAGAAGCGCTTAAGATTGCTGTTGCCGAAAAACACGTCAAACCAAAAGATATTATGGAATATGCTAAGATTTGTCGTGTGGATAAAATTATTAAACCAATACTGGAAACCATGCTATTCGACAGACTCTTTGGGCAGCTTTCTTAAGAAAAGGTGACATTAAACATGCTCCGGATAAGTTGTTTGTTTTAGCCAACGAGATAGAAGATTTTCTTATTGAACCGATTATAGCGATTAATAGGGGGATTAAGCATAATAGAGGATGGAAATCACCGAAAGGATGGAAATGAAAAAAATGAAAACATATGCCATTGGTGATATTCATGGTGCGTACAAAGCATTATTACAGTGTTTTGATCGTGCAAAGTTTGATTACAAAAAAGACCGCCTGATTGTGATGGGCGATGTTTGCGACGGGTATCCGGATGTTAAGCAGTGCATTGATGAACTGTTGAAGATTAAACACTGCGATCTGGTCATTGGCAATCATGATATGTGGGCTTTGGACTGGGCATTACGGGGCGCTAAGCCGGAGATATGGACGAGTCAAGGTGGTGATAGAACAATAGCGTCATATAATGACGGCCCTATGCCAAAGATGCACATTGATTTCCTAAAGGGCGGACAACTATGGATCGAGCGTGAGGAACAGGTCTTTGTGCATGGCGGGTTTAATCCCGATGTATCGCTATCAAGTCATGACGCGCAGGTATTGGTCTGGGATAGAAAGCTCTTTGATATGGCATGGAAGAAGCAGATGGACGGACATAAATGCAAATTAGGCCGGTATAGGGATATCTTTGTCGGTCACACACCAACCGAGCTTTATAATACATTACAGCCTATTCATGTTTGCAATGTTTGGAATATCGATACCGGCGCGGGATGGTCAGGTAAGCTCACGATCATGGATGTTGATTCTAAGGAATACTGGCAGTCGGATTTGACTCCAGACCTGTACGGTGGAACACCGGATAATTCATAAATTAAGCCGCCAGTTGCTCCCGGCACCAGGTTCAAAACCCGTCCACTCGGCCTCGCCAGAAATTTTGCGCAGCAAAATTTCTAGAGCAGTTGAACAATTGATCAATGGAACAGTAGAAGATCAACTGCGGTCTACTGATCAACTGCTCAACTGTTCATAAATTTTTTTCTAACCTCTGATTTTTCTCGCTCCTCAGATCAGTTCAAGCGAGCTGTTTTGAGGGGTTTTGTATTTTGTATATGTATCCTTCCGTGTTTAAAAAGATTTCGTAGGGGCGTGCCTGTTATGCAGGGTTTAGAATTTTGTAGGGGCGGGCCTCCGTGCCCGCCCAATAGTGGGATAATTATTTCAAAGGAGCAAACAAAAAATGCCCAAATCACCCGGATATTAATTGCCAGAGGAATATTACTGGTAGATGTGGTTGTCTTTTTTCTCCCGTTAACCGCCATATTTTTAATGTATATAATTATCGCAAATCCCCTATGGTTTAGAAAGTATCTGAATGAGATGCAGTAAGCAAGACTATCCATGAATAGCTGAGATTGAACTGTTTTGCATGTGACGTCATATTTCCGTAGGGCGGGCCCCTCTGCCGCCCATTACAATGGCCCTGTTATGAAAGGATTTGTATTCCGTTTTGAATTTTGTTAAACTTTTCTTGAGAATCAATTTTCTGTCATCTGATTATTCCTGCGAGCCAGAACCAAACGGTAACAGAATAAACATTGGTCGATACGGTAACACTGCCGAAGCATCTATGAGCTTCTCAGACCAAAGAGGCGACCTCAATAATGACGAAAAAGTCAACATTCAGGATATACAACTTTGTGTTAATGTAATTTTAGGTGCGGAAACCAATCCTGGAATTGTCGCCAGAGCAGATGTGAATGAAGATGGGGGGGGGTAAATGTTTTAGATGTTCAGACAATCGCGAATATAATTTTGACCCCATGAGAGGTTAGCTTGCCCTATAGGACATCCGCCGTGCTGTGGGGAGGAATTATATTATTAAATAGAAAGGTTAAAAAGGATTTCACTATCCTCAAGGGGGAAGCTATGTTTTTGTGTTTATTAGTATTTGCTTTGATAACGAGCATTCCAGCCGCTTTGTATGGTGCGCCGGCTCCACCAATAGTATATGTAGCCACAGACGGTAACAACAACAATCCCGGAACAGAAGCATTACCATGGGAAACAATAAGCTATGCGGCAGAACAGGCAAAAGCCGGAGATACAGTATATATTAAAGGCGGCAACTACGGAAATGAGCATGTGGTTATAGAAAACTCAGGAACTGCTGAAAATCCCATTATCTTTGAAGGATATAAGAATGTACCGGGAGATATCCCGGAACCTGAGTGGCTGGATATTCACAGGCAAGGCGGGCATAATCCGCCTACTGTCAATTCTGGGGAAATGCCTTTAATAGATGGCTCAAATATAACGGGAACCGGGATTTATATTGAGTCAAAAGAATATGTTGAAATAAGAAATATCCAAGTAGTTGATTATGGGGATGGTATCTGGTTACAGTCCACTAATAATATAATCCTCAATAATATCATAGTAAAAAGCACTGGGAGATATGGAATATTCCTCTACTCTGTCTCAGATTGTAAAGTGCTCAACTGTAAGGCAACTGATAATGAAAGTACAAACATTTATTTGGGTGGAGCAAGGAATTGCCTTGTAGAGAATTGCATGTCAACTGATGGGACTGGAGGAATTGTCACAGATTATTACATTGGTATATTTAGTTCTCCCAGAGAGGCATACGGAAATACAATACGGCACTGTTTTGCCCAGATAAACCATAAAGGCAGTGACGGTCATGGCGGGCATGGTATCGGGCTTAAAGACGCTTTCAGTAGGCCGGTCCGTAATAACACAATTGAAGATTGTGTCTCGAGGACTTGTACCAATGGTTTCTATGTTCGGCATTCTAATGTCTATGACAATCTGTTCAGAAATTGTACAACTTATAATGATGGTAATGTCTTTAGCGCTTGCTGTGGGATGGTAGCGAGAGATGGGGCTCATAATAACGAGTTCATAAATTGTCGTGTAATAGAATTATCAGACCAAACAACATGGGGTGTTCATTTTTTTGATAGCAGTGAGGATGGTGATAACACACATGGCGGTTATGAAAATTCATTTGTTAACTGTACTTTTGAAGGCTGTGCTACAGGGATATACTTTAATCTTTGGACTTACGATAGCCCTTCTCAAAATAATACTTTTACGAATTGTGTGTTTGCTAATGGTGGGACACTTATTACTCACAAAACTCATAATAATACCGGAAATTCAATACAAAATAGCATTGTAACCGGCTACACAAGCTTGGAGGGAGGATCGGGATCAGGAAATGTAGCCATCACATACTCTGACTTCTGGGGCAACGAATTTTCAAAGCCATCAGGCACAGGAAACATCCAAGCCAACCCACTCTTCGCAGACCCCTCAAATCATGATTATCACCTACAATCCCAGTATGGAAGATGGAACGGCGCAGGATGGATTACTGATTCTGTAACTTCTCCTTGTATTGACGCAGGCGATCCTTCCAGTGATTATTCCAACGAACCATTAGCAAACGGTGATAGAGTAAACATAGGCAGATATGGCAATACTGCCGAAGCATCCAGGAGTGTCTCCGACCAAAGAGGCGACCTCAATAATGACGAAAAAGTCGACATTCAGGATGTGCAACTTTGCGTTAATGTAATTTTGGGTACGGAAACCAATCATGGAATTGTCCAAAAAGCAAAGGAAGTAGCTGAACCTGTAGGTATATGTAACGAATTAGATGTACAAGGAATTATTAATATCATTTTAACTCAATAAAATAAGGACACTTACCCTGTCCCCTGCGTGATACAGGGTTAATGATGATGGAGTTTTCGGGGTCATATTGGGCTGTCCCCGGAAGTACCAGGCGGAGGTTATTGATTTCATGCTCTTCTGGTCTGAAGGCTTGGCGGATCTGGGGGATGTGATAAATCTGATAAATGCGTGGGTTGCGGGTTAACAAGATTAATATAGCGGAAACCCAACATATCCATAACCTGAATATGTTGGACAAAAGGGGGTTGATAACATGAAGAAGAATTCTATTTTGTTGTTACAATCCAAACAATATTGTAACTTGAGGTTCCTGGTAAAAATTTCTTTGGCTCTGATTGTATTTTTGGCTGGGATAAGCAGTGCAGTGAGTGGAGATGTCAGTATTTCAAAAGAATTTGGAAATGTATATGCAAAAGATTCTGACAATAATATAATCGCTTCGGGCACTGCCGGCACTGATGATGCAACTGTTATTCAAGCCGGTTTTGATAACATTACTTCAAGTGGAACAATAAGTTTTGATGGCAATTCATATAGCATTTCAGCATCTATAACCTCGACTGATAAAAATCTTGTAATGCAAGGGAGTAATACAACATTCGATGTTGATACAGGAAGCAGTGCTGCCGGATTTAATTTTGATGGTTCATACAAGGGTTCTGTCACTTTTGCATTAGATGCAAATGAGGGAGATAATACAGTGAATTTAACAAGTGCTGCTATTGTAAGTGTTGGTGATTTAATAAGAATTTATAATGATGAGTTATGGTGCCCTGATGATTATCCTACTCACCTGACAGGAGAGACGTATATTGTTGAAGGCGTATCAGGAAACATCGTAACATTAAATTCTAACCTGATTAGAGACTATACCACAGCATTAAATTCAAGCGCACGAATCTATAGGCCGGCAACAGTAGAACTCAATGATTGCAGATTCATAGGCATCGGTTCAGAAGAATATGTAAGGGGTATATCATTAAAAGCCTGTAAAGATTCAAGCATATCAAATTGTTATTTTAATGATAATGGCTTAGCTGCAATATATCTGCATTATTGCCACACTATTAATGTTAGTAAAAATGAAATATATAATTCAAATATAGATGGATTAGGATATGGTGTTGCAGTTGTAAATGCTTGTTCAAACATAACGATTTATAATAATACTATCGAAAATTGTAGACATTGTATAACATCCGGCGATTCAAGTGATTTAGGAGTAAATAGGGATGTATATATATTGAACAACACGATGCGTAAAGGTATAGGCAAGTCATCTGTTGTAGATGCTCATCCTTCGACAATAAATTATTTAGTTGCAAACAATACGATCTATGCAGATGGCGGACTTGCATTTGCAGACGGTACAATCGAATCAACATTTAGGGATAATTATGTTTATGATGGATATGCAATTAATAAAAGGGGAAATATTGTTAATTCTACAAAAATAGTAACTGGGAATCATATAATTAACGGTACTATAATTTATCAGAATGCTGATAGACAAATAAAAGAATTTATTATAACTGATAACTACGTAGAGGGCGATAGTAGTGATTATGGTATTTATTTAAACGATATGGATGTTGAAAAACTGACTTTTACCGGTAATACCATAAAGGGAATGAATTATGGAATTTTGCTGTATATAGATGAATCAAAACCATCTAATATCAGTATATCAAAAAATATTTTTGAAGAAGCAGCCAGATGCGCAATTACCATGATATATCAAAAGATATCTTCTGATGAATGCATTTTGAACATAAATAACAATACTATAAAAAATGTGAACCGGGCAGATAGCGATGGTGGTCATGGAATTCAACTTAATAATACACAAAACGCAACCATTTATGGCAATCAAATATCGGATGATGATAATCTAACAAGGTGTGGTATATACGAAGATGCGGATTGTGACTATAATTACATTTATGACAATCGAATAACAGGCATGAAAATAGGTCCCGTCTGTATTAAGGGTCCTAATACAGTAGCAGAAAATAATGGCGATATTACTTTGAAAAGAGGCGACCTCAATAATGACGAAAAAGTCAACATTCAGGATATACAACTTTGTGTTAATGTAATTTTAGGTGCGGAAACCAATCCTGGAATTGTCGCCAGAGCGGATGCCAATGATGACGGGCAAGTGAATAATTCAGACATTGAAGAAATAGTTAATATAATCCTAACTCAATGATAGGTTAGCTTTCCCTGCGGGACACCCGCTTAGCTGTGTGGAGGAATTATATTATTAAACAGAAAATTTAAAAAGGATTCCATTATCCTTCTATAAGGAGTGAATGATGTTTTTGTGTTTATTGGTATTTGCTTTGATAACGAGCATTCCGGCCGCTTTGTATGGTTTGCCAACACCACCAATTGTATATGTTGATACAGATGGTAGTGGTGATTATAATTGCGAACTTTATTTTACGTTATCTCAGCAGCCACCAAACCAGAATATTCGCCACGCCTTTATTCTCTCCCTAACCCTCTACCCCAGGGGTATGCGGAAAAAATTATCTCACCACCGCTATTTTGCCGGTTTTCTTGTCTCCAGCCTTGTTCTTTATTAAATAAAGATATACTCCGCTGGCTACTTCCTTGCCGGTGTTATTTTTACCATCCCATACCGCCATGCCGCCGATTTGCTCTTTTATCTCTTTAACAACCTCTCCCGAAATTTTATATATTTTAATCGTAGTGTTTTCCGTCAGGTCCATAAATATTACCTGGACATGCCCGTCAATGGATTTCACTGGATTGGGATAAACTTTCACCTGGGAATAATCCCGGGATACCCCCGGAACTTCGATGGTGACTAAACCATCGCTTGTGGTTGAAGCGATTAAATCGGCATTGGGATCGCAGACCACGTTTTGATTCAGGGTTAAAACCTGGGTTCCCGCGGTAGCACTATGTGATATTTTAAAAACAAGATTTGCCATGGTTCCCTGACTCATAATAGTCTGGTTAATGTCATAGATGAGTAGGCGTGCTTTACCGGATTCAATCAGGGCAAACTTTACATTTTTACCGGCTTGTTGAGCCCCCGCTCCCAGGCTGACAGTATCAAGAGACAATTGACTGGGATCAAAAGCGACATCCAACTGAAGGGCGGCCACATTTTCTCCGCCGCCGGGAACCAAATCTATGGGAACCACTATCTCCGTAGTTTTGCCAAATATCCCACTGGCCTGACCTCCGACCAATTGCGCGGCATTGCTTTTATTAAACCCCAGCATTGCGAAACAAAAAAACAGCAACAGACCTGTTGGGACAATAGCTTTTCTTCCTTGCATTGCTCAACCTCCTCAACCCGGTTTTGTTTTTACCGCACCTTACCATTTCATTTCCAAACCCAAATGGTGCGTATGTCCCAAATCCCCATAAGGTACCCAGGTGTAATCGAAATCCAACCACCAGTAATGAATGCCGATACCGCAGGACAATCCGGAACGAGCGTCCAAATTAGCAATAGTAGTGGTTTTATAACCAAAGCGGCAGACTATTGGAAATTTCTCAATGCCATTATAGATATATTCCCCGCCAAGATGAAACCCCGAATCATTATCTATCGGCGCTGGTCCATCCAAAGCGGCGATTAGATTACCCATTACTTTATAACTTGCTCCCAAGCATATATTATAAGGCAAATGGTTGTTTTTTTCAACAAAGTTGACACCTGGACTTCCCCCACTTTATTTCTTCAAGCAGATTTTCCCGCTCGGTCCGCTGGTTCCATTGCAATATACTTGGTATAGATAAACACCCGGCTCCGTTTGATCCGTATGCCACCTCACTATCAGCTGATTTTCATCTATCCGGCGAGTGATTCGAGATACCTGGACGCCGGCTATATTGAATATTTTGATTGTAATATCAGCCGGCCCGGATACCTCGAATCTGAAATTCACTATTTCCTTCGCCGGATTCGGATAAACCGTTACCCCGAACTGTTTTCCTTGGACAAGAGGATCCGGCAGAGGAGAAACGCTCCTAGAGGCTTCGGCAGTGTTGCCATATCTGCCAATGTTTATTCTATTGCCGTTTGGTGATGGTTCATTGGAATAATCACTGGAAGAGTTGCCGGCGTCAATACATGGACTATATGTACCCTTAATCTCCCATCCAGCGCCATTCCATGTCCCGGCTGTGGAGTTTAGGTGATAATTGTGATTCGCCGTGTCATAAAATAGTGGATCTACTCGAATATCATTATTCGCTGTGATGCTTGTACCACTGTAAGCACCACCGGTATTATTGTAGATGCAGTTATATTCAGATATGAATATATGATTGGTATCATCACAATTCCATATTCCTGCTGCTGTATGGTCATCCGCATTCATGATAATATTGTTTCGTACAATAGTTGTGAATAACGCATTGATATGATAATAATGAGGACGAATGTAATACTTTATTCCAGCATGTCCGCCATTATCAATTACATTATTCTCAATAATTGTATTATCAGACTGTCCAATTATGATTGCAGCATTACTGTATCCAGTATCATTCCAATACTGACCAACATTATAGAATATGTTGTGATGAATATGTACATCTCTACCAAGAATTGAATCATCAGATTCTTCATTGGTTATCCAAATACCGGCACCATTGAGTGTATGGAAGGTGTTATTGTATATCGAAATATTCTCTGATATACGTCCTGGATTTTTATCAATTTCAATTCCTGGTCCTGTAGACCAACCTGCAAATTCAGAATGTATTGTATTATTATAAACCTTGGCATTGCCAGACGTTGAAAACCTAAATGCACTATTTGTCCTTGTAAAAACATCATTGTTTGCTACAGTAACATTATCTAACTGTAAAACATATAGAGCATCATGTCCTAGTTTATATACAGAATTGTTATTAAATGTTACATATGCCTTGGGTAGAACCCCTCCCGGCGCAGACTGTTGTACTTTTAACCCGTCACCACATCCCCATTCTAATCGCATATTTGTTACTGTAACATAATAACAGTCTCTAAAATACATCATATTGTGGTATCCTGCACCACGTGAAACAGATTGGTTTTCACTATTTCCGTCAATTTCAAACCCTCGGATTGTGAAATTGTTGCTACTGCCAGGTTTATTTTCAATCATAGGAACCAAATAACCAAGACCAGCATTAGCAACCAATTTTATTTCTGCTGTTGAATCACCTTCAAGTATTGTATCATTACCCATGAAAAGGGTACTATTTATCCAGTATGTGTTCGGTCCATTCAGATGCACCGTTGTAAAACCAACATTGTTAGCTACGTAATCAAGTGCTTGATTTATTTGTATATGGTCATCTATCCCATCGCAATTATAGTCACCACTACCGTCTGTATCGACATATACAATAGATGATGCAGATGATAACGGTAGAACCATAGTTATAAGTATTAAAAATATAATTGCATATTTCATTTTATCTCCTGCATCTTCTATTTATTTAACCATTGGTGTCTTACCCAAGCACCGGCGACAATTACAAATGATGGATTTTATCATTGATCAGCAAGCTTGCCCCCTGAATTCTCCCTAAAACCAGAACCGGAAATCATTATAAGAGTGAGGTAGCTTTTCATCAAGCACGAACTTTTTTCAGTCCTGGGGGACGTGTTTGATTTAAGAACTTAAGCCGCCAATTGTTCCCGACACCAGGTTCGAAACCCGTCCACTCAGCCCCGCCATTTTTTCACCTGATTTTTCTCGCCCCTCAGATCAGTTCAATCAAGCTGTTTTGAGGGTTTTTTTATAAAAAAATGTGCATTGAAAATCATTGCCCACTGTCAATGATATTAAAAGGCAAAGGAGGCAAAGCTATGATAAAAGATAAAAATATCATTCCCATCGAGACCATTCAGAATAAAATATTGGTAATCCGGGGAAAAAAAGTGATGCTGGATAGAGATTTGGCGGAATTATATGGTGCCAAAACTAAAGTACTTAACCAAGCAGTGAGGCGAAATATTGGGCGCTTTCCAGGCGATTTCCTATTTCAGTTGGATGAGAAGGAGAAAACAGAACTGGTCACAAAATGTGACCGGTTCAAAAGTCTAAAGCATTCCAGTAGTTTGCCTTTCGCATTTACCGAAAATGGCGTCGCCATGCTTTCCAGCGTATTAAACAGCGAAATAGCCATTCAAGTAAATATACAAATCATGCGAACATTTACGCATATACGCGAGCTCATGGCAAACCATGAAGTAGTATTAAAACGCTTGGAACAATTAGAAAAGAAATATTCTGAACATGACCAACATATTATAAGGATATTCGAAGTCATTAAATGCATTATGGATTTGCCAATTACTTTAAAGCCTAAACGCAAACCTATGGGATTTATACCACCTAAAAAAGAGTAAAAGGTATGATGATATAGCTGCTAAATACAAAAGAGATATAGGGTTTGACTGGGTTCAATGATTTTTTGTTTTACAAGGCGGGCCCGCCTGACCTGAGCAAAACCAAGGGCCAAATTCCGGAATTTCATGATTTAATTGGTTTGATTTGGGTCGATATTTATTGACATTTATCCCACATTAGTTAAAATGTACATATCAATTCCAAAAAAGCAGTAAATATGGAAACAGGATGTATAAAATGTACAAAAGATTATTTAATCCCCCGAATAAAAGCTTTTTTCTTTTTGGCCCGCGTGGTACCGGGAAAACCACATGGATTAAGAAACATTTTTCGAAAGCTATTATAATTGATCTGCTTGATCCAAGCATATTTCGTCAATACAGCACCAGGCCGGAAAGCATAAAAAATTTGGTATATGCACACCCGGCACAAACTATATTTGTAATTGATGAGGTTCAAAAAGTACCGGATTTATTAGGTATGGTTCACAAGCTGATTGAAGAAAATAAATCATGGATTTTTATTTTAACCGGGTCCAGCGCCAGGAAATTAAAAAAAACAGGTGTGGATTTGCTGGCCGGCCGGGCATTGTTAAAAACCATGCATCCTTTTATGGCATGGGAATTAGGCAAGGATTTTGTATTAAATAAGGCGCTTAATTATGGCATGCTGCCGGTTATTGTGGATGATAAAAATCCTGAAGCAACATTAAAAACTTATATTGCACTATATATACGCGAGGAAGTGCAAATGGAAGGGATAGTCAGGAATATTCATAATTTTAATCGGTTTCTGGAAGCAGTTAGTTTCTCCCATGCTTCCGTACTTAATATTACCAATATCGCGCGCGAATGCGAAGTTGACCGGCGTGTGGTTCAGGATTATATTTTGGTTTTGGAAGATTTGTTAATAGCTTTTCGGCTTTCCATATTTACCCGTCGCGCTAAACGTCAGACCATCAGACATGAGAAGCTTTATTTATTTGATGCGGGGGTCTATAGGACTCTGCGTCCTGCGGGGCCCTTAGATCGTTATGAAGAAATAGAAGGCAGCTGCCTGGAAGGATTAGTAGCCCAGCATTTGAGAGCATGGAATGCTTATGGACAAGAAACCAATAAACTTTATTATTGGCGTACGCGTAATGGTTTGGAAGTTGACTTTGTTATTTACGGCCCCGAGGAGTTTATAGCCATAGAAGTGAAAAACAATAAAAAAGTCAGGCCGCAGGATTTGCGGGGTTTAAAGAGTTTTTCCAAAGATTATCCCGAAGCAAAGAGGGCGCTTTTATATCGTGGAAAAGAACGCCTGGTGATTGATGAAATTGTATGCCTTCCGGTGGAAGAATTCCTGAGGACAATATATCCGGGAAAGAAATTATTGTAAAAAAAGGTGTGAAAAAAGGCAGACCTCCTATCCCAAGCCTATCACAAGGGCGTTTCCAGACCCCTTCCTGAATTTTACTCCCGCGGCCGCTGTTCACCGGGTATTGGCCGATATCGCGGGCAATGATTCGTAGTTTCGATAGTGCGGGAATTCATCACTTAAGGTACTAAAATCGCATTGTGATAAAGTAAGCGTTGAGAATCGAAAATCGACCGCATTTGAATATTATTATTTATATTTAAGGTTCAAATGCTTCGTAACCTATCAGTCATGTTAGTGCCATGACTGATAGGTTACATGGTGCGGAGTAAAGTAATTGACGCTTTTTGGCAGGAATGATATGTTTATGCTGAAAAGCAAATTCATATCAATCGAAGGATACAAGCAGGGGCGGGTGTTGTCCATGTCTTTGGGTGTCTTTAATCTCTGGCTGGTTTTCGTACCCGGCTATGCCTTGATCTGGCTGGCCATGTGGTGGATCAACCGTAAACGGCCGCGGCCGGTCGAGGATCCGGCAATCTATCAGGTGGTTGGTCGAAGGAAAATGGTCTGGTTCGGTTTTTATCCCCAATTATCCCTGCTTGTTGCTTCCTGCCTGGTGCCGATCCAGCCGGGAGCCCGGCTCTGGATCGGTTTGCCGCTGGCCCTGATGGGAATAGCCTTGAATATATTGTGCTTCCGGGCCTTCGCGCCGGAGCGGCATACGCTGGCGACCACGGGCCTTTATCGCTTTTCTCGCAATCCCATGTACGTATCTGGCCTTCTGCTCATCCTGGGGCTCAATGTCATGGGTGCGGACCTGTCCGGGGCGTATGGTCTTTTCCTCGTTTTAACTCTGGCCTGGGTTGCCGGGACTCATTGGTGCGTTCTGCAGGAGGAGAAATTTCTGGCAGGCAAAGACGGAGAAGCATATGTACAATACCGGCAACGCGTGCCCAGATATTTATAAATTTTTTTAGGGAGGGGAGGTAAGCAACTTTGCTAGCCTGGATTTACTGACCGTATTATTTCATTTCACGCATAGTTGCAAAGTTGCTTACCTCCCCGGAAGTATACACGGAATCTCAACCTTTGATCGTGAAAGGCCATGTCTAAAAGGCGGAGGACTAGCTTGATGAAAATTTTGATCATTTATGATTCGTTTTTTGGCAACACGGAGCAGATAGCCCGGGCCATCGGCAACGTCCTTGGTACCCATAAGGATGCCGGTACATTGCGCGTAAGTGACGCCAAGCAGGAACAGTTAACCGGGTTGGAACTTTTAATAGTCGGTTCCCCTACCCGGGCATTTAGACCTACGGAAGCGATTAATAATTTTCTGAAAGGAATTGCCTTGGGTGGTCTCAAAGGCGTCAAGGTGGCGGCCTTCGATACCGGGATAGCGATGAGTGATATGAAATCATCCGCATTACGTATTTTAGTAAAAATCGCAGGCTATGCCGCCAAACCCATTGCCGGCCGGCTCAAGAAAAAAGGAGGAGACCTGGTGCTGCCCCCGGAAGGGTTCTGGGTAAAAGGGACAGAAGGTCCGCTGAAGGAGGGCGAACTTGAACGAGCCGCTGAGTGGGCAAAAAGAATCAATGAAGTCCGAAAACTTTGTTAACTGCGGTTTTCATGAGCAGCCCGTCGGATAAATCGAAATCAAGCTTTTATTCCACTTATCAGGAAGAGGGCCGGGTTTTGGGTTCTGGGCACTGAGTTCTGAAATTATGAAATTTGAAGAGTTTGAAATGGCAGTCAATGAAGCGGTGGGAGAACTGCCGCCTAAATTCAAAAGCGTGCTTCAAAAGGAAGGAATAATAATACTGCCCCGGGAGAGTGTTCCTGGAAAAATAAAAGAGGAGTTTCGCGGGGGAATTGTCTTGGGGGTATTTATCGGGGTTTCGAGAAAAGACAGAAGTGCTTTTTTGGTACAGAAAGAGCCCACCCGGATAGAAATATACCAAGAGAGTTTTGAAAAATTATATGGAGAAAAGCTGAGCGATGCGTTTAGAGCTGAAATTACGCAAACCGTGATTCACGAAATAGCCCATTATTTTGGTTTTGACGAACACGAAATAGCTGCCAGAGGTTATTAATATCCCCTCAGAGTTCAAGTCTCGCTTAATAGGCAACCGCGAATTCCCCGCTCTTCAGAGCGGGGAATTTAAGCAGATACGTTGATTCTGCCCCTTGGAAGTATAGGGTTGTCAGTGTCCGGTTGGCTGTCAACGACCGGTTGTTTGTCAGCGTCCGGCTGTTTGTCAACGTCCGGCTGGATGCCGGCATCCGCTTGGCTATCGGCGATAGGCGGAGTGTCAGCATTGGGTTGGTCGGCAGCACTCGGGACGTTGGCGCTATCTTGCTGATTATCCCTGTTCCCTAGATTAGCTAATTTTTTAGCAGCAGATGACGGCGGTTCATAAGTCTCCGGTATTTTATTGAAAGCTTTCTGGTTCTGCTTGTGAAGCGTATCTACAAAAAGCTCAGGCATGATGTCTTTTAAAATGTTTTTCGCTAGAATGCGGAAGGCTACAGCCCCGCGGTTTATAGATTTGGAGATTTTATCGACCAGATGAATCGGCAGCCCCAGTTCTTTTGATTTTTTAAGGTGCCGATTGGCGGGAATGAACGTGTTATAAAGCCGACTGCCAACCAAAGCTTTCAGCTTTTTTAAATTACTTGCGTCAAAATGCTCTGAATACTGAAAATTATTTACAAAAACCCGAATTATTACTTTTCGCCAATGCCGGTCATTAATTGTTTCGGCTTCTTTTATAATTTGGGTTATTCCCGCCAATCCTCCGGCTCCGGCTTCTGTCGGTATCAGGATCATATCAGCCGCTAACAAGGCCGCCCGGGTCAGATATCCGATATACGGTCCGTTATCGATAATTACAAGATCATACTCGGATTTAATCTCATGCATGGCTTCTGTAAGTATGGCGATTTGATGAAAATCTTCCCCTATAAATGAAAGTCTGTGATTCGAAAGAAAGATGGTTAGATTTTCATGCTTAAAGTTAATATTTAATTGTTTAAGCAGACCATTTTCTGTCAAATTGACGCCTATTTTTTTAAAACTGAGCCCCGTGTAGATATCCGCCATGTTTCTTTCATTTTCATAAATATTCCGGCCTAAATAGACGCCCACGTTTCCTTGGGGATCGTTGTCGATCAAGGCTACGCGCAAATTCCAGTCTGCAAAAAGAGCGGCCAGACTTATCGCGGTTGTGGTTTTACCCACTCCGCCTTTGTTATTCGCAATCGCTATTACTTTTGCCATTTTAGGATTATTAAACCTCCTATTTCATATTAACGGCGGCAAAGGGTAATTTATTAAGCCGGATGACTAAAGAATTAACATAATTATACCAATAGATTAACAAAAATTGGGTAAAAAGTAAAATGCAATAATAATTTCGTGGATAAAAAGGGATTTACGGGTATAATGCTTTGAAATTCGCAAGGTTTGAATAGTTTGGGGATATCAATCCGGCGGCCGCCGGCCCTGGATCGAACGACAGGCGAGGTCCATATGACCCATATACCCACGCCGGGAGATGAAGCGGGTTTGAGACGTCTGGGCGTCAATCTGACTAGTGAGCCGATATTTCCCACTAAAGGATATTTAGCCGGCTGCCGCTAGGCGCCTAGTTATAAAAAGGGTATAACGGTCGGTTTTTATTTACAATTATTGTCAGGTGTTCTAAACTAAGCACAATAAAAAATGAAAAAATGCCATGCGGACGGTCTAGCGATTGCCAATGAATTGGATTTCATAAAGGAGACAGGCTTATGTCAATCAAGGAAATGATAGAGAAGTGCGGACAATTAAGGTTTTATGAAAAACGGACCTTAACTGATGATTATGGTGATTTTGTTGTAATCAACGAGGAAATGGAAAAATTGAATCAACATCTTGAAAAATATTTAAATCCCCCCATAAAACCAGCCGGGGCAGCTCCCAGTAAAGCAGATATTAAATTAACCAATCATTATGGGGGAATTCTGAAAAACCAAACATTATATTTTAAAAATAATTCGGAAGGCGGCATACTGGCTATGTGCTGGCCTTGGTCGAGCGGCGCTTATATAACTATAAAGATGTTCCGGTTATCTGCCAATAGTTATGAAAAATTAAATATTACGGAGAATGATCACTTGGGTTTCTGGCAGAAGATTAAAAAAAATTTCAAGTAATTAGCTCACCGCATAATTTTGATTTTCATCAATCTCAAATAAGCAGAGATGTGTTGGACCAAGCAGGATGAAAGGGGATTACGTATTTATCTGCTTGCTTTTTTCAGGATTTCGCGTACTAATTAATTTAGTGTGTTGTTTGCGTTGCCGGGGAGTAGCATAGTGGTGTTTTTCTCTAAAGGGCCCATTTTCTTTAATGAAAACCATATCCACTTGGGCCAGCGCTCCATCCAGGGGACGTGTTTGTCCTCCATAAATATCATACGCAACAAACCCCATTTTTTTCATCCCGGCAACCACGTCAAAAAACTGGGGGCCGTTTTTATAAAATTGAAAAAACGAAACCTCTAAAATGATTACTTCCGTCTCGGCTAATATCCCGGCGGCTCCTTCTAAAACCAAAAGTTCTGCGCCCTGAGTATCAATTTTTATTAAATAAGGTCCCGGCATATTTTTCGTGCGGCAGAGCGCGTCGAGCCGAACCATTGCTACTTTTCTGGAAATTCCATCTGCCTGCTTGCCTTCTGATTCTTTGAAAATTGTAGACCCGGACAGATCAGGGTGGACATTTATGTCGATAGTGCCTTCGCGGTTTCCGGCGGCAGCCAGTACATATTCTGCTTTATATTGCCGGATGATTTTTTCCAGCACGGAGGTATACTCTGCGAGCGGTTCCACCAGAAGATGGGTTGAATTGGGGAACTGGCGATATAATGAAAAAGTGCCGTAAGCTACCCCGACATCAATTACGGTTTGAGGATGAAAACCCATGCGGGAAAGATGTTCCAGCGCTCCCCGCATATCATGCCGGGCGGATGATTTGATTTTGTATAAACCGATTCCATAAAAACGTAACAGATTTCTTATTTTCTTTTTTAGGAATTTCAGCATGAAGGATATATACCTTTTAGGTTTTTTTTAATACGTTAGCCGCTTCATCCCCGCACTTCAGTGCGGGGTAATTTAATAATGGCTAAGAAGTTGGATTGTGATTGAAAAATAGACTTTACAGAGCATGTATTTTTTTTCATAATTAAAAATATCCATAGGATAAGCAGTCGCCCGGTGAAAAAATCTAAAGAATGAAATAGAGAATATCTTGTCCGGATTAAATGGTCAAGCAAATAAGACCGGCCTGTAGTAACCTATCAGTCATGGTACTAAAAACGGATTGTGATAAAGTAAGCGTTGAGAATCGAAAATTGACCGCATTTGAATATTATTATTTATGTTTAAGGTTCAAATGCTTCGTAACTTATCAGTCATGTTAGTACCATAACTGATAAGTTACCGGCCTGTACTCCTTAATTGACGTTCTCTGTAAAGCGTGAAGGGCCGGAATGCATGCCGCCCTATCTTTGTCCTCAAGGAATAATCTTGCCTATAATGTTGAATCGCACCGCGCAGATGGGTACTGCGCCGATCGGACGTCTGCTTGTCCGGCTCGGCACCCCGGGCATGATCTCTATGTTTATCATGACCTTATACAACATTACCGATACCTTCTGGGTAGCCAAACTCGGACCCGGAGCCATTGCGGCCTTGACCATCGCTTTTCCTTACCAGATGTTGCTGGTGGCCGTCGGCGTGAGCTCCGGCGTGGGATTCGCTTCCTTGATTTCACGCTGCTTCGGTGAGGGGAAAATCGAAGAAACCAACTGGATTGCCGGGCAGATATTCCCCCTGGTGATCGGATTTGGTCTGCTTTTTTGTATAGCTACGGCTTTTTTTACCCGGCCGCTATTGGAATTTTTCGGGGTAACATCGGATATTTATGCGCCGGCCCGGGATTATCTCTTTATCATAGGGTTTGGCGTTTTTTTCACTTTGTTTTCCATGATATCCAATAACGTACTGCGCGGCTCCGGAAACACCTTTATGCCCATGATCTTTATGGGGCTGGCTGCCATTCTGAATATAATCCTTGACCCTTTTTTCATATTCGGGATCAGTATTTTTCCGGCGTGGGGCGTACGGGGAGCAGCCGTGGCTACACTGATTTCTCAATTTATTGCGGCAACGGGCAGTGTTATATATTTACTCAGCCGGCATTCGGGCTACCGATTTCGTTGGCACTATCTACGTCCGAATTGGCCCGTGCTTTTTAAAGTATACCAGGTAGGGCTGCCTACATTT
Source organism: candidate division FCPU426 bacterium (assembly GCA_030591525.1). GTDB lineage: Bacteria > Oederibacteriota > JAAXVQ01 > JAAXVQ01 > JAUVAV01 > JAUVAV01. The sequence continues at coordinate 75,216 of JAUVAV010000004.1, read as the reverse complement.
GTGATGCAATTAGCCGCCTCCCTGATTATGGTGGTCATTAATCGGATTTTGAGTGGGTTCGGTTCCCAAGCTATTGCCGCCAATGGTTTGATTTTCCGCTTGATCAGCCTGCTGGTTATGCCGGTTATCGGCTTGGGACAAGGACTGTTACCTCTGGTAGGATATAATTTCGGCGCCCGCCGACCGGGCCGGCTTTGGTCAGCCGTGAAACTCGCTTCGTTTTCCTCGTTGCTCATTATTGCTTTGGGTTATGTCTGGCTCCAGCTTTTTCCGGCTTTCTGGATCAGGCTCTTTACCCGGGATGAAGCTTTTCTGCCTTTAGCCACGTCGGCGGTTCGGATGGCCACACTCCTCCTCCCTCTGGTGGGGCCGCAGTTCATATGGATCATCACCTTTCAAGCCCTGGGACAAGGCCGTACGGCTATGATGATTTCCTTGTCCCGCCAATTGATATTTCTTTTACCCCTGCTGCTGATCCTTCCAAAATTTATGGGGATGATGGGTGTTTGGGCTGCCATTCCCATTTCCGATGCCCTGGCTTTTTTAATTGGGGGTGCTTTTATTCTAAATGAACATCACCAACAAAGACGGGCGCAAGCAGGTGGTCCTGAGGTCCGGAAGTTAGGTGTGGAACAATGTGTGCCTCCCGATTGGGTGGGGTGAGAAGGACAAAAACGGGGAAATTCTCTAAAAAACGGATTTTGGCTACATTTCTATTGTGCTGCCTTTCGGTTCGGTGTGCTAATACTAACTAAAAGTGTCTCTTTGCTTAATCCGCCTTCGCAGAAGACCCCGGCCATGGCCGGGGATGAAGCGGTATTGAAATATTGACTTTCTACAACTCGGATCAAATTCCCCGCACTTTAGTGCGGGGTAATTTAATAAAAACACTTTGTCAATGTTCCAAATCCTCCCACCAGCCTCTATATCGGACATTGACAGTCCGGTCAAATACCGTTAAAATTAAGCCGTATGAAAAATCATTTACAGGCTGTTTTGAGAATAGGGTTAATAGCCGTTTTTTGTTTAATCTCCGGAAATTTACCGGCTTTAACGGGAAAAAACCGTCCTCTTTACCCCGCCGGGAGAATAAAAACAGTAAGCGGCAAGCCAAAACCTGCTTTATCTGATTTTGGCCAAGTGATAAAACGGCAATGGGATTTTCAAAAAACTACTCGAAAAAAATTAACCACTGCCTGGAAGCCTCTGGCCGGAAAATGGCGCGTGGGGATGGAACCGGGACAGGCTGATAATCGCGTTCTAAGCCAGAAGGACAACCGCCGCCGGAGCCAATTATTCCTGAGCCGGTCACAATATACCAATTTTGAGTTTTCCGTCCGGCTGTGGGTAGATACTTCCCAGGACAAGACCCGGAACTGGCAAGTAGGACTGATTTTCCGACGAATGGATGCCGGCTGTTACTATAAATTAAGGGTTACTTCCGCTAATATCGCGCTTTCCCGGCATGCTCCGGGCTGTCCGGCTGCCATTCCCGGAAGCGAGAGCAACACGCAAGCCGCTTCCGCCACTGGAAGGCATGCTAAAACAGATGAGCAGATGCTCATGCTGCTGCCGTTGGGAGTTTCCCCGGGTAAGTGGTATAGATTGAAAGTGATCTGTTTGGGAGAGCAGATTACTATAAAACTCGACGGCAAAGAAATACAAACCATTAATGATTTTGGAATAGGCTGCGGGAAACTTGGGCTTTTTACTTATAAAAGCCGGGCCTTTTTTGATGATTTAAAATTGACCTACTTGCCGGTTCCGGAAAGCTCAAAAGGTATTTGGCCCCACCGGAAAATTTTCCGGCCTTCGCAGGGGAAAAAGGTGCTGGTTTATTACCGCAATCCCAAGACCGGACCGATAACTGTTAGGGTTAAAGATACCCGGGGAGGGCTTTTTAATGTGCTGACCCAGGGAGTCCACAGTGCCGGGATTAACAGCGTGGTTTGGGACGGCTGGGGGATATCCAGCCGAAAGCCCGAAACCGGAAGATATCTGCTGGAATTCAGCGCGGAGGGTCAAGCCAGTGTGGCCTATGTGCGGGTTAAGCCGTGAAGTTTCGGGAATAAAAATACACTGCATAAAAAGGGGACAGAGGCATGAGGAATTTCAGCTTATTCAACGGGGTGGTTTTCATTTTGCTTATCGGATTCTGGCCGGCGGAATCTTTCGGTGATTCCCCGAAGGTGCTGGATGATTCTGCGGTGGCGAGCTACCGTAAGGCGGTTGCCGTTGACCCACAGGATGTTATTGCTAATTTTAACCTCGGATTGGCGCTGTACAAGTCGGAACGCCATAAAGAGGCCCGGATGGTTTTGGAAAAATGCCTGAAGCTGAATTCGCGGGATGCCCAGGCGCATAAGCAGGTAGCCGGGCCGGCGAATCAAATTCTCGGTATTATCTACTATACGCATTTACGCGATGACCGGCGGGCCATCAAGGCACTGCAAGGCAGCCTGAAGCTGCTCCCCAATGATCCGGATACTTATTATGCCATGGGTTTAGCGAGGATGCGTCTTAAGGATATGACCGCCGCTATCCGGGATTTTGAGCAGGCCATCCAATACGGAGACGCCAGGAAGGCCGATGTTTTTTTTCAATTGGGACGTGCGCAATTAAGTGTGGGCCAAAACCAGGCGGCCATAGCCAGCTATCAGAAGGCGCTGGAAATTGAGCCCGAATTTAAGATAGTCCTGGAAAATCTTGCCTTGCTCTACCATAATCAGAAGGATGATGAAAATGCCATTAAGGTGCTTAACCGGCTGGTCAAACTTGAGCCCATGAATTTCAATGCCAATTACCTGTTGGGGCTGCATTATTACCGTAAAAAAGATTATTCTCAAATGGTGAAAGCATTCAATCATGCCGTGGCCGTTAAGCCGGATCAGGCGGATGCGCATTATAATCTCGGCATGGCATATTATTATCAGACGCGTTATGATTTGGCGGTTAAAGCCCTGAAGAAGGCTGTGGCGCTGAATTCCCAGGATAGCGAAGCCTATAACCTTTTAGGTCAGGCCCAGACCGAGGCGGTAGAGACCCATATTCATCAAGGCAGCACATACCTGGCTCAGGAAAAATATAATGAAGCCATGGAGGAATTCAGAACCGTGTTAGCCATGGACCCGAATAACCAGAAGGCCGGGAATTTACTGAAGGATACGGAACAAAAAGTTCAATTGGAGCTGGCCGGGCATCTGCGCCTGGCGGACAAGTATTATAAAAAAAACCGTTTGGCAGAAGCCTACGGCGAATATGCCCAAGCTTTAAAGCTTGATCCGGATTCCCGGCCGGCGAGCGAAGGCCTAAACAAAGCCCGGGGGCAGATCGGAAAAGTTATGGCGATCAGAATGAAAAAAGGCCGGGTTTCAGAAAAAATGAGTGATTTTAAGGAAGCGCGCCGGCAGTATGAGTCAGCCCTGGAAATAAAACCTGATTATGCCCCAGCCCAAAAGGCTTTAACCGTACTTAAAAATAATTTAGCCAAAAAAATGGAAAAATTGTACAGCCAGGCGGGCCATCAGGTTAAACAGGATAAACTCAAAAGCGCGGCCAAGTATTACCAACGCGTATTGAAGCTGGCCAAGGTTTTCAACTCCGCTGCCTGGCAGGAAAAAACTCTGGCGCGTCTGAGCCGGGTAAATGCCCGCATTTCGGAATTAGTTAAGCAGTATTTGTCCGAAGGAAAAGAGGCTTTTAAAAGCGGAAAGCGCAGTGACGCTAAAATAATTTTCGGCCGGGTGCTGAAACTGAATCCCAAGAATAAGACGGCTAATAAATATATTCTGAAGCTGACCGGAGCCGCCTCGCCGGTTAAAGTGACGGCGGAATTAATTAAAACCACTTACTACCGGGGCGTGGATTATTACGTTCGTGGTCAGATAGAGGAAGCCATCCGGGAATGGGAAAAGGTTGTGGTCCTGGAGCCGGAACATCAGGATGCCAGAATAAATATTGAGCGGGCCAAGGCCAAGCTGGTGGCTATAAAAAAATTGACACAAGGGCGGTAATTCCGCCCGGGAGAAATGAAAAGTGGAGTCATTGGAAATACCAAATAAAGCGGATGAGAATGCCAATCGCCGGTCCACTAAATATCATCCCCATGATATAGAAGCGAAATGGTACGCCCGGTGGGAAAGCTCCGGGCTGTTTAAGGCGGACCCCCAAGCGAACCGGGAGGCTTTTTCCATTGTAATTCCTCCCCCCAATGTTACCGGTTCGCTGCATATCGGACACGCCCTGAATAATACTCTTCAGGATATTCTCAGCCGTCGCAAGCGGATGCAGGGCGCGGATGTTCTCTGGGTGCCGGGTTGTGATCATGCCGGGATCGCCACGCAGAATGTAGTGGAGCGCCAATTGGCTAGGGAGGAGCTCAGCCGCCACGATCTGGGACGGGAAAAGTTTATCGAACGGGTATGGGCATGGAAGCAGGAATACGGCGGAACCATTATGCGCCAGCTGCGGCGCCTGGGCAGTTCGCTGGATTGGTCGCGGGAACGTTTTACCATGGACCCGGGTCTTTCCCAGGCCGTGCAAGAGGTTTTTATCCGTTTATATCACGAGGGCTTGATTTATCGCGGCGATTATATCATTAATTGGTGTCCCCGCTGCCGCACGGCGCTTTCCGATATTGAAACCGAGCATCAGGATACCACCGGACATTTGTGGTATCTGCGTTATCCCCTGACGGACGGCAACAGTGAAGTGGTGGTTGCGACTACCCGGCCCGAAACCATGCTGGGCGATACGGCCGTGGCCGTGAATCCTCAAGACAGCCGGTTTAAGAAAATAATCGGACAACGCGTGATTTTGCCGATTATGCAGCGTGAGATTCCCGTGATTGCGGACCCTTATGTGGACCGGGAATTCGGGACCGGTGCAGTTAAAATTACTCCGGCGCATGATCCCAATGATTTTTGGGTGGGAGAGCGCCACAGTCTGGAACGAATCAAGGTTATAAACCCGGACGGGACCATGAGCCAAGAAGCCGGAGAGTATGCCGGCCTGGATCGCTTTAAATGCCGTGAGCGTATAATCCGCGACTTGCAGGCCCAAGGGTCTCTGGTAAAAGTCGAGGAGCATCAGCACGCGGTGGGGCATTGCTACCGGTGCCATACCATTGTGGAGCCTTACCTTTCCCGCCAGTGGTTTGTAAAGATGAAACCCCTGGCCGAGCCGGCCATTAGAGCCGTAAAGGAAGGCCGCATCCGGTTTACACCCGGACACTGGGCGGGGAATTATTTGGAATGGCTCGAAAATATTCGCGACTGGTGCATCTCGCGCCAAATTTGGTGGGGCCATCGCATACCGGCCTGGTATTGCGATAGTTGCCGCGAAGTACATGTGCAGAAAGCAGGTCCCGCAGTTTGCGCTAAATGCGGGCATTCCCGTCTTAGCCAGGATCCGGATGTACTGGATACCTGGTTTTCCAGCGCGCTCTGGCCTTTCTCCACCCTGGGCTGGCCGGATACCACCGAAGAGTTGAAGCGCTACTATCCTACCAGCGTCCTGGTAACCTCCTGGGATATTATTTTTTTCTGGGTGGCCCGCATGGTCATGATGGGTTTGAAATTCATGGGAGAAGTTCCTTTCCATGAGGTTTGTATTAATTCCCTGGTGGGTGATGTGGAAGGAAAAAAGATGAGTAAATCCAAGGGGAATACAGTTGATCCCCTGGAAATCATGGAGCATACCGGGGCGGACGGATTGCGCTTTACCATGGCCATGATTGAAACCCAGAGCCGTTATGTGGCTTTTACTCCGGACCGGCTGGAATCCTCGCGTAATTTTGCGAACAAGATTTGGAATGCCGCGCGCTTTGCGCTTATGAATCTGGAAGCATACCGCATGCCGGATGAAGCGCCGGAAATGGAGTTCACGGATCGCTGGATATTATCCTGCCTGGACAGGGCCGTGGGTAAGGTAAATGATGCGCTGGAAGAGTATCGTTTTTCCGAGGCTGCCCAGGCATTGTATCAATTTATCTGGCATGAATTCTGTGATTGGTACCTGGAGCTTTGCAAGCTTCGGCTTTACGGAAATCCGGCTCAGCGCGAACAGGCGCGTTACTATTTATTGACCACCCTGGAGGAAACGCTTCGTCTGCTCCATCCTTTTATGCCTTTTATTACTGAAGAGATATGGTCGCAATTGCCCGGCAAACCGGGATTCATTATGCAGGCTGCCTGGCCTGAGAAAAAACCCGGTCGCTGGGATTCCATGGCTATGCACGATATGGATTTGCTGATGGCGGTTATTTATAAAGTCCGGAATATTCGGGGAGAGAAGAATGTTCCGCCCGGGAAAAAGATTCCGCTAATCGTACGTTTTCTGCCGGGAAATCCGGTCAGTAATAATAACGCTGTGATTATTAAGAAGCATGCTTTAATCATACGCGAATTGGCTAAAGTCTCGGAATTGCAGATTGGCGCTGATATCCAGAGACCCGAATTTTTTGCAGTTGAGCTTACTTGGAGCCTGGAACTTCTGGTGCCCTTGGAAGATATTATTGACCTGGACCAGGAAAAAGAGCGTTTAAATAAAGAAATCAATAACCTGGAAACTCTGTTGGAAAAACTTGACGCCAAGTTGGTGAATGCCGAATTTATCGAACGCGCGCCGGTTAAAATCGTGGAGGCGGAAAAGCTTAAACAAGCCGATTATTTGCAGCGCCGGGAGAAGCTGAAAAACAGCCTCTTGAAATTGGAAAAAAACTGAATGCCAATGCGCCTGCCTTTAAAAAATATTGCGGCCGCAGTAAAAACCGCTTTGGATGAAGATATTGGATCAGGGGATATTACGACTTGCTGTATTGCCAGACCGGCTGACCAGGCAGCGGGAGTAATCCGGGCCCAGGCGCCAGGCGTGATCGCCGGCATTCCGGTAGTAAAAGAGGTCTTTTGCCAATTAGACCGCCGGGTCAAGGTTCAGGCCATGAAAACCGACGGGAGGCAGGTCCGCCGGGGAGATATGCTCGTTCGGATTACCGGCCCGGCCGCGCCGATTATAATCGGGGAACGGACCGCCTTGAATTTTTTGGGTATGCTCTCCGGGATCGCGACCATTACGGCTCAATATGTGAAAGTCCTGCGTGGAACCAAGACCCGGGTTTTTGATACCCGCAAGACGCCGCCCGGTTTGCGCGGCCTGGTGAAGTACGCCGTTTCCGCAGGCGGTGGATGCAACCATCGCATGGGATTATACGATGCCGTGCTGATAAAGGATAATCATATTGCCTTGGCCGGTTCGTTGGGTGAAGCAATCCGCCGGGTTCGCAGGGGGCGGAGTTCGCGCCAGCGTTGCATTGAGGTTGAGGCTGAGGATATGACCCAGGTCAGAACGGCTTTAGAGAGCGGCGCGGATATTATTCTTTTGGATAATTTTTCCCCGGCCCGGATCCGTGAGGCCGTAAAGCTGATACACGGACAAGCAATTATCGAGGTTTCAGGGGGTCTGGACCTTAAAACCATAAAAACCGCTGCCCTTAAAGGTGTAGACCGGGTCAGCATCGGGGCTTTAACTCACTCGGCGCCCTGGCTGGCCATGAACCTGGAATTGGAATAAATATTGGTATGTTATCCAGTATCTGTTGCGGAAAGAGCGAATTCCCCTCCCTTGAGGGGAGGGGATTAAGGGGAGGGTGAAATAACCTTTGAAAACACTCCCGCCTAACCTCCCCCCTCAAGGGGGAGGAATTTATTTTGGTTTTCCGCAACAGGAACTATCAACTGCTAAAGTACTTAATTTGTTGCGTGAAAATCAGGGAAGCTGCATCTCCGGGGAGGAACTCTCAGCGCGGATGGGAGTTTCGCGGACTGCGGTCTGGAAGCAGATTCATCAACTGGAGGCGGCCGGCTATCAAGTGGAAGCAATTCCTCATCGGGGTTACCGGCTGCTTTCCACCCCGGATCGTTTGCTGCCGGATGAAATTAGAGCCGGCTTGCAGACCAGGGTTTTAGGGCAACAGGTGATATGCTTTGAAAGTACCGGGTCCACCAATGACCTGGCCCTGGAATTAGCCGCCCAGGGAGCTCAGGAGGGTACGCTGATAGCAGCGGAAAACCAGACTCGGGGAAGAGGACGGCGCGAGCGTACCTGGATTTCAAAAGCCGGCGCCAACCTGCTGTTTTCCCTGATTCTGAGGCCGCCCTGGATAGCCGAGCAGGCGCCTTTAATTACCTTGATGCTAGCCGTGGCCGTGGCCGAAGGAATCCGCCGGGAAACCGGATTACTAGCCCGGATTAAATGGCCCAATGATGTTCTGATAAAGGACGCCAAGGTGGCCGGGATTTTAACTGAGATGCGGGCGCAAACCGATGCTATTGAGTATGTAGTCTGCGGAATCGGAATAAATGTTAATGCGGCTCCGGCCGGGGCGCTCCGGCAGCCAACGAGTTCGCTCTCCAAGTTACTGGGAAAACCGCTGCTTAGGCTGTCCCTGCTGCGTAGAATTTTATATGAGGCCGAGCAGTTGTATTTTAAAGCTCGGCATAACGGACCCCGGTCGGTTTTGGAGACCGGCCAGAACCTTTCCTGCCTCCAAGGGACGCAAGTGTTGATACAGTTGGCAAACCAGGAACATCTGGAAGGAATGATAATCGGCATGGATGATTATGGTGCTCTGCTATTGCGGCTCGAGAGTGGTGTAACCCGCAGGATAACCAGCGGGGAAGTAAGCTTGGTGCGGCCGGAAGGTTAACCAGTTTCTGTTACGAGAAGAGTGTTTGCTTAGAGTTGTCATTCCGAACGTAGTGAGGAATCTCTTCGCCAACGCCTGAATTATCAGGGCCCCGGGAGATTTCTCGGCTTTGCCTCGAAATGACAAGCTTAGGAAAATTTACTTTCGCGACAGGAGCTAACTAAGGAAGAAATTATGCTGGCAGCTATTGATATCGGCAATACTCAAATTTGCATCGGTATTTTTAACCAAAAGCGCCTGGTTAGTGAATTCCGGCTGCCGACTAATCGCCGGAGTACAGCGGATGAATTAGGCATGGCCCTTTCCAGATTAATCAAGGGGAGAGAGAGTGAGCGGGCCTGCACCGGCGTGGTAATAGCCAGTGTAGTCCCGGAATTGGATGCAGCTATGATTTCGGCGGCCCATTCCTGCTTCGGAGCGCCGGTTTTGATGATTTCACCGGAAATGAGTCTGCCGGTGAAGAATGTATACCGTCCGCCCGGGGCGGTCGGTACGGACCGGCTTATGAACGCTGTCGCGGCAATACATGAATTTGGTTCGCCGGTAATCGTGGTGGATTTGGGCACGGCGATTACCGTAGAAGTCGTGGCCCGGGGTAATAAATATCAGGGCGGCGCGATTCTACCCGGCCTGATGCTCTCAGTAGAGGCTTTGGCACAGGGCACCTCGCTCCTTCCCCGGGTGGAATTAAAAAAGCCCGGCCGCGCTTTGGGCCGGAATACGGAAGAAAGTTTGCGCTCCGGCATAATACTGGGTGCGGCCGGAGCCATTGCCGTTCTGGTTAAACAGATAAAAAAGGAAATCGGGGAAAAAGCCAAGGTGGTAACCACCGGCGGATTTGCCTCGATGGTAGTTTCGCACTGCCCGGAATTGCGGATCATCCGTCCCCACCTGACCTTGACTGGTCTACGCTTAAGCTGGGAATATATTCAGCAAGGGGGACAAGTTAAATGAGGCTGGGTTTTTCCAAGCGCATCCTGCTCGGCTCATTAATACTCACAACGGCTGTAGCAATTATTGGCGTGCAAAAGGCGCGCTCTCCCGCCGAAAGAGAGCTGGAAGCCCGGCCCAGTCCCCGGTTCTCGATTGAGCAAGGCCGTATAGAGTACTATCTTTCCTCTTCACAGGGAGAATGGCATTCTTCCCAAGACAGTCAGGATAAAGTAGTTATGCTTTATTTCTGGGCCACCTGGTGCCGGCCCTGCCAAAAAATGATTTTATTGCTGAACTCACTGTGGTTGCAATACCGGGAATCAGGTCTGACTTTTGTAGCCATATCCCTGGATACCGAATCCCAGCCTCTTCAGGATTTTATAGAATCCAACCATCTGGAATTTCCTGGCGTTATGGTCCCGCCGGAACTTTTGACCTCCAACCCGTCTATAAAGGGTATCCCTACACTCTATCTGGTAAGCCCGAAAAACGTGATCTTCCGGAAGTATCAAGGCGTGAGAAACAGAGAGCAGCTTGAAGATGATTTGCGGAAATTACTGGGTATTGAGGAAGGCGGCGGAAAGTAGCCGTGTAGGAAGTATGGGGTTGGAATTTTGTAGGGGCCGGCTTCCATGCCGGCCCGGTGGATTTGCGATGTAGGGGCGTTTAATTAAACGCCCCTACCCACGGTAAGGTGCGACATATCCTGGTGCGGGTGTGTAGGGGCTACGCATGCGTAGCCCGCAACGCCTGCGTGGGATCAAAAAATGTATTTAGCGAATGGGAAAAATATAGTACAGTAATCATTATTTAAGGTGGTGTTCCATGTCCTTTAAATGTGCGGTCGGTAAAGGGAAAAATCCGGAAAGCGCCCCAGCCGGGCAAGCGGCGGCGGAAGCATGCCGGCAAGCCTTGGGAACGGTTGCGCCGGATTTATTAATATTGTTTATGAGTGTTGCATATAATCAACAGGAAGTTTTGGAGGTCGTCCGGCGGTTTTATCCCGGGGTGCCGCTGATTGGATGCAGTACGGCCGGTGAGATATATGCCCAGGGGCCGGATGAGAAATCCGTAGCTTTGGTGGCTATATCCGGGATTAAAGCAAAACTGGAAATGGGGAGTAATATTGCATCGGATGCCCTGGCGGCTGGTAAGACTATAGGGCGCAATCTGGCCGGGCAGGCGGGCCGGGCGGTCTTGCTATTAAGCGATGGATTAGCCGGTGACGGTGCGGCTATAGTCCGGGGAGTACAGGAAGAGATCGGCAGTAATATTCCCTTGATCGGCGGCGCGGCCGGGGATGACAATCTGTTCAAAACAACTTTTGAGTATCTGGACGGCGCTGTCCATTCCGGAACCGTGGTAGCCGCCGGCCTGGAGGGTGATTTTCACTTCGGTATCGGTGTCCGGCACGGTTGGGAACCGATAGGAATGCCGGTACGCGTTACCAAGTCGGAAGGCAACCGCTTGCTGGAAATAAACGGTCTGCCGGCCATTAGATTATACGAAGAATATTTCGGCGAATATACCGAGCGTTTACGTACTGAACCCCTCGGACGGCTGGCCGTATACTATCCGCTGGGTCAGGCGGTTCCGGATTCCGATGAATTATTACTGCGCGCTCCCCTTACCGTGGAAGCGGACGGTTCGATTAAACTCGCGGCCGGAGTACCCGAAGGCGTAGAAGTCCGGCTTATGATCGGCAGCGTGGAAAGAGCTCTCCAGGCGGCGCGCATAGCGGCCATGGAGGCCTTGTCTCAGATGCAGGGACGTTTACCCAAGTTGGTTTTGATCTTTAATTGCGTAGCCCGGCGCCGCCTTTTGGGGCCGCGGGCCGGCGAGGAGATCGCGCTGATTCGTGATATTATGGGGAAAGATGTTCCCGTAGCGGGATTCTATACGTATGGCGAGATTGCCGCCGTGGAAGGCATAAAAACCAATCCCTCCTGTTTTCATAACGAAACGATGGTTATTCTGGCTTTGGGGTAAAATGAAATGAAAAAAAATCCCTTTCTGTCACAACAGCGTAATTTAAACCTGGCCTACGAAGAGCTGGACCATATTACCAAGTTGCTGCTCCGGCGTGATATCATGCTGACTGAGGCTAATATCAAATTGGAGAAAAAAAACCGGGAGCTCGAAAGCGCCCGCCAGGAATTTCTCCGGACCAGCGAATATTTGACCAATCTGCTGGCCCATTCCCCGGATGCTATTTGGGTGCTGGACAATGAGGGACGGGTTACCGTTTTTAACCGCACCGCGGAGGAAATTACCGGATATCGATCCGAGGAAATTATGGGCCGGACCATTGATTTTATTTTTTTCGAGGCCCAGCGTTATCGCGATTTGATAAAGCTGCTTCCGGTACAGGGAAGTTACCGTAATCTCCGGACCCGTATCCGGCGTAATAATGGCGACCTTTCCGAGCTTTTAATCTCGATCTCGCTGCTGCGGGAGGAAGGGGAAAAAGGGCGGCCCATTGGGAGTATAACCATGTCTAAATCCATAACCCGGGAGATTCGCCTGGAAAAAGCCTTATGTGAAGCCAATGAAAAACTGGAGGAAAAAGTCCGGCAGAGGACCAGTGACCTGGAAGTTCTTTCCCAGACCTTGATGATCCGGAACCAGGTTTCCACCGTGGCTAGCCAGTCTTTGGAACTGGATACGCTTTTAAATAATATCTTGCGATTAGTGCTGGAATTGACGGGTTTTAATATGGGTGCGATCTCAACCTTCGAAGCCAGGGATATGATCTCAGTCCGGGTCCATGTAAATATTCCGGAAAAACTTTTGGAAAGAATGCAAAGACTGGAAAAGGGAGATAGTATTATTGGGAGGGCCACGGATGACCAAACTCTGCAAGTGGCTCGGATTAATTTTGCGGAAATAAATGAACCCGGCGAATACCTGGTAGTGGCCGTGCCCCTGCAAGCCAAAGGCAAGATACAGGGCGTAATGAGTCTCTTTTCAACCCTGAACCATGAAGTGCTGGGAGAGGAACGGGAAATGCTTTTAGCCATCGGCGTGCAAGCGGGATGGGCGATTGAAAATGCCTGGCTGTATAAACAGGTACGGGAGGATGTGGTGAAACTGCGGGAGGTCGATCGTGTCAAAACGGACTTTATTGCCACGATTTCCCATGAACTAAGAACGCCGCTGACTTCCATCATTGGGTTTCTTCGTTACGCCGAGATAGGGATTAAGAAACACGATCACACTAAACTCAGCCGTTATATACAAGTGGCTCTGGAAAACGGCCAAAAACTGGCGCATATGATTGAGGATCTCCTGGCCATGCAAAAACTCGAATCTAATACCCTGCGCTTGAATATAGAACCCGTGGTTTTAAGTGAGCTCCTGGAAGAAATTACGGAAGATCTCGGCCCACTTTTGCAGGCCAAGGGGCAGGAGTTGATTTTGGAGATGCCCGAGGTGCTGCCTCCATTGGCGGCCGACCGGGAGCAGTTGGAGCGGGTCCTGACCAATTTGATTAATAATGCCGTCAAGTTCTCCGAGGGCGCGGGAACTATTACCATTGCGGTGCATTACGAAGCCGGGCCGGCAGAGTTTGTGATTACGGTTAAGGATACCGGGATCGGGATGTCCCAGGAGGTACAGGATATGATTTTCGAGCGGTTTTATCAGGCCGAGAGTATGCTGACCCGGAGGATCAGCGGCGTGGGACTGGGATTAACCATTGCCAAGCAGATTGTGGAAATGCATGGAGGTTCCATGCGGGTGGAGAGCGAAAAAGATAAGGGGAGCTGTTTTACGATAATACTGCCGGCTGTTTCTTCTGCCAGCCAGACGACGAACGGAGGTGACCAGCATGGGTTATGATCCCACGGTATATGGAGCCCTAATCGCAGGAATAATTTCATTTTTTTCTCCCTGTGTGCTGCCGCTGGTACCGGCCTATCTTTCCTTTCTGGCCGGAGTCAGCCTGGAGAAGATGCGGGACGGGGTCGACCGGGGCATACGACTTCGGGTTATGCTGGCCGCGACCGGATTTGTTCTGGGCTTTTCCACGGTTTTTATCCTAATGGGGGCTTCCGCCACTTTAATCGGCCGCTGGTTGGCGATTAATTCAGTCTGGATAGGAAAAATTGCCGGTCTGATTATTATTATTTTGGGAATCCACATGACCGGTTTAATCCGTATTCCCTTTTTAATGTATGAACGCCGTATGCACCCCGGGGCGCGTCCTATGAGAATATACGGCGCTTACCTGATAGGCATTGCCTTTGCTTTTGGCTGGACGCCGTGTGTCGGCCCCCTGCTGGCGGGGATTCTGGCCTTGGCCGGAACCCGCGATACCGTGGTGCAGGGCATGTTTTTACTGGCGGTTTATTCTGCCGGCCTGGGTATCCCTTTCCTTTTGACGGCCATGGCCATTGGGCAGTTTATGAAATTGCTGCAGAGTTTTAAAAAATGGCTGCGCTGGGTGGAAATATTCGCGGGCGGCTTGCTGATTTTTATCGGCATAGTGATGCTGGTGGGAGGCATGTCCCGGCTGGCCGCTTTATTCCCGGCAGGATTGGTTTAGGGGGAGAGGCGTTTGCCGCCGGTCCTGGTTAAATTAATATTACGCAGCCGAGAAAGGTTCCGGGCGATCTTCGGTTCCCTGGGAACCAAGCGGAGGCTGAGGGAACAAAACCAAAGGCTGCAGCATAGCAACCGGAAACTGGCGGCGGAATTGCGGGAGCAGAAAAAAATTACCCGGGAGACGGAAGTCCGTATGGCGGAACACTCCCGGGAGTTGGAAAAAGTCCAGGTCCAAATAAAGCAATCAGATGCGCTGAAATCCGATTTTTTTTCCATTACTTCACATGAATTGCGGACCCCGCTTACTATTATTAAAGGGGCATTGAATCTTCTGCAAAACGAAGGGGATAAACTGCCGCCGGCGCGCTTTAAAAAATATCTGGATATGGCGGAAAAAAACACCGGAAGTTTGATTCAATTAATCAATGATCTGCTGAATCTTTCCCGCGTGGAATCCGGGAATCTGAGACTCAAGATAAGCCGGGTGGATATGGTGCGTCTTATACGGGAGAGCGTGGAAGAATTCCGGGAACTGGGGGATCAAAAAAACCAGAAAATCAAGAAAGAATTAGCTCCCAATTTGTCCAGCTTGCTGGGAGACCGGGGGAAAATTAAACAGGTACTTAATAACCTGATTTCCAATGCATTAAAATTCACTCCGGTGGGAGGAAAGATAACGGTTAGTATGCGGCAGGATGGGGTTTTCTTGGAAATTGCAGTGCACGATACCGGGATTGGCATTTCCCGGCAGGATCAGGAAAAGATTTTCAATAAATTTTATCAAAGCAACGGATCATTAACCCGGGAAACCACCGGGGTGGGTCTGGGGCTCGCGATTGTGAAAGATTTTGTTCGCCTGCATAACGGCCTGATTTGGGTGGAAAGCCAACTTGGCCGAGGCTCCCGGTTTTATGTGCGTTTGCCGCTGGCCGGGCCCCGGACACCGGAAAGTGATGCTGATTATCATCATAATGATAATCAAGAAGATGTTCAGAACCGGCCCTTGATTCTGGAATCATAGATGAGAGTGTCTCCAATAAGCTTTTTCTTCCTAAGATGTCATTCCGCGCGAAGCGAGCAATCTCTAAAAAACCCAATTTGCAAAGAGATTCTTCGGTCGCTTCGTTTTCTCGGAATGACGAAATTTGGGGATTTCTTAAAAAAAGCTTTTGGCAACAGTAATTAGATGGTGGAAAATGCGGTTCTGAAGTCGGCATCTCCGGACCGAGGAGGGAAGCCACGGCTCTGGTTCTGGACGCTTCCAATTTTTGAAAGATTTGGATGTAAGGGGCTCTTTTTTTTGCGTAAAGGGGGAGTCAGCCGGGGATGCTGCCAAGGATTAAATCTGGGACTGACAACTGGAGATCAATTAGAAGCTGTTCTGCAAAACCGGGATAGGGCCGTAAAAGCGGCGAAATTGGGGCCTTACTTGCCGGTGATGGGGCAGCAAGTTCATGGAACCCGAATTGAAATAGTTGACCAACGGGATGCCGGAAAAGGATGGCGCCATCCCGGCTCGGCCTGGACGGGTACGGACGGCCTTATTACTGCTGCCCGGGGCCTTCCTCTGGCTGTGGCCACAGCTGATTGTCTGCCAATACTATTCGTGGATGAACAAGCCCGGGCCGTGGGAGTGGTGCATGCCGGTTGGCGCGGTCTTTTGCAGGGAATTTTGTCCCAAGCGGTTTTGAAGTTCAAGCAGGAATTGGGCATTGGCGCTGAGCGGTTATGGGTCGCTGTGGGGCCGGGTATCGGACCGGAGGCTTTTATGGTCCAGGGGGAGGTTTTAGCCCGGTTGCGACGGCATTATCCGGAAGCAGTCCGGAAAGGGATCTCTCCGGATTGCGCCGGTTTTGACCTTGGGATTGCGGCCAGGACGCAATTAATCAGTCAGGGGATACGAAAAAACCAACTCGTTATTATCCGGGATTGCACGGCCGGACATCCCCGGAAGTATTTCTCGCATCGCCGGGACCAGGGGCGAACCGGGAGAATGCTGGGCATGGTTCAAATCAATCCCGGATAATTTTTTTATTGTCAATATTAATTTAAACCGTATAATGCAACCAAATGAATGATCGCAGCCAAGTAATTCAAGCCAATATCGCCGCTGTCAAAGAAAAAATAAACGCTGCCGCTGAGCGGAGTGGACGGTCAGGGAAAGATATTACCCTGCTGGGAGTTACTAAAAATGTGCCGGTGGAAGATATCCGGATTGCTCTGGCCGCCGGCATTAAAATAGTGGGTGAAAATAAAGTTCAAGAGGCTAAACAGAAATTCTCCCAGATCGGACCGGCGGTCCGCTGGCATATGCTGGGACACCTGCAGTCCAATAAAATCCGGCCGGCCGTGTTAATTTTCAACCTGGTGCAGTCGGTTGATTCCAACCGGGCAGCGGATTTCCTGGATCGCGAGAGCCGGCGTCTGGATCGGCGGATGGATGTCCTGATTGAAGTCAATATCGGGGAAGAGGAGAATAAATTTGGGGTTTCTCTGGAGGAGACCGAAGCTTTGGTGAGGTATGCGGCCGGCAAGCCGGCCCTGCGGGTGCGCGGCTTAATGGCCATGGCTCCTTATGTGCCGGATCCGGAAATGACCCGTCCGTTTTTCCGCAAGCTGGCCGGAATATTTGAAGGACTGCGTAACCGCGTGATCCCTGGTTCGCAATGGAATATTTTATCCCTGGGCATGACCCATGATTTCGAGGTAGCCATTGAAGAGGGATCCAATCTGGTGAGAATCGGCACGGGGATTTTCCATACTCCGGGATTAGGGAGTTCCTAATGAAGCAGCCTGCCATTGGATTTTTAGGCTCCGGGAATATGGCGGAATCGCTAATTCGCGGATTGCAGGAAACAACGGTCTGCTTACCTGAAAAAATCACAACTTCAGATATAAATGAAATCCGCTTGGCATATATGGCTGAAAAATACGGTGTGCAAACGACCTTGCACAACCGGGAGCTTGCGCAAAAATGCCAGGTGTTGGTATTGGCCGTCAAGCCGCAACAGGCGGACGCGGTAATGGCCGAGATACGTGCCGTGCTGGATCCGGAGAAAAATATATTAATCTCCCTGGTGGCCGGATTAACTACGGCTGGTTTGGAAAAGGCCGGCGGGCTGCCGCTTAAGGTAGTCCGGGTTATGCCTAATACTCCGGCCCGGCTGCGGGCCGGAACCACGGCCTTTTGCCTGGGACAATACGCCGGTGAAGCGGAAACCCTGCTTACGCATATGCTTTTCGAGCCGGTGGGAATTGTGGTGCGCGTAGAGGAAGCTTTAATGAATGCCGTTACCGCGCTTTCCGGTTCCGGTCCGGCTTACGTCTTTCACCTTTGCGAAATGATGATAAAAGCCGGAAGGCAAATGGGCCTCTCGTCCCGGGAAGCCGAGGTTTTATCAGTCCAGACGATTCTGGGAGCAGCCCGCATGCTGAACGAGACCGGCCGGCCGGCTGCTGCACTACGGGCTGAGGTTACTTCGCCCGGAGGGACTACGGAGGCCGCGCTGGATTACCTGGCTGCTTCCGATTATCAGGAGATATTCATCGCGGCCTTGCATGCCGCCCGGGATCGCGGGCAAGACTTAACTCTCTCAAAGCCGGAGGAATAATTAATATGGCTTGGATGCTAATTACCAGTGGATGGATTTTAGACCTACTGAGTATCATATGGATTATGCTTATTTTACTTGATATCCTGTTTTCCTGGATAACCACAGCCGCTAAGACTCCCGGTCCGGCCCGGTACTGGCTGACTAAAGTCGCTGCGCTGCCGGTTGACATACTAAGGCGCACGTTGCCTACAGTTTACCGGGAGATGGATTTTGCGCCTTGGCTCGCGATTTTACTGCTGATTTTAATGAAAACTTTCATATTTCGCGGCATGATCTACTGGGGAATGCTGCATCAGCCGGTTGGCTGAAAAAATGGCTTTTCAAGTCTCTTCCGGATCCCGGGGAGCAACATTTGAAGTCAAGGTTCAGCCCGGGGCCGGGAGCACGGCAATTATAGGTACCTGGGAAAAAGCGCTTAAAATGAAATTGGCCAAAAAGCCGGAAAACGGCGCGGCCAACCGGGAATGTCTTGAGTATTTAGCCCATAGGCTCGGTATTTCCCGCCGGAATTTAAAGATTATCAAGGGCGAATTTTCACAGCGGAAAGTGATACGGGTGGATAATCTAACTGCGGAAGAGGTGCAGGAGCGGTTGGGGAATGCATTTTCGTAGGGGCCGGCTTCCATGCCGGCCCACGGATTTAACCTCGCGCATGCGGGCGGACATGGAAGTCCGCATCTACAATGTACACACTTGCTTGTTCTGGAAGTTGTAGGGGCCGGCTTCCATGCCGGCCCATGGATTTAACCTCGCGTATGCGGGCGGACATGGAAGTCCGGCGCCTACGGAAAAAATTATCGGAGCAAAGCATGACAGAATTATATGATCAAGTAAAAGAAGCATCAAAAGCCATACGCCGGCATACCCGGCTTAAACCCGAGGTGGCAATTATTCTGGGCACGGGTTTGGGTGCGCTGGCCGAGGATATCAAACAGGCGGTGGCCGTTCCTTACCGGGAAATCCCGCATTTTCCGCTATCCACCGTCGAAACTCACGCCGGCCGGCTGTTGCTCGGAACCCTGATGGGACGGCGCGTAGTGGCTATGCAAGGCCGCTTTCACTGCTATGAAGGGTATGATTACCGGCAAATTACTTTTCCGGTACGGGTGATGCGCGACCTGGGAGCTAAGACCTTGATGGTTTTTTCGGCCTGCGGAGGAATCAATCGGAATTACTATCCCGGTGAGCTGGTGCTCTTGAGCGATCATATCAATCTCCTAAATGGCAATCCCTTGATTGGAAAGAATGACGAACGTCTTGGTCCGCGCTATCCGGATATGTACAATGCGTATGATGATAAATTACAGGGTCTGGCACAAAACATAGCCCGGGAACAGAAAATACTGCTTCATCGGGGCGTTTATGCCGCTTTAACCGGCCCTAATCTGGAGACCGCGGCGGAATACCGTTTTCTTCAAACTATAGGAGCGGATTGTGTCGGCATGTCAACAGTTCCGGAAGTCATCGTGGCCCGGCATGCCGGTATGCGGGTCCTGGGAATCAGCGTGGTTACTGATCGATGTGTGCCTGATCAGCTTGGGCCGGCGGATATCAGCGCCATTATTCAAGCCGCCATGCAGGCCGAACCCATGTTAACCCGCCTGGTGAAGGAAATAGTACGCCGGATTTGAGCCCATCCACCCAAGGAGGAAATTAATGCTTAAAGCTATCGAGTGGAAACAGCAGAAACTCTTTGTTGTTGACCTGAACAAGCTTCCTCAGAAAATAGTAAAACTTCAGTGCCGGAATCCGCGGCAGATCGCGGAAGCTATTACTACTATGAAAATACAGGGCGCGACCGCACCGGGCATTGCTGCGGCTTTTGGGGTTTACCTGGCAGTTAAGACACCACCTTTGGCAAAAAACTATGCCAAGCTTCTGGCGCAGATTGAAAAAACCGTTGTTTTATTGAGCCGGACGCGGCCGGAGGCGGTCAGCCTATTTTGGGCTTTGGAGCGAATGAAGCGTTGTGCCCGAAATAACCGTGATCATAAGCTGCCCACGCTGCGTGATATGCTGCTGCGGGAAGCCGTCTCCATTTTAAAGGAGGATGAAAAAGCCCATAAGATTATTTCCGGCTTGGGAGCGGAAATGTTCCGGGACGGCGACCAGGTCTTGACCTATGGAAATGCCGGTGCCTTGTCCGTTGCCGGTCCCGGGGGGCCTTTGGGCGTGATTACTGAATCCCTGGCAGGAAAAAAAAACATACGGGTATTGGTGTGCGAAACCCGGCCCCGTTTGCAGGGAGCGCGTCTGACGGCCCTGGAAATGAAACAGGCCAGGATTGATTTTCATCTGATTACGGATAATATGGCCGCCCATTTCATGCAAAAAGGCCTGATCAATGTGGTGATAGTGGGAGCGGACCGAATTGCTCTCAATGGAGATGCGGTCGGAACGATGGGGAGCTATGGGCTGGCAATGCTGGCCTATTATCATAATTTGCCTTTTTATATAACCGCGCCAATTTGCGTTTTTGACAGGATTTCTTTTAATCAGGACTTTATTTCTCTGACAGAACGCAGCCCGGAGGAAGTTACCAATTTAAACGGCAGGCCGATTTCTCTGCCTAAAGTTAAAGCTTTTAATCCCGCTTTTGATATTATCCCGCATAAATATATCAGTGCCATCATAACGGAATTAGGCGTCATCCGCGCCCCTTATGATCAAAATTTAAGGGATTTATTCTCTCCTCTTGGATAAATTTAACTTTGACCCGGAACTAATCCGGAATAAAATAGTCCACTGCTTCTGGTGGATACAGCTTGCGGCTTTAGGCGCTATTCTGGCGGCTTCCGGCGCCTTAGGCCTGGTCTACGAACTGGTTTGGACGCGTTTGCTTTCCCTTATTTTAGGCAGTACTTCTCTGGGCGTAGCGGCCGCCTTGGCCGGTTTTATGGGCGGGTTGGCCGGAGGAAGCCTTCTGGCCGGTATTTATTCCACCGGCCGCGCCGGGGGAGGAGTAGGCAGCGTTTATGCGATTAATGCTTTGGGCGCTATTGGGGGATCGCTGGCCGCCACCTTTCTTCTGATTCCCCTGCTGGGTACTCGCATAAGTCTGGTCGCAGTATCCTCGCTCAACCTGGCCGTAGGGGCCTGGGCCTTGTGGCGTTCCGCCGCGGAGGGAGTCTGGAAGCGCTTATGGCCCGTGGCCGTGCCGCTGGCAGTGCTGATGCTGGTCAGCGGATATTCACGCTGGAACCCGCGCTATTTAACCGCCGGATCATTAATCAAGGTAATTCAGGAGGAAATCAAGGAATCCGAAGGCGCCGGCCAAAAGCCGAACGCCGGGCTGGATATATAATAATGCCTGAAACCATACTCTGGCTTTTTGATCTGGACGGGACCCTGATCCGTACTCATGGCGCGGGCGTCCGCGCCATGAACCGGGCTTTCCTGGAGATTATGGGGTGGCAAGAAGCCCTGGCTGAAATTTCACCGGCCGGTTTGACAGATCCGATTATTGCCCACCGGATCTCGCGGATAAAGCGCGGTGCGGATATGCTGGCGGATGAAATGCAGAGGGTTTTTGAACTTTATTTGAAACACTTGGAAGCTGAGATGAGCATCGCGGATTATGAGGTTATGCCGGGGATTACACCATTTCTGGAGGAACAGGTTGACGTTCCGAATGTCATGCTGGGACTGGGAACCGGAAACCTGGAAGCCGGCGCCCGCTTAAAGCTTGAACCGGCAGGTCTGAACCGGTTTTTCCCATTCGGCGGCTTTGGTTCTGATGCCAGGGAACGGTCCGAACTTCTTAGTATCGGAGTTGCCAAGGCCGGGAACCTGGTGGGCGCACGGATACCGGCGGAACGAATAATCGTAGTCGGCGATACTCCGCATGATATTAATGCCGGCCGGGCCATTGGCGCCCGGACCCTGGCAGTGGCCACGGGCCCTTTCTCTCAAGCCGAACTTATGAAATACCAACCGGATCTGACTATTGAGGATTTTACTGAGGAAGAGGCAGTAAAGAATTTTATAAGAAAAATCAGATAAACTGAGGGAGATACTTATGCCGGAAAGACTATGGGAAGACGATCAAATGTGTTTTGCCTGCGGAACTAAAAATCCGGCGGGCCTGCACCTGCAATTTACGCCGGAAGGCGAGCAGGGATTGCGGTGCGAATATGTTCCGGGGAAAATATATCAAAGTTTTAAAGATGTAGTACATGGCGGTTTTATCGGCCTGCTGCTGGACGAGGTGATCGTGAATTTGCCCTGGTTGCGCAGTAAGTTGCTGGTAGTAACCGCTGAACTTACTCTGCGTCTTTACCATCCGGCCCCGGTAGAGCAGCTCCTGATAATTACCGCTTGCTACGACGGCGAGCCGAGGGGTCGTCTGGTGCGTATTAAGGGAGAAGTAAGACTGGCTGATGGAACTTTAATCGCCGCGGCCCGGGCCAAGTGTATGAAAGTCCGGGGAGGGAAAAGAACCTGACGCCGGATGATGGTTTAAATTTAGGAAGCGCTGAAAAAGCAGCAGAATTGGCTTCCAGGGTCGTTGGTTTTGTCGGACCGCCCGGGCGCCGAATGGGGGCCGCCGGAAACAAGGAGCGGGGTAGTTACTGGATTTTCGAGCTTGCTAGGAAGCAAACCTTATGTCATAGTAGTATTACTCCATTGGTTAAGTTTCCCCTGGGTGTGGGATGACTTATTTTTCCATAAACCAATGGGGTTTTTCTTTTTTAGGTGGAATTTAATTTAGGTTCTGGAGGATGTGCATTTAGTCGGTTTTGTCATACCCGCTGATATCTTTATTACAGTAGGGGCGGGTTTAAAACCCGCCCCCTACAATTAATTCCTTTAAAATCAAAGCCTCTGGATTCCCGATCAAGTATGGAGATGAGCGGAATACAATATTGACGTTCATCTTAAAAACATTCGGGAATGACAACCTAAAAAAACGGCCAAATGCTCAAGCTCCTGGGGAAAAAACCTGGCTCTTGTGTATTTAAAAATATTTTGATATAATATGAATATAATAGTGCGGAAGGAGGAAATATTGTGGCTTGTGGTAAAAAACGTCATTTGAAGAAAATCAAAACGCATAAGCGGAAAAAACATCGCAGAAAATATCGGCATCTGAAAAAGAAATGATAAAATATCTTTGGGGGATGTTATAAGTGCGCCTGACCAAGGCGTTTATCATAATCTGCTGTTTGATAATGTTTGTCCAACCGGTTCGTGCCGCGCGGGAACCCTTGGTCCAATCGGCACGTCTGGGAGCCCGTGTATCTGCCCTGGGCGGTGCCGGCATAGCGCTGCCGGGTAGTGCGGAGTCGGTATTTAGCAATCCGGCCGCCCTGTTTTATCTCAGCTGGCCGGAATTAGCTGTTGGAATAGGCAATCAGGATCTGGGTGATCTAAGACAGTTTTATGCGGCGGGCGCGGTTCCGCTGCCGGCCGAAATAGTAACCGGTATAGGTTGGTTGAAACTGAATTATCCCCGGGGATCCCGGGACGATTTTGATGCGTATCTGTTTTCCGCAGCTTTTCCCATCTCGCGTAACAAAAAATTTATGGCGGGGATTACCGGTAAATACCTGCGTCAGGCAATTCCTGGTTTAACCGGGACCCTGGCCGGCGGCGGGATGGACATCGGATTGATGTATGATGTTTTCACCGCTTCCCAGGGGACGGCGATGCGTTTCGGTGTCTCCATGCTGGACGCCCAAACCGTGCTGAAAAGCCCGGGGCTGGAAATTTCTCTTCCCAATGTTTTCCGTTTCGGGGCGGCCTTTAATCTCTCCGCCCGGCAGTTGTTGACCATAGGTTTTGATGCCCAGGAAAGCAGAAACCCGAATTTTGATTCTTTCCGGGTTTTCCGTGCCGGTTGGGAACAAATATTTCATGCGGAAGGAATTGACGAACTGGCTGCACGGTTGGGTTATTTGCAGCGTCTGGATCAGAGTGGTTTGATCACCGCGGGTCTGGGCGTGATATTCGGTGATTTGCGATTGGATTATGCCCTGCAGCTTCCGGTTTATTTTTCGGACGCCTTCCATCAACTCAGCGTATCTTGGGGATTCCAGAGAGAAGAAAAAAAAGAAATTTCTAAAAAAGAGTCTGCTCCCAAACTCCGGGTTTCTCCTACGCCGGAGCCGGAAGAGGTAGAATTATCAAAACTTTTTTCGGCGCTGGAATCTGCGGCGGAAATGTGGGAAGAAATTGGAGCAGAGGAGGAGGTTCGGCCAATGCCCGCCGCAACGCCGAAAACCCGGGAGTTGGTTGAAGAGGAAGGGGCCACGGACAATTATTATAGCAGCTTGCCGATTCCGGAAGGACCGGCCGACCGGGAAAGCGTGTCCTTCGGAGCTGTTCCGGAGATGCCGGCCATTTTTTCGGGCTATTTTTCCGGAGGGCAAGGCGATTTGGGAGGTTTTAACCTGGTAAATCAGGATTTGCGTTTGCATGTGGTCGTCAATCCTTTCTCGCCCAATAACGACGGTCGTCAGGACAAGACCATTTTTGTGGGAAGGCTGGCCTCGGAAAAACTTCGTGTTTCGCGCTGGGTATTGAATGTTGTCCGCGAGGGGCGGATTGCCTGGACCTATGAGGGAGGCACACGCCTGCCGCGCAACCTGGAATGGGACGGCAAAGACCAGCAGGGCCGGATTTTACCCGATGGGGCCTACCAGGTTTTGTTGCGCATTATAGACAGACATGGTATGGAAATTGGCGCTGCTACCCAGACGGTAGAGATTAAAACCAAGGCCCGGAAAGTAAGCATTTCCGGACCCGAATCAGTTATGCTTACCGGCTCCCAAAAGGACAAACCACTTAAATTTATAGTTCCGGAAATCCGGGGAAGCCGTAACTGGAATTTTGCCATATTCAGTCCAGGCCAAAAAAAAGTTTATGAGAGAAGCGGAGGGGATGAAGTTCCGCAGAAATTAAAATGGACGCCGCGCGTTAAAGGAAGGGCAGCGCCCGCCGGACGGTACCGTGCCAGGTTGAAATACCAGGATGAGGTCGGTTTGAAGTCTGAATCTACAGTGAAGTTCAGAATAAAATACACCGCATTCAGCGTAAGTCTCAAGGCCGCGAACCAACTTTTTAAACCGCAGAAAAGCGGGGGCCAAGGAGTGAATCTGCGGCCTGAAGTCCAAGGCAGCATGACAATCAAGCGTTGGACGCTTAAAATCATGCGGCAAGGCCGGACCAAGCCGATCAGGATATACAATGGTCAGGGATCTCCGCCTAAAAATCTGCTTTGGGATGGTGACCGCTCGGACGGTAAACCGGTCGGGGGTGGTAACATCTACCGTGCCGTATTAACCGTGGTATCCGGCCTGCGTACCACAGCTTCTGCCGAGTCTTCCGACCTGCAGAGCGATCTTGGCGCTTATACCGGCAAGAAGGCTCTATCTATTAACTTGGTTCGCGTCCTTTTTAAATCCGGCGCCGCGGACCTGGATGGGGCTTCACAACGGTCTTTAACCCGGGCCACGGATACCCTGGGGCGGTATAAAACCGATTTTCATCTTATAGTGAGCGGGCATTGCGACAGCCTGGAATCCGATGGCAAGCAGGTTGAGCTTTCACGTGCCCGGGCTCAAACCGTGGCTGATTTTATGAAGAAGCAGGGGGAAATCACGCCGGAAAAAATTCAGACAGTGGGCCGGGGTTCCCAGCAGCCGTTATCCCGGGAAGATACCGGCGCTGCCCGGGCGAAGAACCGCCGCGTGGAGGTTGTCCTGTTTGCGAAGTAATTTTCTTATCAAAATATTAATCCCTGCATTGATTTTATGCAGTCTTGCCGCCTGCGCGCCTCGAACCGTCATACGGATATTGCCTCCTGAGATCAAGCTGCGGGTTTCCAAGCAAGAGATGGAACCCGGCCATGTTTTAAGAGTTAATGCCGATTCCCCGGATTGCCAATTAACCCTGATAGCGCAAGCCTGGGGCCAAACCACGCGCTTACTCCCGGTCAGCAACGAGCCAACATGCTATGAAGGTTTTTTAGGCGTACCTTTGGACACGCTGCCTGGTCCTGGGACTGTGACTATAAACGCCTTTTCACACCAAGGTCAAAAAATCCGGACCATAAATATTGCCATACAGGTTCTGCCCCGGCAGCCTTTTAAAACTGTCCGCCTGAGTATCAGGGGATTTGGAAAATATGATTTCGCGACCGAATCAGCACGTATGGCCGCGGTACGGAAGCAGGCGGGAACCGGCGCAGGTCCGCGACTGACGCCTTTTATATGGCCTGTCAAGGGAAGAATTACTGAAATTTTCGGCGTGAAGCGCATTTACAACCAGGGAATGAAATCCTGGTTTCACGGAGGAATAGATATTGCGGTTTTGGGAGGAACACCCATAATTGTACCGGCCGATGGCTGCGTTGTTTTAGCCGAGCCATTTACCGCTCATGGCAATAGTGTGCTTATAGATCATGGTTATGGAGTAATCACTACATATTTGCATCTCCGAAAGCTTTTGGTGAGAAACGGCGAGATGGTTAAGCGAGGCGGGATTATCGGGGAGGTGGGCACTACGGGTTCTTCGACCGGGAATCACCTTCATTTTCAAATAAATGTTAATGGCATTAAAGTTGATCCCTATGATTTCCTGGAATCCCTGAAAAAAACCCCATAATTATTGGATTTAAGATAACCTTTAAAATGTATTGTGTGTTGGTCATATTGGTTTTTGTAGGGGCGGTCCCCCGTGGCCGCCCGAAGGAGCTTGAGCATTTAGTCGATTTTTATATAAATAATACCCCTCCCTTGAGGGGAAAGATTAGTTGAGCGTACGATTTTAAAGACTTTTATCACCCTCCCCTTTATCCCCTCCCCTGGCCTAAATCAGCCAGGACAGGCCGCAAAAAGGGAGGGGAATACTTGAATTATGGTCTAAATGCTCAAGCTCCTAGCGGTATCCCACCAGATTCAAAAAACGTTTCATCGTGAAACATTTTGCTTGTAAAAATTTACCAAAATAAATATCATTGTAATTACCAAAAAAACTTTACACGGTCATTAACTTATGATATACTTTCACAAAAATAAAGTTGTAAAAAAATTAAAAGGAGGTAAGAAGAAGTAATGGGTAAAAAACTTGTTAATAAATATACGGTAGGTATTTTTCTCCTTGCCCTTACTTCGCTAACCATTTTTGGATGCGGTAAAAGTGTTGTGGGGCCGACTGCGCCCCAAGCCATATCAAGTCAGGTGCTGGGTGCGGTCCAGCAAAGCACAGCAATTTCGGGTGCAAATGCAGAGGCTAATTCTTTTCAGGCAGCTTGTTTAGGAAAAAAAGGAAAGTGGACGAACCGGACGTTTTGCGCCTGCTTATTAAAATTCAATCCCTGGAGCGTGAAAAAGTTCATCAATAATGTGCTTAAATTAGATGTCGTTGATCCGGAAGTAAAAAGCACTGTTCAGCGCATTCTTCGATGCCGTCTCTTTTACATAATCACCTTTCGCTGCGGGCTGGGACACTATCTATTCAAGGCCTGCCTCGGTGTACTTAAGCAGAGCTGGTCCCCGGGGCTGGGTACTAATCCCGGCGGCTTTGATCCCGAAGTAACACTGTTTCCCTATGCCTGGAACCCTTACTCAGGATTTTACGGCGATCTTGAATCAAGAGGATGGACAAATGGTGAGGGATACTATTTTAAGAGTACAAATGTGCATGTTCCGGAAACATTTACCAAGATAACTACTAAATCGTATTTTAATAATGTAGAGGGATATGATATTTATAAAAACAACGAAGAAGCAAACGAGATTTTTTGGGATTTTATGCATTCCCCGAAGAAAGGTACAGGTGAGTTGAGTTGGATTAACCTGGGCTTATTTTTAAATTCGAGCAGCACGCAGTGGATGCAGTGTATAGTGATTAAAAGTTCGCATAATGGAAGTCCAGTCATCCGAGAGCCTAATGGCAATTATATATACTTCACTGAAGTGCGGGCTTCCACCCAGAATAAAGCGGCAGTTTGTAATATGTCCTCCACCCGGGATGGCTTAAACATGACATTCGAGTTGGATGAAGCCGGAAAGGGCGGAGGGACATTGTCTATTCCCAATAGTCAGGGAGTTATTGATGAGTACTACTTTAAAGTTAAGCGAGGCAATGGCCGCAGCTATTGGACAAAAAACAATGGCCGGAAGAACTTCTTTTAATTAAATTTGGAACTCTTTGAAATTTTCGGCTGGTGAGATATAATTTCATTAGGATGATTTATTTACCTTGTTTTTTTGCTTGAAATGTAAAATAATAGTAGTTGGTTATGGTATTAACGACAGTTGTAGGGGCGTTTAATTAAACGCCCCTACGTTTCGTGGGTGTCGTATTTCAGTGTTCTAGAGATTAAAAAACAGCATGAGATAATTACGTACGGAAAAGCGAAAGGCTAATATTTCACTTAAAACTTGCTGGAATTAGGATGGAAAATGCTGCATAATTCCCATTATCTCCGCAGCTCGTCTCCGCGATGGCCAGGGATCTTGGTTTTATCGCTTTTCTTTTATTTGGTTTTATTTCCTGCTTTTTCCCACCTGGCTGCAGACCCGGTTTCCTCAACAAGTTATACCGAAACAGATATTTCATCCAGTAAGGCTGTTGCTGTGGCTCCCAATCTCAACCGGCTGTATTTGGGCGTGGATACTAATAGCGGCGACAATCTTTATGTTTATTCTTTAAATGACCAGGGCAATGTAGATACAAGTGTACTGCCTCTTTCCTATAATTATGGTGACAATACGCGCAGTTTGGCTTTGGATACCCAACTCCAACGCTTGTATATGGCAAATCATGCCGGAACCAATGAATTATATATCTTAACCCTGGATAACATTGGCGATGTTGTGGGTAACGTTCCCTGTGATTTTTTCACCTCCGGTGCCAAGGCTCTGGCTTTGGATACTCAACGCGGGTGTCTCTATGTAGCGCTTAATCACAATTCTGATGGGCTGGGAGTAGTAAAGATCAATGCGGATCCTGCTTCTGCTTTACCTGTTTTTTTTACCGGTGCAACTGTTTATTCCTTGGCTCTGGATGCTGCGAGAAACAAACTTTATATGGGCTGCGGAGATGGACAAATAAGAGTCTATGACCTGAATGCCGCTGGCATACCCGAGACCTTGGACGGAACTTCTTATCCAGCAGCAGTCGGCTCTAATCCGGTGCTGTCCCTGGCCCTGGATAGCGTGCGCAATCGTTTACATGCCTGCCTGTCAGGAAAGAATAATATTTATACTTTCACCTTGGGTTCGGGGGGCAAACCGCTAGGCCCAGGAGTCGCATCTGATGATATGGGGTCTCCGATTCTTTGTTTGAATCTCGACGCCACGAGTCTTTACGCCACCCAAAACCGGATGTATATGGGAAGATCCAGTGGCGGTTCGGGTGACCTGGGGTGGGTTGGTATGGATTCGAATGATGGTGATATCCTAAGCGGTCCGACTTGGATGAGCTTACCGGACGATGCGGACACGATATGGTCCATTGCGTTGGATGCTCAACGTCAGCGTATTTATACCGCGGCCACACAAGATTGCTGTTACTACACATTGGACGATCCTCCCATGACCTCCTTCTGGATTGATGACGGTGGGGAAACTACTAGTGATACCACGGTGTACTTAAAGTGGTGCGTTCCCAATGCCCGGTTTGTGTGCGTGGACAAAGGCTCTGATCTGGTTAGTTTTTACTTTCCCGTGACAATGACTTCTGCCAATATGGCGCTTGATACATGGATTTCCGCGGATGCCGGCCGTTGGAGAAATAAAGGGGACACGAATCGCGCCAATACCTTGACAGTTCAGGCACTTCTTACGAGCGATGATGAGGAAAAAACCATCAAAATCTGGTTTGCGGAAAGCACGGGCGCCTCGAATGTTTCAGGATTGATGCGCTGCGAAGAGGCGATTATCAGGTTAGAAGCGGGTGGTACTGCGACAGTTACGTTTACCCCGAGCCCAACGCCCAGCAATACCCCGAGCCCGACACCCAGCCCAACCCCGAGCCCAACGCCCAGCAATACCCCGAGCCCGACACCCAGCCCAACCCCGAGCCCAACGCCCAGCAATACCCCGAGCCCGACACCCAGCAATACGTTTGCGCCTACGTCTACCAATACGCTGGCCTACAGCCCAACCCCTAGCAATACCCCCAGCCCGACCCCTAGCAATACGTCTACGCCTACATCTACCGTTACGCCGAGCCCAAGCCCAACATCTACGTGGACCCCTACGCCGAGCGTTACGCCCAGCCCAACCCCAACATCTACGCCGACGTTTACGTCGACCGTTACGCCGAGTTCAACCTTAACATCTACGTCGACGTTTACGTCGACCGTTACGCCGAGCTCAACCTCAACATCTACGTCGACGTTTACGTCGACCGTTACGCCCAGCCCAAGCCCAACATCTACGTCGACTCCTACGCCGAGCGTTACGCCCAGTCCAAGCCCAACATCTACGTCAACTCCTACGCCGAGCGTTACGCCCAGCCCAACCCCGACATTTACGTTGACGCATACGCCTACGTCTACCAATACGCCACCCTACAGTCCAACCTCTACACCAAGCAATACCCCCAGCCCGACGCCCACACCAACACCCAGCCCTACTCCGAGCCGCACTTTGACCTATACTTCAACTCCTACGCTTACCGTTACCGGCACCATCAGCAGAACATCAACTATTACTCAGACCTATACCATTTCTCCGACCGTTAGTATAACTCCCACTTGCACCATTAGTCCTACCATTACCCTGACGCCTACTATCAGCCCTACGTTGCCGCCCACCCCTACTTTTACTCCCTGCGCGATTTTCTATCTGGATAAAAACCGTTTTACGCCGGACCGGGAGAGCCTGGAAATCAGGGTAGGGGTTTTAAAAGAAGAAGAGTTCAAGATAACAATCTTTACTTTGGCCGGGAGGCAGGTCTGGCAGGCGCGGCCCAGAGCTTTTATTGGCGGATATTTCCGGCTGGAATGGGATGGCCGCAACCAGGAAGGGCAGGATGTGGCTTCAGGAGTTTATTTTGTCGTGCTGGAAAGCCATGGCAGGCGTGAAATCCGAAAGGTGTTAGTGGTCAAGTGAGAAGACCTTCAGGATGGTTAAAACTGGCGGTCTTGGGCCTTTTTCTGGAGGCTGGTCCGGTCTGGTGCGGGGAAGGAACGACCGGTGCCGAGTTTTTACATCTCATACCCAGCGCCCGTTCAGCTGCTCTGGCAGGGTGCTATTCCGCCCTGGGTGAGGATGCCGAGTCCGCTTTTTATAATCCCGCCGGTATTTTAGGCTTGCTTAATCCCCAGTTCGGACTTAGCCACCTGTCCTGGTGGGACGACATTACCTTTGATGCCGTATGGGCGGTACAGCCACTGGGTAAATCCGGCGCTCTGGGATTTACAGCGGCTTATTTAAATGTGCCTCCTTTTAACAGCACTGATGATCCCGGCATTAAGACCGAACAAGCCGGGGATCTGCTGGCAGCCGGCAGTTATGCGTTTAAACCTTTAAAGCATTTGGCAGTCGGCGGCCGTCTTAAATACCTAATGTCTAATTTAAGCTCGTCCCGCTCTTGGGGCCTGGCCCTGGATGTGGGGGCAAAATATTTTCTGTTTAATGATCAGCTGCTCCTGGCCGCTACCGTGGACAATGCCGGCTTTTTAACGGCTTTCCAGGAATCCCGGGATTCCCTGCCTTTGGATTTTGGAATCGGCGCGGCCTACCGGTTATGGCCGGATGATCCCCATAGGATTTCCCTGGGGGCTGAGATTGAAGTGCCTCTTCAGGGAGATTGGTTATGGGCCGTGGGAGCAGAGGGCTGGTTATGGAATTTGCTGGCGCTCCGGGCCGGGATCAAGAGCGCTGATGCCGGAGACTGGCTTAACCTGGGAACCGGCCTGCGCTGGCAGAGAATACATATTGATTATGCTCTCTCGCCGCTGGGAACTATGGGCTGGGCCCATCGCTTTTCCGGCAGTTATGATTTTGGAAGCCAGCGCCGTCTGGCCCGGCCCGTGCTGGAAGTGAGAATACTTACCAAACAGTTTGTTTATCCAGACGGGGAGGTGGGGCGCGAGGTGCGCTTTGTTTCCTCGGTACAGGCCGCGGCCGGAATAAGTCGTTGGGAACTGGTGATTTCCGATCGCGCCCACCGCCAAGTCCGGCGTTTTGAGGGACATGATAAATTACCTTTGACCATTGTCTGGGACGGGCTCAATAACCAGGGAGCCCGGGCGGAGCTGGAAGATTACTATTTTTACAATTGCCGAATTTCAGACCGCCTGGGATATGCGGTCCGGTCAGGCGGGGAAATCCTGCCGGTTTCCATTACCAAACTTCCCCGTTTAAAAGCGCTGCCGCGGGATATTTTTGCCGGGAAAGTAAGCTTTATTCCCAAGTCTTTTGAGCAGGTAAGGGAGTGGTCGCTTACGATTGTCAGTAATGACGGCCGCACGCTTAGAAATTATGCGGGCGTGGGAAATATTCCTAAGGATCTGGTTTGGGATGGCAGGAATGAGCAGCAATATCCCGTAGCTATCAAGGAAGGATTCCATTTTGTCCTGAATGTCAAGGATAAAAAGGGAAATGAGGTTCAAAGCGTTGCTCCTCTGGTGGTGGTCGACACGGGAACCAAGGCCCGGACGGATTCGGGTTTGCCCCTGGCGGAAAAGATTCCCTTTAAATTAAAACTGCCGGACGAAGTTAAAATTCAAGGTTGGGCCTTGAATATCATGGATGCCAAGAGCGGGGAAGTCATTCGAACATTTGATGGTTCCGGCCGGCTATTCCGGTCCCTGGTTTGGGATTCCCGCGATGATAAAGGACGTTTGGTGCCTACCAACCGGAAGTATAATTACGTTCTTCGGCTGCAGGACTCCTTGGGCAATGTATGGCAGCAGGCCTCGGTTTTACCGGCTACGGATGTCAGAATTTTATCGGAAACTCCGGAGGCGATAAAATTGAAGATAGAACAGATTCTCTTTGATTTTGATAAGGCGGAACTAAAACCGGCCATGTTCGAAAAACTGCGGAAAACCGCGGACCTGGTAAACATGTATCCGCCGGAAAAAGTAAAGGTGTTTATTGAAGGACATACCGATGATGTCGGCTCTAAGGAATACAACCTGGAGTTGTCTTTAAAAAGGGCGAAAATGGTCATGCGCTATTTAGTGGAGGAAGAAGGCTTGCAATCATCCCTTATCAGGATGGAAGGTTATGGCAAGAAACGGCCCCTGGAAAGCGGGAGGAGAGCCCATACCCGGGCCAGGAATCGGAGAGTGGAAATCACCATCACCCTGCCCCGCTGATCTCTGCTCCGGTATTACTCTTTTTGGATTTTTTCCCGTATCTCCATGATACGATCATATTCCTCCGCATCAGGCAGTTGGACCGTAAAGGTTGTGCCAACGCCTAGTTTGGAATTCACCTTAATATCTCCGCCGTGGCCGGCTATTATATTATGGCAGATAGCCAGTCCTAAACCGGTTCCTTTTCCGACAGGTTTAGTAGTGAAACTGGGACTCCAAAGCTGATTAATGTTTTCATGAGCTATGCCGGGGCCGTTGTCCTGGATAGTGAAAAGCGCTTGGCGGCTGGAAGGACGAAGCAGGATGTTCAGCACAGGTTTAGGGGTGGAGGCGAGCGCATCCGCCGCATTGGCAATAAAATTAACCAGGACCTGGGTTATTTGAACCGGATTGCCTTTTACTGAAAAAGGGATTTCCTCAACCTTGGTTTTCACGCCGCCCAGATATTTAGTTCTAGACAGACAGATTTGGATGGCGTCATGTAAACACGCTCGCAGGTCGATCTGTTCTATTTTTCCGCCCTGACCATGGGAGAAAATGCGCATGCCGTCAACAATTTTCCGGATACGTCTCACGCCATTTTGCAGAGCTTCGATTATTTCGCTGATATTCGGAAAGAGATGAGACGCGTCCGTATTGTCGCCTGTGGGTTTCAGAGACTCGGCCAGATTTTTTATCCCCGAAGTCTGCCAGATTTTATTAAGCAAGATAGTATTTCCTTGCAGGATGGTTAAAGGATTGTTGATTTCATGGGTAATGCCGGCCGCCATAGTTCCCAGGGAGATCATGCGGTCAGCCTGGACCAGCTGCTGGGCCCGTTCCTGTGCCAGAATCTCCATATCCAGGGAATATCGGCGTAATTCCTCGTTAATTTGTTTAAGCGAGTTTTCATATTCTACCACCCGCCGGCCGGATGCTATCCGGCTTTTCAATTCTGCTTTATTAAAGGGTTTTGTAATGTAATCATCGGCTCCGGCGTCCAGGCCGGTGGTGATGTCCTCGGGCCGGTCATTGGAGGTTACTAAAATAATATATATAAACTTAGCGTTCTTTTGATTTCGCAGGCGGCGGCAGAGCTCCAGACCGTCAGGCCCGGGCATTATCCAGTCCAGCAGAGCTATACTGGGAAGGGGAGGCCGGCTGAGAATATCCCAGGCTTCCTTGCCGTCTTTGGCCAATACCACTTCGTAATTCCACCCGGCAACTGATTTTTCTAATACGCGCAAGGATATTTGATCATCATCAGCTACTAATACACGCATGTTAGGCCCCTGGTAATACCGGATGGAGAGATACCATAAATGGGCTATCCGAATTCTAAATCTGTTTATAGTATCGGTCTGGGGGTGAAAAAAGTTAATTGGAAATATTCTTCCGGAATCCCGAAAATCCTGGAAAGTAAAACAAAAAGTTGAAAACTTTAGTTATTTAGTTATAATGATAATCTTCAAATGGCTGGAAAAATCCTTATGGAAGGGTCGCTAAAAATGAATCTGAAAAAATCAATACCGGCCTTTATTCTGATAGGATTTTGGAGTTTTGCCCTGCCGGTGGGGCAACGATTATTTTACTGGCCGGGGTTATTTATCTGGGGGCGGAAATTTGGCGAAGGCTTAAAAGGAGGAGTACATGCAAGTAATGAAAATTTTTGTCAAAGGTATGGTTATCGGGATTGCGAATATTATTCCCGGCGTATCCGGGGGAACATTGGCCCTGCTACTGAGTATTTATGAACGTCTGATTACCGCTATCCATAATATTTCCCTGCACACTCTAACCGCGCTGCTGGGACTGGTAAAATGCAATCGCCGGGCCTGGGAGGTTTTCACGGCCGAAATGCGCCGGATAGATGCGGTGTTTCTTATCCTGGTGGAATTGGGCGCGATCGCCTCGATTGTGGCGCTGGCCAACTTGATGACTTTCTTACTGAAAAATTTTCATGATCCGACCTATGGATTCTTTCTCGGTTTGGTAGCGGTTTCAGCTTTAGTGCCGTATAAATTGATAAAAAAAAAGAGTGTCATCAGCGGGCTGATGGCTTTGCTGGCCGTGGGCGGAATACTCCTGCTCACGCAATCCGTAAGCGAGGACGCGCGTCTGGAAAAAGCCCAAGTGAAATACGAAATGAAGAAGGCCAAGTCCGCGGGTATGGATGAAAAAGTGCCGGATATGTCAGGAGATCACAGTCTTCCCAACCTCATGTTCATGTTTGGAGTCGGGGTCGTTGGTATTTCCGCCATGATTCTGCCCGGCATCAGCGGTTCATTCTTGCTATTGCTTATGGGGGCTTATTTTGAGGTTCTCAGGGCTGTTACTTATCTGGATTTTATTATTATTATCGCGTTTTCTCTGGGAAATGTGGTGGGCCTGCTGGCATTTGCCCGTATTTTAAAGTACTTGCTGCGGCACTGGTACGATTATACCATGGGATTCCTCGTGGGATTGGTTCTAGGGTCGCTTTGGGCTATCTGGCCCTTTAAAACCAGCAGCCAAGTAGGCGGGGAAACCATTTATCTCAGCAACCATTTACCCGAAGCCTGGGGGGCGGATGAATTCGCAACCCTGGCCATGGTTTTAATCGGGGGGGCAATTGTCGCGGTTTTTATCTGGATAGAAGCCCGGCAGGCCAAGCAGGAGCAGCACTGATATGTGGGATTACAGCGATAAAGTAAAAGAGCATTTTCTGCACCCTCATAATGTGGGAGAAATCGCCAATCCCGACGCTATAGGGGAAGCTGGTTCCCTGGTATGTGGGGACGCTCTGCGGATCACTCTCAAGGTTGAGCCGGATACGGAAAAAATCCTGGACGCCAAATTCCTGACTTTTGGATGCGGGAGCGCCATTGCTTCCTCGAGTATAATGACAGATATGATTATGGGCAAAACCCTGACTGAGGCCGCGCGAATTACCAACCGGGATATTGCCAAGAACCTGGGTGGATTGCCGCAGGAAAAAATGCACTGTTCAGTAATGGGCATGGAAGCCCTGGAGGCTGCGATTGCCAATTACCGCGGGCAAGCCCTGCCCTCGGCAGGGGGCGCTATCGGCATTGTCGGCGAAGACGGCGGGGACCTGGTATGCAAATGTTTCGGTGTCACTGACCGCAAGATCGAACGCGCGATCCGGGAAAACAACCTCTCCACTGTGGACGAGGTGACCAATTATACCAAGGCCGGAGGGGCTTGCGGTTCCTGCCACGGGGAGATAGAAAAAATCCTTCGCCGGGTGGGGAAGGAAATAAGCCCGCCCCCGGCCGGAGCAGAAAAAAAACCTCTGACGAATTTGGAGCGCATGAAGCTGGTCCAGGAAACCCTGGACCGGGAAGTGCGGCCAGAACTCCGGAAAGACGGCGGAGACCTGGAACTGGTGGATATTGATGGAAAAGTCGTCAAGGTTCGCCTGCTGGGAATGTGCGCCGGGTGCCAGGTGGCAGGTTTCACCTTAAAAGATCTGGTGGGAGGAAAACTCCGGGAATTCGTGGAGCCGGATATCGTGGTGGAGGACATTAAGCCATGAGCAAGGTAATCTATCTGGACAATAATGCCACCACGGCAGTGGCGCCCGAGGTGCTGGAAGTCATGCTGCCGTATTACCGGGAGTTTTACGGCAACCCTTCCAGCATGCATACTTTCGGCGGCCAATTGGCGCACGCTGTAGAGAATGCCAGGGCCCGGGTCGCTGAACTGTTCCATGTTCGGGAGAACGAGATTCTTTTTACCAGCGGTGGCACGGAATCGGATAACGCGGCTATTCGCGGAGTATTGGAAGCCTTTCCCGAAAAACGCCATATTATAACCACCCGGGTCGAGCACCCGGCAATCCTGAGTCCTTGCCGCCATCTGGAACATCAGGGATACCGCGTGACCTATCTGCCCGTAGACGCCCAGGGCCGGCTGGAGCTTGAGATGCTCCGCGAAGCAATTAAGCCGGACACCGCTCTGGTATCGATAATGTATGCTAACAATGAGACCGGCACAATTTTTCCAGTGAGAAAGATCGGAGAAATAGTTAAGGAAAAAGGGTGTGTTTTCCATTGCGATGCCGTACAGGCCGCAGGCAAGCTGGACCTGGATATGCAGACCCTGGCAGCTGACCTGGTATCGATTTCCGGGCACAAGCTGCATGCTCCCAAAGGCGTGGGAGCTTTGTTTATCCGGCGGGGAACCAGGTTCGTACCGTTTATCATGGGCGGGCACCAGGAAAACGGGCGCCGGGGAGGTACTGAAAATGTGGCCTGCCAGGTTGGCCTGGGCCGGGCCTGCGAATTGGCCATGTCTGATTGCAAAACCGAGACAGTGCGGATGGCTGCTCTGCGGGACCGTTTAGAGCAAGGCATCCTGGAACGGATTCCCGAAATCCGCGTAAACGGGGATGTAGAGCATCGTTTGCCCGCGACCATGAATATCAGTTTTACCTACATCGAGGGCGAGGCCATTCTTTTAAAATTGAATGAGTATGGTATCTGCGCTTCTTCCGGTTCGGCCTGTACTTCCGGTTCCTTGGAACCCAGCCACGTTTTACGGGCCATGGGCGTGCCCTTTACGGATATTCACGGATCTATACGCTTTAGTTTCTCGCGGTATAATACACAGGAAGAGGTGGATCGCGTGTTGGAGGTTCTGCCGCCGATTATCGCCGAGCTCCGGGACATGTCGCCTTTCTGGAACCAGCGAAAAAAAACAGGAGGGCCTGATGGCTAAACGCATATTAGTCACTACCGGCGGAGGGGATTGTCCTGGCTTGAACGCCGTTATTCGTGCGATTGTCAAGCGGGCCGGCCAAGAGGACAATTGGGAGGTTTTAGGGTCCATAGATGCTTTTCACGGCATTTTAAAGGAGCCCATGGAAATCATGCAGCTGGATAAGAAGACCGTAGCCGGTATTCATGTCAGGGGTGGGACGATTATCGGGACCACAAATAAAGGCTCGCCATTTGCCTGGCCGATTAAAAAGCCGGACGGTTCCTGGGAAACCGTGGACCGTTCGGATGAGCTTATCCAACGGCTGAAATCCCAGGAGATAGAGGCTGTGGTCAATATCGGCGGCGATGGTTCGCAGGATATCTCCCAACGGCTTTTTCAAAAAGGGGTGAATATTATAGGCGTCCCCAAAACCATAGACAATGACCTTTCCTGTACGGATTTTACCTTCGGATTCCAGACCGCGGTGGAGGTCGCGACCGACGCGGTTGACAAGCTGGTGACCACAGCAGCCAGCCATAACCGGGTTATGATTCTGGAAGTTATGGGCCGGGGCGCGGGATGGATCGCCTTGAGCGCGGCCGTGGCCGGGGGCGCGGAGGTGGTTCTGATTCCCGAGATTCCCTATGATATTGAAAAAGTAGTTGCCAAGATCCGGAGCCGCATAAAAAACGGGAAGGGATTTGCGATTATCGTTGTTGCCGAAGGCGCCAAGCCGGCAGGAGGCAGGGAAGCAGCCAGGGAGAGCGATGAGGCAGGATATCAAAACGTCCGCCTGGGCGGAATCGGTTTTAAGCTGATGGAAGAGTTGAAGGCCCGATTGGATATCAGTATGCGTGTTACAGTATTGGGGCATCTCCAACGCGGAGGCATACCCTGCGCTTTTGACCGGATACTGGCCACCCAGTTCGGAGTCAAGGCCGTGGAATTAATTAAGGAAGAGAAATTCGGGCGCATGGTCGCGTACCAACATCCGGATATCGTGGATGTCCCCCTGGAAAAAGCAACCGCCTATAACCTGATCAACCAGGACCATTATCTATTAAAAACCGCCCGCGGCCACAATATCTGCCTGGGGGACTAGGAGTTTGAGCAGTTAGTTGCTCAGGCTCCAGAGCATTTGAGAATAGATAGTAGAAATTAGATAAAATATCTCAAATGCGGTCCACTTTCTACTATCTACTCTCAAAAACAGACTAAACGCTCAGGCTCCTAGTGTCGTGTCTCGCAAGTACGTTGAATATATGTTTCGTCATTCCGGCATGCTTTTAGCCGGAATCCAGGGACTTTACCCGTAAAAACAATGTTTTTCTGGACCCCGGCTAAAATCATGCCGGGGTGACTTATTGATAGAATTTCTGAAATGCGACACCAGGCGTGATACTGCTAAATGTATTAGCCTGTTAGATTTAGTATACTTTTATTTAGACACGGGCATCCGGCCGACGTATAATAATTCGTTAAAAAACTGGTTTTATCTTTCAATTAGGAGAATTCTCGATGCAGAAGATATTAGAGTATTTTACCGGTAATCCGTTTCTGGTTAATGTCATCATGATTGTGGTGGTTCTCATCGGGGTCATCAGCGCCCTGAATATCCGGCGCGATGTTTTTCCGCCGACGGAAATAGACACCATGATCGTTCAGGTGATGTATCCCGGGGCCAGCGCTGCGGACGTCGAACTCAATGCCGTGATCCCCCTGGAAAAAGAAATCAGCCAGATAGCGGGTATTCGGGAGTATGTTTCCTTAGCCATTGAAAACGGAGCCTCGATTTATATCTATTTGGATTATGGCTTGGCCAATAAGCAGGCAGTAAAGGATGAGATTTATCGCACTCTCACCAAGAGTAATATCACGGATATCCCCGGCGAAGTGGAAGACATCACGATTATTGATATAAATCCCAAACGCATGGCGGTCATTACGCTGGGAATCACGGCTAAAGCGGACCAACCGGCCAACCCGCGGGAATTGTTCGCTTTTGCCGACCGCCTGGAAAAGCAACTTTTAAAGCTCCGGGGCGTCAGTACTATCCGGAAGCACGGCTATTTAGACCGGGAAATTCTGGTGGATGTCAATATGGAAAAAATGGAGGAATACTATATTTCTTTAAATGATGTGGTCCGGAGCGTGCAAGCGCGGAACATTCGTTCTACCGGCGGCACGTTGCAGTCTTTGCATAAAGATCAAACGATTGTTACCCTGGGTCAATTTAAAAACCCTCTGGAGATTAAAAATGTAATTATTCGTTCCAGCTTTGAAGGGAAGCGCGTACGGATTAAAGATATCGCCGCTGTGCAAGACGGCTTTGAAAAAGAAAATGTCCGTATCCGGGTGAATAGAAAACCAGCGGTGATTTTCCGGGTAGTAAAGAAGGAAAATGCCGATGTCGTGAAAACCGTAGGCAAAGTAAGAGCGTTCATCCATAAAAACCGCGGGAAGTTTCCGCCGCAATTTGCGGTTGCCACGCTGGAAGACCGGTCTCTATCCATAAAATCACTGGTGCGCGTGGTTTTCTCCAATGCGCTTATCGGTTTTTTATTGATCGTACTTATTTTATATCTCTTTTTGGATTTCAGGACATCCTTTTGGACCGCCGTGGGGATTCCGTTTAGTTTGTTAGTCGTACTGGCGTACATGCATGCCATGGGCATATCGGTGAATATAATGTCTTTGGGAGCGATTATCACGGTATTGGGCATGATGGTCGATCACGGCATTGTAATCGGGGAGACCATTTACGAACAAAAGAGTTCGGGCCGCAATTCCATTCAATCCGCTGTGAGCGGTGTACAAAAAGTATTGCCCCCCCTGGTGGCTACTATTTTAACCACCATAGTCTCGTTTATTCCCCTGCTCTTCATTAAAGGCATGATGGGAAAGTTTGTCTACGTTTTT
This sequence comes from candidate division FCPU426 bacterium, assembly GCA_030591525.1. Lineage (GTDB taxonomy): Bacteria > Oederibacteriota > JAAXVQ01 > JAAXVQ01 > JAUVAV01 > JAUVAV01. The sequence continues at coordinate 34,535 of JAUVAV010000004.1, read as the reverse complement.
CCGCTTTTAGTCTCAGCCACGCTGATTATCTCGTTTTTGGAAGCGGTTTTTATATTGCCCAGCCATTTGTCCGGCTCGCACCAAACAGTTAAGCCGGCCAGGAAAGATTGGTTTGGCCCGCTGGCGCAGAGCTATGAGCACTTTTTAAGAAAAACACTAAATTATCGCTACCTGATTGTCTTGGGGTTCATCCTGTTTTTTGGTTTAACCTTATTGATTTCCCAGGGCACGATTAAACGATTTGTTCTGCTGTGGGACGATTCCGCGGATGCCATCTATGTCAATTTGGAAGCGCCGGAAGGCACCAATCTGGAGGACACCGAAGTTTTGACCGCCCAGGTGGAAGATATAATCCAAAAAAAGATTCTTCCCCAAGAACGCTTGTCCCTCCAGACTGTTATTGGCCACCATACGGTCAAGACTATGAATTCTAAAGGTAATCATGAAAATTGGAGTCAGGTTTTAATCAACCTCGTGCCCAAGACCGAACGGACCCGTACCTCGCAGGATATTATTCAAAATTTGCGTACCGAACTAAATATAGAAAAATTACCGGGTTTTGAAAAAGTCGTTTTTGAAGAGCGGATTTTAGGCCCGCCCAAAGGCGAACCGGTTAATCTGAAAATTATCAGCAACCAGGCGGATACGGCGGCCAAAGTCCGGAAAAAAATCGAGAAATTTCTGGGAAGCCTCGCAGGGATTAAAGATTTGGACCATGACCAAAAAGCGGGGAAGGAAGAGCTCGAAATACAACTGAATTACGAAAAACTGGCCCGGCTCGGCCTCACGGTCTCTGCGGTCGCCCGGACCGTGAGAACCGCCTATGAAGGCACGATCGCAACCTCCCTGCAAACCCCGGACCATAAGATTGATTACCGTATCAAAGTGGATGATGCTTTTTTAAAGGATGAAAAATTCCTGAAAGCCTTGTTGATTCCCAATGCGCAGGGTAAGTTAATCCCCTTGGGTGATGTAGCTAAAATTGTGACCAAAAAAGGAAAAACCCTGATAAATCATTATAACGGGGACCGGGTGATTACCCTTACGGCGAATCTGGATGAGCAAGTGACAACTTCATCCCAAATCGCCCAAAAACTCAAACCGTTTTTCCGAAAAATCACGAAGCAATACCCGGATGTTCACCTGCTGATTGGCGGAGAAGCCAGAGAAACCAAGAAAACCATGGGTGGATTATTGGTGGCTTTTCTGTTCGCCGTAGTATTGATATACTTGATCCTCGTGGTTTTGTTCCGTTCCCTCACCCAGCCTTTATTGGTTTTAACGGCAATTCCTTTTGGATTGATCGGCGCTTTACTGGCCTTTACCGGGCACGGGATTCCCATGACTTTTATGGGAGTGATCGGCATGATCGGCCTTTCCGGCGTGGTCGTAAATGACAGCGTGATTATGGTTACATTTATCAACCGGATCTTCAAAGAAAAAACATTTACCAATATTTCCCAGGTTTATCAGGCCATTGCCGCTGGAGCCCGGCAGCGGTTTCGGGCCGTCATTTTGACCACGCTGACCACGGTGGCGGCTTTATTACCCACTGTGTATGGAATCGGAGGCAGCGCCAAAACCCTGGTCCCGGTAGTCATGGCCATGGCCTACGGCTTGCTCTTTGCGACCTTGCTTACCTTGGTGCTGATTCCCTCATTGTACTTGATTAATCTTGATATACAGCAATGGGGGAAGAGAGAGCAATTGGTTTGAAAATACCTGGTAATATATAAGCCGTTTGTTTGGACATTGTGGGCAGTTGTAGGGGCGACGCATGCGTCGCCCCTACAAGGTTAATTTGGACAGTAATGATGTTTGCAACACTTAAATTTTAAGGAGGAATCAGAATGTCATCCAGCACTAAAACCGCCAATCCGGATTTGATCCGGGTATGGGAAGAAACCGAGAAAAACCGCTCGCTTTTTGAGAGAGAGGTGAGGAATCTTCCTCTGCCCGTGAAAAAAGCTTTTATTGAAAACAAGAAAATCGCGCCGGCCGGATTCAAACCGTCGGAAGAGAAGCTGGCGGAAAACCGTGATTTAAACCGGGTGGCCGAAGCTTTTCCGAAATTATATCCCCAGACCGGGGACCGCGTTTTAAAGGCGGATATTGCGAACCGTCCCCTGGTATCCGGGAAACGCGTGGCAGTCCTGTTTTCCGGCGGTCCGGCGGCCGGGGGGCATAATGTTTTAGCGGGTTTAAAAAAAGCCCTGGGACCGGATAATGTCTTACTGGGCGTGAAACACGGGCCAAAAGGTCTGCTGGGAGGCAGTTTATTTGAAATCAAGGAAGAAGATTTAAACCGGCTCCTGAATACCGGCGGGTTTGATTTTCTGGGTACGGACCGTACCAAGATCAAGAATCATGGGCAGTTCAAGCTGGTTAAAGCGGTCTGCCGTGACCAGCGCGTGGATGCCCTGGTGATTATCGGCGGCGATGATTCCAATACCAATGCCGCCGTATTGGCCGAGTATCTTTTTGAGAATGTGCATGCCGACGGGCGGGGCGTGCAGGTTCTCGGGGTTCCCAAAACCATTGACGGCGATCTCCAGGAAGGAGCGTTGCTGCCGATTTCCTTCGGCTTTGATACGGCCACGAAAATATATTCCGAGTTGGTCGGCAACATCCTCCAGGACACACCTTCTTCCCGGAAATACTGGCATTTTATCAAGCTCATGGGACGCAGCGCGAGCCATGTGGCCCTGGAAGTGGCCTTACAGACCAAGCCGGCCATCGCCTTTATCTCGGAAGAACTCGAGGAAAAAAAACTCTCTTTGCACCAGATCGTGGATATTATCTGCCGGTCTGTGGCCCGGCGGGCGGGCCGGGGTATAAATTATGGCGTGATTTTAATTCCCGAAGGGTTGATCGAGTTTATCCCGGAGATGAAAATATTGATAAAGGAACTTAATGAGGTCATGGCTGATTCGGCCCGGCTTTTAAGCGAACTTAATACCATGGCGGAGAAAAAGGATTTCATCTATGGAAAAATATCGGCCGAGTCAGTCAAACTGATGGCTTCCTTGCCGCATGAGTTTGAGAACATGCTTCTCCTGGACCGCGATTCCCACGGTAATCTGCAGGTTTCCCAGATTCCGACCGAAAAATTATTAATTGAGATGGTAAATATACGTCTGCACGAAATGAAAGTCAATCCCGCGCCCTTTATCGGTCAGGCGGAAGAGCAGATAGATTTAGCGCCGGAAGAAGTCGAAAGGTTTGTAAAGTCCCGGTTTGCCACTAATAGTCATTTCTTCGGGTATGAAGGACGTTGTGGAGCGCCCAGCCGGTTTGACGCGGCTTATACTTTTAATTTAGGGCTAACGGCCGGGTCTCTGGCCCTGGCCGGCAAGACCGGTTACATGGCGGCTATAAGCGCCCTGGATTGTGGCGGCGAGGCCTTGGCGCTGCCCCTGACCGGGTTGATACATGTAGAACGGCGGCACGGCCGGGATGAGATGGTGATTGAAAAAGCCCTGGTCGAGACCGATTCGCCTGCTTTTAAATATTTTCTCTCGGTCCGGGAACGCTGGGCCGGAGAGGATTGCTTCTCCTCGCCCGGTCCCCGCCAGCTTTGGGGCCCGGTGGCCGGACAGCTTCCCATAACTGTGGCTTTAAACCAGGGTTGTGCCGGGTTGGATTTTGACCTGGGAGAGGAAACGCGGATTATTTAAATGATGGATGGATATTAATGTTTTCGCACGGGCGGACTTCCATGTCCGCCCATGCGCGTGAATTTAAAACCATGGGCCGGCATGGAAGCCGGCCCCTACGGATACCTGATTGGCTGGAATGTTTATGCCTGGGAGCCTGTTGGACTTAACAATAAAAGGCATTTTTTTCAAGTTCCCCCTTTTCAAAAAGGGGGATGAAGGGGGATTTTACAAATAATAAATCAGGTTAGATTTCCTGGGGCTTGCCCCAGGTAATTCATTGCGCTCACTTACTAACTAACCAACATCCCGGATTACCGGATTACCGTTCCGCCGAAGGAGCAGTTTGAAGTACATTTAATGCTAATGTAATAAGGGTCTATTTATGGGAATCTACGACATTATTATTGCTGTTGCTATCATAAGTTTTATTTCATATATCATTTTATCTAAGAAAAAAAGTCCGCCTCTAGAAATTCAGTTAAGTATTTTATATGACGAAATATGTTTGGTTTCAGAAAGAATGAGGAACTGCAATAGTCCATTTATACAGACTTTAAATGAAATGCTTGAAGAGAATAAGGACTATAAGATATTTAAAATATCCGTAATTGCTAGCTGCATGCCATATATAGAACAAGAAACTATAATTAAAAGAATTAAGGAATTGGACAAGCTAATTAAAGAAGAAGGCAATAAAGTCCGTCAAGCAATGAAAAAATATGATGATGGGAAAGATTTTTGGGAATCTTTAAGAGAGAAGGCTAGCGAAAAAAGGAATATGGAAATATTGTTGGCATTTTGGGCTGAGCATTTTTCAACAGCCCAACGATATTTATTAAGTAGTTGGACTGCTAAGCAAAGAAATGAATCAGCGTATATGTTGAGAGGTGGCGAAAAGATATAGTATGAATCCGGGACGTTGGTTAGTCAGTAAGTGAGCGCAATATAGAAAAAATTAAAAAAAATGAATGAAAAGGCAAAGAAACCTGTCTAATGCAATATGCCAAGCCAGGGAAGAATACACATCCTAGGTGGGATTTATCACTTATAAAATCCCCCTCGATCCCCCTTTTTGCCAGTCCTGGATGGTTTTGTCCAGGGAAAAGGGGGAAACTGCTGTCATTATATCATAAGTCAACAACAAAGTCCGGTAGGCTCCCCGGGTAATTCGTTTTTTTTATATTGCGCTCACTCACGTCCCGGATTACCCGGATTACATAAAAACAGGTTGATAATATTGCAAATATAATATAGACTAGTATAAGACTAGTTTAAATAGGAGGGGATAATGCATACGGTAGGCGCTTATGAAGCTAAGACTCATCTGCCTGAGATATTAGAGAAAGTGGCGCGGGGTGAGAATTATATCATTACTAAGCATGGGATGCCGGTAGCGCAGATCATCCCGGCCCCGGCTTTAGGCAGGACGGATACGAAATTGACTATCCAAAGTCTAAAGGAGTTTAGTAAAGGCAAAAAGCTTGGGAAAGCGAATCTGAAATCCATGATCAGGGAAGGTAGAAGATTTTGAAGCGGTTTGTGCTGGACTGTTCGGTAACTATGAGTTGGTGTTTTGAGGATGAAGTTACGCTGGATACCGAAAAAATACTGGAAGCACTATCTCGTTCCGAGGCCATAGTGCCGAGTTTATGGCCATTGGAAGTTTCAAATGTGCTTTTAGTAGCGGAAAGACGCCGGCGCCTTAAAGAGGCGGATTCTGCACGATTTTTGAGTCTGTTAAATTCATTGCCAATTGTAGTGGATCAAGATACGACATATAAGGCCTTTTCCACTACTTTGTTATTGGCCAGAGAGCATCATTTATCTGCTTATGATGCAACATATATAGAATTGGCTATGCGGGAAGGCATACCTTTCGCCACGTTGGACCTGACCTTACGGAAGGCAGCTAAAAAAGTTGGAGTAAAGCTATGGGAGTGAACAGGGGCGGAATTACAAGCTAACTTTGACCCCGGGCATTTGTGGAAGTATGCATCACGATTAACGTTTACATTAATAGACAATTATGTATAATAGTGTATATGAAATACAGCGACTTGATTGAAAAACTAAATATCTTGCCTATGTTTGACATGGCAACCGTTTTACAATTATTTGATGAAAAGCCACAAAGCATTAAGACCCAGCTCTATCGCCTGGTCAAGTCCGGGAAACTGGTAGCACTCAAGCGGGAGCTATATACCTTTGCTGCGCCATATCGGCAAACCGAACTTAATCCCTTGGTTTTAGCTAATCAGCTTTATGGGCCGTCATATTTAAGTGGATTGTGGTGTTTGAATTTTTATGGTCTGATTCCTGAGCAAGTCCATATTTATTCTTCAGTAACTACCAGAACAACACGTCAATTTAATAACGCATTTGGCAGATTTTATTACCATCATATTAAGGCGGATTTATTTTTTGGCTATTCAAGACAAACCATACAGGATCAGGAAGTTTGGCTGGCAACTCCTGAAAAAGCATTGTTGGATTACTTTTATCTGACATCAGGCGAATGGTCATTAGGCCGTTTGGAGAGCTTGCGTTTTCAGCAGTTGAACACCATTAAAACAGAACGGCTGAAAAATTATCTGGATCAGTACAAATCTCCAAGATTGGAGAGTATTTTTAAACATTGGCTTAGTTATGGTCAAAAAAATAATCAGGAGTACGCAAGTTAATGAAAGAATCGCTATTACTAGCCGTTAAGGATATTAAAGACATTAATCAAAAACTAAATTATGTAAGAGAATACCTGCAAGCTTTTATTCTCCGTTCTTTGCACGAAAGTAAAGCTTTTCAAAATATTTCATTTGTGGGGGGAACAGCTTTACGGTTCTTATATAACTTGCCCAGGTTTTCAGAGGATCTTGATTTTTCGCTGGAAAATAAGTCAAATTACCATTTCGAAAAATGGATGCATAAATTAAAAAAAGATTTCATCTATGAAAATTATAATATTGACCTGACTTGGAATAATACCGGCGTTGTCCATGTAGGCTGGATTAAAATCCGGGATGTTTTAAAAGAACTACATTTATCACCTTTGAGGGACCAAAAGTTGTCAATTAAAATTGAAATCGATAGTCAGCCTCCCCCAGGCGCAGTTTTGGAGCGAAAACTTGTTCAAAAACATCTGCTTTTTGCAGTAATGCATCATGATCTGTCTTCTCTGATGGCTGGTAAAATCCATGCTTTGTGTACGCGAAAGTATTTAAAAGGCCGGGACTGGTATGATCTTATTTGGTATTTAGCGCAAAAGCCAAAAATTGCACCTAATTTGATTCAATTAAAAAATGCCTTATCACAAAACCAGGAAAAAATCGAATGGCAGCCAAAAGAGTGGCCCGCTATTTTACTTAAAAAGTTGGATACTATCAACCACGAGCAACTTATAAAGGACATTCAACCTTTTTTAGAGCATCCAGCTGACGAAAGTCTAATAAGTAAAGAGTATCTAACCAGTGCATTGAAGAAGCTCGACGCGACGTAGTGTCCGTTAAACCTGGGTCAGCCCACAACGTCTCCTAAAATTCACTGCTTTGTTATTGACCAGAGAACATCATTTATCTGCTTATGATGCAACATATATAGAATTGGCTATCTCCTGGGGCGGGACATGGCGCGGTCCCTACGAAGCGGTATGGAATATTTCCTTGTTTAATGCCACGTAATTCCGGAGGTTTTCCAGTTCGCGCTTTATTTGCTTTATTTCCTGCCGGAGGTTATCCTCCCCCGGGTGTGTTCTCGCCATCTGTTCCAGGTTTGTCGCCAGTTTACGGATTCGCTCGCAGGATAAGTTGGCTGAGGATCCTTTCAAGGTATGGGAAATTTGGCGTACGGCATCCCAGTCCTGCCTCTGGATCCCGCTTTCCATATCACTAGTATACTGTTGGGAGATATTGATAAAGTCTTGTAAGAGCTCACGCAGCAATTCCCGGTCCCCGTCGACCCGGTCCAATACAGACTTCATATCTAAAACCGGCAGATCAGAGGCTGGTTCGGAGTTCGGGGCGGCTGGGGAAGAATAAGGAGAGAGGTTTTTATTCGACAAATTGAGGCTGGAATAATGCTCCAGCAGTTTGTGGAATTCCGGGAGCTTAATCGGCTTGGCAATAAAATCATTCATGCCGGCGGCCAGGCATTTTTGCCGGTCTTGCATAGACACGTGGGCTGTGAGGGCAATAATGGGCGTGTGTTTTCCGGTAACCTGCTCACGTTTCCGGATTTCCTCGGTGGCTTTAAGTCCATCCATGTTTGGCATTTGCACATCCATAAATATCAGATCATAAACATGATTTTCCAAGACCTTGAGAGCCTGGATTCCATCCTCAGCCTCGGTAACCGCCTCTCCCCGCTTGGCCAGCAAGGCCAGCATCAATTCGCGGTTGATGGGGTTATCTTCGACCAGGAGGATATCCAGGCGGCGTCTGCGCTCCTGCAAGGAATGCTGGGTGACCAGAGGAGTTTTTATAGAGGAAGGTATTTCCTTTTGGCACAGCACTGAAATGATGGCGCTATAAAGCTCCGTTTGTTTTACCGGCTTGGTTAAATAGCCGGCTATGTCCAATTTGCGGCAAAGCACCCCGTCTTCGCGTGTCCCGGCCGAAGTAATCATGAGAATTTTCATTTTATCCGCAAAAACTCCCTTTCTTATTTTTTCAGCTGTATGGAAACCGTCCATATCAGGCATGAATTTATCCAGGAGCACAAGCTGATATGGTTTTCCTTCGTGGTAAGCGGATGCCAGGATTTTCAAGGCTTCCGGCCCATCGGCCGCGGTCTTAGTCTGCATATCCCACTTTTTAAGCATTTCCTGAAAAATTTGCCGGTTAATGGGAGTGTCATCCACAATCAAAACCCGGATGCCGGCTAAGGAATCCTTGGCTTGAGACAATACGGGAGGAGGCTCTTTTGGGAGCAGGAAGGGAAGTGTGATTTTAAAAGTACTGCCCTGCCCGGACCCGCTCTCCAGTGAAATCCGGCCGCCCATTAGTTCCGTCAGGTGTTTGGTGAGGGGGAGTCCTAATCCGGTTCCTCCGTAGCGCCGGGTGGTTGAGGCACCGGCTTGAGTAAAATATTCAAAAACCATTTTGTGTTCATCCTCGGGAATACCGATGCCGGTATCGGAAACTGTGAAAACCAACTCAGCATGCGAATGGGTTTCATTAGAGAGTCCGGCTGAAAGTATAACCTCGCCCTGATGAGTAAATTTAACGGCATTGCTGAGCAAATTCAAGAGGATCTGGCGCAACCGGCCAGGATCGCCGGTCAATGATGTGGGAACCTGGGGCTCAATATGGCAGGCTAATTCCAGGTTTTTTTCACTGGCTTTACCCGCTACAATTTCAGAGGCGCTTTCCATGGTAGTACGCAGGTCGAAATTGATTTCCTCCAGGGGCAGATGGCCGGACTCGATTTTGGAAAGATACAGAAGGTCGTTGATTGAATTGAGCAAAGACCCGGCGGCGTTAAGCGCTTTGTTGAGATGATTTTGCTGCTCTGAGCTGAGTTGCGTATCCAAGACCAGTTGTACCATGCCGATAACTGCATTCATAGGGGTGCGGATTTCATGGCTCATATTTGCCAGGAACTTGCTCTTGGATAAATTAGCCTGCTCGGCCAGTACAGCCAGATTATTAGAACATTGCACTGCTTCGGCCTGGCTTTTATTGGCCTCTTCGGCCTCCTGGCGGACCTTATAAAGTTCTTCGATAGGAACAAAGGTTTCCAGCAGGACTTCTTCGCCTTCCAGGGTAATAGGTGTAACATTCTTTAAAATCGGGATTTCACTATTATCAATTCCTTTTAGAAAACATTCTCTGGAGTTTATTGGCCGGCCTTCTTCCAGAATAGGACACGGATCTTGGGGAGTTAAACGAAATATCTCATGGCAAAGCTGGTTTAGGACTTCTTGTTCTGAACCAGCCCCTATCATTTTTAAAGCCGCGGCATTAACCTGGAGAATTTTTCTCTCCCGGTTGCTGATAAAGATGCCAAAAGGCAGTTTATCCAGGATGGTTTTCGTGGTGCTTAAGGCCGGAGGTACTTCCTTTTCCGCCGGTAGGCGCAGAAGCCGCCGATATTTTTCCCGCAATGATTTGACGTAAAAAATCAGACCCAGCAGGAGTAAAAAAAACACCAAGGCAAGAACCAGGAAGGCCGCCCCGAAAAAAAGTTGGGATGCTTCAGAATCAAAAATCACATTATACCTCCCCTTGTTTATAAGTTACGGCATATCCGGCGTAAAACCTAATCCGATCCGGAGGGGATGGACAAATTTTTTCCGAGGAAAAATCTTGCATTCCGGTTTGGGGAAGCATACAATACTCGAGATTTTTATTTAATGGGTCTGAACAATTAGTCGGTTTTTTGAGAGTAGAGAGTAGACCGCATTTGAGATATTTTATCTAATTTCTACTATCGAATCTCAAATGCTCTGGAGCCTGAGCAACTAATTGCTCAGGCTCCCAGTGAGCCGATAAGGCCCAATTCTCAGTAGGAGGAAAACATGTCATATATTATTGAAGAGGTAAAAGCCCTGGAAATTCTTGATTCCCGCGGCAATCCCACCATACGGGTCTTGCTTAAGCTGGAAGGTCAGGTTCCGGTCTCGGCCTCGGTTCCTTCCGGGGCCTCGACCGGTGAGCATGAAGCCGTAGAATTACGTGACGGAGATAAGTCGCGTTATCTCGGCAAGGGGACTCTGAAAGCCGTGGAGAATGTAAATGGACCGATTGCCACAGCCGTAAAAGGCAGGGATGTCCTGGATTACCGGGCCATTGATGAATTAATGATTGCTCTGGACGGCACTCCGAATAAGGGCAAACTTGGCGCCAATGCCATTTTGGGTGTGTCCATGGCTGTAGTTAAGGCTGGAGCCCAGGCCGAGGGTCTCCCGGTTTATAAATACCTGGGCGGCGAAGAAGCCATTGTGCTGCCCGCGCCCATGATGAATATTATTAACGGCGGCCAGCACGCGGATAACAGCGTGGATTTCCAGGAGTTTATGGCCATGCCTCTGGGGCGGCCTACTTTCCGGGAAGCTCTCAGAGCCGGAGCGGAGACTTTCCATCATCTGGCAAAAATTTTAAGGCAAAAAGGCTACTCTACAGCGGTTGGGGATGAAGGCGGATTCGCGCCCAACCTTAAAAGCAATGAGGAAGCCTGCGACATAATAATCGAGGCCATCCAGTCTGCCGGTTATGCGCCGGGCCGGGATATCATGATCGCGCTGGATCCGGCGGCAAGCTCTTTCTATGCGGACGGAAAGTACAACCTGGCGGATTCCGGAACCGGGATCAAGACCACGGATGAAATGATAGAGCTTTGGGCCGGATGGGTGGATAAATATCCCATTGTGTCCATTGAGGATCCCTTATACGAGAATGATTGGGATGGATTCGAAAAATTCACCAGCCGCGTTGGTGGCAAGATTCAGGTAGTGGGGGATGATCTGCTGGTCACTAATCCCGAGTTTGTTAAAAAAGGCATTGCGCGCAAGGCTGCCAACGCGGTCTTGATCAAAGTTAATCAGATTGGTACGGTTTCGGAAACCATAGCGACCATAGAGCTATGCCGGAAGGCGGGCTGGAATTTCGTGATTTCCCACCGCTCCGGCGAGACGGAAGATACCTTTATCGCTGATCTGGCAGTGGCCATGGGAGGAGCGCAAATTAAGACCGGATCCGCCAGCCGCAGCGACCGGATTGCCAAGTACAACCGCCTGTTGGAGATCGAGGCTGAGCTGGGAGATAAAGCGGTTTATAAAAACGTAGTGAGTAAGTAGGGGCGTACGGCGGTATGCCCGGTAGGGCGTGCCCTGAGCATGCCGAAGGGCACGGCTGTATGATACAAAACCTTGATGTTGCATTATATTTTTTTGTAGGGGCAGGCCTCCTTGTCCTGAGCGAAGTCGAAGGGCGTGCCTGCCCGGAAGAAACAAACGAAAACCCTAAGGGGGCAACCACAGGGGGTTGCCCCTACGCATATTGTTACACCACAGGGGCGCGATGAATCGCGCCCCTACATAAAAAATCAATGATTATTAAACAGATTATTTCTGACAGCAATCCCTCCACTTTCTTAAAAAATCAAGCAGTTCTTCAGGTGGGTGAAGCCACCACTTGGCCTGGGTAGGACGAAACTCAGTTCTGACCAGAATTCCTTCGCCTCGGTCCCCTAGGGCTGCGAAGGCGTCCTCATCGGTAAGATCATCCCCCAGGTAGGTTGCAAAAACCTGCGACGGTGATTCCTCCAGGAGATGGCGGGTGGCGGTTCCCTTATCCCGCCCCGGCGCGCGCAGTTCCAGGCCGCCGTCAAAGGCTTTCAGCATGAGGCCCTCCTTAGCGTCGTATGTTCCCCAGATTTCAAGTGCGGTTTGTTTTATCTCGTTTTCATCAGCCTCAGGCAGGCCGCGCCAGTGGACGGCCAGGGAGCCGGGCTTGATGTCCAATCTGGCGAGTAAAACTTTTTGGCTGATTTTTTCGCGGGCTTCGTCCATGGCATTTTTGACCGGTATTGACATAGGATATATTTCAATCGTGCCGTCGTGATGCAAATGCTCCCAGCCGTGCGAACCCCAGATTTCAGGAAGCGGAGACATGTTTAGCAGGGGGATGATTTCCTGTAAGGGACGGCCTGTGACGATTACGAGCCGGGATTTATCCCGGTTGATAATCTCGCTTAATAAATCCGTGACTCCGGGATAAGGAAAGGCTTGGAAGCGGTCATGGACAAACGGCGAGAGCGTGCCGTCATAATCGAGCATCAGCAAGCGGTGGGGGGCCTGCCGCAGGGTCTCGAAAAATTGGTGGTCCGGTACTTGCAATTCAGCGGTGGTGTTCATATTCAACCTCCTTTTAGCGGGTTACTTTTTTTCCGGCTTTTTTAAATTTATCAAAAGGCCGGGCATCCGTAGAGATGCGGCCCTGGTGTTTTAGTATACGCCTTTCCTCGGGGGTCGGTTCCACCAGGTAAGAGGTGGGAGTGAACTGATCCAGGAGATGTCCCCGGCCCCGGCGGGTAAAACGCCGGGTATTTTCAAGCAGCCGGGAATAAGCAATGGGCTGCAAAGAAGCCAAACGGTAAGTCCAGCCCATGCCGTAACTCGGTATGTCGACCCGGGCGGTCAGAATATGAGGAAATACGCTTTTCGCTGTTTTGTAAATCGTGGCATAACTTTCCGGGAACAGGGAATAGTTATCCGCATGGATGGAAAGAATGCCATGGGAAGTCAGCCGCTTTCTGCAGAGCCGGTAAAATTCACGGGTATAAAGCATTTTCGAAGGCCCGTGCGGTTCAGTTAGATCAAGTATCAGCACGTCAAAGCGTTCGGGATTTTGCTCCAGCCAGGTGCGGGCGTCGGTATAGATGATGTTTATTCTTTTATCCCGGCGTACGGTTTTAATGGCCGGATAATAACGGGTGCAGAAATCAACCACGCCCTGATCGATTTCCAGCATCAGGATGTGTTTTAAGGACGAGTGCTTTACCGCTTCTTCCAGGGCGAAACAATCACCGCCGCCGATAATAGCCAGGCTGCGGGGTTTGGAATGGGCCAACAGGGGAGCATCGACGAGGTATTGATGATAACGGTTTTCATCCTGCTCCGAAAGCTGGATCTTGTTGTCCAGGAAAAGCAGAGTTCCGAAAGTCCGGTGCTGGAAAATTTCCAATTGCTGGAAGGCTGACCGGCCCTGATACAGCCTTTTGCCCAGATAGCAATGTCCGAAATCATCGGTTACCCACTCGATTTTTTTTATAAGGGATTTTTTCACTTTTCCGCCTCCGGGAAGTCATAATACTTATAATTGTCCTAAAAGGCCAGAAAATTTTCACCCTGCTAATCAGATAGGTGGCAAGGCGGAATTATTTTTACAATTTTAGAAACCTAATGTAATATTTGGGTTTATCCCTAATAGGGATTAAAAAACCAGCCAAGGAGGGAGAGAATGCCGAAAAGCGGATGGTGATTCTGCCTGGGAGCCCTGGCGCTTCCTGGAATAGTGCTGGCCGGTTGCCGGGTTCAAAAACCGGTTCCAGTCGGAAAGGGGGTTTCGGCTGTAGCGGTAAATACCCAAACGGAGGAAGAAAACATGCTGCTTACCAGTACTGATTTTAAGCCGGGCCAATTTATACCCATGCTTTTTACCTGCGATGGAGAGAATATCTCGCCGGCCTTGGAATGGCAGGGTGTGCCCAAAGAAGCCAGGAGTCTGGCCTTGATCTGTGATGATCCTGATGCGCCCATGGGAACTTGGGTTCATTGGATAATAATAAATATCGCTCCTGCAACCACAGGTCTTACGGCCGGTGGGCCGCTGCCAAAAGATGCGGTTGAGATTAAGAATGATTTTGGCCGTACGTCCTACGGCGGGCCTTGCCCGCCTAGCGGTGTACATCGTTATTTTTTCAAGCTGTATGCCTTGGATGTGCCTCGACTGGCAGGAGTTACTACCCGGAATTGCGAGGATATATTTAAGCAGCACAGTCTGGCCCGGGCGGAATTGATGGGAAAGTATCAAAGGAAAAAATAATGATATTATTTAAAAAAAATCTTGTCAAGTGATAGGGTAATGGATAAAATAGCACTAAAATTTTGGCATAATAAAAAAGAGGGGAGGAAAAAACATGTTTGAACAATTGAAAAAAACAGCTTTATTATCATTGGTAGTTATGTTGGCGGCCGGCAGTATGACTGCCGTGGCCGAGGCCCGTGTAACGGAAAAAGTCGAGGCCATGATTGCGGAGAATACGCCCCTTAAAGTCAAGGATAATGATCTATGGATTATGATTGGCGGGCCGCTGGTTTTTGGAATTCAGTATGATAAATACGCAACCGGCCAGGTTGCCATCGGGGGCGGCGCGGGAACTTTTCTGGACGGATTCTCCCTCGACCTGGGAGTAAAGTATTATTTTTTACCCGGCAAATTTTCCCCTTTTATTTCCGGAGGAGGAGTATTTTACTATACCGGACCTAGAAAGAATATCTTTGCCGTGGATGCCGTAGCCGGTTTGTCCTACTTTTTCGACAGCGGATTGGGGGTCTCCCTGGGATTCGCCTATGTTAAGTCCATCAGCGAGAGCGAAGAGCCCTTTAGCTGTAATTATATTAATGACAGCATTAGCTGGCTGTCCCCTCAGTTCGGGATCCACTGGAATTACTAAAAAAAAAAACACACAAGGAGGAAGGAATTATGAGTAAAGTATTGAAGTTGGCGGTAGCGGGAGTAGTGGCAGTCGGTTTGTTCGGGTGCGCCGGTTCGGTCAAGCGTATTGCGACCGATGAAGTAGTTGATCTTTCCGGCCGGTGGAATGATACGGACTCCCAATTAGTTGCCGAGCAGATGGTCAAGGACGCGCTCTCCCGTCCCTGGCTGAGCCAGTTCTTAAAAGCCAAGGGCAAGAATCCAACTGTAATAGTGGGAACCATCAAGAACAAAACGGACGAGCATATTGCCACGGACACCTTTAAAAACGATATTGAGCGCGAGCTGACCAATTCCGGCACAGTAGATTTTGTGAGCAGCAAGGGCGAACGGGATGAAGTCCGTGCCGAACGGGAGGACCAGCAGACCCAGGCTTCCGACCGGACCCGTAAGCAGATGTATTCCGAGACCGGGTCAGATTATATGATGCAGGGAACAATTTCTAAGATTACCGATGCCGCGGGCAGTAAAAAGACCTTTTATTATCAGATTGATATGGTGCTTACGGATATGCAAAGCAGTAGAAAGGTCTGGATCGGCAATAAAAAAATCAAAAAATTCATTAAGCGTCCCGGAGCTCGTTTCTAGGAAGGGTGTGAACCTTGATGCGTCTGAGATTTTTTCCGGCAATCCTGCTGTTGTTCCTGTTTTTAAATGGCTGTGCCGGTATGCAGGTGGCAAAGAAAATAGAGCGCAGCATGGTTGCCGGGGATTATGCCGGAGCTTTGGCGGCTATAGAGAAAGACAAAAAGCAGTATGCCGGAGTCAACTCCCTGCTTTATTATTTTGACCGCGGGGCCCTGCTACAGCGGACCGGAGAGTACACGGCCAGCAGTGCTGACCTGGAAGAGGGTGAACTGCTGATTGAGAAGCTCTACGGAACCAGTGTGAGCGAGGCCGCGGCCTCTATGCTGGTCAATGACATGAGCATGTCCTACACGGGTGAGGATTTTGAGCAGGTCATGGTGCATATTATCAAGGAATTGAATTATCTTTATAATCATGACCTGCAAGGCGCGATGGTCGAGGCCCGCAAAGTCAATACCCGCCTGGTACAGCTTGCTGACAAATACGGAAAAGAAGCGGTCTACCGGCAGGATGCCTTTGCCCGGTATCTGGCCGCCTTTGCGCGCGAAGCGGAGAAGGATTACAACGGCGCTTATATTGACTATAAAAAGGCGTATAAAGCTTTTAAATGGTACGGCAAACATTACGGTATGCCTATGCCGCCAATCATTAAAAAAGATCTCCTGCGTCTTTCCCGCTGGATAGGATTCGATAAAGAATACCGGCGCTGGCGTAAAGCCTTTGGGGATGATATTCCCGAGCCCAGCCGCCGGCCCCGGAAACGCAGTGAATTGCTCCTGGTGGTTTACGACGGCATGGTGCCGGTCAAGCATACCCGTTATGTAGCCGCGCCCATAAAAGATCCGGATGGCAATCCTTACACCTTGAAAGTCGCTTTTCCGCTCTTTAAACCGCGTCCTCCTGTGCTTAGCCGCGTGCGGCTCGGCCTGCCGGACGGGCAGGTCGCAGCCAGTCAGCTTATGGAGCCTCTGGCTGCCATAGCCATCCAGAATCTGGAGCAGCGCATCGGGCTGATCACGGTCAAGGCCATTGCCCGGGCCACGGCCAAGTACATTGCGGCTTACCAGGTAAGAAAAGCCACTCGTTCCAAAAATACCGGTGCGAATCTGCTAATTGGTCTTGCCACCAATATCTATACATTTGCTACTGAACAGGCGGATACGCGTTCCTGGCGCACCCTGCCGAACCGGTTTCATCTGCTTCGGGTTTGCCTGCCGGCCGGTCAGCATGACCTGGAGCTTAGGCTGGTTTCATTAACCGGACGCGTGCGTTCGGGGGGGCGGTCGCTTAAGTTCGACCTCAAACCAGGCGAGAAGAAAGTTATGCCTTTGTATGTTCCAAGATAAGGGTGGATTTGTGTTGTAGGGGCGGGTTTTAAACCCGCCCTTACGCTGATTTTTTATGGCGTTTTTGCCACAAAGGGGAACAGTCCATTGCTCTCACCAATGCTTGATATTCCCGGACTCAAACTGCTAAAGCAGGGAAAAGTCAGAGACATTTACCAGGCAGGGGATGATCTTCTGCTGGTAGCCTCGGACCGGATCTCGGCTTTTGATGTGGTGCTGCCTACGCTTATTCCGGGAAAAGGCGCGGTTTTGACTGAATTATCCAGCTTCTGGTTTGAACGCTTTAAAGATATCATTCCCAACCAGCTATCTTCCCGTGCCCTAAATGATTTAATATCTGATCCCAAGGTATTGGCTGAACTGGAACCACGCAGCATGCGGGTTCTTAAAGCCGATCCCTTGCCCGTGGAAGCCATTGTTCGCGGGTATCTTTCCGGATCCGGATGGAAGGAATACCAGGCTACGGGCTGGATCTGCGGGGAAGAACTTCCACCGGACTTAAAAGAGTCGGATAAATTGCCAACACCCATATTTACGCCTTCCACCAAGGCCGAGATGGGAGCGCATGACGAGAACATCACGTTCCCCGAGGCAATTGAATTGTTGGGCCGCGAGACAGCTGAGCAGGTGCGCGACCTGAGCTTGCGGATATATCAGGCAGCATCGGAGTATGCTCTTTCCCGGGGCATAATTATTGCGGATACCAAGTTCGAATTCGGCCGGCATTCAGACCGGCTGATATTGATAGATGAAGTTTTAACCCCGGATTCCTCCCGCTTCTGGCCGAAAAAATCATACCAGGCAGGTCAAGGCCAGCCGGCATATGATAAACAGTATGTCAGGGACTGGCTCATGCTTTCGGGATGGGATAAAATTCCGCCCGGTCCGGAACTGCCCGAGGATGTGGTGAGGAATACGGCGGATAAATATAATGAAATTTTGAAGATATTGACTGAATAACCATGGGCGGGACTTCCATGTCCGCCCAACATTAAAAAAAGGAGGAAGACGATGAAACGTTTATGGATATTAAGTCTGGTGTTTGTGTTCTTTCTGAGTTGGGTCGCCGGCGCGCAGGCCAAGCCGAGGATTTACAAATGGGTAAAGGATAAGAAGGTCTCCTCCAAGCAGGTATTGAGAAAAAGTCAGTCGCAACGCGTAATACCTGTAAGCGAACCCCGGACCCTGGAGATGGTTCAGCAAGTGATGACCGATGACTTATATCTGGCCTTGGGCGAATACCGGAAAACCAAGCACTTACAGGAAGCGGAAACCACGGATGACAGTGTTCTGCCCGAGGAGATTATCAGCGAAGAAGAAGTTGAGTTGGTGGACGAGGATTATGGTTTTCTGTTGGAAGTAAAGCTGAGAAAGTACGGGGCACGGACGCGCGTAACGGCCAAAGCGCATCCGATCTACCGGATCAGGGATCTGGAAGCCGAGGATGCGGAGAGCGATGAAGACGAGGCCAGCACGATAGAGATCAAGGTTAAGGCGGATCGCGATCAAGCCGTGGCAGTAGGGCCCATGTTTATAGCTCCGATTATCGGCCGGCCGTCTGATTATGATATAACTATTCTTCCCGATGCGGCGGCGCGTGCAGGAAAACTGGTTAAATCTTTCATGTACTTGCTGGATAAGCGCGTCAGCGCCGCAAAGGAATAAAGGCATATTCTCCCTTTTTTAAGAGCTCTTCCCATTTTGAAGAGGCTGTGTCGCAACGCGGAAATTTATGAGTAAGCCGTCATACCGGCGAAAGCCCTGGACTAAACCATCCAGGACAGGCCGGTATCCATGAATGTGGCATTTGGAGGCTTTTCTGGACTCCGGTTTTCACCGGAGTGACGATCAAAAACATAAAATCGCGAAAATTCCTGTTATGACACAGTCTCCTTGAGGCGGGAATGACAAAAAGCAACTAATTGCTCAAGCTTCTGGGAATATACTAAATAATAATCAATAGGGAATAATTAAGCGGGCTGGTAATTATAAAACTTAAAAGGTGATCTTATTTATTTTTTGTCCCTTTATACATCCTGTGAATTCTAATCAGAGCGGCTTCTAATTTTATGAATTTATCACTTTTTCGGATAAAATGATCAAGGTTGATTTTTGCGCCCCTCGCCGCCTGTTTAACTAAATCACCGGGCGCGGGATCGGATTTAGGCCAGACGGTTCTTAATTCTCTTAAAAAGATATTTGTCGTAACCGGACCAATGCCTTTGAATGCCATCAACCTTTTCTCCAAATCCCCGGAATCCTTTGCCTGATGATGCATTTCGGTTAAGGCCCCATAACTTTCGTTTAATTTTTTTGCCAGCTCAAGCAGTTTAGTGGCCGTGGAAAAGTCGTATCGGACATAGCCGCCGGTATCCAGAATCGCCACTAATCCATCCCAACCTGTTTCAAGAATCTTTTCCGCTGAAAGAATGCCCTTAGCCTCGAATTCTTTATACGTCTTGGCGGCGATTTCAGCTGAGATGCGCTTGCCAAATAAAATCGAGGCTAAGAACCACTTGAATATCTCTTCTTCCTTTCCGCTTTTCAAATCAATACCCAGAGAAGAAGAATAGGTTTTTCCAAAATCTTTGATCAGAGACTCAGGACTTGCCATTGTCTCGGCTCCTTTAAGTTGTCCTGCCGGTCCTGGATGATTTTGTCCAGGGGATGGTTTAGTCCAGGGAAAAGCAGGGGTTTTAGAGATTCCTAGGCTGCCGGTCCTGAATGGTTTGGTTCAGGGCGCTTGGAATGACCAAGTATGAGAATACCGTTAAAAAGGGCTTTCCGCAACAGGAACAAAATACCAATTTTGGCAGAACTTTTCAAATAAATACCATTATTATATTAGAAATTGTTTTACAATTTAAAATAAGGCATATATAATTAATTAAAAGTTGATAAAAAGCTCAAGTGATTTTTTAATTGAACGTTGCTGGTAATGTAAATTGTGGGAATTTTTTAGAAACAGGGAGTAACAACTAATGAACAAAGACATACTGGTAGTTGACGACGAGCCGGCCATTGCCCGAATGGTGAAAATGAGTTTGTCTGTGGAAGGATATCAAGTGAGGACCGCCAGCAGCGGTTTTGACGCCCTGGAGCAGGTAGAGGACCGGCGTCCCGATCTGATAGTGCTGGATATCATGATGCCCGGCATGAACGGGTATGAGGTATGCATGGAGTTGAAAAACCACCCTCAAAACAAGGGTATTAAAGTTATATTTTTAACCGCTCTGGGCAATCCCGGAGACGCCCAGCGGGGATTTGCGGCCGGGGGCGATGATTACATTATCAAGCCCTTTGACCCGGACGAACTCCTCGATAAAGTAAAGGAGATTCTCGGGCAGGCAGTTAGCTGACAACGGCCTTCAGCCGTTTACATGATTAGCGAACGCTCTCCCGGACCATCGGCTGAATACCTGGCGTGTCTGTCAAACTGCGTTTGCTGTCCCCGTGAATGCCGGGTTGACCGGTTCCACGGGTCTTACGGGTATTGCCAGACCGGGGCCGGGTTTGAGATAGCCTCTATCTGCCTTCACCGCGGCGAAGAGCCGGTATTGACCGGAAAGAGCGGGATCTGTAACATATTTTTCAGCCGCTGCAACCTCCAGTGTGTATATTGCCAGAACTACCAGATTAGCCGCAACCGGGAAACCGTTCTCAGCCGGAAACTCACTCTGGAGCAAACCATACGTCAAATCGAAAAGATAATGGAATCAGGCGTAAAGTGCGTAGGGTTTGTTTCTCCTTCTCATGTTCTCCCTCAAATGGAAATGCTTATGCAGGGTCTGAAAGAGCGCGGCCGGAATCCGGTTTTTGTGATGAATACCAATGCCTATGATAAAGCGGAGCGTATCGCTGCGCTGGAAGACCGGGTGCAGGTATACTTGCCGGATTTGAAATACCTGGATACGGCTCTGGCCGCCCGCCTCTCGGATGCGCCGGATTATCCGGAAGTTGCTTCCCGGGCCTTGCAGGAGATGTTCCGTCAAAAAGGGCCCGGCTTGAAGCTCGACCCAACAGGCGTAATCGAGTCCGGGCTGATTGTCCGCCACCTGGTTCTGCCCGGGCAAGTGGAGAACAGCAAGCGGGTTCTCAGGTTCGTCGCGGAAGAGCTCTCGCCCGGGGTTCATATATCCTTGATGTCGCAGTACTCGCCAATTCCCGCCGTAGCCTGTGATCCGGACCTGGGGCGGTACCTAAGCCCGGAGGAGTACGGCGAAGTAGTGGAAGAGATGGAGCGCTTGGGCCTGGAACACGGCTGGGTCCAGGAAACAGCCGGACCAAGCCATTATAAACCGGATTTCGCCCGCCGGCGTCCTTTTAAAGACTAGGAGCTTGAGCAACTAATTGCTCAGGCTCCCATGGACAGATCGGAACCTAAATCTATGCCTAAGAATAACAATCCAGAAAGGCCGCTCAAGATAGTCTCGGGCGGACAAACCGGCGTGGACCGGGCTGCCTTGGATGCAGCTTTAAATATGAAGATATCATGTGGAGGCTGGTGTCCCCGGGGCCGGAGCGCGGAAGACGGGCGCATACCCGGAAAGTATCCTCTCCGGGCAACGCCGGATGACGATTACTCAAAGCGGACCAGATGGAATGTCAGGGATTCGGATGGAACCCTGGTTTTAAAGCGGGGAAAAGTAAGCGGAGGAACGGCTCTGACCGCGGCCCTGGCCAGGCGTTTAAACAAGCCCTGCCTGATTCTTGACCTGGACTGTTCCTGCGATCCGGAGATCATACGGCAGTGGATCATAAGACACAAAATACAGGTCTTGAATATCGCGGGTCCGCGTGAGAGCCAGAATCCCGGCATTTATGACCAGGCCAAGGTTTTTCTGGAAACCTGGATAAAAAAAGACTTAAGTCTGACAGACTTCTAGGAGCTTGAGCATTTAGTCCAGAATTCAAGTATTCCCCTCCCTTTTTGACTTAAAATCGCACCCTCACCTAATCTCATCAGAAAAAAATAAATAAAAACAGCATAATACGTTTCATAATGCAACACAAGGGATTTTACGCATAAATAGTAATATTTTTTTTATTTCGTAATTTGACATTGCGCAAATTGTCTGATATACTTTCGAAAATTGAAAATATTTTATGTATTAAAAAATTTGTTCAAATGCTGAAAGGAGCAAAACCAAAATGTTTGATTTTTTTAAACAAAACCGCAGTATGGACCTGGATGTAAATCAGATGGCTTCTATGTCGGAATGGCATAAACCGCAACGCAGGGTATGGGCGAAGATTATCTCACTCCTGGTTACAGTCACTTTTGTCCTTCCATATATGACCTGGGCATTTGAAGCACGTTCCTACGCGTCAGCAAAACAGCAAATCAAATATAACAATCAACCCATTAAAATTCCGGACAAGCTTGGGACGGTTACGCAGTCTTTCTCGGGCCAGGACCGCGTGGTGGTCTGCGTCCAGGACCTGCACTGTAATTACGAGGTGCAGAATAACATTGCCGGCATGATAGATGACCTGGCAGGAAAGCATGGCTTGAACCTGGTAACCGTGGAAGGCGAGTCAATACCGATTAATGTTTCCAAGCTCGCGGACTTTCCCCTGGAAAAGGTGAAAAAGGATACAGCTCACTATCTGATGAAACAGGGAAAGATCACAGGGGCCGAACTGTACGCGGCCACGGGAAAGCATCCCATTCGTCTGGAGGGTATTGAGACCCAGGCCCTGTATGATGACAACCGGAAAAACGTGATGAGTTTTCTCAACAACGAGAGCCAGGGATATATCTTTGACCTGCGTGAGACCCTCGATGAGTTGAAGGGCAACATATATAATAAGGCCTTGGCTCAGATCGATGAGAAGAAGCAGGCTTTCCGCGAGGGCGATATCTCGGTCTTGAAATACAGCGTAAACATGTATGATTACGGGGTGCGGCAAAAGCTGGACATGAAACCCTATTCGAATTTAGCGCGCTATGTATCGCGGCGGCAGAACATTTTCCCGGAAAACGTGGATTCCGACGATCTGTTTAATGAGTTGGACCAGTTGGACCAACAGCTGCGCAGCCGGTTGTATACCACGGACGATCAGCAGATCATGGATATAATTCAGCATCGTCTGGATATTATAGAAAAACTGGTCAATATTTCCGCCGCTCCCAAGGATTTAGTACAATTTCGTAAAAATCCCGAAGGATTCAAAGTAGGGAGTTTTCTGGAATTTATCAGCCGGCATGATAAAGAAGGTTTATTCATGCTGGATGCCGAGGTCTATAAGCTGGACAGTTATCTTGAAGAAGTAAGAACTTTCTACCGCGTGGCTGATGAACGTAGCCTGGCGTTTGTGGAGAACGTCCTGGCCTGCATGGATAAGCAGCAGACCAAGCTCGCGATGATGGTAACCGGCGGTTATCATAAGGAAGAAGTGCTCCAGGAATTGGAACGCCATAACATATCGTATGTATGCGTGAAACCCTGCCTTTGTCATCACGACATAGTAAATCCCTATTTTGCCCTGCTGAGAAACAAGCGTACGCCTTTGGAAAAGCTTCTGGCGCAGAACCAGAATATTATGGGATTAGAATCCTCGTTTATGCATGATGCCGGGATTTTCAATACAATGATGGCACACTTATTCTTCCAAGACACTACTAAAGTCGGCATAGAAGAGGGGAAAATCAATATTCCAGAACTTAGCGTGTTTGTAACAGAAGCAATGGCTAACCATCCGGAAGCCAAGCCGGATTGGGACAACGCGAGAATGGATGTGGAAACTCGAACAGTAAAAGTGCCGTTTCCGGCTCTGCAAGCTTCTTTAATCGTTCGGCCGATAGGGCATGGTATAAGCCTGAAAGCCTTAGCCAAGCACCAGCGGGTTTTGAATGGTTTTGAATTCTCCATTTTAGATAACCGGAGTTTAGCTGGGATTGAAGCCCAATTGATGCAAGGCCGGGTAGTGCAGGGCGGCATGGTCAAGGTAGCGCTGAAGGCCACCATGGCCCAGGTCATGCCAATAATGGCCGGAAGAGCAATGATGGCAGCACCCTCAATTACATCGGCGTTCGGCGGAGTACAATCGGGTTTAAGTGAGATGATGAATGGGCCGGCCGGAATGCTGAACCGGGGCCAGAAATTCTTAGACACCGGAGTAACCAGAGCGCTAAAAACCGTTCGCCCGGCCCTGCCGTATCTTGTTGGCACTGCGGTCATAGCAGTAGGCGCGGGCCTTTTTGCTTTTGCCGGTCTTAATGTCTGGGTATTTGGAGGATTGGTTATTGCCGGAGCTATTGTGATCGCATCTCCGCAAATCAGCCAAATCGCGAATACTATATGGAATCGCAGCCTCTTCTCGTCTGGGATGAGCAAATTTACTTCGATTATGGCGCTGCTAGCTCTAATTGGGATGGTAATGACGCCGGGTACAGGAGCCGACACAGGGTCGCGAGAGGTGACTTCCGGTGATGTGCC
Source organism: candidate division FCPU426 bacterium (assembly GCA_030591525.1). Taxonomy (GTDB): domain Bacteria; phylum Oederibacteriota; class JAAXVQ01; order JAAXVQ01; family JAUVAV01; genus JAUVAV01. Next base: position 10,290 of record JAUVAV010000004.1, on the reverse strand, counting down.
TTTCAGCGTCGAACAAATAGCATCAAGATTAGTTATTGAACCGAAAATCACCATCAGAAAAGCCAACCGGGCAGCTTTTTATGCTGATGTTCTGCAAGAAGTAGGCACCATGGTAGCTAAACAAGGCGTTGGCTATGAAGTGGAAATTGGCGAGATGGATGAATTCAAGAAGTTTCTTGAATTCAACAAAAGTGACCCAAATCGAGCTGCGGCATTTCGCGAAAGCGGCGAAAAAGGCATAATAAGATATCTTCATTATTTAACGAATGGGATGCAAGTCGAAAAAATTTACCAGGGCAAAGCTGAATTTTTCCAGATGGCGTATAACATAGATGGCAAGGAAATATTACTGACCTTTAAGAAAAGCCCGCGTGTCGAGGGAGGATACTCAGCCCTGATCCAGCCCCGGAAAAGAGTCATTATCAATGGATATGGCACCATTGGCAAGAAAGTGGCTGATCTTTACCGGAAATGCGGATTTGAAATCATCGGTGCTGTCAATACTGGTAGTGTGGACGAAGAAGGAAGAGCCAAGCCTTTGACTTATGATGCAATAGTTAAGGGCTATCCTTTGTATATAGCTAATGGTTTGGAAAAAAATCTTGAAGCGGCTCAAGCAGCAGGGTTGCCCTATCAAGGCTCTATTATCGATCTGTTGGATAAATTGCGTGAAGATGGACAGCAAGCTATTGTCGTGGATGCTTCTACCGGCGGTAAAGGCGCTCCGGAAACAAGAACCGGCTGGATTAATAATGAAGAAATCTATAAACCCTATGCGGAGAAGAATGTCATTGAAGCCAGGCTCTGGCAGGGCGGCGAAGGCCCGGAAGTAGCTGGTAACCGGGCTTTTTCTTTAGATACGTCGGATTTCGAAAGTTTAAAGGGTGTGGAATCAGCCATAGTCGTGTCTTGTAATACCACGGGTTTTAACCGTATTTACACTGGTATCAGGAATGCAATTAAGGCTGCAGGCCTTAAGATTAAGCTCTACATTGGTGACATTGCGATGAGAAGGCAAAACGATCCCGGATCAAAGAGTGTTGTCGATGGAGCTGAGATCGAAATCAGCCATCAGGAATCATCTAAAGCGGTAAGTGAATTCCTGGGAGGTGTGCCGGTCAATGTTGATCGTGTCAAAACCTCGGCCAAGGGATTTTATATTCATATGGCTACTATTAGAGGCATTGAAGATCCCGCAGAAATACGTGACTTAATTATGCAAGGATCAGATGACTCTTCTGTGACATTTACGCCCCTCCCAGGAACAAAATTACAAACCTCGGAGTTGGCAGCGCTGAGAGACTCCGCGAGCCCGAAGAATAGCATTTTCTTTAAAATGATGCCATCGCATATTCCAGGTGAAGTAAATGTTGCTTTCGGATATGCCATGGATATCAAGCGTCAGGAGGGAGAGGACGCCGGGATTTATGGATGTGAAACGCTGCTATCCGGACTTAAGGGTCATGAAAAAATAACCAGCATCAGTGACCTTATGTATATTCCGGGCAGTGATTTTGGAGACCAAGCAGGCGGAGTAGCTCAGGCGGATACACATCATACCAGAGAGGATTTTGAGCAAACCATAACTGGTGATTATGGCGATATTCTGGCTGACATTAATATGCCATCTTCCATGATTCCTACCAGTCATTATCATGTCCATATCATGGAATTTGACGCTCCGGGTTTAAGCCCTCAAATGGTTATCGAAGCTTTGCAGAAGCAGTCCCGCATGGCAGTCATCGATTTCCCCCATGGCGTATTCTCAATTTCCACGCTGTTTGAGACTATTAATTCCTCAGTAGCTGAAGAAATCCTGGGCGCCAATCATCCCATGATCATTATGGCGCAGGTTCGGGCTTCTCAGATTCCCGGCAGGATCAAGATTGTTTTCGCCGTGCCACAGGAGTCCGACGTGGTACCGGATAATGTAAATGCCGCGCACGCTTTGCTGGGAATGTATTCCAAGGAAGAATCAGAACGGATCGTCAATGAAGCTGCTGAGATATCCCGTATAAAAGCAATGATTGAAGCCCTGCTGCAGGTAAAAGAGAAGCCAGTGCATGTAACGGAGGCTGAGCGTGTTCTCCAGGAGTTAATATCTTTTGGCGAACCCATGTCCGCCAGGCAGGTCGCGAACAGGTTGAAGATTCCCACAAGATCAGCGAGAATTGTGCTCAATCGCCTTGCGACGGAATCGCTTTTGAGTAAGGAGTCTCAAGGTGTGGCCATGAAGGTGGAGGAAAGCAAATATACAACATATTGGTTCACGCAAAATATAGCAGAAGAGCGGATAATCCAGGAATTAGGCATCAAGGCTCATAAAGATCCCGAAATGCGTCGAAAACAGATCAAAATCTTAACCCGGGAGATTGAAAAAGAACTGAATGAGAAAGGCACAGGCCAGATACCCCGGATTCTTACTATTTCCGATATTCATGGAGAAATAAACAAGTTTACCAATTATGTAAGCGAATATTTAAATAGGGCATGCGGATTTGAAGGCCTGCTTGACTGGAAGCGTGATGTTGAAGAGCAGATGAATGAGCAAGGCTTATCATTGAAAACCATTAAAGGCGGAATAGAAATCAATCTGGATTTGCCGGACCGCGCTGATGACCCGGTTAAGTGCTTTTTCTTAGCATTGAACCTGAAAATGGCTGCTCCGGATAAAGTTAAATTGGTTTTGGGAAACCATGATGCATATAAGGGCGGCGCTATTCGCGCGTACCATCTGCCCTGGTTCGAAGGATTTGATTACAAGGGCGATAGAGGAATAGAAACTTTAGTGGAAAATGAACGAAAGATGCATCCTGAAAAGGTTGATAGCAAGGAATGGTGGGCGGAATTATGCTCAAAGTATGAAGAAGTGCAGAAAATATTTGAAAATGCGGTTATCAAAGATATCGAAACAGAAATTGAAGGAATTAAAAATGGAATAGCCGACAAATGTGAGACTGCCATAAAGGAAAATTTTCAAGGAAAAACAGTTGAAGCAATTCGGGGGGACGTCAAGGCTTTTATGGATAGTAAGCTTTATGAAGAAATCACGGCGGATTTACTGCCGGAGCATATAAAAGCCTGGGAGAATTTTGCCGGGTACTTTAAAGAAATAGGGGTGTCTGAACCTTATGTGGGATTAAACGGTATTGCCAGGACTTCTGTCGCGTGGTGGCAGGAAGTTCATGACCAGCTTGTGCTGGGATACACTGGACGGCGGGCAGAAGCAGATAAAAATAGTGATGAAAAAGCTCAATGGGAGATGGCTATTTGGCTTTCTGCCTATATTCTTGAAAAAGTAAGTAGTAGATCAGAAAAGGCAATTAAAGGTGAGAACGGAGAAATCAACAAGGCTTTAGGCAAAGATAACGTATGGACTTATCAATATTTTGAATGGTTGAATTCCCATGCCTATGAAGATATCTGGAATTTAAAAGACTGGGTTTTTCATAAAGGCTGGGGGGGAAATACATTCAAAGAAATCAACGAATTGATAGCGATAGGATTTCTTGATGAAGAAATCGTCACTACGGAAAATTATGTTAAAAGTCCGATACTGAATAAAATAGCCGATTTCTACTATGGGCAAACGGAACTATACCTCCAGAATGTTTTCGGCGAAATAACTCCGCACGGCTGGCTGCCGGTCAATGATGGCGGGGATTTTGAGATTACGTATAACGGCCGAACATACAAGAACAGGGAAATATTAAACGCTTTTGATGAAATGGCAGGGATTATGCACGATCCGGAATCAAAACCGCACGAGATTGCGGCCGTGATACGTGATTACGTTTATTTGTTTTCGGATATGACTATAAGGATCAAACCTAATCATATAAGAGAATATATAGCCAAATATGGAATTGCAAGTCTATTGAAAAAGCTGGGTGTTATAATTTTAAAGGCTGGCCATAATCCGCTGGCTAAAATGAAAAAAACCATAGAGCGGCAAGGCATTTATTCGGTTGTAAACATAGATAGTTCCGGGGCGCCCAAATTCGGCGGTGCCGGGGTATGTTTTGAATCCGGGGCTGATGGTTTTGTTGTGAGAGGCTATGCTTCTAAACTAAGAACAATAATGCAGAAATTTCCTTTAGTTACGATTAAAGGAAAAACCTTTAAGACAGAAGGGATTAGCCGGGAGGAATATTTACGCAATACTTTGAATCATTTATATGGGATGGTAGAGACGCCTTTGGAAAAACAAATGAGGGAATTAAAAGGCCAGTACAACACCCTGGAAAATAACGCGCCGAAAGGAGCAAGATCCGTATCAGCGGTACTCGGTTTGGATGTGTCTCTGAAGACGACGCCTCAAGGGACGATAATAACTGATGACACACGAATAGTTAAAAGTGCGAAAAGCGCGGTTGCATTAATGAAAAAGGCTGAGCAAGAAGGATATATTTTCTTCCATCTGGGACGTCCGGGAGGGATATACGACGAAAACAAAACTGTTGCTATAATCATGCCCAAAATTAGGGAGGTTTTTGGAAAGGCATTTGAACGGGCCGGTTTGGATGTGATAATAGCCCGGCTGCCTTACAGGCTGCAAGATGTCCCGGAAATACTTGAGGAGCAAGGTCTCGAATTCACTCCTGAACTTAAACAAAGCATAAATGAGATTGAGAAGGACTTTTTGGAAATAGAGGGAGATTTATTAGATCGCAGAGGAGTGCGCGAGGATTATTCAAACGAAATTATGAGAATAAAGGAAAGTATTGATGATGGAAAGACAACTGAAAAAAAAGAGGCGGGAAAATTAAAGGAGCTTGAAGAAAAATATCGATCTGCCAAGCTAGATGTTTCTAAGAAAAAACTTGAAATGGATGAGAAGAGATTAGATTTGGCAGGCGTGCTACGCGACTACATTGTAGTGAAGAATCCTGGAAAGAAATTCTTTTTCCTGTTTGAAAATATCCGCTCCTACTCGGGGGAAGGTTCGGATTACCTGGATATAGCCAAAGCTTTTGGCAAGAAATTGGTGGAAGTGACCGGCGCGGTATTTCATGTTAACGCGGCGCCGCCGGATATGCACCGCTTTAAAAACGTCTCGCTTAAATTGGGCAAGTGGTTTGCCGAAAAAGGAAAATATTTCCTGGCGCCGAACGTGTTTGGTGACGTGGAAAAGATCGATACGTTTAATAGAATCAAGGGGCCCAAACTTCACTTGTTTGCAGGTAAAAAACTGGATAAAATCCTTATCATTAACAATCTTCGCAAAAACATGAAAAACAACCATCGCGTGGATGATAAAATCAAATTAGACGGCCGTATTGGAAGAATCGTCTGGGGGATACAGAATAATATCCGGGGAGTCGAAGAATATGTTATGCGGAAAGAGCCCACCAAAGGTGAGGCAATTATTGCCGCTGCAAAGGCGTTGGCTTCGGATGTGAATTTAGTTGTGCTGCCAATAGACGGCATTAAGCGGGAAGTTCACTCTTCAGAAAAGATAAAAGAAGAAACAATAGATTTTTATACTTATTCCGTAATTGGGTTAAATATAGAAAATATTAAGAGTTTTGAAGACCTGGATATGGTAATGGATAATGGACCACAGACAAGGCTGATGACCAAAAAAATGATTGGAAATCCTATTTGGAAAGGAATTTTTATCAACGGTTCACCCGGAGTATTTGAGATAGAAGTGAAAAAAGGCGATATTGTAATGCCCCGAGCAAGACATGGCTCCCAGGGCGGCACAAAAGAACTCACTCTTAATCTAGTGGAAGCGCATGAATCCGGCAAGGTGTTTGTTGTAGAAGCCGGCGGTGAGACCCTGGCGCAGGGCTTTGTAGCTGTAGGTTATAAATGGTTGACAAGGGAAAGGATAAAATCCATCCCCATGATTCTCGGCGGCGGCGCGGGCATGGATGGATTGCTCGGCTTGGAAAATTTAGATACGCTGGAATGGGCGCGGAAACCTGAAGCGTCGATCTTGTCAAAAGTTCCGGTGCAAGTAGTCCTCATGGCCGCCAGCCTGGTAGGCTTTATTGCCTTGGGGGGCGCGCAATTCTTCGGGATTGACCTGGGTGTGGACCTGCTCCCAGCCGCAATCCCATCCGTCCCATCCGTGGCATTTTTGCTAGGAATGGTTTGGACGCGCGGCGGTGAAAAAAGTGCGGAGGTAACCGGGAAACCGACAATTGCAGTTTTGGCCCAGAGAGTAACTCCTGAAGAAGGGGCCAAGACTGGTGAGGTTACAATAGGCGATGCTAAAGAAGCCGGCGCTACCGGTATAATTGCCGGTCATTCCGAGGCCAGGGGTAATTTAGGGGATACAGACCTGGATATTAACCAACAACTCCAAGCGGCAATTGCGGAAGGTCTTGAAAATAATATATTATGCGTGGGAGAAACCGATGAGGAGAAATTAGACAATTATTCAGAGAAGACTATTCGGCGACAAGTTTTGGCAGGGTTTGTAGGAATAGAAGGCAAAAAGGTAGCTGAGACGATTATAGCCTACGAACCACGGTGGGCGATTAAAGGCAGTGGTTATGGCAAGCCGGCAAAGCCAAAAGACGCCCAGGAGATGGCTGCACTTATCAGAGAAACGATTGCCAGGAAATACGGAAAGCAAGTAGCAAAACAGGTAAGAATATTGTACGGCGGTTCTGCGGATGCTTCTAATGCCAAAGAATATTTATCGCAAAAGGATGTGGATGGTCTTTTGGTAGGCGGAAAAAGCATCAGCGTCACCGATTTCATGCCGATTCTAAAAATTGCGCAGGAAGTTGGACCCACCGAAGGAAGAATTCCTTACATTGGCGGCAATTGGAAGACCTACTCAATTAAGGATGATTATACGGAATTTGCCAAAGCATTTGCAAAACTTGATACGAAGAGCGTGCAGATTGGGGTTGCACCTTCTTTGGCGGGAATTCATAAATTTGTGAAGGCAGTATCTTCAGTAGAAGAGTCGGTTGAAACAAGGACAAGGGATAAAGCGGCGGCCTTTATCAAAGCATTTAGCCCTGTGCGTGCCGGCGATAAAGCGACCCCCATTGCCGATGTGCTGATCCAGAGAGGAACCCCTAAAGAAGGGGCCTATACCGGTGAGGTTACGATAGGCGATGCTAAAGAGGCCGGCGCCACTGGCATAATTGCCGGTCATTCCGAGGCCAGGAGTAATTTAGGGGATACAGACCAGGATATTAACCAACAACTCAAAGCGGCAATTGCGGAAGGTCTTAAAAATAATATATTATGTATCGGTGAAAGTGGAGAAGAAAAATCAGAAGGTGTTTCAGAAACAATAGTCAACAGACAGGTTTTAGCCGGTTTAGAAGGCTTGACCGGTCAACAAGTGGCAGAAACTATCTTGGCCTACGAACCACGGTGGGCGATTAAAGGCAGTGGTTATGGCAAGCCGGCAAAGCCAAAAGACGCCCAGGAGATGGCGGCCCTTATCAGAGCAACGATTGCCGAGAAATACGGGAATAAAGTAGCTAAGCAGGTGAGAATATTATACGGCGGTTCTGCGGATGCTTCTAATGCCAAAGAATATTTATCGCAGAAGGATGTAGATGGTCTTTTGGTAGGCGGAAAAAGCATCAGCGTCACCGATTTCATGCCGATTTTGGATATTGCGCAGGAAGTTGGACCCACCGAAGGAAGAATTCCTTACATTGGCGGCAATTGGAAGACCTACTCAATTAAAGATGATTATATTGCATTTGCACACGCTTTTGGATTGTATGACTCAAATAGAGTAAAAATAGGAATAGCGCCTTCTTTAACTAAACTCAGCGGATTGGCTGAGGTCTTTTCTTCTGCAGAGGCGAAAATTGTAGCAGAGAGCCGGTCTGGAGCTGCGTTGAAGAGCCTGGTCCTCCTGGCCGCCGGCCTGGTAGGCTTTGGTATCTTGGGGGTAGCGCAATTATTAGGGATTATTGACCTGGGACTGGAAACCATATTCCCGGCCGCAATTGCAGAAATGGCAATTATTTTTGGGGTTTTTCCGGATCGAGGTGAAAAAAAGGATAATGAGATTAAACAAGATATAACCAAACAGCTGGAAAAGAATCATTACAAAACATTCACGATTGAAGAAGTCGCGAAAAATAACAATATCGAATTGGAAGAAGCCGGGGAACTTTTAAAAGATCTCTGGCTCCATAATGACAACATCGATGCCATCAAACTTGACCATGACGGTGGAATTGGTTATGCCTATTGCCCCATCAGCGTGGCAGTGCAGATTGCAAGACAGCGTCCGGAGAATTTCCCGGTGGGCGTGTCCATGCGCGTCATTATCGGCCACTCTGAGGTGAGGGAGTTTTTGAACCTGACGATTGAAGAACAGCGCGAGTTGATAGAAGTATACCTTGCTGCCGGCTTTAAAATCACCTCGCCGTTTGGTGATTTTCCGGCACTTTTAAAGCGCAATTATGTAGAGAGCGGGCACAGAAAATTCCCGGTTACTTATGAAGGAATTGTTGCTAAAGCGAAACAAAGCGATAACAAAGACACAGAACCGTTTATGCTTCGTGCAGAAGCAGACAATGTTCAGAGCACGAAGTCTTTAAGTCAGGTAAAGACAGTGTCTGGTGAGTATTACAATGTTTTAAGGCCTAAGCTTGTAGCGGAATTGGCTAAAGTAGTCGCGGATGCTAAGGAAGAAGCTGCAGACAAGGACGAAAATCCAGAAAAGGCAGCGGTTGAGGCTTTACGTGGTAAATATACCCCATATTTCCCCACTACTAAAATAGATGAAAGGTATTTAACAGACCTTCAAAATGAAATTATTGACAATATGCTGGATCATTTGCCTACAGTAAAAGCAGTGATCATCGAGGAAATTTCCACAGTCCATGAGATCAACAGCCAGGTCAGTAAACTGTATAAAGTGGATAAAAATGTCAGCCTGACGCAAATTATCCATCAGACAGAGAAAGCCTATGAACCTATTGAGGGTATAAGGACCGTGGCGATTCCCATGGAAGTGGGCGATCTGCGTCTCAAGAAAATGCTGGAAGCTTTTGTTGAAGCAGGTATTTCTAAAGAAATTACCAAGAAAAAGGCATTGCAATACGCAATAGAATTGGGTTTAGACGTAAAGAAAATGGATGAACTGGAGAAGTCGGCAATTGTTGAGGAATTGCGCCAAGCGTATTATGACATCCTCAAAGATATCATCATTTACGGCGGCGGGGCCAAGGAATCCAATATCGTGGCTGTCGGCAAGTCCTGGGGCGGAGCATTTATCGGTCGCGCTATTTTAGAGGTCGAGGGTGCGTTGAACATTGCGTTGGCTGCCTCAAAATCCGAAGCTAAAAAACTCACAGTGATCAATAACCTGAAAGCAGCCAAGGTAGGAAGTTTGACAGAATATAAGCAAGCCTTGGAAGCTGCGGCAATGGATTTAACAAAAGATGCTAAAGTGATCTTTGGCGTCTCCCTGCTTGATGTTAAGGCAGCCTGGGAGGAATTGAAGGGCAAAAAAGGCGCGAAGAAATTGTTTGATGACTTTACACAACCTGAGGAATACGAGATAGCTGCATATGCTGAAATCGCAAGGACTGTGCCGAAAAAACGTATCACAGTTGAGGCCGGTCCGGAAGTTGCTACCCAGGAAGTTGGCGCCTTTACCGGGCATTTTCCGGCGGAATTCCTGGCGCAAGCGGGTGTGACTCATGCACGGGTTAAGCCGGGAACGGAATATTTTACGATCCAGGTGATCAATTTGCTGAAAGCCGGGATCACGCCGGTGGTGTTCAGCGGTGATAGTGAAAAGACTCGGAAGGAACTTAAAGCTCTATTTGCCGATGCTGCTGTCCAAGTTCAAAAAGAACTTAAAGCTCTATTGGACGGTGCTACTGACCAAATTGAAATCGTAAGCGACGTAAAACTAACGCCGATTCATGAAGTGCGCAATGTCGCGGCGGAAAATCAAGCAGACAGAAGTGATGAAATTACCCGGCAAGTTATAAAGGCATACGGACCGGAGGTGGAGCTATACGGTGAGTTTGGACCGGTAGAAGGTTCAGGGCATGAAACAAAACTTGATACTGCTCCGGAGTCAGTAAGAGATGAGGAGGCGGCATGGGGTTTAAGCGCATTTTCCGCGATTGAGGACCAGGTGCAAGCTGCAATCAGCTATTTGGTCTGGAGACGCGACCTGGCATATCATAAAGCCGTAGGCGCGTATAATACCGCGGAATTGCTTTCCCGGAAGATACGGAATGAATTCGAGTTTGCGCCCGGGCATGATGTGTGTGAAGCCTTGAGAGCGAGCGGACAGGCTGTGATCGCGGTGAATGATATAAGCTACAGCCAGTT
>JAUVAV010000071.1 GCA_030591525.1 candidate division FCPU426 bacterium | reverse complement strand
CGACGGGAAAAAGGGGGTCAAGCTTGTCTTCCAGGATAACGGTCCTGGTATTCCGGACATCGCAAAAGCTATGACGGCTAAATCCGTGTCCCAATACAACACAGGTATGGGCGTAGGCTTAAGCGGCAGTAAGAATCTGGCTGATGATTTTGATATCCAATCCAGGACCGGCATAGGGACCAAGATCACCTGGGTCAAGTGGGCACGTAAAAATTGATAAGAAATTGCTTTTGAAGGATAATGTAACAAAGGCTGAAATAGTACATCAACGACAACAGCGCTAACGCATAAACTTTTTTCGGCTGCAAAAATTACAATCCAGCTATAGGGCAGCCGGATTTATCTGTGCCATACGACTCATCGGGTCCGCCAAATCGCAGAATACCCGATAAATTGTTCTTGCCTTGATGGATCATCCGCACGCGGGGCGCTATTGTACTGATAGCACCCCTACTTTTGTACTTAGGACTTTTTTCAAACAAGCTTCTTGAGCGCTTAATCTATGCCAGCCGAAGTTGAAAAGGCCTGGCCATGTGAGGACGTACTTCTTCGGCTTCTCCGAAGGGGGAAAACAACCTAAGTCCGGCAGGCTCCTGGGAGTCTGTCGGACTTAACTGCGTTAAAAAAGCCAATCTGAGTATTAAATTGCATTTTTACTTAACTTCCCCCTTTTCAAAAAGGGGGATTGAGGGGGATTTTATCAGGCTGTATTCAACCTCAGAACATGCATTCTTTTCAAGTTCCCGGCGGTGCATACTAATGCCCATTCTCCCTGAATTGCTTGCAAACCACGAAGCAGAAATTGACAAAATCCCATAACAACTTTAATATGTCAGCCGTGAATTCCCCGGCTTTCAAGCCGGGGATGAAGCGGGATAGTAATAGTGGTTTCCCACCGCTCATATCCAATTCCCCGCTTTTAGAGCGGGGAAATTGAATAATTCCAAATACAGGTTCCACTGTGCTTTTACGCCGGGCGTATAGTTTTCGTCCATCCGGGGTTTGCATGCGCCATTTCATTTTTTCAACCGCATCCGCATCAGTGGAGAGTGAGTGTAGTGCTGAAAAGCAGGACTTCAACCAAGAATGATGTTGCACCCGGCGGTTGGCAATGTACTCTAAAATCTAAATTGAATTTAAAATTTCCCCCTTTGGAAAAGGGGGAAACTGCTGTCATTATATCATAAGTCAACAACAAAGTCCGACAGGCTCCTAGGAGCGATGTAAAGCTATCCCCCAGGGGACAAAGGAAAGGAAGAGTAGGATGAGTGAAAACCAACGTTTAGTAACGATAATCGGCATGCTGGGAGTACTGGGCGGCTGTTGGTGGGGAAATTCGGTTGAGGCTAAAATCGATTTCACGCCCTATCAGGAATTATCTTGCAAGATTTTTATCTCCGAGGCCGTGGAGAAAGATCCCGAATTCATAAAAATGCTTCAGAGTTATTTAAAGGCCAAGTACGCAAAGCTTTCTTCTCAAGCCATGGCAGCCTGGACCTTGCAAGCCAATGGTGGTTGGATCCAAACCGAATCTACCGGCGCTTCTTCCTTAGAGCCGGAGGCAATGAACGCTTACAACTATGGAGTGGGACTTCAGAAACTTTTCCTGGAGACCGGCACGCGCTTGTCTTTGAGTCACGGGAATACCTTCTCCCAATTTAAATATTCCCCGGATACTGCGACGTCAATGTTGGGGAGTGCGGTTAATCGCGCGGATAAAACCAGCACCCCCGAGTTATCAATTACCATGATCCAACCCTTATTAAAAAACGCCTTCGGTTTAGCGGATCGTTATCCAGTGGAGAGCGCGGAACTGCAGAGGCAAGCAGCCGTGATCGATGTCCAGGAGGCCTGGGAAAATCGTTTGGCAGCCTTGTATGATGCCTATTTCTCATGGCTGGCGGCTTATGAAAATGTGCGCGCTTACCAGGCCATCGTTTCCGACCTGCTCCGCCTGCAGGACCAAGTCGCCCGTAAAGTTAAGGTCCAGGTGTCGGAAGAGACGGATTGGCTCCGCATCCATGAGAATGTGCTCCGCAATCAGGCCCAATTAACCCAGGCTGAAGGAGCGTTTATCAACGATTCAGTAAACATCACCTTTTTGCGCACCGGCAAGGTTATGGCCCAGGAGGCTATCCCTAAGCTTAAACCCAGCTTGGACGAGCCGAGTTTGCAATATAACCATGATTTTACCCCGGGCCCCCATCCTCGTGTGCCGGATTTGCGCCTTATGCGCAAACTGCAATTGTTGAAAATCCAACTGGAAAAAAAAGCGGCCGTGGCGGCCCAAGACCAACTGCCCGACCTGGAATTGGTAGGCAATGCGGCCTTAAAAGGACGGGTGGAGAATCACTCCGGAGGTTTTGACCACCTGAATAAAAAAGATTATTCTATTATGCTGCAGGTTTCGCATCCGCTGGGACAGGAACAGGCCCGGGGCGAGCTGGGCCAGGCCAGGGCCGGTATACAGGAGATAGATCAATCCATAATCAGCCTGGAACAATCCCTAACCCTGGCCTTATTCCGGATTTCCGAAAATATCCGGCGCTATCAGCGAGTCTTAGATTTGAACGGGGAGCAGGCGGCCAGTTCCCGGGAGAAACTGAAATTAGACCAGAAAAAATATCGCATCGGCCGCTTGGACACCTTTTACTTGATAGATTCCCAAAACGACTTGACCAACGCCAGGCTGCAGAAAGTCCAGACCTGGATTCAACTCCAGCGCTTGATTATTCAATATTTAAACAGTGCGGACCGTTTGCTGAGCAAATTTCCGGGGTTGGTTAAGCGGCTTGAGGAATAGGAATCAAAATGGCGGATTTTGGGAGCATCAACAATAAAAGTTTTCGAATCATTTCACTAAGTATGTCATTTCGAGGCTTTGCCGAGAAAACTCACAGCACACTTGTTAATCAAGCATTTTCTTGGAGATCCCTCGTTTCACTCGAGATGACGAACTCGCGGGATTTGTCTGAAAAAGCATCGACAATACGCCCATTATACTGGGGGAGAATCACTTAAATCGGATAAAAGGCTTTGAAATTGGCATTAAAAACAAATTTGTGATATACTAGATTTCTAATAACATTCTCCTGTTTTCACCTCACTTTACGTTTTTTTATAACTTCAAACAGGAAAAAAATAAAAAAAAAGCAAGGAATCGGCAGAAGGTCTGTCAAATAATATAGTTAGAAGCGGAAAATAAGACGCTGAATTTTTACGCTATTATACCAAGGGAGAAAACCGTGAAAAAACATACGATTATTTTTGTTCTGCTTTATTCAATAATTCCAATTACTGCTTCGGCCTGGCCTCTGGCAGGCCAAAGCGGAGATTATCTGAACTATTTTGAGGAATGTGATGCCGGGTGCGGAACGACTGCGGCAAATTCGGACGAATACATTCTCCGCAGTGCCATGGGACGGGTGTTTAATCAAGGAACAGACTCTGCCGGCTATTTCATTCACCAGGGCATGTATTTCAATGTTTTTCGCGATCTGCTGCCGCCGGATCCGGTTACGATTATGACTGCCGTCCCCAGGCCGGATGGGAATGTTGATCTGGCGTGGAACAGCGTAACTGATGAGGAGAATGAAGTGCTGGGTTACCGGGTTTACTGTACATATTATTATGGTCCCCAGCCATACCAGACCCGGCGGGTAGATGCCTGGGATAATATGGGGAATGCGTATTTGGATAACAGCGATTTACTGGCTGGAATTCAATATTATTATGAAGTTCGCGCGATTGACGCTGCGCTTAATGAGGCGCAAAACGGCAACAAACGTGAGGCGCTCGCGGTGGTTTCACAGCCCAGTTCGATAACGGATTTATCTGCGTTTTCCAAACCCGGCGGAGATATATATCTGGAGTGGTCCGCGATTCCCGGGCGAGATTATTATAAAATTTACCGCTCGGTTACTTACGGCGTAAAAGGCGGGATAATCCCGCTGGGAAAAGGTATTATTGAGCCTAATTACCTGGATGCGAAAACCAATCTGGAAGGTGGAAAACGCTATTTTTATGTGGTTCAGGCCGTAGTAGCGGACCAGGAAGAAAACAAGGGCAATAACCAGGCTTCCGCGGTTTCCGATCAGGGCGGGCCGAACGCACCGGTTATCAGTTCGGATACCCATCCTATTCAAGGTCAACCCTATCCCAACCCTGAGCCGTCCTTTAGGTGGCTTCCCTCCGCGGATCCGGGCTTAAGCCTGGAGGTTAAGGGTTATTACGTAAAACTGGACAACAGCGGAACGCTGGGAACCCCGGTAACCGGCGGGGAATGGCAATTTACCACCGGTATTTATAAAACTTATCAGGCAGTGGCTAATGGGACCTGGTATTTTCACTGTTTGGCCGAAGATCAGGCGGGGAATCTGGGAGACGAAGCGGTTTATCAACTTCAAATTATGGCTACGGGAATAATTCAAGGTACTGTGATTGATCCGGCCACGGGCACGGGTCTGTCCGGAGTGGTGGTGGAGGCCTGGTTAGCTGGAAAAAAGCAGGGAGACTCCCAGACCTCAGCAGATGGAACTTATCTGATAAGCGGAGCGCCTTTTGGCACTTATACTGTACGCTTCAACCGGTTCGGGTATTGTCCCCTGGAACATAAAGCCGTGGACCTGGATATGGGATCAACCCCCATCACGGTTAACGCGGACTTTGTTTCAGAGCCGGTACTGGAAAAAAATCGCGCTGCTGCCTACCCCAATCCGGCCGGCGGCAGTGAGGTCCGGTTTATTTACTACTGTGAAGAAAATAGCAAAGTGGTTATAGAAATATACAATGTTACCGCTGAAATAGTAGGCAAAATCACGGAAGATAAGCTTGCTGGACATCAATACTCATCCTGGCCCTTGGGGCCGGTGGCGCGCGGCATTTACGTTTTCCGGGTGGTGTTGCAGGGGGAGAGCGGAAAAAGACGGATACTTAAAACCGGGAAGTTTTCAGTCGTGAAATAAAATAAGCGACAGATATAAAGGTATGAAAGAAAAACGAGGTGTCATTTCGGGCGTAGCAAGAAATCTCCAAGAAGATGCTTGATTAACAAGTGTTCTGGGAGATTCCTCAGCAAAGGCTTGAATGACATACTTAGCGAAATGATTTGGAAACGCTTATTGGCGACAGTTCCATTAGGCACCTGGTATAGAAGATTTGTCTCGTTAGTTGAAATGACAATATTGGTTTATCCCAGGAACTTGAGCAATTAGTCAGTTTTTTGAGAGTAGATAGTAGAAAGTCGACCGCATTTGAGATATTTTATCTAATTTCTACTATCCAATCTCAAATGCTCTGGAGCCTGAGCAACTAAGTGCCCAGGCTCCTAGGGGAGGATGGAATGAATTTTTATAAATTAACTATTGGTTTGATGCTGG
>JAUVAV010000061.1 GCA_030591525.1 candidate division FCPU426 bacterium | reverse complement strand
TTTGAGATATTTTATCTAATTTCTACTATCCAATCTCAAATGCTCTGGAGCCTGAGCAACTAAGTGCCCAGGCTCCTAGGGGAGGATGGAATGAATTTTTATAAATTAACTATTGGTTTGATGCTGGTATTATGTATTGCACCGGTCACGCCGGTTTTGGCCGAGGACAGCGGGCGGCGGTTTGATAATCTGGCCTGGATGAAATTAGCGGTGGGCTCAAGCGCGCAGGCCCTGGGCGGCGCTTATACGGCCCGGGCACATGACGGAACAGCCACGTACTGGAACCCGGCTTTTATAGAATTCTTCGGCCCCTTTGAAGGGCAGATAACAGCCATGGTTTTACCGCTCAGCCTGGAGCGCAGAGCGGCTTTTGTCAGCTACATTCAAACTCTGGGGGCCGGAAATGGCAGTCTGGGGGCCGGATGGCATTATTACCGTATAGGTTCAATCGAGGAACGTGCAGCGGATGGAACCCGCCTGGGCAGCATGGAGGATCTGCAAAATGCTTTTTCAATATCCTATGGATTGGCATTAAACAGCGATTGGAAAGTCGGGGCTTCAATTAAGTATTACCTTCACCAGATCGCGGGCGAACAAGGTCAGGGTTTGGGAGTTGATCTGGCAGCAGGATTTAATCCCAAACGCGAGTGGCTGCGGTGGGAGTTCGGAGCAACTTTGAAGGATGTCAGTCCCGGAATAACCTGGACCACAGGACGGCGGGAAGATGTTTACCCCACTTTACGAGCAGGAGCTGCCTATCATATTATATATGAAAAATTAATCGCTGCCTTGGATCTGGAACTCCCGGGGAAGCAAAAACTCGTTCCCCATGCCGGGGTGGAATGGTGGCCCTGGGCACGGATCGCACTTCGTTTCGGCCTGGATTTTTACGGCCTGCATGCCGGCACGGGCTACCGCTTTGGACCTTACCAGATTGATTATTCATACAGCGCCTTGATTGAAGGCATATCCAATGAACACCGGATAACGGTGATGTATAAGCTATAAAAAAAAGGCCCGGTACGGGCCTAAAAGGCAGGTTGGTTAAATGGCCAAAAAATTCATTTTTCTTTTTATACTTTTAATCCCCAGCACTGGTTTAGCTATCCCCGATTGGAGTCCGGAGGAACAGCTTACTAACAGTTCGGAATGGACCTATAATGGCGATGAAGCTGTGGGGCCGGATGGAACCTTGCATATGCTGAGCTGCGATAACCGTACCGGGCTCCCGATTATATACTACCAACGCAAAGCGGACGGAGAGCAAAGCTGGTCATCTCCTGCAGTGCTTTCGAGTGAAGCCGGAAGCGTGCAAGCCGGTATTTCGGCGATATATGCCGATCCGGAAGAGGATAAAAATATTTATGTTGTGTGGGAGGAATACTTCGGGGGAGATGCGCGTATTTATTTCCGTTACAGTCAAGATGCGGGCCTTACCTGGAGCAGTTCCGTATTAGTGGCCGGGGCAGCCACTGGTGCATCTCAGGCCGGGCACCCGGACCTGGTGGTGGACAGCGGCCATACCATGCATTTAGTCTGGCAGGATGGGACGACTGATCAGGTTATGTATCGCCAAGGCCCGGCGGACGGATTAACCTTGTCTACACCGGTAATTTTAAGCGGAACCGGCGCCAGCCATCCCGGCATTGCCAGAGGAAGTTCAAAATTAGTGGTCTTTTGGCAGGAACCCGTAGCGGGGTTTGAACAGATAAAGTACAAGGAATCCGGTAATGGAGGGGGAGATTGGTCGAATCCGCGCATACTAGGCACTGCGCAAAGCAGCCATTGCATTGAGCCGTCTCTGGTTTTTGACGGGCAAAATAATTTTTATGCTGTCTGGAGCCGGGAGAATGCCATTACTTTTCAAAAAGCCGACGCATCACTGGGAGTCTTGCCGCCCTTGATTATTTCAACCTCGGCCGCAGGAAGCTGTTCGCAACCGGCCATAGTAGTCCAGGACAGTAAGATAACAGTTGCCTGGGTTTATAATAATGCCGGCCACTGGCAGATCCGCGTTAATGCCAGTTCAGATGGAGGCAGTACCTGGGGCGAAGACGCCGGGTTTGATAGCGGCGCGTCCGTCTCCCGGCCCCGGTTGGCTGAAGACCGCGGAAATGTTCATCTGTTCTATGATTTCGATCTGACCGGCGGGGGACAGGAACAGGTTTGGCACGCCCTCCGGGATGATACCGGTCCGCCGGTCCCGCAAATTTCCAGTGTGTCACATCCGGACCAGCACCGATCCGGCAATAATTGGCCAATCTTTACCTGGACCAAGGAGGATAATCCCGGAGGCATTGGTGTGCAGGGATATGCCGTAGTTTTTGACGGCCAGCCTGATACGGATCCGGGAGATATAATTATCCATGCGGCTCAAGAAAACGCAGCCGAATTTTCCGGTCTGGAAAATGGAATCTATTACCTGCATGTCAAAGCTGTTGATATTCTAAACAATCTGGGTTCGGTTGCGCATTACACGATAAACATTGACCGTAACAGCTTTTTTCCCGGAGATCAGGTTTGGGCAGCGCCGTCGCCCGTACGGGATGGAAAACTGAATCTTCGTTTCTTCCTATCACGAATGTCCGAGATTAAACTGGAATTCTTTGACGCCGCGGGGCGTAAATTAGGCTCCCAGACTCTGGCCGGGGATATAGGAATTAACCAGCTCTGCCGGGATATTCACGATTGGGTTAATGGAACATTTTTTTACCGCCTTACGGCCCGTGCCTATGACAACGGCCAGGAAGCCGTGGTTACAAAACCATTCGTGGTGTTGAGATAGAGCCGGGAAATCAAGAGAGAGAGGGAACCATGAAAAAAATTATCTTTTTAATGGCAGTTTATGTCTCGTTTACAGGTTTGGCTACAGCCGAAGTTCAAACTTTTGCCTCGGCCTCTACGGCCGCTGAATTTTTATCCATCCCCGCGGGCACCCGGCCGGCTGGTCTGGGCAACGCTTTTACCGGTGCCAATGGGGATATACACGCTGTCTATTATAACCCGGCCGGACTGGCAGGCATCAAGGACTCCAGAATTATGCTGGCGCATAACTCCTGGATCGAACAAATTAACCTGGAATACCTGCTTTATGCCCAGCCGATAGAAGGGCTGGGTGTTCTGGGGGCGGGCTTAACTTATATCAATTTCGGCGTCATCGAACGCTGGACCATTGATAGCAGCGGCAATCCCATTCCGTCCGCTGAAAGTTACACGCCGTATGCCTTGTCCGGGGTCTTGGCCTGCGCCTTGCCTGTGGGCAAGGGTTTTTCCGCAGGTGCGGGCTTGAAGCTGGCTTATGATCAGATTGACAATTCCGGAAATCTTTCCGGCGCCCTGGATTTAGGGATGAATTATCAGGTGATGGTTGATTTGACCGCCGGTCTGGCAATAAAAAATATCGGCTTGGCCGCGGATGATCACCTTCTGCCCCTGGCTTTGTGCGTGGGAGGCACATACAACCTGCCTTACAGCCTCTCGCCGCAAGACATGTTTACCGTATTTATCGATATGGAAGTTAAGTACGATGAGAATCCTGTGGCCGGACTGGGCGTGGAATATACCTACCTCAAGCTTTTTCAGGTGAGAATAGGCTGGAATCAAAATTTCGGACAGGCCAACTCCAACCGGTTGGGTTTTACCGCCGGCGCCGGGATCACCTATCAAAACTGGATCCTGGATTATGCCATTGCGCCCCAGGGCGACTTGGGCCTGAGCCATAAAGTGGGGTTGCAGTACGGGTTTTAGCTTGCGGTTTTCCGCAACAGATACTAGTTAATAGTATAAAGAATATAAACAATTAGGAGGGAAAATTATGAAAAAATTAATTTGGGTATTAGTATTAATGGCAATGGCAGTACAGGTAAAGGCAGAAGTGCCTAAGCTAATCAATTACTCGGGCAAGCTGACGGATAAAGCTGGAAATATATTGCCGGATAGGGTATATAATATGAAATATATTTTGTATGATGCACAGAGTGGGGAAAATGAAATCTGGCGGGAAGAACACTTGGCGCCAGATAATGGGATAATGACGTATGGCGGAGGATTTAATGTAATATTAGGAGGCATATCCCCAAATCCTTGGCCGGATTTTAATCAAAATTATTATATAGAATTGCAGGTATACATCAATGACGCATGGGAAGTGTTTGGCCGGCAGAAAATTCTCAGCGTGGCATATGCACAAAGAGCCGAGTATGCGAATCAAGCGGTAATTGCAAATTCAGTTGCTGATAATACTGTAACCGGATCAAAAATCACTGATAGACAAGTAGGATTAGCTGATATGGACATGAATGCGGTAATGCCGGTTGGTTCCATCATTGCCTGGCACAAAACTGTTTGCGGTTATTTGCCGCCAAATTGGGTAGAATGTAACGGCGGGACCTTGACTGATCCTGAAAGCCCAATCAATGGAACATCAATACCTAATTTAAATGGAGAAGGGAGATTTTTACGGGGAAGTACTGTTTCCGGAACACTGCAAGCAGATGAATTGAAAAGTCATACGCATACCACTATTGCTAGTAATTTGGTCGAACCTAAAAACGAATGGCATGTTCATGCTGATTGGGCAAATGCAAGCGAAGGGCCCACTGAAGCTACTACATCAACCGGTGGTAGTGAAACAAGGCCTGTTAACATGTCCGTTGTTTGGATTATAAAAATCAAATAAACAAATAAATTATAACTACAAAATCATTACTGTCTCACTAACTAAAAATAAAAAAGCCTGAAACCTATTGTAATGTTACAATTGTATGATTTTTTGATTTGTCCGGCATGTCAAAACGATAATATGATTATTGCCGAAAACACCTGCACCTGTAAAAAACGTCAAACCACAACATTCAGGATATATGAATAGCCCCCGTTGCGGAAAACTAGTTTTATTTTTCTGTGGTTTCGTTGTTCCGGCGCGATTTGGCCGGAATCCAGAAAAGCATGGTAATGCAAGAAAAGATGATTCCTGGACAACGGCTTTCGCCGAGGTAACGAACTTAACTTGTATATCTACAACAGGAATCTCTTATCTGGAACCGGAGTGAAAGTAATGAGCGATGCTGAAATTTAAAAATGGCAATATATTTCTACTATTAATCATACTTATTAATTTAACTGTATTTTTTTCATTGGATTTTATTCAAGTTTTAGAAAAAACGGATAAAGACATATTATTTTATACCAAACAACTGCAAGATCTCCTTTTGAATAATCCGACTTATTTAATGTACCCGCTGCATAGGATATTCATCCCGGCAATATCCATTCTGGTTTCTAACTTGCTGCAAGTATCATATAAACATGCTATGCAAATAATTAGTCTGGCATTTCTTTTAATGCTGATAGTCTATATAAAATATTACTTTAGAAATCAAGGACAAAAAAGCCTATATTTATCGGTGTTGATATTATCATTACCGGTAATTGTGTTATATTCCGCCAGTTATTTTATTGAAATGCCTTTTTTTGTAATAATAATGATCTCGTTTTGGGAATGGGATAAGTATTGTCAAAAAACCTCGCCTGGCCGCCTCATGGTAATTCTGATGTTAGTGGTAATAGGTGTTTTTACTAAAGAAGCCGTTTTATTTCATGTAATGATTATGATGATATATGCGATGATGTTTTATGGGGGGAGAATGAAAAAACTTCTTCCGGCATGTATGGCGGTTATTTTAATCAGTGTTTTAGCATACTATATTAATTTTGAGTTGTTATTTAATTTTAAAAAGCATCTTATATTGAACGGGGTTGAGAAAAACACTATTACTATTAATTTTGAATGGATAAGTCTGTCTAAAGTAGCGGACTACTTTCTGAAAATCAAAGACGGATTTGGTCATTTGGTAATTAACTTATTGTTGGCATTTGGATTAACCCATGCCCTTGTTGGTTATTTGTTGATTGGCTTAAAAACTCATGTAAAGAAATATTTAGCGTATTTTATTATACTTTTCATAATATTGAATTTCATTGCCTTGCAGGTGAACCCTGCGCAGAAATTCGCGTTTTTGTGTTTTGGGCCAAGCCTGTTTCTGTTGGTTTCAAAAAATATATCCGTGCTTGAGGATGAAAATATAAATAAATATCTAGCAGTAAACTATGTGTTTAATCTACTGCTGATAACCAGCTATGGAATTGTAAAGCTTTTGAGTTAAAGGGAAAAGAAGCTGCGGGTTGTTTTTAAAAACAAGGGTGTTCAAAAACTGATGGATTACCTGGCATGGCTGTCGGCGCAGGACCTTCTGATTTAATTGCATACATAAAATAAAATGGATATTATTACTTTGCAATGCTAAAATCACTCCGCGTCAGATGGGAAACCTCAAATATTAACCAGCAGGTGAGAAGATGAAAACCAAAATATTGGAAATGATACAAAACAGCAACCCAATGCGTTTTGGTATTTTTGTAATATCCATGATTACAATTGTGTTTGTGGTTACAATCAGGAAATTTAATGATACGGCTAAACTGTACTTTACACAGAATATTTTGGAGCAGCCCCCAATGCTGGGGTTCATTTTAGGGGCCGTGCTTTTAGTGAGTGGGTTATTTGCCGGCGTATATTTCTGGCTGCGACATAAAAATCAAAGACTAGAGAATAAAAATACTGATATTTTAGCGTATCTGCCTTTTATAGTAGTCTTTCCTTTAACGCTTTTTTATCATTGGATGCCTTTCGATAAAAATATTGCGCAAATCCTGCTGGTTTATAGTATCAGCTTGTTCCTGGTAATAAATGTTTATAATTTCAATAAAGCAAGTTCGGTTTTAAGCAAAATGTGTAAGCTCCAATTTAATTGGGAGAGAATTATATTATATTTAATCCTGGCTTATTTTCTGCTGGTATCCAGCGCGGCGATTATCCGGCATTTTTCATTAACGACTAATGCATATGATCTGGGTATTTTTGATCAAGCCATATGGTTGTATAG
>JAUVAV010000067.1 GCA_030591525.1 candidate division FCPU426 bacterium | reverse complement strand
TTAAGAAATTCATCCACGACTCCGGGATGTTTTGCTGAAATTAGTCCGTCGTCGATAACCACATCCCGGGTCTGGCTTCCTTCATACATAACCTTTCCTCCGGCATTGACCACGTCGCAAATAATATTATGCGCACAGGTTACCCTGCGGCCTTGGAGCAGGTCGCGATCAGCGCAGAAGAGCCACAAGCTATGGCAGATGGTTCCGATCTTGAGCGCATCCTCACCCATGGCTTTTACGCATTGACGCAAAAACTGCACGGCCGGGGCGGCGTTTGGCTGCCCGGCTCGGGCGTGTTCTTCATACCGTAAACGATCCATGGCATATCCGCCGATTAAAATAATACCTTTATACTCCGCGGGACGAGCCTGGGTTACACATTTGTTTACTCTGACTTCCGAATTTAAATCATTGCCCTTGAAGCTTAAAAGCGGCTGTCCCCACAGATTGCTCAAATATTCCACTTCATAGCCGTGGGATGGAAAAAATTCATTAAAACGATTAAACTCGGTCTCATCATAATGCGCTTCGATTAAAACGCCGATTTTTTCTTTTGACATATTTCCTCCTGACTAGCTATATCTCCCGGCTTCTGAGGCAGGCCTTGAATATGGCCGCGGGTTGAAAAAATTAAATCATGTAGGTTTTCTTCCCGGTCCCGGAAAAAGATCGGGACCGGGAAGTGGTTTTACCTCACTTGCCTAACAATTTCCCAAGGTCTTTCTTCATGGCTTCCACTACTTCCGGCACGGTGAGAAGCTTATTATCCGCTCCTCGCAAAAGCGTGCTAAAGAGATCGTCCGGCAGGGTCATGTCAATTTCGCCTTCGATCACATCAACCACCATATGGACTTTTTTTCCTTTTTGGCTCAAGATGTTCATCATAACCTTAAAAACATCGGCCGCGACTTGCTGGCGGAATTTTTGCGGGACCGCCGTAGCCAGCAAAAAGATGTGAATGCGCGCGACAATCACTTCGGCAGACATGCGCTTGCCTCGGATAGCCCAGGGTTGATTAACCAGGCTGATCCAGGTCCAACCCGGCATAATTTCCTGGGTTCTTTTATACGCAACCTCGAATTCTTTGGTGCCTTCCTGATATCCCAGGCCGACGGCAAACGAAAAAGATATGGTATCCCGTAAAGTATTGGTCATCTCCGTTTCAATCCGCTCGGTTAATTCTTGGGTAAGCTCGATCCCGCTGATTTTCCCTTCTACGATTGGCATTATTTTTACCTCCCTTTTTTATGATAGCTGCAATTTGGATAATGCTCACTTCCCGGTAAAACAAACCGCACACGCGACTCGCAAGTTCTAAAGCCCCTCCTCACCCCGCTGCCCAGCCGCCATCCAGGAGCAAGGTATGACCCGTCGTAAAAGAAGATTCCTCCGAGCACAGCCATAAGACACCGTTGGCGACTTCTTCAACCCTGCCTGTACGTCCCATCGGCTGCGTAGCCGACCAATCAACTCCTTCCGCGCGGTCAAGCATGGGCGTTTGAACCGCTGCCGGGCACATGGCATTGACGCGAATACCCTTGGTGGCATTTTCAAGGGCCGCGCATTTAGTCAGCCCGACAATGGCATGCTTGGAAGCCACATAGCTTGAAAAACCTGGAACGCCAATGGTTCCTAAAACCGAAGCGACATTCACGATCACCCCGCTTTCCTGCCGGTGCATCTGCAAAAGTTCATTTTTCATACAGAGCCAGGTCCCTTTGATATTAATATTCATGACCCGTTCAAAATCTTTTTCCTGGGTCTGTTCGACCGTGTCTCCCAGTTTTGCCTCTACTCCGGCATTATTGACTGCGCAATCCAAATGGCCATATTGCTCCACGGTTTTTAATACCATGGCCTCGGTTTCGACAGCCTGGGTTATGTCGGCTTTAAAAAAAGCCGCCTCTTTACCGGCCGCTTTGATCATACTGACGGTTTGTTCTCCCCCCTTGGCATTAATGTCCACCACCATGACTTTGGCGCCTTCTTCGGCGAGCTTTCTGGCTACCGCCTGCCCAATACCGGATCCGGCGCCGGTGACGAGAACTACTTTTTCTTTTAGTCTATCCAATTGAATCCCTCCTTGACTTTCATGTTTTTTTCGCGGTTTTCCATCTATTAATGCCTGGCCGGCTCAACACCGCGTAAATTCCGGCCGGAGTCAAAATACTAAACCTCATTTTTTCTTTCTGATTGGGAACCAAATTTATTTAATCAAAGTCAGCAATTCTTCGGGCGCAAATACATCCCGGTAAAATGTCAACTGTTCGCTTTTAAAGTAGCAGCCGCCCCGGTGACCGCGCCGGACCCAGCAGACCATGCCTTTGGCAATGGTTTCATTCGTTTCCTTGTCCAGGCACACCCATTCAAAGTGAACAAATTCTCCCCAGAACATGACGATCGGCCAAGTCATCGTGACCCCGGGTTGGGCAATTAATGCCCACCAATGTTTTTCGCGGGGCTTTTGCTCCTCAATGCCGTAATAGGGTCCGTCTTGGCAGAAATAGACCAGATCATCCCGGTACTCATTGGTAAGAATATCGCTCCGGCCCTGCCGAAGCGCTTCACAATGGGTCGGCCACCATTCCTTGTTCTCCTTTTCAATCTGCTCCCGCATATAGGCTTCATCAACTAAGGGCAGCTTGGCTTCTTTTAAAGAAACATATTTTTCCGCCTCGGCAATTAACCTGGCCTGCATGTCTTTTGAAATCATTCCGGGTTTAGAATAGTCGGCAGCAACATCTTGGTAATAATTTTTCCGTGTTTTCATAGGTATTCCTCCTTGATTGATATTAATGGGCGGCACGATCAGGCATTGCAGTCAGGCTATGGCTTCCCCGCTCCTCCCCTGGTATTGCAGGGCCAGCATGGTTATATCATCCGACTGCATGGCTCCCCGGGCAAATCCGGTTATCTCTGCTCTGATCCCGTGAACAATATCCGCCACCGCCTGGTTTTTCATCCCTGATAAACACACCTTCAGTTTGGCCTCTGAGAAGAGTTTCCCTTCCGGGTCCATGGCTTCCGTCACTCCGTCGGTATAGAGAAAAATAATATCTCCCGGTTTTAAAATAAGTTTTTTCTTTTCATACTTGCTATTCGGCATAGGGCCGACCACAAACCCTTTCGGCATATCCATATATTGAAACTCGCCCTGGCCGGCATAGAGGAGCGGCGGATTGTGTCCGCCGTTGGCAAACTCAATTTCTCCGGTTCGGGTATTAAGGATCACGCAAAAAAGCGTAACAAACATGCAGGCTTCATTATCAGGATAAATAAGGTTGTTAACCCGAAAAAGAATTTCTTCCGGCAAAATCCCCTGGAGGGCTTCATTTTTGAGCAAGGTCTTGCAGATCACCATAAACAATGCCGCCGGTACCCCTTTGCCCGACACGTCGCCAATGAGAAAACACAGCCGGTCTTCATCAATAAAGAAAAAGTCATAGAAATCACCGCCGACTTCTTTCGCCGGTTCCATGGAAGCAAAAAGGCTGAACTCCTTTCTGGCAGGAAAAGGCGGAAAAATTCTGGGAATCATACTGCCCTGAATTTCGTGCGCGATTTTCAGTTCGCTTTCAATGCGCTCTTTGGCCGCAGTGGTTGCTTTGAGGTTGTGGATATAGATTTTTAAATCGTCCGTCATTTTGTTAAACGTATCCGCCAGGGTTTCAATCTCGTCTCCGGTTTTAATCTCCAACCGGTATTCCAAATTTCCGCTGCCGACAATCTTCGCGCCTTCATTCAGAGCCAGGATCGGCCGCGTCATCTTCCGGGAGAGGGTAAAGGCCAGCGTAAAAACCACCATAATAATAACCACAAACGCAGCGCCGAGCAATAAAACCATTTTCTGATTATGTTCGCTGATTTCCCGGCCGGCATCTTTGGAGGCCGCGAGAATCTGCTGCTGCGTTGCCAGGGCCGGAGCTATGATTTCTTTCACCGGCATGACAATGCCTAAAATCCAGTTAGTGGCCGGCAAGGGCGCATAGGCAATATATTTTTGGCCGTCTGAGAATCGGCAGGTGCAGATGCCGGCTTGACCGGTGACCATGTTTTGGGCGGCGCTTTTTAATTCCGGGTTATGGCTGGTTAAAAAATTTTCCGTTTTATAAGTCTCATCCCACCGGGTATCTTTGGCACTCAACCCCGGGCGGGCAATAACCTTGCCATGTTTGTCCAATAAAAAAGCGTATCCCAGTTCGCCGATCTGGGTGCTCATGATTTTTTCATTCATGATCTTCAGGGTTAGGTCTGCTTCCACCACCCCGATTAATTTATGCTTGGCGCCATAAAAAGGCTTGGCACAGGTAATGATTAATTCCCTGGTAACCGCATGGATATAAGGCTTGGTCCATACCATCCCGCCTTTTTTAACTGCCTGTTGATACCAGCTTCTTTTTCTGGGATCATATTTGGGATCAAACCCTGCCATCCAGGGATAACTTCTGGTGATGCCGGTTTTGGTGCCGATACAGAGTGAATCAAGATTTTTATCGTTCGCGTGAAGCGGTATGAAAATTTCATCCATTTCACTCGACATTGCCACTTCCTGCTTGACTTTCTCCCATGAAACCTTCGGAGCCAGCACATAAACTGAAGCCGCATAAACATCTTTCGGCTTGTTGCTCTGGGAGTAAGAAGGCCGGTGTTGTTGCAACCACGCTCTTTTCCCCCAAAGATCAGTCGCATAGGCGGCCATGATATTTACTTCGTTCTGAACTTTTTCCAGGAGGGCATTACTCAAGGCCGCCTGGTCCTGGGCAAGCTTAAGCAGATATCCCTCAGCCTGTGCTTTTAAGGCTTTGATGCTGTCATTAACCGCTTTATCTCCCAAAGCCGTGCTGCTTCTGAGGGCATATCTTCCCAATCCTCGCATACTGGTATAAGCAATATATCCCGAAAGACAAAGTGAGATCAGGGAAAGTCCGGCAAGGGCCGACAGTATTTTGCTTGTGATCTTAAATTTAGGTTTCATTTTCATAGTGAGAAATTCTGACCTCTTGGCTTACCAGCCTGTTTGCAAATTAAAAAGTGTTGAAAAACATTTCCGGCACATACCGGGAAGCCGGCCTGGCTTACTTCCTCCGCGGCATGCTTAAGGTTGTTTGCCCTTAGCCATGGTTAAAATATTCCGGCCTTGGTCCCGGGTATAGCTCACCTGGTCCATGATTTTCCGCATCATAAATATTCCCAGGCCGCCGGGAGAACGTTCCTCGAGAGGCAAGTTGATATCCGGTTCGGGAATGTCGAGCGGCCGGAAGGGAATTCCGCTGTCAACGATTTCGATCCTTAATTGCTCCTGGCCCGGTTTACAATTTATCTCAATGCTTCCTTCTTTATCCGGATAGGCATAATTGATGATATTCACCAACACCTCTTCGCAAGCCAAATGGAGTTGGCTTAATGTCATTTTATCAAAATCCAGTTTTTCCGCTCCCTCCCGGATGAACGCAATCATAGATTCCAAATTTTTCATCTCGGCTGGAAAAACTGCTTTCGGCATATCTTAACCCCCAGGCTCTCCGGCGTCGGGAAAGAACCTCAAAGCCTAATCGCCGGAGGATGATTTGATAATTCGGAATACGGTTTATTCAGTATAGTCATCCTGAATCGTCATAAAATTATCCAACCCGCTCATTTTGATTACATTCAGGACGGCTTCCTGGCCGCCGATCAGATACAATTGGGCCTCCACGCCGATTTTCTGCTTGGCAAAGATAATAATCCGAAGTCCGGCGCTGGAAATATATGCAAGGTCTTTCGCAAAAAAAACCAGCTTCTGGATGTTTTGTCCGATTAATTTTTTCAGTTCTTCCTGAAAACCAGGCGCGTTGGCAGCATCTAGTGTGCCTGCCAGGGTAATTTTGGCAATTCCATTTTCATTTGCAATTGAAACTTTTAAATCCATTGATCCTCCCCTGTTTATGACTTATATTCCCCAACTCATAACCCACAAAATGCCAAAGGCGATCCGGCCTCACTCCTTACCTATGCCAGGTAATGCCCCTATTTCCCCACCAATATGACTACCGACCTCGGCCCTGCCAGGAATTCGTATTGATTATCCAGCTTAATTTCCCGCCCCGGATCGCATATATCCCAGGGAGGCGCCATGTCGGTATTGGCAAAAACGTGCCATGACTTTCCGGGGGGAAGTTTG
>JAUVAV010000029.1 GCA_030591525.1 candidate division FCPU426 bacterium | reverse complement strand
TAATTGCCCAGGCTCCTAGTTAGGGCCCTCTGGCAGTTCAGGCACCCGGCTTTAGACGGATCGAGAATTTACATCCGCAGTATTTTTGCCGGTAAAGATGCATGTTTTTCGAAAGTTCCAAACTTCGTTTGAATCCATCCCGTTTTTTAAAATTGATATCTAAAAATTCAACCCCAAACTCTTGGGCCGCGGCCTTTCCGGCCGCCAAGACCTGGGCCGAGGATTTATGCGGGGATATGGTAAGCGTAGTAGTAAAAAAGGGCATTTCCATTTCACGGGCCGCGCGCGCGGTAGCGCTAAGGTTTTGCCGGAAACATACCCCGCACCGGCGTCCCCCTTCCGGCTCATGCTCCAAACCCGGTACTAAGTGGAACCAGGATTCGGGTTGATAGGCAGCGACTTCCAAGGGAAATTTCATTTGCCGCGCCACGCTCTCAACCTCGCTTAAACGCAGCTTAAATTCCTCTTCAGGATATATATTGGGATTATGGAAAAAACCCGTAACTTCATACTCCGGATTCAGCTGCTCAAAAACCGCGGTGGCATCCGGCGCGCAGCAAATATGTAATAGTAGTTTCGGACGTGAATTCACATGCGCTCTCCCTTTTCGACAAAACCCAGGAGTCTGTCGGACTTAAGTACAAAATCGGATTTTAAGCACTCTTCCCCCTTTGAAAAAGGGGGATTGAGGGGGATTTTGCATATGAAAGCGGGCGTTTTATTGATTAAATCCCCCCTGCCCCCTTTACAAAAGGGGGAGAATAACTAAAGTCCTACAGGCTCTTAGTGTGCATTATACAGCAAATATACCGGCTTGGGGGTTGAAAAATTATTTCCGCCTCAGGCATAGGAATTTGACAATATCACGAGGTATTTATATAATAACTCAACTTTGGAAAATTCAACATTCACGCTGATTATCAGTAGAGGAGAGGTTTATGCCAACTAAGCCGAAAAAATTGCCGACGCGGGTAGGTCTGGCCTTAGGCAGCGGGGCGGCACGCGGCTGGGCCCATCTGGGAGTAATTCAGGCCCTGGTGGAAGCCGGTATCCGGATAGATTATATAGCCGGAACCAGTATTGGTTCTCTAGTAGGAGCCTTTTTTGCCGCCGGCAAGATCGATATGCTTCAGGAGCTTATATTAGCGCTGGACTGGAAGAAGTTCACCACTTTGATAGACGTAGTTTTTCCGAAGTCAGGGATAATCGAAGGTAAAAAGATAGCGAATATTATGCGTGAGCATGTGCCTAAAACCCGGATCGAAGATTTCCCCCTGCCCTTCAACGCGGTTTGTACCGATCTATTCACAGGCCACGAGATAATACTTCAGCAAGGCGATGTTATCGAGGCCATTCGGGCCAGCATCTCAATCCCCGGTATTTTTACGCCGGTACGTAAGGACAACACCTTTCTGGTAGACGGCGGGTTAGTGAATCCGGTTCCCGTGAGTGTAGTTCGCAGCATGGGAGCCGGCTTTGTAATTGCCGTAGATATAAACCATGATGTGGTACAACATAAAACCGTGGATCGGGCTTCGCACCGGGCCCGTCCACTCCGGACTAAATCCCCTCCCATTTTTACCGGCCCAGAACCAATACGCCGGATCCTAGAAGCTTGGAATAAAAAAAAATGGGGGCCTCCGGCCAAGGTTTTGCCGCAAATCCGGCAATGGCTGCGCCGGGATCCGGCGCCTAACATTTTCGAGGCTCTAATAACCTCTTTTAATATCATGGAAGCCCAAATAACCAATACCAATCTCCGGCTCAGCCCCCCGGATCTTTTACTCCGTCCCCGCCTGGGCGATATCAGGTTTATGGAATTCCACCGGGGCCGGGAAAGCATCTCCCGGGGATATGCGGAAGCTAAAACGCAGATTAATCTTTGGCGGAAAATCAGATAATCTAAATAAATTTACGAATGCGGGTATCCGGTTTATGGAAAGGAAAGAGGGTGGGGTAGCTTTTAAGCTTGCTTGATGGGAGAGTCGATTTTATGCTTAATGAGAAAGGTTTCTAATCTTTTTTTATGTTCCAGCGCCACTTCAATAAATTCAATTCCCAGATAATATTGTTTATACTCTTTAACTGAGCACCATGCTACCTGGGAAAATATAATTACCGGCAAAAACTCTTCTTCAGCATAAACCTGCTTGGTTTTATTTTTATATTTTCCATTACGCGGCAGAAAAAGAGTAAGTACGATATGAAGTTTTGTACGTAGTTTGCGGTCACACCTGATAGCTATCCCTTGGGCGCCTAAATTCTCAGTTGTACTTTCCAAGGCACGAAACGCATCGCCTTGTTCAAGGAATTTGTAATGTACCGGAAAGGCGAGTGGGATTCGCGGATAACGCCGGTTTTCAAATAAGGATTTTTTCTTTAAGTCCGGGCTCATGGAGAACATCTCCTCCCGTTTATTCCTTTGACACCTATATTTTAAATCCATCCATGCCTATAAAGCAAGTAAAATATGTATGAATAAGTATCCGATTACTTAGAACGCGAAAAAGGCGGGGTGCCCTAGGAGTTTGAGCAATTGAAAATTGACCAATAGAGCAATAAAAAAACTCAATTGCGGTCTATTTTCTATTGTTCAATTGCTCAGAAATTAAAAAAATTAGACTAAATGCTCAAGCTCCTAGGAGCCTGTCGGACTTAAGTTTTTTTCCCCCTTTGGAGAGACTGTGTCGCAACTCTGTTTTTGAGCAATTTCACTAAGTTTGTCATTTCGAGGCGCAGCCGAGAAATCTCCGAACGTCCTTTTAAATTAAGCGTTTTCGTGGAGATTCCTCACTACGTTCGGAATGACAAAGTAACACAAATGCTTCTGAAAAGCTATTATGACACAGTCTCGGAGAAGGGGGTGCAGGGGGATTTGCTGGAAAAACGCACAACTATCTGTTCAAAATCCCCCTTTATCCCCCTTTTTTAAAGGGGGAAGAGTGCTTAAAATCCGCTTTTATGCCTAAGTCCAACAGGCTCCTAGGAGCTTGAGCAATTAGTCCAGAATTCAAATATTCCCCTCCCTTTTTGACGGGAGGGGATGTTAGATAAATACTGGTTCCCGGATCAAGTCCGGGAAGACGAACCAGAAACCCGTTTCTGGTTGATTTCCAAGCGCAATTCCTTGGCTGTTTCCACTAAATTTCGCAAAGCGCTCTTCACTTCTTTCCAGTCTCTGGTTTTTAATCCACAATCCGGGTTAATCCACACTTGGGCTGCGGGAACAACCTCCAAGGCTTTTTTTACAATATCTTTCATGGTTTTGATTTCCGGCACTAGGGGTGAATGTATGTCATATACCCCGGGTCCAATATCATTGGGATAATGAAACTTACCAAAAGCCTTTAAAATTCCCATTCCTGAGCGTGATGCCTCAATGGAAATAACATCAGCATCCAGGGCCGCAATCGCCTCGAAAATATCCTCGAAATCACCATAACACATATGCGTATGTATCTGGGTCTCGTCCTTCACGCCGGCCGATGCCAACCGGAAACAATCACCCCCCCAGCTTAAATAAGCTTGCCAGGCGGTTTTTTTCAACGGCAATCCTTCCCGCAGCGCCGGTTCATCTATCTGGATAACCTTGATCCCGGACTTTTCCAGATCTTTCACTTCATCACGAATCGCCAAAGCAATCTGTTGGCAGGTATCTGCCCGGGGTTGATCATCGCGCACAAAAGACCATTGCAAAATGGTAACCGGGCCGGTCAGCATTCCTTTTACCGGTTTATCCGTTAAGGCTTGGGCATAAGCCGACCAGGCGGTTGTCATTGCTGCCTTGCGTTCTATATCACCGAAAATGACCGGCGGTTTCACACAGCGCGATCCATAGCTTTGCACCCATCCGTTCCGGGTAAATACAAACCCTTCCAATAGTTCGCCGAAATATTCGACCATGTCATTACGTTCAAATTCACCATGGACCAGTACATCCAGGCCAATTTCTTCCTGAAAAGCAATGCATTTTCTGATTTCTTCTTTCAAATAGTCCTGGTAACGGGCTGGGCTGATTTTCCCGGCTTTATAATCCCGGCGCCAGCTTCGAACCTCTTGGGTCTGCGGAAAGGAACCGATCGTGGTGGTCGGCAAAACCGGCAATTTAAGTTTTTCCTGCTGTTGTTTTTTTCTTTCCGTAAATAAAGCGCCCCTTTTTTTCATCCCTTCATTTACTTTCCGGCAGCGTTCCTGCACCTGCCGCCGGTTGACTTTTTCCGAACCATGTCTGAACTGGATAATGGCCTGCCGTTTGGCCAATTCGTCAGCAACTGCCAACTTCCCTTGATTGGCAGCCTCCCTCAGCAAGTTAAGTTCATCCAGCTTTTCCACGGAAAATGCCAGCCAGGCCTTAATATCGGCATCCATTGATTCTTCGTCTTCCAGACTAAAAGGCACATGCAGCAATGAACATGATGAACTAATAATCAAACATTCTTTACCTATCGCCTTGACCGCTTTTTCAAGCAATGGCAAAAGCTGCTTAAAATCCGCACGCCAAATATTCCGGCCGTTAATCAGTCCCAGCGACAATTGCTGGCGGGATTGAATCAGGGTTAAGGCTTGATCCATCTGTTCCGGCGCCCGGTCAAGATCAAGATGAACGCCATGAACCGGAAGGCTGAAAACCAAATCAAGATATTCTTCCATTCCGCCGAAATAAGAGGTCAGCTGAATTTTCAATCTCTCATCCAGCGCTGCCAGCGGCCGATAAGTCTGCCGGATGGCTTCCGCCACAGACTTATCATAATCCAGGACCAAAACGGGTTCATCCATCTGAATCCAGTCAGCCCCGGCTTCTGCCAGGCGAAACAATACCTCCTGATAAACCGGCAGTAATCTATCCAGTAATTGCAAAGGAGAAGCCTGACTGTCTGTCATCTTTCCCAGCAGAAGATAAGAAACCGGCCCTAATAATACCGGCCGGGTATGGATCCCCAAGGCCTTCGCCTCTGCAAATTCTTCAACCGGTTTCAATGAATGTAATTTGAAAATTTGGTTGGATTTAAATTCCGGCACCAGGTAATGATAATTGGTATCGAACCACTTAGTCATTTCCATGGCCGGAACATTGCCGGTATTATCCTGCCGGCCTCGGGCCATGGCAAAATACAGTTCCAGGTCTATGGCATCTCCCGGCCAGTTGAAACGATCAGGCACAGCGCCTGCCATTATGCTGGTGTCCAATACTTGATCATAAAACGAGAAATCATTGGATGGGATATAATCCGTTTTACTTTTTTTCTGCAACTGCCAATGCTTTTGTTTTAATTGTTGAGACACCGCCAACAGTTTTTCCTGCGGCAATTCCCCTTTCCAATAGTCTTCCAGCGCTCGCTTTAACTCTCTGGCTTTGCCCATTCTGGGAAAACCAAGGATGGCTGTTTTGGCCATTATGCGGCCTCCTTTCAAAATAAATCCCCTGACCCGTTGTGCATTAGATGCAAACAGACCAGGGGATCATTGAAAGCACAATCATCCTTATATCATACCCGGCTGCTTCACCCCAATCCACGAGGGTCAAACGAAAATGTTGTCTTAAGCAGGTCTTCTGGCTTCCGGATCATCCTACTGGCCCGGTCTTCCCGTCATTTCTGACAGTGACCTCTGGGGCGTTCGTTCCCGGTTACAGCGGCGGGACCACGACGGACTTGCACCGTCTTCCCTTTTAATCCTTTTGCAAGGAACTTAAGACATTTTCAAGTTGTATGAATTTTATAGATATTTTAATGAATGTCAATTTATTATTCAATTTTTCTCAATTTACTCGACTTTGGCAAATTTGCTTTTTCGTCTGTTTTTGCTGTCATACCGGCGAAAGCCGGTATCCAGGAATATTAATTTTCCTGAAGAGCTTGGCGGGCTTTTTACATTCCGGGTTTTGGAGCCGGCTTGAATTGCAAAGCCGCCCGGATGAATTGCCTGAATAGCGGGTGGGCTTTCGTGGGTTTGGATTTGAATTCAGGGTGAAATTGCACGGCCAGAAACCAAGGATGTGATTTTATCTCGATCATCTCCACCAGGGCCCCGTCCGGGGAAAGCCCTGAAAAAATCATTCCTAAAGCCTCGAACCGATCGCGAAAGTAATTGTTAAACTCGTAGCGGTGCCGGTGCCGTTCAAAAATAATCTTTTCGCCATAGGTCTTCGCAGTCAGGGTTTGGGGCCTAATCCGGCAGGGATATGCTCCGAGGCGCATAGAGCCTCCCAATTCTTTAATCCCCTGCTGTTCCGCCAAGAGAGAAATAACCGGATAAGGCGTTTGCACTTCAAACTCCGTAGAATGTGCTTTTTTTAATCCCGCCACATTACGGGCAAACTCGATGACCGCACATTGCATCCCTATGCAGATTCCCAGGAAAGGAATCTTATGTTCACGGGCATATCGAATCGCGGCAATCTTGCCCTCTATTCCCCGGCTGCCGAATCCGCCCGGAACCAAAATTCCCTGGCAGGCTTTCAGCTTAGCCATGACTTCTTTATTATGTCCGGCGATCTGATCCGCTTCCAGCCATACAAGATCCAGGACGACGCGGTTGGCAAAACCGCCGTGAACCAAGGCTTCATTTATACTTTTATAAGCATCCTGGACAGCAGTATATTTTCCCACGATTGCAATCCGGACACGCCGGGGAGAATGCTTGGCCAGCGAAACGATCCGTTTCCAGGTTTCCAGACGTGAGGGGGGCGCCTTAATTCCCAGAAGTCGCAGCACAATCTCATCCAGTCCCTCTTTCTGAAACATTAACGGTACTTCATAAATCGTTTTTACATCAATGGCTTGAATCACGGCTTCGGTATCCACGTTGCAAAACATGGATATCTTATCTTTTAATTCCCGGCCCAGCGGGTGTTCGGTACGGCAGATGATCACATCCGGCTGAATACCTATCGATAGCAGTTGGGAAACCGAGTGCTGCGTAGGTTTGGTCTTTAATTCTTTAGCCGCCCGGATGTAAGGAACCAGGGTTAAATGAATATTGACGGCATTTTCCCGTCCCACCCCTAACCGAAACTGCCGGATGGCTTCGAGAAAAGGCAAACTTTCGATATCTCCGATAGTGCCGCCGATTTCGATAATTACCGCATCAATTTTACGTTGTTCAACTATCGTTTTGATATGTTCCTTTATTTCATTCGTAATATGAGGCACTACCTGAACCGTTTTACCCAAATAATCTCCCCGCCGCTCCTTCTTGATAACTGCATCGTAAATCTTTCCCGTGGTTATATTATTATATTTGTTCATTACGGCATGCGTAAACCGCTCGTAATGCCCCAGATCCAGATCCGTCTCTGCGCCGTCCTCGGTGACATAAACCTCACCGTGTTGAAAAGGACTCATGGTACCCGGATCAACATTGATATAAGGATCAAATTTCGCAATTGTGATTTTCAGACCCCGGGCTTCCAGCAGACTTCCCAGCGAGGCCGCAGCCAATCCCTTGCCCAAAGAAGAAACCACGCCGCCAGTTACAAAAATATATTTAATTTTTGCCATGTTCTTCCTCTTTCTTAGGATTTTTTAACATTGGATGATCTCATCTTCGTCATTGCCGGCAACACGGATGTAAGGGCGGGTTTAAAACCCGCCCCTACAATTACTTCCTTTAAAATCAAAGACTCTGGATTCCCGATCAAGTATGGAGATGAGCGGAATACAATATTGACGTTCATCTTAAGAACATTCGGGAATGACAACCTAAAAAAGCAGACTTAATGCTCAAGCTTCTGGTATTTTTTTTCAATATTTTGTTTATGCGCTTGGAGCAAATGCTCAACTTCATCGGCGGTTAACGCTTGGAGAGCTTTTTGGGCAAGCGTTTCACATTCAGAAATATCCAGATTTCCTATGATACCGGCCATATCCGGTAATAAAACCGGCGCTACGGAAAGCTTGCGATAGCCCAGTCCCAGCAAGAGCGGAAGATAAAGCGGATCTCCCGCGATTTCGCCGCAAATGCTGATATCTTTATCCAAAGTTTGGGCCGTAGCGGCTAATTGTTTTAAAATCATTAATATCGCCGGTGCCGCAGAACGATAGTAGGGCTGCATGCGTTCCGCGTTTCGATCCGCCACCATAATATATTGGACTAAATCATTGGTCCCGACTGATATAAAGTCCGCTTCTTGCAGGATTACCCGGGGAGATATGGCCGCAGCCGGTGTTTCAATCATAGCTCCCACCGGAATATTCAGCTCATGCGTGATACCTTGGTCCTTTAATTCCCGGGCCGCTTCTTTCATAAGTTGTTTAACCATGCGTATTTCTTCTATTCCGATAATCATGGGCAGCAAGATTCGAACCGGCCCATGCGCCGCGGCGCGAAGAATGGCTTTTAATTGCGGAAAAAATATTTTCTGGTTTGCCAGGGAAAGCCGGATAGACCTCCAACCCATAACCAGATCGCTCTCAGTTTCAACCGGATTCTCAAAATCAAAATGCTTATCTTCGCCTATATCCAGGGTCCGGATCGTAACGGGATAGGGTGAAACGGTTTCCACCACATGACGGTAAGCTTTATACTGTTCGTCTTCATCCAGGAATTCGCCGCGATCCATAAATAAAAATTCGGTCCTTAAAAGTCCCACTCCCAGGGCGCCTAAGCGCTTGGCCTCTTCGGCCTCAACTTCCCGCGTCAGATTGGCGGACAGATAAATCTCAACTCCCTCCCGGGTTCTGGCGGCTTGGGCGGCACGCACTTGTAATGATATGGTACTCCGGCTCCGGGTATCCTCACGGGCTTGTTCAATTAGTTCCAGTTGGGGATCAATAATAATAATTCCCTGGTTGCCGTCTACCAGTACCCGTTCGCCTCCCTGTAATTTAGTAAGAATATGCGGCACACCGGCAACGGCCGGTATCCTCAAAGAGCGCGCCAGAATGGCCGCATGTGAAGAAATTCCACCTTGCTCAGTAATAAACGCGCCTACTTGCCGCCGGGGAAAATGTACTGTGTCTGAAGGCATCAGCTCCCGGGCCGCGATTATGATTTGTTCGCCCTCATCCATGGCGCATTGCCGCTGATGCGACATAAGATTCTCCAATAGCCGGCGTCCCACATCCCGATAATCATCCGCTCTTTCCCGCAGGTAACGGTCCGGAATTTTTAAAAAAATCTGGACCATTTCCTCAATTACATCCTCAACTACGGCTTCAAGGTTAAGGTTCTGATTCATCAGCTTTTTTTCTATACGGGAATAAAAAGAGGAATCGTTCAAAAGTAAATTATGCGCTGAAAATATCGCGGCCTCTTCCCGGCCCAGTTCTTTTTCCACCCTCTGTTTAAGGCCGGATATCTGCTGCCGGGATAATTCCAGGGCAGCATCCAATCTTTTCGACTCATCCCCGGCTTTGGCCGGGTTAATCCGGTAACGGGGAATAGCTTCCGGATCATTCCAAAAACAAACGCGCCCTACGGCCAATCCCGGCGAGGCCGGGATTCCGCTTAATTTTTCGCATAATTTCTGCTTATCCAACATGCACCTCTAATGACTTCTGAACTTTCCATATACCATACCATAAATAATTTATAAGCGTAACACATTTCCCGGAATAAAATAAAATGCCCCTCCTCCCTTTGCTGGCAAGCGGGAGAAGGGGCATTCGCGTTTTCAGTAAAGACGCAATATTTTGCGTCTCTACTTATCCAATCGCCGCCTTTCCTTTCTCCCGGGTGCGAATACGGTAGCATTCTGTCATCTCCAGGACAAAGATCTTACCGTCACCAATGGAACCGGTATTCGCCGCATCCAGGATGATGTCCACTGTTTTCTTGAGATATTCCTCGTTTACCGCGATTTCCAAGCGGACCTTTTTCAGGAGATTCACGCTCAATTTAACCCCGCGGTAATTCTCTTCGTATCCCATCTGCTGGCCGCATCCCAGCGCATTGGTCACGGACATCTTACAGATTTCAGCTTTTGCCAGGGCTTCTTTAATCTGGGTCAGCCGCTGCGGTTGGATATAAGCAATAATCAGTTTCATAATTAATAACCTCCTTAGTCAGTGGTAAAAATCTGGAATCCGCCATAGGATTCGACGCCATGTTCGGTGATATCCAAACCGCGAAGTTCCTCTTCCTTGCTGACTCTTAAGCCAATGGTAAACTTAATCGCAAGAAAAAGCAGGGTTCCCAGCACCATGCACCAGGCGAATACGGTTAACACGCCCAGCAATTGGCTCTTCAGCAAAGCCAAGCCTCCCCCATCGAACAATCCGGCAATCCCGCCGAATTCCTTGGAGGCGAATAGTCCCACTGCCAGAGTTCCCCAGGCCCCGCAGACCCCATGCACGCTTATAGCCCCTACCGGGTCATCAACATGCAATACCTGGTCAATAAATTCCACGGAAAACACTACCAAGATGCCGGCTAGAGAACCAATAGCAATGGCGGCTCCCGGGGAGACATTGGCGCATCCCGCTGTAATAGCCACCAAGCCGGCCAGTACGCCGTTTAAGGACATGGAAGGATCGGGTTTTTTCTCTTTGATCCAAACCGTGATCATAGCCCCAATGGCGCCGGCGGCCGCCGCCAGGTTGGTTGTAACTGAAATGAGGCCGATGCTCTGGGAAGCTTCGGTAGTGCTTCCGGCATTAAATCCAAACCAGGCGAACCACAAAATAAAGACGCCCAGTGCGGCCAAAGGCATGTTATGGCCGAGAATAGCTTTGGATTCACCGTTAGGTCCGTATTTTCCCAGACGCGGTCCCAGAACCAGGGCGCCGCATAATGCCAGCCAGCCCCCGACCGAATGCACAACGGTTGATCCGGCAAAATCCACCATGGGTGTTTTCAGCGTGCTTAACCATCCGCCGCCCCAAATCCAATGTCCTACTACGGGATAAATAAACACAGTGATACAAACACTATACACCAGGTATCCGATAAACTTGGTCCTCTCGGCCATGGCGCCGGAGACAATCGTGGCAGCTGTGGCGGCAAAAACCACCTGAAACATCCAGAAAGCATACTGCCACATTCCCTCTTTGCCGGCCGTATTTGCGGCCGAGAGAAAAAACCCGTCCGAACCGAATAAACCCAGCTTATCCGCGCCGAACATAATCCCGAAGCCGATTACGAAATAGGCTATAGAACCGATGGAGAAATCCATCAGGTTTTTCATCATAATATTTCCGGCATTTTTGGAGCGCGTCAGCCCGGCTTCCAGCATGGCAAACCCCGGCTGCATGAACATCACCAGAAACGCGGCCAGCATAATCCAGACCCAATTCGCCGAATCCTGAGCCGTGCCCGCCGCTTCCGAGGCCTGGCTTACAAGTTGCGCGAGATTTTGAGCCGGCGCCATACTTTCAGGCGTCGCTGCAATAGCAACTTCCGCTCCGGACCCGGCTGTCTCTTCCGCCCAAACGGCTCCGGTTACTGCCAATCCGAGGAGAACTACTGCGCTAAAAATAAATCGCGAGAGTTTCATTTTTTATTTCCCTCCTATAGTGTTAATCCGAGATTTAAAGAAAAGAAAAAATACCCGCTCTGATCCATGGCCTCGCTGATTTCACTATCCAATATATAACTGTAAACCGCTGAAGGAGTGACACTGAGCTTGCCGAACGAGAGCGGCAATCCCAGACTGGCTACCATATCAACCGGCGCCGCTTTATCCAGGCCGAAGTAGCCGCGGTTATATGAACCACTGCCATAGCCGGCGGATAATCCCAGGTCTATGCCGGTTAAAGGGCCGGTATCCTTGAGCTCAAAACTATGTCCCAGGCTTAATAGAAAATAAGATCCTTTTACTTCGTCCACGTCGGAGTAGATCGTCAGTGACGGACTGGCCGGCACCTCCGCGGAAAAGCTCGCATAAAGCTCATGCGTAGTGGACCCAATTCCGGGAAATATGTATGAAATTGCCCCGACCGCGATTGACATGATGCCGAAAGAACGTCCGTACTCGCCGGTCAGATCCAACTCCGTAAATTCACCGCAACGGTTGCCGTATCCGGCTTCTTCACCAAACCCAGTTAAGTCCATATTTCCCCAGAGATTGAAACTAAAATCGCCCCCGCTAACCGAGAGGGAAGGCTGAAGCACTGCCTCTTCATTTGCCTGAATTCCGCGCCAAACGTATTTACTGACCAACGGAATATCCAGGCTTGTCTCGGCAGCATATGCCATACCTCCACTTACTCCCCCTAAAACCATTACTCCCAGCCCTGCTAAAAACATTTTGCGTAATAACCCTTTTACTTTTAACATAATGTCCTCCTCCTTTTTTGTATTGGGTATTATCACACCTGGTTTCATTTAAAAGCATGAAGTGTGCCAATATGAAAACGAAGGTTTTAGGCTTAGATTGTTAGATAAGTGTTAAATCAAGAATTATTCAATCGTAACAAAATAGTAATTATCATTTGCATTATTACAAATTTGTGGTAGTGTCTTTGTCGAGAGCGGGCGCCCACAGAGGGGGACGGCCCTACAGCTGCCAGATTCATCCCATAATGAATAGTTAATCTATGCAATATATTTGAGCATACGGATATACGGTATTAAAAGGAGAACGCAGATGGGCAAAACCATTCCTGAAGAGCAAATCGAGATGCTGCAGGCCACTACCAATATTTTGGCCGAGGCCGCGGACCGCGACCAAATGCTGAGGTCCATTTTGAAAATGCTCTCGGAAAAATTGAAACTGGACTATGGCACCATCACTTTGCTGGATGAAAGCACGAAAATGATCAATATCTCCCTGGCTCACGGCCTCAGCCAACAGGCCCAGGAATTGGGGCGTTACCGCCTCGGCGAGGGAATCACGGGCAAGGTCGTCCAAACCGGGCGTTCGGTGATTATTCCGGATATTGAACGGGAAAATGGTTTTCTACACCGGACCGGCGCCCGCCTGCGATCCCCCGGGCATCAAACAGCGTTTTTATGTGTTCCCATTAAATTTGAAGGCAAGACCATCGGGGCTTTAAGCGTGGACAAAAAAGTCAGCGGTCACCGCAGCCTGGACGATGATCTCCGGATTTTAAAAATCATGGCGCCCATGATTGCCCAGGCGATTAAACTCACTCGCCGGGTAGAGAAAGAAAAGAAAAATCTGGAAGATGAAAACCTGCGTCTTAAGCAGGATCTCAAGCATAGATTCGATGTTAATAATATGGTAGGCAACTCCAATGCCATGCAGGAGGTCTACCGCATGACCGAACAAGTGGCGGAAAGCGCAACCACGGTTTTAATCCGAGGAGAAAGCGGCACGGGCAAGGAACTGGTCGCCCATGCCATTCATTACGGCAGCCCGAGGGCGCAAAAGCCTTTTATCAAGGTCAACTGCAATGCTTTTCCGGAAAGCCTGCTGGAAAGCGAATTATTCGGACATGAAAAGGGAGCTTTTACCGGCGCTCTGGAACGTAAAATCGGGCGTTTTGAATGGGCCCACGATGGCACCTTATTTCTCGATGAGATTGGCGATTTCCCGGTCAGTATACAGATAAAACTGCTCCGGGTACTCCAGACCCGCGAATTCGAACGCTTGGGTGGAAGAAAAACGATCCACACCAATGTCCGGATCATTGTGGCGACTCACAAGAATCTCGAGGAAGCCATTAAGCATAAAACCTTCCGTGAAGACCTTTACTACCGGGTCAATGTTTTTCCCATCTATCTGCCGCCTTTAAGGGAACGTAAGGATGACATCATGCTGCTGGCCGATTGTTTTTTGGAAAAATTCTGCCGGGAAAGCAAGAAAAATATAAACCGGATATCAACCCCGGCCATCGAGATGCTCACCAGTTATCATTGGCCGGGTAATGTGCGGGAGTTGGAGAATTGCATTGAGCGGGCGGTTTTATTATGCCGGGAAGGGGTTATCCGTTCCGAACATCTGCCTCCTTCTTTACGCATGGCGGACACTGATGCCATACCACGGCCCGGCTCTTTCCAGGAAATCATTGAAAATCAGGAAAAAGAACTTGTTATTGACGCGCTTAAGAAAAGCCGGGGATACCAAAAAAAAGCCGCGGCTGTTTTGGGGCTCACCGAGCGGATATTCAATTATAAAATTCAAAAGTACGGGATAACTCCTAAGAGTTATTAAATATTATCAAATTACAAAAAAGTGTTTAATTCCCGGTTAAAATAACATTTTCGTAGTAATTGTCTGTTTGGAAAAGAAAAGCTTATGGGCGATAGTCTCTAAAATAAAAGCTTATTCAAAAATCGCCTACTAAAATATTCCCGGCATGAAAATTGCTACTAAATAAAAATAAAATACCCTAGGAGGACAAAATGAGCGAACTTAAAACCCCGAAAGATGTTTTAAATTTAATCCAACAAGAAAAAATTCAGATCGTGGACCTGCGTTTCATGGATTTTCCGGGTCTTTGGCAGCATTTCAGCGTGCCGCCCAGGGAAATTGAGGAAGATACTTTTGAAAAGGGTCTGGGTTTTGACGGTTCCAGTATCCGCGGCTGGCAGGCGATTAATGAGTCGGATATGCTGGTTAAGCCCATTCCCTCCACGGCTTTT
Source organism: candidate division FCPU426 bacterium (assembly GCA_030591525.1). Lineage (GTDB taxonomy): Bacteria > Oederibacteriota > JAAXVQ01 > JAAXVQ01 > JAUVAV01 > JAUVAV01. The sequence goes on along the minus strand of JAUVAV010000029.1, from coordinate 24,539 downwards.
ATTGATCCTTTTATGCAGGCCAGAACTCTGGTAATGATTTGCAATATCTGTGATCCCATTACCGGGGAAGACTATTCCCGGGATCCCCGGCATGTGGCGCAAAAAGCTAACAACTATGTGAAAACGCTGGGCATAGCTGATACGGTTTATTTCGGTCCGGAAGCCGAGTTTTTTATTTTCGACGATATCCGCTTTGACCAGAACGAGCATGAAGGCTACTATCACATAGATTCAGTCGAGGGCCGCTGGAACTCCGGGCGGATAGAGAATCCCAATTTGGGTTACAAACCTCGCTACAAGGAGGGGTATTTCCCGGTTCCACCAACGGACAGCCAGCAGGACTTAAGAAGCGAGATGGTCCTTAATCTGGAAAAAGTGGGAATCCTGGTAGAAGCCCAGCATCATGAGGTGGCTACGGGCGGACAGGCTGAAATTGATATGCGATTTGCGCCGCTGGTGGAAATGGCGGACGATTTACTGAAATACAAATATATTGTCAAGAATACCGCGCGTCAGCACAATAAAACCGTGACCTTTATGCCCAAACCGCTCTTTAATGACAATGGCAGCGGCATGCATGTGCATATGTCATTATGGAAGGCGAGTAAAAATTTATTTGCCGGGGATGGCTATGCCGGCATGTCGGAAATGGCCATGCATGCCATCGGCGGCATTCTAAAGCACGCTCCCGCCCTTTTGGCCTTTACTAACCCCACTACCAACAGCTATAAACGGCTGGTGCCAGGCTTTGAGGCGCCGGTCAATCTGGCTTATTCGCGCCGTAACCGCAGCGCAGCCATACGCGTGCCCATGTATTCCACCTCACCTAAAGCCAAGCGCTTTGAATTCCGCTGCCCGGACCCCAGCTGCAATCCTTATCTGGCCTTTTCCGCCATGCTGATGGCAGCAGTAGACGGCATCCAGAACAAGATTAATCCGGGAGATCCCCTGGACAAAAACATCTATGACCTTCCGCCCGAGGAAGCAGCCAAGGTGCCCCAGACTCCGGGTTCCTTGCGCACGGCCTTGCAGGCTTTGGAAGCAAACCACGCTTTCCTGCTGAAAGGCGATGTCTTTACCAGTGATGTTATTGAGACCTGGATTGATTACAAACTGAAGAATGAGGTTCAGGCCCTGGCCTTACGGCCGCACCCCTGGGAATTCGCCATGTATTACGATATTTAAGTTTGGGATTGCTTACCCGGGCCGCCCCCATGGGGCGGCCCTTTTTTTATTCCAGCAGTTTAATTCGTGTATCCACAAATACAGAAATCGACATAAGTTCATTTAAAATCACGTGCAAAAATTAGGATTATGTGTCTTTTTTCAGGCTATGGAACTTAGAAAGTATATGCGGCGCTTCTTTAATTTTGCATAAGGGTTCAAGTTCCGTGTTAATAAGGTCAAAGTCAAGTTGACCGCGCTGCCTGATTAGAATACCTTGAATATCAAGCCAGTCACGATCACGATCGGCAAACGCTTTAAGCACAATAAGATCTTCAGCTGAGCATGAAGCAGAAACGCCATCCCTGTTTGCCGCACAATTGCTGCAAATCGACCGCTACCTGAAACAGTCCTATCATTTTAGCATTTTCCGGAAATATTTTTGCTGGTCAATCAGGCCGGAGTATAAGCGGGGAGAAAAATTCCTGCGGCAGGATTCAAATGCGTCCGCCAAATTGAGCAGAGCTTGAGGAGTTGAAGTTTTTGGCAATTCGGATTTTTTTACCTTTTGCATAACCAGTTCGACGCTTTTCCAGCGCTGAACCCATTTTAATAACTCTTCCCTTTCCTGCATCAATTGCCTCCACGAAGTCATACAATTTATCCAGCCGGGAAACTGTATTTTAAATATAGTGTAACAAAAGCCGGTCAGTACGGCAATGATAAATGAAGTTTGGGAATGGGGGAACTCCAGGTGTCAACTTTGTAAACTTAGAGATGAGCGCCGCCTACCGCACCTTTTTCGGATTAACGCCAGAACCGGTTTCGCTCCGACTTGCATCTCAAAGCAATCAAATTTACCTTAACCTGTAATCCCCTCGCAAGATGCTTTCGCACACCAGAGGTTGAAAGATGTGAGTAGGATGATAACCATGGTAGATTTGTTAATGTAGGGGGCGGGTTCCAAACCCGCCCTGGTTACGACGTAGCCGAAAGCGAAAACGAATGCCATGCCCCTACGCTGCGTGATCCTTTTTGCACACGAACGACGCCCCAGGGGTTATAGCCGTTAACTGGTTATTTTAATAACGCCCCCCATTTTTATAGTTAGCCATGTCCCCTAGGTATAAAATCTATTTTTAATTTTGCGTTTAATACTTCCGCGATTTTTTCTAATGATTTCACCTCGATGTTTCCAGTTCCGCAAGTTTCCCAATTCGAGACCATTTGCTGCGTTGTATGTAATCTACTTGCCAACTGTTTTTGCGTCAGTCCTTCCGCATACCTTAATTCTGCTATTTTAACTGCCAATCCGGCAAGTACTTTGTCTTTCTCATACATTTTCTTGAATTTTGGATCTTTCAAGCTTTCTTGTAACTCATCCTCGTATTTAATCAACTTTCTCATGTTTAACACCTCTTTTTTGAACTATTAACAGCTTACACTATATATAGTGTATTGTCAATTGATTTCCTATAATAATTCTATTTCTCCTCTCCGCAAACCCATCTCTAATTCTTTCCGGTTCTTTTTAGCCTTGTTTATCTCAGATTCCGGGACCTTGCTGCCTTTCTTAACGAATGCGTTTGAAAAAATTATTTGATCACGCTGGATAAAAAAATACAATATTCTTACATTCCCTTTGTACTTTATTCTTAATTCATGTATCCCGTCTTTCAGCGTATCCGCTATTGGTCGGGGTAACGTCGGCCCCTTGATTTTCAACTGATCCAAAAATCCATACAGCTTAGATTTAAATTTATCCCCCTGGCTTTTTATAAATTCCTTCACTTGGCTATAATTATTTTTATCTGTATAAAATCTAATTTTGTATTCCATTGACATCCTCCCACAAACTTATTCCATAACTATACCTTGCCCTTAGAGAAACATGATAAATCCCATCCGGTATTCCCAATCGCTTTTGTCTTGGCATACCTTTTTAGACAGGTAAAAGAGAATTTTCATTCAGATTATTTTCTTGACATAACCTGCCGTCAAAAAAATCATAGGGACGTAATGACTTTCCCCTATTCTTCATGAGAGGTTGAAAGATGTGGGTAGGATGATAACAATGGTAGATTTGTTAATGTAGGGGCGGGTTCCAAACCCGCCCTGGTTACGACGTAGCCGAAAGCGAATGCCATGCCCCTACGCTGCGTTATCCTTTTTGCACACGAACGCCGCCCCAGGGGTTATAGCCGTTAACTGGTTATTTTAATTACGTCCCCCATGTTTCATAAAAAATAACCTTGCTATTTCCCGTAAGCAGCCGCGACTTTTCCAGTTCCACGAGTATTTCCAATCTAGCCTTTTTTATTGATGATTATAAAAAAGGGCACCCCAACGGGGTGACATATAATAGCCCAGGGCACCGCCCTGGGTAACAAGCCGCCTAACACCAAAACCCTGAAAGGGCGAAATATATCAAGGTCAGTATACATTATGACACAATCATTATCCCGAATTCATTCTTCACATAGTCTTTAGCACCAAGAACCGCTGCAAGTCCCTTCCTTTGGATATCCCCTCTAACCTGCACGCTTATCCGGCAGCAATAATTATGATGAGCCATATCTATGGCAATGATATTTATAAATGATTAACTATGTTTCGCCCTTTCAGGGCTAAAATATACTGTGTGCCCATATTCCCAGGGCGCTGCCCTGGGCTGGTATGTTTCACCCCTTCGGGGTGCAAATATTCTAACTTCTCAATCCATTTTTCACCATTCGGGTGAAAGCTCATTTCTTGAAAACTATAATAATTAAACCTTAAAATTGATTTTATACTTTTCTACTTAGGATTCAGGGTATATAGAACTTTTCTATAATAGCTGCCACAGCATTCGTATTTGAACTATCATAATCCGGCGGAGGATGAGAAGATGCGGTGAGTAGCTTAACGGGGTGTCATTTTTTTCGGGGGAAGATCACAGCGTCCCTAAAGTTCATAAACTAATACATCTTACTCGACTATCTGTACAACGGGTCCCATCATTTCCCACTTAGCTCATCTGCCAGGGTATATCCTGAATCTGTCAAAATAAAACACTCCCCCCTATCCCCAATAGGTTCTAATAACTGATAAGAATATAATTTATCAATAGCCGCCTTAAATGCAGCTATCTCTCGAGCATTATTCCCTGTGATATTTCTGCCATTAGTAGAGATGGTATATATTCCACCTAATGCTTTTAAAATTAGAATTTGTCCGCTTTTATCTTGAGCTGCTTCCAGCAGTATATCTTTTGCTATATCCGTTAATTCGGTTTTTTCTTCACTCTTAATTATTAAATTTTTAATATCATTAATCTCTATTTCAACATCTTCTTTGGATAATTTTTTATAATTAGGAATCTTTTCTATTATTTTTCGTATCTCAAGCTTTCCAACATCTCCAAATTTTTCATTTCTGACAATTTCCTCGATGAAATATCGAATCTCATCATCTTTGCCAATATCCTTTGCTTGCAATCTTTCAATTGGCACAGGTAAGCTATTTTTCATCCCTGGTGTACACAAGGGTAAAATGCGGCACTCCTTTCTTTTTCTTTTCAACCATACTGTACCTAGTTCTAGCCAGAACCATTTCCTGTATATTGATTTTGGTGACACTAATAAAATTAAATATTTACAAACATTTAATTTACTCTCAATTTCTTCAAGCCATTCATCACCTGTAGTAATAGTTTTAGGAAAGCTTGTACAAAATATATCTATTTTATCTCGAAAAACTTTATCTATTTCACATTTTATTGCATTTGCTAGATCTGCATCAGCTGCTGCGTGGCTGATAAATATCAGTGGCTTTGAACCATTATTTGAAATTTTTTCAGAAGTACTTGCGACACTCCAAAAATTAATAATTTTTTCCTTATATACTATCAATTGATTAATACACCTATTAATATGATTTTTGAACTCGCTAAGTCTGGCTGACTCACTCCTATCTGCCGTCACACCAATAACAGGATATGTTTGTAATTTAAATGAATTTTTTTCGTCTGGAAAAAGTTGATTGATTATATCCTGAGTACTTCTAAAGGTATAATCATAATCTTTATCAGGATAACTCAAGTTTTCTTTATTTAAAATGGCAATAAACTCTTCAAGTTTCCCATCTATATATTTTATTGCTTCTTTTTCATTGACTTCAAACATTGATTTCCCTTTCTAGTTTCTTCATCTTGAAGATGGTGAAATAGGGGACGTTGGTTCTCACGATGCATTGCTCATTCACCCTTTTCCCTCTCCTGTTCACAACGCACCAGCGCACGATTGATGCTCGAATTATTCACTCCCAAATGATGCGCCATCTCTGGGTTTTGGGGACGTTGATTCTGAGAATGCGTTCGAAAATTAAAGCAACTTAAGAATCAGCGTCCCTAATTTCCAATATCATTTTTCTTTTTTTCCTCTTCGGCTATCACTTTACTGTCCGTAGTATAATGGGTTTGCAACTGATCGGCAATCTCTTTTAAAGTATCTCCATATTTTATATGCGCCTCGTATATTTCCAGACCTGGCCCTAATGTCTTTACTATTGACAATACGTACGAGATATGGTACGTTTTAATCGAGGTGAGAAAAATGACTACATTTACAGCCAGCCAGGCAAGAAGCAATTTGTATCGTTTGTTGGATCAAACGGCCGCTTCCCATGAACCCATACAAATCAACGGCAAACGGTCCCGGGCAGTACTGATTTCCGAGGATGATTGGCGTGCGGTTCAGGAGACGCTGTATTTGCTTTCCGTACCGGGTATGCGCGAATCCATTCGCCAGGGCCTGAAAACACCCGCTAAGCGCTGCAGCCGAAAACTTAAATGGTAGAATGGACTCTGCTTTTTACTACCCATGCACAGAAAGATGCGAAAAAGATATCCCGCAGCGGTCTCCGTCCCAAAGTTGAAACGCTGTTGGAGGTTTTAAAAAAGGATCCGTATCAGACCCCGCCGCCTTATGAAAAACTAATTGGCGATTTAGCCGGCGCCTATTCCCGGCGCATTAATATCCAGCACCGGCTGGTCTATCAAGTCATGGAAAAACAGAAAATTGTAAAAATTATCCGCATGTGGACACATTATGAATAAATAGGATTCTGCTGCAAAACCCCTTTTGTTGTCTTTGCGAGGAGCAATAGCGACGAAGCAATCTCGATTTTATAAGGATAAAAGCAGATTGCCACGCTCCCTACGGTCGCTCGCAATGACTTCTTAGGGGGTTTTGCAGCAGAATCAAATAGTTACAATGACCCCGCTCGTCATGCCCGCCGGTCAAGTTCTCCCCATTGGGTATAAGCCTGGGCCAGCTCGGTCCCGATCTGAGCCAGGCGGGCCTTTGCTTGGGCGACAAATCCCGGTTGCTTGCATTGCTCAAAATCCGATAACTGTTGATGGATCGCTGCCTGCTCTTTTTCCAAAGATTCAATCAGCCCGGGAAGTGCTTCCAGTTCCCTGGTTTCTTTGTAAGATAATTTTTTGGCAGTCTTTTTCGGGTACGGCTGGGCGGCTTTTGCTTTTGGCACCAGTGGTTCCGGGCAAGAGGTTGCGCTCAGTTGCTCAAGCTGTTTTTTCCAGTCATCATAACCGCCAATATACTCATTTACTCTAAAGTTGTTTCCAAAAATCAAGGCGGAGGTGACAACGTTATTCAAAAACTCACGGTCGTGACTAACCACCAGCAGGGTGCCTTTATAATCCGAGAGCACCTCTTCCAGCAGTTCCAAAGTCTCGGTATCCAGATCATTGGTAGGCTCGTCAAATATGAGCAGGTTGGAGGGCCGGGCAAACAACCGGGCCAGCAGCAAGCAATACTTTTCACCGCCGGAAAGTTGTTTGACCGGGGTTCTGGCACGTTCTGAGGTAAAAAGAAAATCCTGCAGATAACCTATGATATGCCGGGACTGACCGTTGATGGTGACCCGATCTCCGCCGGAGGGCACAACATTTTCCCAGACAGTTTTATCAGGATCAATGCCCAGGCGCAGTTGATCAAAATAAACGGGCACTACCTGGGCGCCAAGTTCGACCCGGCCTTGGTGCGGGGCAAGTTGGCCGAGTAACAGATTTAACAGGGTGGTTTTTCCGCAACCATTGGGCCCAATAATCCCAATGCGATCGCCGCGTGAGAGGGTAAACGAAAAATCCCGGATAATGGGTGTTTGCCCATAAGCAAAGCTGACATTTTTGGCTTGCAGAACCTGATCGCCTGAGCGTTCGGAAGTACTGATAGTCATCGAGACCCGGCCCTGTCGTTCCCGGCGTTGGCGCCTTTCTTCGCGCATTTTCATAAGCGCCCGGACCCGCCCTTCATTTCTGGTGCGCCGCGCTTTGATTCCCTGACGAATCCACACTTCTTCCTGGGCCATTTTTTTATCGAACCGGGCCCAGGCTTTTTCCTCGTTGTCCAGAACCGCTTGTTTGCGTTCCAGAAAAGTTGGGTAGTCGCAACTCCAATCCACAACCTGTCCCCGGTCGATTTCAATAATACGTGTGGCCACGTTCCTGAGCAGTCGGCGGTCATGGGTAACGAAAACCACGGTCAGTTTGGAGGACAGGAGAAAATTTTCCAGCCAGGCAATGGACTCCAGATCAAGATGGTTGGTCGGTTCATCAAGGAGCAGTACATCCGGTTCTTTTACCAACGTCCGGGCAAGAAAAACACGCCGCCGCATGCCGCCCGATAGAGACTCATAGGGAACATCCGGATCAACCTGAACCTGACTGAGCACCCGTTTGACAACTGTCTCGATTTTCCAACCATCCTGCGTGGTAAGCTCGTGCTGTAGTTTGTGGAGCAGATCCGGATCCGTCGGTTCGGCAAGTTCCCGGTGATACGTTGCCAGTATTTCACCGGTGGGCCCGGCGCCGGCGGCCACAACTTCCCAGGCGGTGCCTATCAGGTTGTCCGGCACCTCCTGGGAAAGATAGGCTGATTGCAATCCGGTCGCAAAACTGATCTCGCCTGAATCCGGCTTGAGTTGTTGGCATATGATTTTCATAAGCGTAGTCTTGCCAACGCCATTGCGTCCCAGAATACAGATGCGTTGGCCTTTGTGAATATCCAGAGAAAGATCTTCCAGAATAATGGGACCGCCAAAAGCGATCCGGATATCGCGTAAACTGATTAAAGACATAATTAAAACCTCTACATAAAATCCATTGAATTTACGCTGACATGATCCCGCACAACCGGTTGCGTTGCAAAAAACTTTCGGACCATGATCTTATAAGCATCGTAGTGTCTGGCTTTTTTCAATTGCTGGTAAAATGAATTACCCTCCTCAAAAACATGATGCCCAAAAGACCAGAATTCTTTTAATTTATCAACAATATGGGTTGGCCCCGATAAGATTTTTTCATATTGGCTGGAATAGTTTTCATGAAATTGTATAATCCGTTCCAATTTATTGGTCTGACCACTTTCCCACCCCTTGATTTGAGCCGGTAAAAACGGATTGGCCAGAATCCCCCGGCCTAACATCCATTTATTGATTTGAGGAAACTGTTTTTGCAGGGTGTTATAAGCAGCCACATTAAAAATATCACCATTGTAAACCACCGGATGGTTGCTTAAGGCGAGACACTCGGCAAAGCGCTTTAAATCCACCTGCCCGGCATACATTTGCTTGCCGATTCTGGGATGAATGATCAGTGCTTGGATGGGATACTGATTAAATATAGGAATCAGTGCAAGGACTTCTTCACTATTAGTGAATCCCAAGCGCGTTTTAATGGATAACCGGCAATGCAGGTTCCCCATGACTTCATCCAAAATAGTCTTAATCCGATCAGCATGGGGCAGCAATCCTGAACCCCGCTTTTTATTGGCAACCATTCGGACAGGGCATCCCAAATTCCAGTTAAATTCCTGATAGCCCAATTCCTGGAGCTCCTGATCAAACTGATAAAATTCCCGGCTGTCATTGGATAAGATTTGTGGAATCAACGGGATGTTTTGCTTAGCTTCCGGCAGGGCAAGTTTTTTTCGTTTACGCTTGGCAAGTTTAGGCAACTGTACTTTGATAAAAGGCGCACAATAATAATCCACACCCTCAAACCGCTCATGATAGGTGTCTACATAAACTTTATTGGTTATACCCTGTATTGGCGCCAGATAAATCTCGGTTTTTTTATGCTTTTCCATTCCCTAACCATGTCCCCTATGTCCCGGAGCAAGCGGCCAAGGATAGGCCGTTACTTTTTGAGGAAAACGTTTCAGGCATCAACCGATGGCAGCGCGGTATTTTTCTCGGTTAATTCCAAAATTTCTTTTTTATATTTTTGACAATCCGGAGAATTAGCCGGGCTATAGTTTAAATTTTTATAGAGACCGGTCAGACGCGTAAAAAAATCGCGGGCTTCCTCCTTGGTTGCAAAGCGGTAATCGCTATCAATTAAGGTTTTGATTAGTTGTAAACTTTCTACTTGCCGTGACTGCGGCATGGAAATATCGACTTCATCGAAAGCATCCTGCTGTAGAAAAACCATATCCAGCAGAGTGGCTTTTTGCCAGGTCAGGTAATCGGAAAGCGTAATGCCTTCTTCGCCTGAGACCTGCATCATTTGATAGATCGAATCTCCCCGGCGGATCAGGGCGTGTAAATCTTTCACATCCTGGGTCCAGCCCGGAGTCAGGTTTTTAGCAAACCAGGTTTTTAACTGATCCAGATACCGCGACCAGGAAATCAGGGGATCAATCGCCGGGTAAAAACGGCGATAAGCCCGGTCAGCGGATAAACCTAAAAACGTTTTTACCGTGGAGAGGGTGGCTTGCGTAACCGGCTCTTCAAAGTTTCCGCCCGCGGGCGAGACCGTACCAATCATGGTAACACTGCCGATGGAATTATCCTGGGTTTTAATTAAACCGGCTCGTTCATAAATGTTTTTAATCGACGAATCGAGATAAGCCGGAAAGCCTTCCTCGCCCGGGATTTCCTCCATCCGGCCCGAGGTCTCGCGCATGGCTTGCGCCCAGCGAGACGTAGAATCAGCAATCACCAAGACATTATAACCCATTTGACGATAATACTCTCCAATCGTGACCCCCGTGTAGATAGATGCTTCCCGGGCAGCAACCGGCATGGAAGAGGTATTACAAATAATTACGGTTCTATCCATTAAAGCACCGCCGGTCTGAGGATCTTGCATATTGGGATATTCGGTTATGGTCTCAACGACTTCACCCGCCCGTTCACCACAAGCCACAATGATAACAATATCGACGGTGGAATAACGGGCAATTAAGCTCTGCAAAACGGTTTTTCCCGCTCCAAAGGGTCCGGGAATACAGGCGGTTCCTCCCCGGGCAATGGGTAAAAAGGTATCAATAATGCGTATGGTAGTCGTAATCGGTTCATCCGGATAGAGGCGGGTGCAAAGGCGGCGATTAAGCATTAATTCCGGCAGGGGTTTTCGAACCGGCCAGCGCTGGGTTAGCGTAACGGCCTCTTCTTGACCAGCGCCGTTTTTATAAAAGGCGACGGATTGATTAACTGTAAAACTGCCTGACAAGACACGCGTAATTTCCACGGTCGTCATCAGATTAAAGGGCATCATAATTTTATGCGTAAATGCTCCCTCCGGAATAGTTCCAATAACTTGTCCGGCCACCACCTGATCACCGGGTTTGACGACCGGAGTAAAGTTCCATTTTTTTTCAGTGTTTAAAGGAGCCGCTTTCACTCCCCGGGGAAGAAAATATCCATGCTCACGGGCGATCACTGCCAGTGGCTTTTGCAGACCATCAAAGACTTGTCCCAGCAGCCCGGGGCCGAGGCCGACTGAGAGCATCTCTCCGGTTAGCTCGACGCGGTCGCCCACGCGTACCCCGCGGGTGTCTTCAAACACCTGCATATCAGCCTCTTGCCCTTGAATACGTAATACTTCCGCCATCAATCGTTCCTGGCCCACACAGACATAGCCTACCTCGTTTTTCCGGATAGCCTGATTAGCGACGGCAATTGTGACCAAATTTTCGCGAACCACCACTACTTCCGCGCTGGCGGGGGGCGAATTACTTAAAATCGATTTTGTGCTCACACGTAACCTCCTGCACGAGTTCTATGAATCTGCTTTCCGCAGCGCGGGACTCATAGGATAACCAGTTTTCTATGACGTCCCATTTAAATAAATATCCTAAAAGTTTTTCTAAACAAAAATCCATACCGGAAGTCAGCTGGTTTATCCGGTCCCAGATCAAATTAAAAATCAGCTGATCCAAGGCCAAGGTTTCTTCCGCTACCAGCAAATCGCGAACCGGCGCGATCCAGGAATAGCCGGCGCCTAATTTAAAAGTCGGGTCTTCCCAATTTTGCTCAATATGCCGGGCCAAACGGCTCACCGCCCAGGGCTGATCCCCTTGCGGTGCGCCCCAGCCCAGATGCCGGCGGCGGAGCGCGGCCAGGATGGTGATTAGATCCATCCGAAATCCGATGATAGCCGCTAACGCCGGCTGGTTCATAAAGGGGCGCATTTTTTCATATTGCGCGATCATTTCCTCGTCCGTGCAGGCGGCCGGCTGCCGGTCCCAGCACAAAAACTTGGCGATCTGCCCGATCAATTCAGCGTCCTGGGGTTCGAGCATTTTCAATCGTTCCCGCAAGCGCTCCTGATTAATCGGCAACCGATCCACCTGATCGTAACGCGGCAGATAGGGCAGACTTGAGATCAAGGTATAGTAAACATTTACTTGGCTCATAACGTATTTATTGGTTACTCGCTTCCTTGCATGACAGATCTGAATTTAGGCGCCAATTGCTGCAAAAGCAGTTCCATCAGGGCTTTTTCCGAAAGATCGATTTCCAATTCTTCTCCCACTAAAGAGACTTTTATCCCGTGATTATCGTTGCCGGCGGGATGTAATTCCACCCCCGCCCGCAACATCTCACGGGAAATACCTAAGATAAAATTATGCAACTGTCTTTGTCCGGCGTCAGTAAGCGCAGTTGATTTTTCATCGGATTTAAATAAATGATCGGCGATTTTTATATCCAGTTTTTGCCCGGACGGAATGTCCCGGGTAGCGACGCCCGCAATTTGGAGAATCAATTGGCGCAAGAAATCGCTGTCCTGTAATTCTAAAGCGACGAGGTGCCGGACATGCGCGGCGAAAACCGCGCGCAGCTCGTTTTCAAGTTTTAATTCCGTATCCCGCGCCGCTAAACGCAGCGCTTCCTGGAAGGCTTTTTTCTCGGCCGCAACTTCCGCTTCCGCTTGCGCCCGCATGGTTTTCACTTCCGCGCCGGCTTGCGAGATCATGGTTCGGACCTTGGCATGCGCGTTTTCTAAAATCTGGTCATACTGTTTTTTACCGGAGGCTATGCCATCGTTACGAAGACGGTCGATTAGTTCCTGCACACCGGAAATAGTTTTTTCATCGGTTGCCATCGGTTAATTTCCTCCTGACAGGGATCCCACTAATACCAGGGCGAAAACAAAAGCAAAAACCGCAAAGCCTTCCACCACCGCCGCGGGTGCCAGCGAAATACCGAAAATTTCCACTTTGCTCTTCGAAACATTAATCGCCGACGCGCAGCAATAGCCTTGGTAGACTCCGCTCGCCATCAGCGCGATACCCGCTAAGAGACCAATCGCGAAAATACCCGGTGCGGTATCCGCATTGAGTGCCCCCTGGAGCGTAAGCATAACCACAATGCCATAAATAATCTGGGAAGAGGGCATGGCGGAAACCCCGATAAAACGTCCATGACCACTCTCGGTCTCCAGCAGGGCGCCGCAAGCCGCCTGTCCGGCGCGCGCGCAGCCGATGATACTGCCCACCGCGCCCAGCGCCATGGGAGCAAAAACCCCAAACCAACCCAATGCCATAATAATTTGTTCCATTTTTATGTCTCCTTTAGTTTAAAAGCTTTGAAGGGATACCCCTCTTCGGAAATACTCCATCTGAAAAATTCGATAAAATTCAGGCGCAAGCCGTGGATGACACCACTAGCTGAAGCCAAAAGAAAATTAATCGCGTGACCTAAGACTAATATAATTAAGGCAAACAGCAAACCAATTCCCGGGATAGCGCCATATACTTGTCCGGCCAGATTATTAAAGGTAGTCGCCAGCGAAGCGCTGGCCAGCCCCAGGGCGAATAAACGCAGATAACTTAAAGTATCACCAAAAGCGCTCGAGAGGAGTGCAAAATTCTTGATTCCACAAAATACCCGTTTCAAAAGCGGTCCCTTAACCTGGGTAAAAAATAAAATCATTATCCCGCCCAGGCCTAAACCGCCCAGCGCGATTTGCTTATAATGAGTTATATCTGCCGGCAGATTCCGGCTTAGCCAGAGCAGGGTCCCGCTAATAAAAATAATGCTCCAGCCCAGGGGCGCTAAGGCTTTTAAGCTGTGACGCCATCGCCAGGAATTGGATAGATTGGCAATCACGAGATGTCCCACGCCGGTTAATATCGAGAGTTTCATCATAGCATCAAAATCATGTAAATCCAGAATTTTAAACCAGGATAAAACATGCTTCGGATGAGGGGCGATGCCAAAATAACTGCCGACCAGGAATCCCCAGAGCAAAGCCGCTCCGACCATGGCGGCAAATAATATCCTTAATCTGCGGCCCAGGGGAGAAGCGGACATTTTAGGCCATAGCCAAAGGAGCAGCAGGCCCAAAATCGCCGCGTAGCCGGCATCCGATAAAATCAAAGCAAAAAAACAAGTAAAAGAAAAAAAGACTACTATGGAGGGATCCCATAACCAATAACTAGGCGTCGTATAAAAAGTCACTAAATCCTGACCCGCGGCCAGGCTGGGTGGATTGCGCAGTTGGGTGGGGGGGATTTCGTGCTCCGCCGGAGAGGCGACTTCTAAAACCAGCTGTTTTTGCCGGGCTAAGGCGTGCAATTTTTTTATTTGATCAGAGGGTGCCCAGGCGTTCAGGGCAAAGAAAGGCTCATCTTCATAGGTTAGCTCCGCGGCGGCCAGGCGGTTGGCCTGATCCTCAAGATGTCCCAGGTTTTTCGAGAATAAAAAACACCAACGGGTCAAACTTAAGCGCCGGGCGTTTAAATCTTCCAAGGTGAATTCTATGGTTTCCAGGCGTTGCCTAAGCTCGGCCGGCGATTTGCCGCCCGTATGAGTTCGGAGGACCGGGAGATTTTCCGGCTTGTCGGCAGATATCACTATGATATAAGCAAAGCGATTATCTTTGCGGATTAATTGCCACACATACGGAGTAGCCGCTACTTGCGGCAGTTCCTGGAGAGGAACCATATAAAACCAGAATTTTAAAGGCGCCAAGGTTTCCGCGGGGGGAAAAGTAAAATCCCCCCAGTTTTTCAGCACCTGGCTCCGGCTATGCAGAAAATCCCATTCATCGGCGAGAGCGAGCAGCTGCTTTTGCAGAGCCAAAGCGCTCAATTCGATCTGGTGAGCATTAAACAATGCCGGATCTTTTACCTGCTTACGCCGGCCCGGAGAATTAAGCAGAAAAGTTAAAGCCGCTTTGGCTTGGGGAGTAGGTCCGGAAAGCGGGGTGGCTGCGGCCTGAGAATTTAATGAATTCAAATGGAGACAACCAAGCTCTTGCAGTTTCCCCAGCACGGCTTTTTTTTGTTTTTGCTGCCCGTATAAGGTGATTTTTTTAAGTGGTGATATACTCATGTCATTCCTTTAAGCCGCCGACAGCGCTTGGTATTTTTTTATATGCATAGCTTTGGCCAATTTGGAGCGAACCACGGCCGCTCTTTCCGCATCGCCTAAAAAGATACGAATCTTTTGTATGTTTTGTTTCGCTTGGGGAATTAAAATATTTTTAAACAAATTAACGCGCTGCGTCAGACGGCGCACCGCTTGCTTCAAAAGCCTCACCCGCTCTTGGGCGATCTGGTTTAAAATATTTAATTTGGTCATGATTTGCAATTGTTTGACCAACATATCCACCCAGTGCGGTTTGGCCAGCAGAGAATATTTGTGTACCTCAAATGTGAGGTCAGCCAGTTGGGGTAATTTTACTCCTACGGCATTTTCTTCCGAAGTTAGCAAAGTCCGGATTTTTACCAAACCAGCCACATCAATTTTTTTATCCGCCAGCATGGGCAGTTTTTTCGCGACTTCGGCTCTCTGGTGCGCCACCTTTTGCGAGCTTTGGGCGAGTAATTGCTCGGCCTTTTTCAACTCTCCGGTGAGCTGCATCCGTTTAAGTTCCAAAGAAGGCAGGAGCCGCTGATAAAGGTTTAGTCTTTCCCTTTCTTTTTGCAGAGCGCTTTTATTTAAAGCCATCCGGGCGGCCATCTCTAATCTCCTTGCGGCTGTACCTTAACCATCCTCAGACCGGGGCGGTTTCTTGGTCAGGAAAATATTTATCAATCAGCCCTTGTTTCATTAATAATTCCTGGGGCGCAAAACATTCCGCCAGGGTTTGCCAGCATTTATCCAAAGCCTCGATAACCGGCAACGAGACTTGAATATCCATAAAACGCTCGCGAAAAAGCCGGCCGAATTTTAATTGTTTTTCGTCAAAGGGCGAGAGTTCAAAAGCCATAGCTTGCTTTTTTTCGGCTTCCATGCCACCGGCATAAAAACGAATCATAGTATTCATAATCTGGGAATGATCCTCCCGGGTAGCTTTACCAATCACATGTTGTTTAAGCCGGGATAGCGAACCAAAAGGATCAATGACTTTTCCATGCAAGTAAAACTGGCCCTCGGTAATATACCCGGTATTGTCAGGCACCGGGTGCGTGACATCGTTGCCCGGCATGGTAGTTACGGATAAAATTGTGACTGAGCCGGCGCCCTTAAAATCACAGGCTTTCTCATAACGCTGGGCCAACTGGGTGTAGAGGTCGCCGGTGTACCCGCGGGTGGCGGGAATCCGTTCCAGGGCAATGCCGATTTCTTTCATAGCGTCGGCATACGCAGTCATATCCGTCATGAGAACTAAAACACGCTTGTTTTCTTTAACCGCAAAATGCTCGGCTACAGCCAGAGCCTGATCCGGCACCTGCAGCCGCTCGACTATCGGATCCGAAGCCTGATTGACAAACATGATAGTACGGTGGAAGACACCATGATCCTCAAAGGCCTGACGAAAGAAATAGTAATCATCAAAAATCAGACCCAGTCCGGCAAAGATGACAATATCCGCTTCCGCTTGAAATCCGATGCGGGCCAAAAGTTCATTATAAGGTTCTCCGGCAATAGAAAAAATCGGGATTTTTTGACTCTCGACCAAGCAATTAAATAAATCAATCATAGGGACATTAGTCCGAATCATCTTCGAGGGCATAACCCGCATCATGGGATTTACCGTAGGTCCGGCTACCTCGATTTGGGGATCACAGCTTAAATCCGGACCATCATCGATTGGTTCGCCCGATCCGCGAAAGATCCTCCCTAAGATGTTTTCCGAACAAGTGACTTTCAGGGGATGCCCCATAAAACGGACCCCGGCGTTGGTGGACAAGCCTTTACCCCCGGCAAAAACCTGCAGACTTACTATATCCTGATTAAGCTCCACCACTTTCGCCAGGGACTGCTCGCCGTTGGTATTTTCAACCATAGCCAAATCGCCGAAGGAGACGTTTTTAGATTTCACCCGAATGGTGTCACCTACGATTTCCAGAACCCGGGTATGTCGCTTTAATTCATCAAACATAATAAGCCATCCTCCAAATTTCAGCCCCCTAGGAGCCTGAGCAACAAGTTGCTCAGGCTCCAGAGCATTTGAAATTCGATAGTAGAAATTAGATAAAATATTTCAAATGCGGTCTACTTTCTACTATCTACTCTCAAAAAACCGACTAATTGCTCAAACTCCTAGGCGATAATAAATATTGCCCGGATGAGACGGTGGTCTGATACTGCTAATTTTGCTTTATTCCCATTATTATTAAGCATTATTTGGTCAGCTGATAAAAAATTGGTTTTCAAAGAAGCTGATAGGAAATTATTTTCCAAAGAAATATAGCAAAAGCTGAGGCAGTTCGTCAATGACAAAAGCATAGTCCCAGAGGTTATATTCCGGCTGTGGTCAGCCTACTCTGACCCCGTTCTTTGCAATTGTGCTATAATAAAATAAGTCCCCCCCCCCAGGGAGGACGTAAGGAGATCAAGCTTCCTATGGTTTTATTTGACGTAGTGATTATTGGTGCCGGGCCCGCGGGTTTGTTTGCTGCGCAACAAGCCGGGAAACAAGGCATGAGCGTGATCGTTTTGGAAAAACAAGCCGAGCCCGGAAAAAAGTTATTGCTAACCGGATCAGGACAGTGCAATTTTACCAATCAACGCCCCTTGCCTGAGTTTGTAAACTGCTATGGTGAGCATGGCCGGTTTCTTAAAACCGCTTTGTATAATTTTACCAATAACGATAGTATTCGGTTTTTTCAAGACCTGGGTATAAAATCAATAACGGTTCCGGAAAATCAAAAAGTATTTCCCAAGTCAAAACAAGCCAAAGATATTCTCAACGGATTACTGCGCGCCTGTCAGCTATCCCATGTGCAAATTCAGTACCAGCAGGCAGTGAAAGCCATTCAAAGGACAGCTTCCGGAATTTTTGAGCTTAGTTGCGCTGCTAAAACCTTTCAAGGAAAGTACGTTATTCTGGCTGCGGGAGGAATGTCCTATCCTGCCACTGGTTCGAATGGAGACGGGTATCGCTTGGCCCAAGCGCTGGGTCATACCTTAACCCCGCTCAAACCCGGATTAGCGCCCTTTGCGATAAAAAATTTTTCACTTGCCTCCCTCGCCGGTTCATCATTCAAAAATCTTGCCATCACCTTGTGGCAGGGGGACAAAAAAGCAAAGACCCTAAAACACGACCTGGTGATTACTCATCAGGGAATTTCCGGACCTGTGGTCCATCATCTGGCGAGATACGCAAATCCCGGTGATAAGCTTACGCTGGATTTTATGGCGCAAAAAAATCCGGAACAATCCCGGAACCGGTGGCTCGCTGACATGAACCATAACGGGAAAGCCCAGACAGCCACGTGGCTGCGGCGTTTTTCCCCCACCCAGGCACTGGGAGACAAGATACTGGAACTATCTCAAGTCTCCCCGCACGAACGCCTGGCTCAATTATCCAAAACCAAACGTCTGGAATTATTAGCCTGGCTGCAGGCCTTTCCTATGGAGATTCAAAGGATAGGAAATTTTGAAATAGCCATGGTAACCTGCGGCGGAGTGGCGTGGCACGAGGTGAATGCCAAAACCATGGAATCACGGGTAGTTCCGGGAATGTATTTAGCAGGAGAAGTCCTGGACATTGACGGCGACACCGGAGGATATGATCTGCAAGCCTGCTGGTCTACCGCCGCTTTAGCCGCGAAGCATATAGGTAAAAGGAGGCAGGCCGGGTAATTTCGGAAATTACCGGCAGGTGAAAGGTGACGTTGTCGTAGAACATGGGCCGCCACAGGAGCCGGCCCCTACCTACCCTTGGACAAAAACGCGTCGAGATGTCCGGCGGCCAGGCGGCCGCGGTGGATGGCGCGCACAGCCAGCGAAGGGCCGGTTTCCGCATCGCCCGCCACAAACACGCCGGAAGTTGAGGTCATGAAATTTTCATTCACTTTAATGTTCCCGCGCTGATCTTTTTCCAGTTTTAAATCTTCCACTAAGGATCCGTGTTCGGCATGCACAAAACCCATGGCCAGCAGCACTAGATCAGCTTTTAATTCAAACTTTGATCCGGGAATTTCCTTAAATGTCCAGCGTCCGTCATCTTGCCTGGTCCAATCCAGTTTCACGGCCTGAAGCGTTTTGACTTTGCCCCTAACGCCGGTTATTTGCTTGGTAGCAATGCTCCATAGGCGGTCACATCCTTCCTGGTGCGAGGTGGAGGTGCGCAGAATAACCGGCCACATGGGCCAGGGCGTATCCGGATTTTGTCCTTCCAAAGGTTTAGGCAATAGTTCAATCTGCGTGACATGCCTGGCGCCCTGGCGAATGCTCGTGCCAATGCAGTCTGAACCAGTGTCTCCTCCGCCGACTACCACTACGTGCTTGTCTTGAGCGCTTATCCGCTCACTGGGAGAAATTTCATCGCCGGCATTTACTTTGTTCTGCTGGGTCAGGAAATCCATAGCCAAGCAGGTGCCGGATAATTCGCGGCCCGGGACTTCAAGCTCACGCGCCACACTCGCACCGGTTGTGAGCAGGACAGCGTCGAAATCCTTGCAAAACTCCGGGGCCGGAATATCTTTTCCCACCTCCACATGCGGCTGGAAAATCACGCCTTCGGCCAGCATCTGCTCCAGGCGGCGGTCAATCACTCTCTTGGCCAGCTTGTAATCCGGAATACCATAGCGCAGAATGCCGCCGATGCGGTCGGATTTTTCGAACAAGGTTACTTTATGACCCTGGCGCGCAAGCTGCTGGGCAGCGGCCAGTCCGGCCGGGCCGGACCCTATTATGGCGGCTTTTTTTCCGGTTTTAAAAGTCGCGGGCCAAGGGCTGATCCAGCCTTGTTCCCAGCCGCGTTCCACAATCTGCAGCTCAATCTGGCGAATAGTGACCGGCTCCTGGTTAATATATAAAGTACAGGCAGTCTCGCATAGCGCGGGACAGATTCTGCCGGTGATCTCGGGAAAGTTATTGGTCTTATGCAGCAGTTCAAGCGCCGCACGCCACTTCTTTTTATAGACAAGATCATTAAAATCCGGGATTAAATTTCCCAGCGGACAGCCATAAGCATGGCAGGTTGGAACCCCGCAGTCCATGCAGCGCGCAGCCTGGATCTCGAGTTGATCCGGGTCCAAGCATTTATCAATCTCGATAAAATCATGGATCCGTTCCGGGATGGATCGCTGGGGCGGATTTTGACGCGCATATTCTAAAAACCCGGTAGGTTTGGCCATTTACTTGAACACCTCTTCCGTAGCCGAGACAGTTTCCGTGTCTTTATGCTCTTCCCGGGCCATTCTCTCCAGCACTCGCTGGTAATCAATGGGCATGACTTTCACAAACATGGGCAAGTAGGCTTCCCAATTATCCAGAATCATTTTGGCCCGCAAGCTTCCGGTATACTGGCAATGATTCTCTATCAGGGTACGCAACTGCCGGTTATCCGCTTCGCTGGTCACGCTTTCGAGCTCGGCCATATCCAGATTGCAGCGGGTATCAAAAAGTTCGCTTTCATCATATACATAAGCAATACCTCCGCTCATGCCGGCTGCGAAATTATTGCCGGTTTGGCCCAGCACTACCACCACGCCGCCGGTCATATATTCGCAGCCATGATCGCCCACACCCTCTGCCACTGCAACCGCCCCGCTGTTACGCACACAGAACCGTTCGCCAGCCACGCCATGCAGATAGATCTCACCCCGGGTAGCGCCGTACAATACCACATTCCCCGCTATGATATTATCATGCGGTACAAAAGCCGCGCCAGGAGGCGGAACTACTACTATCCGGCCGCCGGACATGCCTTTGCCCAGGTAATCATTAACATCCCCTTCCAGACGAATGCTGATACCCGGTGCTAGAAAAGCTCCCAGGCTCTGACCCGCGGATCCGGATAAATTAATCTCAATAGTCCCATCCGGCAAGCCGGGTGCGCCGTACCGTTTAGTAACCTCATGGCTCAAAGTTGTGCCAACCGTACGATGTACGTTGCGAATCGGCATCCGAATGCTGACCGGTTTTTTATCGTCCAGAGCGGGCCGGGCTTGCGTTATCAGCTCATTATCCAATGATTTTTCCAGACTATGTTCCTGCTGCCCCACGCAATGCAAAGCGCCGGGGCCCGTAGGTTGCAGGATCGCGGATAAATCCAGGGCATGAGCTTTCCAGTGACGTGGATCCGGTTCGAATTTCAGCATTTCCACTTGCCCGATCATTTCATCCAGGGTGCGGAAACCCAATTGGGCCATGTATTCCCGCAGTTCCTGAGCTATAAAGCGAAAGAAACGTTCCGGATATTCCGGTTTGCCGGTGTATCGGGCACGTAAATCCTCCCGCTGCGTGGCTACGCCCATTGGACAGTTATTCAGATGACATTTACGCATCATCACGCATCCCAAGGTTACCAAAGCCGTTGTCCCGAAACCAAACTCATCCGCTCCCAGCAGAGCCGCGATAGCCACATCCCGGCCGGTCTTGAGCTGTCCGTCCACCTGGACGCGAATGCGGTCCCGCAAACGATTATTAATCAAGGATTGCTGAGTCTCGGCCAATCCCAGTTCCCAGGGCAGACCGGCATGCTTAATCGCGGTTAAAGGCGAAGCCCCGGTGCCGCCGTCATAGCCGGATATCAGTACCAGGTCGGCCTTGGCTTTGGACACCCCGGAAGCAATCGTACCCACGCCCACTTCCGAGACCAGTTTGACCGAAACCATGGCGGAAGGATTGGCGTTTTTTAGATCAAAGATTAATTGCGCCAGATCCTCGATGGAATAAATATCATGATGCGGCGGCGGCGAGATCAAAGTAACTCCCGGGGTAGTATGCCTAACCCGGGCGATTTCTTCGCTCACCTTATGCCCGGGCAACTGGCCGCCCTCGCCCGGTTTGGCGCCCTGGGCCATTTTAATCTGGAGTTCATCCGCATGGGATAAATATTCCGAGGTTACGCCAAAACGGCCGGAGGCCACCTGTTTGATGCGTGAACACTTGCTGTCTCCATTCGGCAGGGGAATAAACCGCTGGGGATCTTCCCCGCCCTCTCCGGAATTACTCCGGCCGCCAATCCGGTTCAAGGCCACTGCCATATCCTCATGCGCTTCTTTGCTGATGGAGCCGTATGACATGGCGGCTGACACAAACCGGCGGGTTATGGCTTCCACTGGTTCCACTTCTTCCAGAGGAACCGCAGTACCGGGTTTGAACCCGAAGAAACTGCGCAAGGTCACCCGTTCCCGGGCCTGGTCATCAATCAGCCGGGTGTATTCTTTAAAACGGTTGTAATCGTTATTCCGCGTGGCTTGCTGAAGTTTGGCAATGGTCTCCGGAACCCAGAGATGCTTCTCTTCCCCCAGTCGTACCCGGTAATCACCGCCGATTTTCAAACCCGGCTCAGCCTCGTTGCCGGACGGATACCCGCAACCATAACGCCTGATGGTTTCCCTGGCGATTTCCTCCAGTCCAACGCCGGAAATGCGCGAGGCCGTATAAGTGAAATATTTATCCACTAAATCCCTGCTCAGTCCTACGGCCTCAAAAATCTGGGATCCGAAGAAACTCCTCACCGTAGAAATCCCCATGCGGCTGAAGGTCTTTAAGAGGCCTTTTTTAACGGCGGTTATATACGCATCCATAGCGTCAGCCGGGCTGAGCGGCCTATCCAGCATACCGGTCTCGGCCAATTCCCGGATAGTGGAAAAAGCTACATGCGGACAGATGGCATTAGCCCCGAAACCGATTAATTGCGCAAAGTGGATTACTTCCCGGGCTTCCCCGGTTTCCAGAATGATTCCGGCCTGCGTACGCTTTCCCTGCCGGATTAAATAATGATGCAGTCCTGACCCGGCCAGCAAGACCGGGATGGGAACGTGTTGGTGATCCATGTGCCGGTCGCTCAGCACTAAAATCGTGGCGCCCTCGTCAATCGCCTGCTCCGCCTGGCTAAACATTTTCTCCAGGGCCTTTTCCAAGGCCGGGCCGTTGCCCCCGGCCGGGAAAAGCATATCAATATCCCGCACCTTTATATCCGGGTGATGAGCCTTGCGAAGCTGCGCCATATCTTCCGGGGTCAGGATCGGATGACAGAGTTTCAGCATACGGACATGTTCCGGCGTCTCCTCCAGAATATTGCGTTCCCTTCCGACCATACTCATCAGGGACATAACCAGTTCCTCGCGCAAAGGATCAATGGGCGGATTGGTTACTTGCGCGAATAATTGCTTGAAATAATTAAACAGCAATTGCGGATGATTGGAAAGCACTGCCAAAGCGGCGTCATTACCCATGGAACCAATGGGTTCCTGACCATGAGAAGCCATGGGCGTGATAATCATTTTTAATTCCTCATCCGTATAACCAAAAGCCTGCTGTTTGCGGCGCAGGACATTTGGGTCCTCATCCGGCGCAGGAGCCGGCGCGAACAAGCCCCGCAATTCAATCTGGTTAGCCTGCACCCATTTACGATAGTGTTGCTGACGCGCAATCCTGGCTTTGATTTCGCGATCCGGAATAATCCGATGCTCCTGCATATCCACCAAAAACATCTTGCCGGGTTGCAGCCGGCCCCGGGTTTGGATGCGTTCCGGCGGAAATTCCAGCACTCCGGTCTCTGAACCCAGCACTACCAGACCGTCATAAGTAACCGTGTACCGGCAAGGCCGCAAACCATTCCGGTCCAGGGTGCCTCCGATATAACGCCCGTCCGTAAAAACCAGGGCAGCCGGACCGTCCCAGGGTTCCAGCAAAGCGGCATGGTAAGCATAAAAAGCTCGTTTGTCCTGGCTCATGTGATACTTCACGCCAAACGCTTCCGGCACCATCATCATAATGGCATGCGGCAGCGAGCGGCCGGCGGCCACTAATAATTCCAGCGCATTGTCCAGCACAGCGGAATCACTGCCTCCCTCCAGCAAAACGGGTTTAATTTTTCCCAGATCCTTGCCAAAGATTTCCGAATGCATCAGAGCTTCCCGGCTGCGCATGCGATTGATATTGCCGCGCAAGGTATTGATCTCGCCGTTGTGCGCCAGATAGCGGAAAGGCTGGGCCAGGCTCCAGGCGGGAAGAGTGTTGGTGCTGTAACGCTGGTGTGCCAGGGAAAAGGCCGCGGCAAAATTCCCATCCGTCAAATCAGGATAAAATTCCGCCAACTGGCTTCCGGTCAGCATGCCTTTATAAGTAATCGTACGGCTGGATAAGCTGGGAATATAGAACTGGCTGTAATCGCCGTCTTGCCAGGCGCTGATCTCTTTTTCCGCCAGGCGGCGAATTATATAAAGCTTGCGCTCAAAGTCCGCGGCTGCCAAACTCCCCTTATCCAGAAAGCACTGGTATATCGCGGGCTGGGTCCTGCGGCTGAATTCTCCCAGATGGGCATTCGATACCGGAACCTTTCGCCATCCCAGAAATTCACATCCCTCGGCCCGGGTAATTCGCTCCAGAGCCTTTTGACAACGATCAGCCAAAGCTTGATCCGTGGGCAGAAAAATCATACCCACGCCGTATTGACCCTGTGCGGGCAGGTTGATTTTCCCGTCTTGGCAGACCTTCCGGAAAAAGCCCTCCGGAATTCCCAGCAACAACCCCGCTCCATCGCCGGTGGCGTTATCCCCTGCCAAAGCACCGCGATGTTCGAGGTTGATCAATATCTTCACGGCATCTTCCACCAGGGAATGGCGCGGCTGACCGTCCAAATGGGCGATAAAGCCGATTCCGCAACTGTCATGTTCATAGGCCGGATCGTAAAGACCTTGCGCCAACGGGAACCCCGCAGAGTTTAAGCC
>JAUVAV010000009.1 GCA_030591525.1 candidate division FCPU426 bacterium | reverse complement strand
TTCCGTTTATGGAGGAGATGGAGGGGAAAGAAGTCAGAATGGGTATCCGGCCGGAGGATATTTACGATAAGGTCTATGCCTCGAACGCTTCCCCGGATAATACCATCACGGCCACGGTGGAAGTAGTTGAACCCTTGGGGGCGGAAGCGCATATTTATTTTACTACCGGGACAAATCCATTTATTGCGCGGATGGATTCATACGAACAACTGGGAGTCAATCAGGATATTGATCTGGTTTTTGATATGAGCAAAGTTCATTATTTTCATAAACAAACCGAGCAAACCATTGTTTGAAATAACCCCAGCCCTCGAGGGCTGGGTCATAATGCTGTAAACGTGTGAATGTCATTCCGGGGGTTAGCGAGGAATTTCCAAGAAAACGTTGAATTTAAAAGGTCCTTTGGAGATTTTTCGGCCGTGCCTCGAAACGACAAACTTTGTGAAATTGCTTAATAAGTATTACGACACAGTCTCTGGGGCCGGGGAACAGGAATGAAGGGAGCCTTTAGATAAAAATCCAGCTATGAATAATACTAATCATGGCGTACCGTTGTTCGGGACGCCCTTTTTTTTATACCTGGTTTTTATCGGACTAAGCGGTATATTTGTACCTGCTGATTTGCATGCCCGGCAGAGCGCAACCGGGGAAGTCTCCGGTGCCGTTGGAAATACTTTGACCGGTTCCCAACGCGTCAGTTTATTCGCGGATTACATCTCTTACCAGGAAATCCCGGGCACTATTCATGCGCGGGGAGAGGTTTGTCTCTGGTACGCGGACGTAACGCTGACCGCGGAAGAGGCTGATGCCGATATTGCCAAACGGAAAGTTCAGGCCCGGGGAGAGGTAGTGCTGGTGGAAGCCGGCCGGGAAATTCATTGCGCCCGGCTGGATTATGATTTGCGGGATGGATCAGCGTACGCCCGGGACATCCGGTTTGCCGCACATCCCTGGTATTATCAGGGTAAAGCCGTGGAAAAGCAGGGCGACAAACGAGTACTTATCGAACAGCCCTTGTTTACCACCTGTAATGCCCGGCATCCCCATTATCACCTTACCGCCGGACGCATAGATATCGAGTTGGAAAAATCATTAACCGCCCATAATGCCGTGTTTTATATCGGGACTACGCCGCTTTTTTATCTGCCCTGGTTTTTCCGTTCGCTTAAGGATACCCGTCCGCCTTTTTCAGTCCAGGTCGGCTACAGTGACTACGAAGGGATTAATGCCGAGGTGAATTGGAACTATTATCTCTGGAATGAAAATTACGGCAGCCTGACATTTAATCTCATGGAACGCCAAGGGCTGGGCTGGGGATTAGACCAGCATTTTCAATATACGTGGTATGGCAAAGGCGAAGGTGACTTTTCGGTATTTTACGTAAAAGATGAAGAATTCGGCAAGGAACGCTGGACCGCCAAGCTGGAGAGCCGTTATGAAATTACGGCGCGGGATCTGCTGCAATTCAACGTGGATTATCTATCCGACCGGGATTTTAACCGTCAGTTTTCCACTTCCCTGGTAGATACTTATCAACAGAAATCGCATTTGGCATATTCCCGCCGGGGAGATGGATATTATTTCGGGGCCGGGATACAGGATGTGGAGTCCATGGATCCCGAACGGAAGATATATTTACCGTCTTTACGCGAACTCCCTAATATCCATTTTTCTCTTTCCTCACGTAAAATATTCGAAACCTTCAGCCCGGTTTATTTAAGCCTGAATTCCGGCTGGCGGCGTTATTACGAACGAGTAGAAGAAGACCCAAACCTGAGTTTTCGGTACCGGGACGTTTTTCATTTAACCCCTACTTTTACCCAGACTTATAGTTTTCCGGTGCGGGTGCTGACACAACCCAGCATTTCCGGTTCGCTGGCCTTGCCGATGACCGGAAATCATAAGGAAAGTCTGATTCCCGCCTATGGGGAGGATGCGGCTGCGCCCCAAACCTGCCTGGATGCGGCCTATACCACGCAGCTTACCCTGACGAATAAATGGGTAAACTATCAGCGTACCACTCCCACGCACTTGATGCAGAGCCGGTTTACCCATGAGTTTAGCCGGAAAGGCCCGCTACTCCAGGAAATGTATCTGCCCCGGGCCGGAGTAGACACCCATCGGTTGAAGCTGGGGCTGGACTATTACCGGGGAAGCACTTTCAATATGCAAACCCAAACGGGTTATAATTTGCTGGACGAAACGGCCGGTTGGCAGGCCCGGATGGATTCGCTGACCTTTAACGGCCGGACTTCACTCTGGCGGCCTCTCGCTTTGAGTTGGCAGGGGAACTATGGCTGGGAAAAAGCACGCATCACCAACGGCTATCTCTCGGCCGGCACTTATGGTAAAAAGTGGAATCTAACCCTGACCGGTTCATATTCCTGGAGGGAAAATTTTAATCCCGAGCACGCGATTTTTGGAACCCTGGGAGGCACTTATAATACCGGAATCGAACTATCAGTACGGAGTTCGATCCAATACGATTTTAGCGGCCAACGGCTGAAAAATTTCACCCTGGGACTGGGGCGTGATCTGCACTGTTGGAATATGCAGGCGGCTTTTACCCTTTATGAGGACGGTAAAACCAATATCGGTCTGGGAATTAATTTAAAGGCATTTCCCCAGGTTAAAGCCGGTATGGGAGGGACCGGGGGTTTCTCCGTGGGGGAATAGCGTATATTCCTGCTTGTTGACGGAAGGAAAGAATGCTATAATTTCCCGTTTTTTTAAGGCCTAAGGAGGAAGAACTATGCGAATTTGTGTGGTGGGAACAGGATATGTGGGGTTGGTGACTTGCGCCTGCTTTGCGGATCTGGGAAACGATGTCATAGGCGTGGATATCGACCGGGCCAAGATTGATAAACTTAATAATAATATTATCCCGATTTTTGAGCCGGGACTGAAAGAGCTGATCGACCGCAATTTGGGCAAGCGCCTGAGCTTTACGACTGATTTAAAAGCGGGAGTGCAATCATCGGAATTTATTTACATCGCGGTCGGTACGCCTCCCAATGAGAAGGGCGAAGCCGATCTAACCGCCGTGAAAGAGGTGGCAGCTGGAATCGGAAAGCATTTAAACGGCCCCAAAATTGTGGTGGATAAGAGCACTGTGCCGGTCGGCATGGGAGATCTGGTGGAAAGCATTATCGAGGAACACTGCGGCTCTTCGGGCCGGGTTCAGGTGATTTCCAATCCCGAATTTCTGAAAGAAGGATCGGCGGTCTACGATTTTATGCATCCGGACCGGATTTTAATCGGGACCAACAACCGGACCGCGGCCGAAAAAGTCAGCGAACTCTACCAGCCATTGGAGGCCGAGATTATGATCACGGATTTGCGCTCGGCTGAGATGATTAAATACGCCAGCAATGCTTTTCTAGCCACTAAGATTACTTTTATAAATGAAATCGCAAATCTCTGCGAGCGGGTGAATGCGGATGTCACCAAAGTTGCGCATGGCATGGGATTGGATAAACGCATCGGCCACTTTTTTCTGAATGCCGGGGCCGGATACGGCGGTTCTTGTTTTCCTAAGGACGTTTCAGCTCTAGTGCAGAAAGCCGATAAGGAAGGCTCTGATTTTAAAATTCTTAAGGCGGTTATCGCGGCGAATGATTTTCAGAAACGCTCCATGCTCGCCCGGATCAAGGAAGTATTAGGTCCGCTGGAAGGCAAGCAAATCGGCGTACTCGGTCTGGCCTTTAAGCCCAATACCGACGATTTGCGCGAGGCTGTGGCTGTGGAGGTAATTCATTTATTAATGGAGAACGGGGCCCGGGTAAAGGCATATGATCCCGCAGCTATGGAAGCGGCCCAGGTTCTTCTGCCCGGGGTAAAGTTCGCTGAAAATGCTTACGCGGCTGCTGAAGACGCCCATTGCCTGGTGATTTTTACGGAGTGGAATGAATTCAAGGAAATGGACCTGGAACGCGTCAAAGCTTCGATGCGCGCCCCGAACATGGTTGACGGCCGTAATATCTATGATCCCACTAAAGTCAAAGCTTTAGGATTCAATTACCGGGGAATCGGAAGAAAGTAAGGAACGAAACTTTTGCAAATCCATAAATTGTCATTTGGGCCGGTGATATTTCCTGGTCTTGAAACTTGGTAATATAACTGTTGGTTATGGTATCATCGGTAGTTGTAGGGGCGTTTAATTAAACGCCCCTACGTCCGTGGGCGGTATATTTCAGCTTCCGAGGGATTAAAAAACAACACCAAATATTCACTTGCGGGTAAGCCAATGGCTAATAGATTACAAAACTAGTCTGGGTTTCGAATTTGCAAAAGACGAATAGGTAAAAGAGGAGCAGAAGATATGACACCAACCATAAAAGGCGTTATTTTAGCCGGGGGATTGGGTACGCGCTTGAAACCCCTCACGGATATCACCAACAAGCATTTGCTTCCGGTATATGATCGTCCCATGATTCTGCATCCCATAGAGAGCATGGTAAAGGCCGGCATTAAAGAGATCATGCTGGTGACCGGAGGCAATAACGCGGGCGATTTCCTGCGCCTGCTGGGAGATGGCCGGCAGTACGGCATTCGCCGGCTGCAATATACCTATCAACGAGACGAAGGCGGGATTGCCGAGGCTTTGGGTCTGGCCGAAGAATTCGCCGAAGGCCAACGCGTCATGGTTTATCTGGGCGACAACTTAATCTCCGAATCGCTCCGGCCTTATGTTAAAACTTTTCAAGAACAGGCAGGGGGCGGCATGATTCTTCTGAAAGAAGTGGGAAACCTTTCAGCCTACGGTGTACCGAAGTTTAAGGGCTCACGCATAGAAAAAATCATTGAAAAACCTTCCCGTCCGCCCTCCCCGTATGCCGTGATTGGTATTTATTTCTATCATGCCAGCGTGTTCAAAATCATCAAAACCCTGAAACCTTCCGGCCGTGGGGAACTGGAAATCACGGATGTCAATAATGCCTATTTGCGGCGAAAGCAGATGACTTACGGGATCGTGAAGGGGCATTGGGCGGACGCGGGAGAATCAATTGATTCCTGGTTTGAAGCCAATCTGATGGCACAAAAGCAGAAAAAAATTTTTGAAAGGCGATTGGAATAATGCGTTTGTTAGTTACTGGTGGAGCCGGATTCATAGGTTCCCATTTTGTGGATCTCAGGCTGAAGCAGCATGCGCGTGATCTGGTGGTGGTGCTGGATAAATTAACTTATGCCGGCAATCCGGCCAATCTGGCCGGAGCGCGCCGGAATCCGCGGTTTAAATTCATAAAAGGTGATATCTGCGAAGCCCGAACCGTGGAGCGTATAATTCGGAAATACCGCCTTGAAGTAATAGTGAATTTCGCCGCGGAAACGCACGTGGACCGCTCTATCCTCAGCCCTGAGGATTTTGCCCGGACAGACGTCCTGGGAACCCAAACCCTGCTGGAAGCGGTGCGCCGGCACCGCATGAAGCGGTTTTTACAGATATCCACGGACGAGGTATATGGTTCCATCGAGCGCGGAGCCTTTCGCGAGACCGACGACCTGAAACCGTCCAGCCCGTATTCAGCTTCCAAGGCCGGGGGTGATCTCCAGGTACTGGCATATCGGCATACTTATGGTTTGCCGGTTTTAATTGCGCGTTCGTCCAATAATTTCGGGCCGCGCCAGTATCCGGAAAAATTAATTCCACTGTTTGTTACCAATGCTTTGGAGAATAAATTGCTTCCGCTTTACGGCGATGGCTTGAACACCCGCGACTGGATATACGTGGAGGACAATTGCCGGGGACTGGATTCAATTTTAGAGCAAGGGATTCCCGGGGAGATATATAACCTGGGTGCGGGCAATACTCACACCAACTGGGAGATAACCAGCACTATCTTAAAATTACTAATAAAACCGGAGAGCCTGGTCAAACATGTTATTGACCGCTTGGGACATGACCGCCGCTATGCTTTAAATACCCGTAAAATAAGGGAGTTAGGCTGGCAGCCGGCCTGGCCGTTTGTCAAAGCTTTAAAGCATACGGTAGAATGGTATCAGGATCATCCCGAATGGTGGCAGTCTTTAAAATCCGGCGAATATATGCAATATTACCGCCGGCAGTATCAGAAACGGCATAGAGTTAAATGAATTAGTGATAGATTAGCCGTTGATTATGGTATCATCGGCAGTTGTAGGGGCGGGTTTCGAACCCGCCCCTACATTTATCTTCTAGATAATAATAAACTAGTGAAAGGATTTTCAACACCATGGCTTCAAAAAACCAGAAAACTAAATCGCCACGTGCCTTAATCACCGGGGTTACGGGCCAGGACGGAAGTTATTTGGCGGACTTTTTGCTTTCCAAAGGTTACCGGGTATTTGGCACGGTTCGCCGGAATTCCACTGAGAATTTTGAACGGATTGAGCATATTAAAAACCGGATTGAACTGGTGGAAGTGGATTTGCTGGATCAAATGTCTATTCTTACGGCTCTGAAAAAAGCGCGGCCCAGAGAGGTTTATAACCTGGCGGCGCAGTCCTTTGTGCCTACCTCGTGGGAGCAGCCTATCTTAACCGGACAATTTACCGCGCTGGGAGTAACCAAGGTGCTGGAAGGAATCCGGGCAATCGACCGCAGCATCCGTTTTTACCAGGCCAGTTCCTCGGAAATGTTCGGTAAGGTCAGGACTGTTCCCCAGAAGGAGACCACGCCTTTTTATCCGCGCAGTCCGTATGGAGTAGCCAAGGTGTACGGCCATTTTATCACGGTGAACTATCGCGAAAGCTATAACCTCTTTGCCGTCTCCGGCATTCTTTTCAACCATGAATCTCCCAGACGTGGAAAGGAATTTGTAACGCGAAAGGTCACGAATGCAGTGGCCAGGATTAAAATGGGGCGGCAGAAAGAACTGCGCCTCGGGAATATGGATGCCAAGCGGGACTGGGGCTATGCCGGGGACTATGTCCGGGCCATGTGGATGATGCTGCAGCAGAAAAAGCCGCTGGATTATGTCATTGCCACCGGGGTGAGTCATTCGGTCAAGGATCTAATCAGAATTGCCTTTACGCACGCCGGCTTGGATTGGAAAAACTACGTGCGGATTGATCCTAGCCTTATCCGGCCGGCGGAAGTTGATCACCTCTTAGGAGACGCTGGCAAAGCTCAGCGTGAGTTAAAGTGGAAGCCGGAAGTCTCATTTGAAAAAATGATACAGATGATGGTGGAGGCTGATTTAAAGCGTGTGCAAATAGAGGAGCGGAACAAGGAATTTTTAGCCTTGGCATAAAGGAAGATATTTTATGAAAATTCTGGTGATCGGCGCGGAAGGGCAAGTGGGCACATTTTTACTTCGTGAGTTGGCAGGTTCCCATCAAGTGTCCGGAACATCAATGAACGGGGTTGACAATCTGCCCGGCCTGGATATCCGTGATGCTGGGGCAACCAAAAAATATATTTCAGAAATTCGTCCGCAGCACGTTCTTCTGACCGCTGCCCTGACAAATGTAGATCAGTGCGAAATGGAACCTGCCTTAGCAGAAGCCATTAATGTTCAAGGAGCGGAAAACATCGCCCGGGCTTGCAAAGCTGTGGATGCAGGTTTGACGTTCTTCTCATCGGAATATGTTTTTAATGGACAAGCGGGGCCGTATAGTGAAGAGGATTCTCCGGAGCCGGAATCCGTGTACGGCCGAACCAAGCTGGCCGGTGAGAAAGTAGTGGCCGCGCTCCTGGAAAATCACCTGATTATCCGGACGACCGTGGTTTTTTCCTACTTGCCCGGATCGCTGAATTTTTTTATGCAATTGCTGAACCGGGCTTCCCGGGGAGTGCCCTTCACCGTACCGGATGATCAGATCGGGAATCCGACCCAGGCTCAGAACCTGGCGCAGGCTCTGGGCGAGTTAATAGAGACCGGATGTACCGGGATTTACAACCTGGTTGGTACGACCCGGATAGGGCGGTATGATTTTGCTAAAAAAGCGCTGGATAAACTGGGATATGATCCGGGTATGGTTAAACCGGTCACGACCGCTGAATTAAAGCAAAAAGCCAGGCGGCCGCTGGTGGGGGGATTGAAAACCGGGAAAGCCCAGGCTGTGCTGAAAAGTCATAAGCTCTGGAACCTGGCAACCGCTCTTGATCATACGATGGAGCAGATGAAAACTGGTTGAATCGGAAATACGCGTAAATTGATAGGAGCTTACATTAAAGTTCCGCTTTGGAGTAGGGGCACGGCGCGCCGTGCCCCTACTTATCAGTATACGGTAAAAATATGTTCCTCTTTGGGAGCAGGTAGACCAGGGAGATAAGAAAATAATAAAACTTATTACCGAGTACGATAAGGATATTCAATGATCAAAAAAAAAGGCGTTAAAATAACCATTGGCATCCTGATCAGCCTGTTATTTATTGGGCTGGCGCTGTATAATATTGATTTCAAAAAGTTGTTGCACACTTTTTCACAAATAAAAATAGGCTGGCTAATCGCCGGTGGGATATTGATCTTACTGATCTATTATTTACGCACCCTCCTCTGGCAGCAGCTACTTCGGAAATATTCGACCAGTCAATGGAACCTCTTTCGTATTATAACCATCGGCTATTTTGCGAATAATATTCTGCCCCTCAAACTGGGGGAAATCATTCGGGTTTGGCTGCTGGGGAAACGGGAAAAACTCCCGGCCAGCCAGGCCTTCGCAACTGTGGTTATTGAGCGGGGCATGGATTTATTCGCCCTGCTCTTTTATTTTTCATTGATGATGTTTATCATTCCCTTTGAAGGTTGGTTAAAATTATCGGGACTAATTCTGGCCGGGGTAGGAATAATCTTTGCCCTGGTAGTGATATTAAACTACCGCTATGGCGGCCATTTAATTGAGATGCTGGAGAAGCCATTGCAAAAGCTTCCCGGCCAGATGGGGGAGTGGCTGCATATTCAACTGGGCAAGTTTCTGGAAGGATTAAAACTTATTGAAAAGCCGGGGCAATTTACCAGAATAGTAATTCTGGCGCTCCTGACCTGGTTTTGCTGGATAAGTGTTGCCTATATATGTTTTAAAGCTCTGGGATTAGAGCTTCCATTTTGGGCCGCGATATTTTTGATCGTAGTGCTGAATTTTGGTCTCATGATTCCTTCTTCACCCGGAGGCTTGGGCGTATTTGAATTCATGGTAATCCTGGCCTTGACGCCATACGGGGTGGAAAAAGAAACCGCCCTGGGCGTAGGTTTTACATTTCACATGCTCCAATATATGCTAACCCTGGCGCTGGGGTGGATTTTCAGTATCCAGTTGAATGTTTCCATGAGCAAGGCTTACCAGCATCCGGAAAATCCGGAAGAAGATATGCCGGCCAAAGTACCGGCCATACCGGCAGATGATTCAGGTTAAATAGGGAAATATATTAGCTGTTTACTAGACCGGATTTTGTAGGGGCGACGCATGCGTCGCCCCTACGGCCCGTGGTTGAAATACCACAGATTTAGAGGGATAAAAAACACTATGAGGCATTCATGCGAATTTTAATTACGGGTACGGAAGGATTTGTCGGCAGCCATCTGGCGGAGTATGCCCTGGCCAGGGGAGCGGAAGTTCATGGAACCATATTTCCGGGCGCTGCCAGAACCAACCTGGCCGGTTTGCGCGGGATTAAAACCCACCCGCTGGATATTCGTAATGCTTCCAGGACCAGTCGCCTGATCCGGCGCCTAAGTCCGGAAAGAATTTTTCATCTGGCCGGCCAAAGCAATGTATTTGCCAGTTCGGAGATAGCGGAACAGACCTTGTCCGTCAATATTCTAGGCAACCTGAATATTTTGGAAGCCTGCAGATTTCGCGGCTATTCACCACGGATCTTAGTAGTAGGCTCGGCCAATGAGTACGGCCGGGTCAGGCCCCGGGACTTGCCCCTAAAGGAATCCCAGCCGCTAAACCCCGGGAATCCCTATGGAATTTCAAAAGTTTGCCAGGATCTCATGGGAGAGTATTACCATAAAACCTATAAACTTCACGTAATTCGCGTCCGGCCATTTAATCATATCGGGCCCCGCCAGTCCCCGGCCTTTGTTTGTGCGGACTTTGCCCGCCAGATTGCCGAGATTGAAATCGGCCGGCAAGCGCCGGTTATCCAGGTCGGTCATCTGGAAGTCAGCCGTGATTTTACGGATGTACGCGATATCGTCAGAGGTTATTGGCTGGCCTTGCAAAAAGGCCGGCCCGGGGAGGTTTATAATCTGGGTTCGGGTCAAGCCATCACGGTTAAAAGCTTATTAAACGGGCTGCTGGCACAGTCCAACAAAGAAATTAAGGTCCATCGTATGCCCGGCCGAGTAAGAAAGGGCGAGAATTCCGCTTTTTATGGCGATTACTCCAAGTTCCGGCGTCAAACCGGCTGGCAGCCAAGCATACACCTGGAACAGACCCTTCGAGATACATTAACTTACTGGAGAAAGAAGATAATTACTGCAAAACATACGAAAATTTGACTTTTATTAAAAAATTTGTAATAATACACGCAATTTGGAATCTAATTCTTAGTTGTTGATAACAGAAATTTAAGGCAAAAAAGGAGGAGGGTTGATCCTTGGAATACTTAAAAGGTAAACGCGTAGTAGTTACCGGCGGGGCCGGATTTCTAGGTTCTCATCTTGTTGAACAGCTGGAAAAATATGGCTGCGAGAGCATATATATTCCGAAGATCGAAGAATTTGAACTAACGCGCGAAGCTGATATTGAAAGACTATATGGCGAAGCCAGACCGCATACAGTTATTCATTTAGCCGCCGTAGTGGGCGGAATCGGAGCGAACCGGGAAAATCCGGGAAAATATTTTTATGACAACTTAATGATGGGTATTCAACTTATGGAAATGGCCCGTCAGCATAAAGTGGAAAAATTTGTTGCCATTGGCACCATTTGCGCCTATCCCAAATTTACACCGGTGCCTTTTAAAGAAAAAGACCTCTGGAACGGTTATCCCGAGGAAACCAACGCGCCTTATGGGCTGGCAAAAAAAATGCTGCTGGTTCAAGCCCAAGCCTATCGCCAACAGTATGGATTTAATGCCATTTATTTATTGCCGGTCAATCTTTACGGCCCGCGTGATAACTTTAACCCGGAATCTTCCCATGTCATCCCGGCCTTGGTCAGGAAATGCCTGGAGGCCAAGGAACACGGAGAAAAGGAAATTGTAGTATGGGGTGACGGCTCGCCTACCCGGGAATTTCTGTATGTGGAAGACGCGGCCCGGGGAATTATCCTGGCAACTCAAAAGTATAATGAATCCGAGCCGGTTAATTTAGGGTCCGGCCGGGAAATTTCCATCAAGGAATTAGTAAGCCTGATAGCTCGCCTGACCGGTTTTGAAGGAAAAATAACGTGGGACACATCAAAACCCAATGGCCAGCCCCGGCGTTGCTTGGATACCAGCAGGGCGCAAGAATCTTTTGGGTTCCAGGCCACTCAGGATTTTGAATCGGGCTTAAAGCAAACCATAGAGTGGTATCTACAGAGAATGCAAAGCGAGCACAAGACAGCAGTATGACAGTCCAAGGAGGAAGTGTGGAAAAAGAAGCGGATTTACAGGATTACTTACAGCTTTTTTGGAAAAGACGTGTCTTGGTTTTTTCTATACCTGCGATAAGCATGTTTGTGGCCCTGCTAATTATTTTATTGGGCCCCAGAATGTATAAACTCGAGTTGTTTATTGAGATTGGCAAAATTTGCGAGATTGGAGACACAACGCCTAAAACCGTGTTTATAGAAGAACCACAGGCAATTGTGGAACGACTAAAAAATATTTATGAGATTGACAATGTAGTCGCCTTATCTCCGGCGCCCATCATTCAGATTAATTTGGGAAGTTTTAAGAAAGGGGAGATAAGTCGTCAGATAAAAGGAATAAAGGAAGATATACTTATTAAGCATCAAGAAAAATATGCAAGAGCGGAAGGGAGTTTTCTTGCCTACCTGCAAGAACTGGAAAATAAAATTTCAGGTGTTAAAGAAGAAATAAAAAAACTTGAACAGCGACAACCAGGAGACGCAAAGGATCCGCTCTGGAAATTAAATATTGAAGGCAAGAGTGTTGTTCTGGAAAGAAAAGATTATCTCTGGGAATTACAGAATAAACTAACTCAATATAAAAACATAATTAAAAACCAAATTATATTTTCTTCAAGAATTATCAACCCTAGCCTGGATCCAAAAGTAAATTTTAAATGGCCCGTGGTTTTATTGGCAATTAGTTTTGGCGGAGGAATATTATTAGCGATGTTTATCGCTTTTCTAAAGGAAATGCGCGGAGTAAATAATGTTGCTTAGGCTTAGTCAAGGTATTCCAAAAGTAATATCTCAAGCCCAATATATCTGAGTATTGGGGGGTAGTTTGGATACTATAATATTTTTTGCTCTTCCCTTGATTTTACTTCCGGTTTTTATTACCAAATCAGAATGGGGCTTGGCCGTGATAGCGGGAATAGCCATTTTTTTTGGGGAAGGATGGCATCCCGGTCTTCACGAAGCCTGGACCTTTTATAATATAGATTTTATAAATATTCACATCATGGAAGTCTTGATCTATTCATTGCTAATTACCGTACTAATAAACCGTAAAATATTAAGCAGAAATAAAATTTGGATACCGCCATATAGCGGAATTGTCTTCATTTTTCTTTTACTAATGATACTAGCTGCTTTTCACGGTTTTTTGCGGGGTGCATCTCCTCGGGCGGCTTTTGGTTATGGGGAATGGCGGGCACTATTTCTAACCCTGTTATTGCTAATATTAGTTCCTAATATTATAGATTCTACGGAAAAAGTTAAAAGATTATTGAATTGGATTATTATTTTAGCGACCCTGCGGGCTTGTATAGGGGTTGGGAATTATTGGTTGGGGCAGGGACAGATTCATGCGACTTTGCAAACACCTATTATCTTCTGGGATTCAGGAGAAAACATGCTTTTTGCCGCGCTGATTGTGATAAGCATAGCAGAATTCCTGATGGTGCGGCCAATTAAGGCTGCAACTAAGCTGAGGGGTGTTGCCTGTCTGCCCATGGCATATAGCGTAATAATTTCCATGCGGCGCAATGTGTGGTTATTCATGGGAGTGGCAATATTTGCCATGTTTATGTGCTTGAATCTAAAACAAAAAATGCGTTTTATATTTGTGACCATAGTAATGATATTTACTATAAGCATAGGACTTTTATCGGGAGTTGGCGGAAAAAGCGTACAACCGGTAATCAAACGTATCGGGTCATTTACCAATACCAGGATTGATACCAATCCTTTTCACCTCTATGATATTTATGATGCGTTTTTAACGATAAAGCAGCATCCCTGGATGGGAGTGGGCTTTGGAAATGGATTCATCCGAATGAAATCCAAGCATGGGGTTGGCGCAGAAAATATCATCCCTAATATTGTGCATAATATTTATTTGCATATTTGGCTTAAAATGGGAATCTTCGGGCTTTTGACATTTCTCCTAATATGGATTGCTTTTATTGCTTATGGATTGTCAAGGATTTCACGAATAACTGATCTTAGGCATAGAGCCCTTGTCATTGGTATTTTTTCGATTATTTTTGGGATGCTGGGTTCTTTTATCTGGGGAACTTATTTGTTTGCAAATACCCGTACTCCGCTAATTATGTTTATTTTTTTAGGATTGTTCGCAACGCTGCTTTATCGTAGAGAAAGCACGGACGCTCTAAACTCCCGGGAGGCCTAATCAACACATCCCTCAATTTGGTTTATCATCAGAACAAATTTAATATGTTAACCGCGAATTCCCCGGCTTGACTTTGTGACATGAGATGAAGATTATTATTGATATGCATGTTTAAGCCGGGGATGAAGCGGGATAGTAATAATGGTTTTCTACAGATCATATCCAATTCCCCGCTCTTCAGAGCGGGGAAATTGAATACTCTTTTGCTAAAGGCACCCCGGATTGTCTGTCCTGTATAAATTTAAACTGCGAAGTATTTAGCGAAGATGATATGAATGCAGGGTATGATATAGGGGAAATCAGGACTGTTTTATCACTTGCAGCTTGCCGGTACTGAATGATTTTATGCAGGACTGCAGGGTGATGCATACTAAAGAGAGATTATTGGGAAGGGAAAATGAGCAAATCAAGGCTGGTGGCTAGAAACACATTCTATCTTTTTTTGGATAGGATATTACGTGGTTTTATGCTTATGGCGCTCACCGTATGGATTGCTCGCGCGTTAGGCGTAAAAGCCTTTGGAGTATATGCTTTGGCGGTTACCATCGGCGGGATTTTCCGTGTTGTCAATGATTTTGGGATCAGCTTTAGGGCTGCTTATGAAGTGGCAAAAAACCCCGAGAAGTCTTCGAGAATTTTTACCCAGGGGTTGGTTTTAAAGATAGTGATATCAATAATCGGCATGACTTGCTTAGTGATAGGCGTGGGATATTGCTATCCGGCACAGATGCAAAAAGCCATTTGGGTCGCCGCTTTTGCCTACCTGCTGCTCGGATATATTGAATACGCTAATGCAATATTTGGCGGGCAGGAGCGGATGGAATATATCTCACTTAATATGGTGCTGCATATGAGCCTGGTTTTTTGCTTTATAGGGATGCTATTGATAATCGGTATTCGTTCCGCGCCAGTTCTGCTGTTAGGCCATATGAGTGCGGGTATTTTTGGGATTTTTTTTGCCTGGCATTTACTCAGGCGCAAATTTCATCTACGTCTGGTTAAGATCGAAGGGAGAGAGATAAAAACATTCCTCATCAAGACTTTACCGTTTGGTCTGTATTTTTTAAGTGATGTAATTTATTTTCACACGGATATAATAATGCTTTCATTTTATCATGGTGAACATTCGGTCGGATTGTACCAGTCCGCCATGAAATTGATCCAATTTACCGAGGCAGCGCCTTTGCTGTTTGTCAGCGCGCTTTTTCCTACTTTGAGTCGGATGTATGGGGATGCGCCAGCAACGGTATCTAAAATACTATCGAAAAGTTCGGGTTACCTTTTCATGTTGAGTTTGCCATTGGCAGTGGGAACATGGTTTTTAAGTGATAGTATTATATTGTACCTGTTCGGAGCTGAATATGCTGCAGCCGGACGGGTTTTGAAAATATTGGCGATTATGATGCCCTTTAGATATGCGGCATTTTTATTTGGTACTGCCTTGACGGCCTCAGGGAAACAGCAAGGCCGTATGATAATGGTGGCCGTTACGGCGCTTATAAATATTTGCTTAAATGCGTGGTGGATTCCACTCTGGGGATTAGCGGGCGCCGCATGCGCCAGCGTGGTCTCGGCTATAATCTTAGCTCTATATTTTGCATATGGCATAAGAAATATTGCGCATCTCTCCCAAATATTTT
Source organism: candidate division FCPU426 bacterium (assembly GCA_030591525.1). Taxonomy (GTDB): domain Bacteria; phylum Oederibacteriota; class JAAXVQ01; order JAAXVQ01; family JAUVAV01; genus JAUVAV01. The sequence goes on along the minus strand of JAUVAV010000009.1, from coordinate 69,229 downwards.
CCAAAGTATTTCGGCCTTTGATCGCATGCCTGATAATGGGAGGGGGAATTTATTTTGCCCGAACCCAGTACAATATTTTCATAAATATTATACTGGGGATTTTAATTTACACTTTAATTATTCTCGTCATAAAGGGGATAAATAAACAAGACCTGGAGATGATAAAAAAAATCTTAGCCGGCAGAAAAGATGATGCCGTGAAAGTGGATTGAAGAAATATGCGGAAGAAAAAGAGCTGCCGGTGAAAATTCTTTTGCTGGGTCATCAAAAACGGTTTTACGGAACCTATTGGCGCTTGAAATTCCTGGCGCGGGGGCTGGTAAAGCTAAAGCATGACGTAACCCTGGCAGCTGTTTCCTGTGACGCGCGTTGGATTTCGCATAGCTTGCAAGAAGAGGGAGTGGATATTTGGGAGGGACCAAATTTACTGCATGATCTGCCCGGCCAAGGAACCGGCCCCCTGGATATACTGGGAAGGATTAAATTGATCAGCCAAAATAAGTTTGATGTTATACATGGATTTGAATTCTTTCCCAATATTAGAATACCCATTAGGCTGACGAATTCCCGAAAAAAAACCGTGGTACTATCGGATTGGTGCGACTGGTACAGCCGGGGAGGACTAGGCCCGAGATGGGGGAGATATCCTTGGGTAAAAAAAATGATTTCCCGGCAGGAAGATAATGTGAGAATTAAAAGTCATGGGGTCACAGTTATTTCTCAAAAACTCAAGGAGAGAACCCTGCGACTTGGAATCAGCCAAGATAAAATACTTTATCTTCCTGGTGGCGCGCCAGTAGATATTATACGCGTGGAAGATAAAAAAAAGGCGCGCCGGCGATGGAAAATTGATCCCCAAGCTAAAGTAATAGTATTCATGGGAACAAATCAAGCGGATTTAGATATCCTGCTGGAGGCCTTTGCCATAGTAGCTAAAAAGGAAGTGCAGAGTCTTTTGTTGCTGGCCGGGCCTAAGAATAAAAAAATGCGCAGACAAGCATATGAATTGGGGATTGAAAAGAATATTATAGAGACAGATATATTCAAATATAGTGATTTATCCTCGATTTTGGCATGCGCAGATGTTTGTGCGCTTCCGATGCGCGATACGGAAGGAAATCAGGCGCGCTGGCCGAATAAAATTGGAGAATATATGGCGGCCGGGCGGCCGATCGTAACATCCGCGGTAGGTGAAATGAAATATCTGTTTAAAGAATATCCCATGGGAATTGCGGTGGAACAGGACGCTCGGCAATTCGCGAAGGCCCTGATAGTGCTACTGCTGGATTCAGCTAAAAACCGGGAAATGGGGAAAGTGGCGCGAAAGGTAGCGGAAGAAGTCTTAGCTTGGGATCGTTTAAGTCTGAGACTTGAGGAATTTTATAAAAAAATGCTGTATACTTTGAAGCGGACATGAATTCCAAAAGGGACAAATTAATGTCCCTGGCTGCATATTATGATCGGACGCAAAAACTATTAAAATGCTGTAACGGGAATTTATAGGGGGAAGAAAAAAGTCTGGGAAAGAAAAAACCATTCGTGAAAACGTTATAAAGATATTATTTGAGCATCAAATATTCAGCAGTCAAGGCAAAATAGCGGGTAAAGGGATGTCCAAGTGCACCAAAGGAGAGATTGTTATGCGTGAGATGATTAAACAAATATATCAACGATACAGAAAAAGCATGCTGGATAGACTGGAAAATCAACAAGCAACAAACGCTGTTTTATTAGGAGCATTGAATATACAAAGAATAAAATCTATGGGTCGGGTTGAATCCCTGGAAGCTGCTGAATTTAAAGTGTTTTCGCAATGCGGTGAAGACGGCATTATTCAATATTTGATAAGCCGAATACCTATTCCTAATAAAATATTCGTGGAGTTTGGTGTGGAGAATTATACGGAATCCAATACCAGATATCTTCTGATAAACGATAATTATTCGGGGTTAGTTATCGATGGTGATAAAAGGTATGTTGAATATATTAAAAACGATCCCATTTATTGGCGGTATGAATTGAATGCGGTTTGTGAATTTATAACCAAGGAAAACATAAATACTATTATTGAAGATAATAAAATATGCGGTGACATAGGAATTATGAGTATCGATTTGGATGGGAATGACTATTGGATATGGCAATCCATAGAAGTTGTAAGTCCTAGAATTGTGGTTTGCGAATATAACAGCATTTTGGGAGCGGATTATGCCCTGACGGTACCATATAATAAAAACTTTAATAGAACGCATGCTCATTTTTCGAATTTATACTTTGGGGCTTCTTTGAAAGCCTTGTGCCAGTTGGCGGAAGAGAAAGGGTATGACTTTGTCGGATCCAACAGCTCCGGTAGCAATGCCTTCTTTGTGCGAAAGGATGTATCACAAGGGTTCAGGAAATTTTCGGTAAAAGAAGGATATGTTATAAGTAAAATTAGAGAGGCTCGGAATGAAAAAGGAAATTTAACCTATATTTCAAAAGAGGACAGAATTAAAACCATAGCGAATATGGATGTGGTTGATATAAATGCGAAAAAAATTGTAAAAATAAAAGAGTTGATTTAACCCTGCTATGACTTAACCTGTCCTCGCAGGCGAAAATAACGGTATTGATAGGGTCAAATCAGGCTGATTTAGATATTCGGTTGGAGGCATTTGTTGGAGTTGCCAAAAAGTCCGGAAAACCTGCTTTGATTCCATTTCCCCGCTCTGAAGAGCGGGGAAATGGATATGATCTGTAGATTATATAAATGTATATCCCGCATTTCGCTTTTTAAGCGAAATGTCTCCGGCTTGCCTGTCCTGATGGTCTTGTCAGGGAAAGCCGGGGGGGATGAAGCGGCTAACAGATTAACCAGCCCTAAAAACGATTTGTTGTGCAAGAAAGCACATGAGGTTGGACATGAAAAACAACAACATGAAGTATTTAGAAAAGCAGATAAGTCAGCAAACGTTGCAAAATTATGGAAATATAATATCATGAAGATATTATACGATCATCAAATATTCAGCACCCAATATTTTGGGGGGATTTCGCGTTATTTTTATGAATTGATGAATTGTTTTAAAAAAGATGCTGAGATCAATTATGAGTTGGCGTTAAAATTCACCCATAACGAATACTTGAAAAACAGTGCTAATGGAAAGTACTGTGAATTATTGGGCAATATCAGATTCAAAGGTAAACGAAGATTACAGTATTTAATAAATCAGTATATCAGTCGGGTGAGTATAAAAAAACAAAAATATGATATTTTACATCCGACCTATTATGATCCCTATGTGCTTAAAGCTATCAGGAATAAACCTTTAGTGTTAACGATATATGATATGATTCATGAAATATTCCCGGAATTATTCGGAAAGCAAGACAGAACCAGCGAAAAAAAAAGAGTGCTTGCTGAAAAAGCCGCGAAAATTATTGCGATTTCGGAAACCACTAAAAAAGATATAATCAGATTTTACCATTTAGATGAATCGGTAGTCACGGTTGTTCCACTGGGGTATAAGTTTCAGGAACGGACTAGCGAAGAAGGCATTGCAAACAGGATTAGACTGCCGGAAAAATATATATTATATGTAGGTGAACGTTATGCGTATAAAAATTTTAGATCGTTTATCAAAGCCCTTGCAAAGTTTGTAAGTAGTCGAAATGATTTGTATGTTATTTGTGCCGGAGGTGGTGATTTTACCAAGGAAGAAGAGCATTTATTTAAAACTTTAAAGTTGTCTGATCGTATTAAACAATGCTCTGTCAATGACGATATGCTGGCATTATTGTATAACCAGGCGGCGTTTTTTATATTTCCTTCGCTTTACGAAGGCTTTGGTCTGCCGGTGCTTGAGGCCTTTGCCAATGAATGTCCGGTTTTGGTTTCTCGTGTTGGTTCATTGCCGGAAGTAGCGGGGGATGCGGCTTTATATTTTAATCCGAAAGATGAAAGTTCTATGCAAAGTGCAGTTAACCAACTTATTAATAATGATGATTTAAGAAGGGAAATAGTGGCAAAAGGGATTGCCAGGCTTAAGCGATTCACTTGGGAAAAGACAGCCGAAGCAACCAAAGGTGTTTACCAAAGCATAAAGTAACTGCGATTAAATTACTCCGCCCTGAAGGGCGGAGAATTTGATCCGAGATGTAGAAAGGCATTATTTATATGGCCGCTTCATCCCCGCCTTGAAAGGCGGGGATGAAGCGGTGACGTATTAAAAAGGATACAGCTGGAATGCTTGGTTTGATTAGAAATGTAAACCAAAAGGAAAGAAAAGCATGAAAATACTATACGCCATAACCGCTTACCCACCCTCTACGGGAGGTGCCCAAACCCATTTCCATGAGCTTGCCAAAAGAATTAATAATCAGCGTCATGCAGTGCAAGTTGTATGTCATTGGAAGGAAAATAGAACTGATTGGCTGCGGGGCGTAACTATAAATGCTCCCTCAGATAGTGAGTATGAGTATGACAACATTAAAATTAAGCAAATAAATCTGACCCCCAAGGAGCAAAGAGCTCTGCCGTATTGGACTTGGTCATATTATATGACCATGGGAAATTCCGTGCGAAAAATTTCAGAAGCGCTTTATAAAAAAATGGATATGTCGGTGGGGCCGATAGATTTGGTGCATGCCGGGCGTATCGGCCGTGAATTTTTAGCCTGGGCGGCGCTTCACTTGGCTCGCCAACGTAAAGTGCCTTTTGTACTTACCCCTTTTCATCATCCGCGGTGGACAGGATTTCGCTACCGATGGTATTTAAAACTTTACTTACAAGCGGATGCGGTAATGGCTTTAACCCAGGCCGAGAAAAGAATATTGACTAAATTGGGCGTCGCTTCCCAGCGGATACATGTTATTGGACACGCTCCGGCGCTTTCGGACATAAAGCCCCGAACCGGTTATTTTGGTTCCGGAGGGCCGGTAGTGCTCTTCCTGGGGCAAAAATATGCGTATAAAGGTCTGGGGCAATTATTGAAAAGCATGCCTTTGATTTGGAAAGACCGGCCGGATACACGGTTTGCTTACCTGGGACCAAGAACGGCGTATTCCAAGAGGAAATTTAAAAAATACAATGATTCTAGAATAATAGAAAAAGACCGGGTGAGCGAGGAAGAAAAGATAGCGGCCCTGGCAGATTGCACGGTCTTTTGCTTGCCTTCCAGGCAGGAAAGCTTTGGCGGAGTGTATACCGAGGCCTGGATGCAGGGCAAGCCGGTTATTGGGGCTGATATCCCAGCAGTCGCAGAATTGATTCAAGCCGGACAAGATGGAGAATTGGTGAGCGAATCTTCTGGAGAGTTAGCCAATACGATAATAAAATTATTATCCCAACCTGAGCATGCGGCAGCAATGGGCAGGCGCGGCCACGAAAAAGTAAAAAAGCAATTCAATTGGGGACGGATTGCCAATCTACAAAGGAGTATTTATTTTAACCTAATAAAATCCTGCAATTGCCGGATAAATTAATTAAAAACAGGAGATAAATAGCTTGTTGCTGGTTGATGGGATAAACTTCATTTTGATGATTTGTAATTACTGCAAAGGACGATAAAAAATGAGCCGGTATATTTTAGGAGTTCCTTTATTTGCATGGCTGCTTATTTTTATTGTCTTTTATTGCCGGGAAAATGATTGGCGTAAGGCAATATTGCCGGCTGCTATGGTTTGGGCTGTTTTATTAACCTTAATGAACGAATTATTAAGCCTTTTCAAAATGATTACTTTTGCCGGGCTGATAGGATGCTGGGGATTATCCTTGATTATCCTTTTGGGGATATCTTTTAAACGGAAATTCAAAATATTCCCGAAGATTAATTTTAGTCTGCCCAACTTAAATATATCCTCGGTTATTTTACTTTGCGGAATAGCGTTGGTGATATCCATCACCGGTATTATTGCGTTACAAGCGCCGCCGAATAATTGGGATGCTATGACTTACCACATGGCTCGTGTCATGCATTGGATTCAAAATCAAAGCGTGGCACATTATCCTACGCATATTTTGCGCCAACTTTACCAACCCCCTTGGGCTGAGTATGCTATTATGCATTTCCAGATACTAAGCGGTGGGGATTATTTTGCGAATTGTGTGCAATGGTTTAGCATGATAGGGAGTCTGGTTGGGGTTTCGCTGATTGCAAAAGAACTCGGTGCAAACAGGTATGGACAGTTAAGTGCGGCGGTTATTGCCGGGACAATTCCGATGGGGATTCTGCAAGCCTCCAGTACGCAAAACGATTACGTGCTGTCATTTTGGCTGGTTGCTCATGTCTATTATCTTTTGCGTTTGCGGTGTGAGTTCAGGTGGGGAAATGTGGTGGGCGCAGGGGTTAGTCTCGGTTTGGCAATATTAACCAAAGGCACAGCGTATATATATGCCTTTCCTTTGTTGATATGGCTGGGATTTTTGGGGTGGAAAAAACTGCGCTGGAAACTATGGCAGCCGGCACTGGGGTTAATTATGATTATCCTTGCGCTTAATTTGGGACAGTATGCGCGAAATTATGAAGTGTTTAAAAAACCGATTGGGGGTAAAGTTGGATCGCGATATTCAAATGAGGTTTTTACTGCTAAATCAGTGGCTTCCAATATTATGCGTAACCTGGCTTTGCATGTCCACACGTCAAGTCAGCGGATAAGCGAATCTGTAACCAAAGCACTTGGGTGGACACATAATAAAATGGGAGTAAAGTTGGATGATTCCAAAAGAACCTGGCCGAAAACCGGATTTGCAATATATTCTGATCATATATATCACGAAGATTTAGCCGGTAATTTAATTCATCTAGTCCTGATTTTTATTGCGCTGGGACTATTTTTACGTATGTACGTGAAATTACCGCAAGAAAATTGCGAGCTGCTGAAATATGCCGGGGCGATTACTGGAATGTTTTGCTTGTTTTGCATGTATTTGAAATGGCAGCCCTGGCATAGCCGGCTTCATCTTCCGCTTTTTGTGTTGTGGTCGCCGTTTATTGCAATCATATTGTCAAAAACGCTGAATAAAAAGATGGTTATTATCATAGCTATTTTTCTTTTGGCCGCGGCCCAGCCCTGGATATTTTATAACCAGACGCGCAGTCTGATCGGTAAGCAGACGATATTTGGCAAGACTAGGGCTGAACAATATTTTAGTTCCCACGAATTAAAAAGGGAACCTTACTTTAAGGCTGTCCAATATCTTGAAGCCCAGGGGTGTTTGAATATTGGATTTATATCAGGCGAGGATAGTTGGGAATATCCATTTTGGCCGCTATTATCCAGCGGTGATAAACAAAATGTCCGGATTGAGCATATTAATGTTGATAATGTCTCGAAAGTTAAAAAATCGCAAACGACTTTTGATAAGTTTGAACCGGGCGCCATTATTGCTTTGCTCAAAACGGACGAACAGCAAATAACTTGCCAAGGGAAGACATATGCCCGGGAGTGGGCAGTTGCCCCGGTTAGCATATATATTAAGCAGTAAAAAAATTAAACCTGGTATAAGGAACTAGGGATTTTGGGGATAACTTAGGGAATATTGATTCTAACCAGGCATTGTGTTTGACAGGCTGAAATATATTATCATAAGCACTCCAGGAAAATAATAGGAGAGAAAATGAATTATCCAAAGATATCAGTAATTATTCCCGTATACAATGAAGAAAGAACCATTGCTGAGATATTGCGCCGGGTACGGGCGGTACCGATGGAAAAAGAAATTGTAGTAGTAGATGATGCTTCGACTGATGAAACAAAGGAGTTGTTGAAATCGCAAGGCGGCCCGGATTTGAAATATATACGATTTGAAAGCAACCGCGGAAAAGGCGCGGCTCTGCGGGAAGGATTTAAATACGCGCGTAATGAAGTAATAGTTATTCAAGATGCGGATCTGGAGTATGATCCCGGGGATTACCCGGATTTGTTGGACCCCATAGTTATGGGCGAGGCGGATGTGGTTTACGGCAGTAGGTTTTTAACCAGTAAGTCACGGCGTGTGCTTTTTTACTGGCATTCGGTTATGAATAAAATATTGACGACGTTGAGTAATATGGTTACGAATTTAAATCTTAGTGATATGGAAACATGTTATAAGGTATTTCGCCGGGAAATTTTACAGGGAATTGAATTGAAGGAAAACCGTTTTGGCTTTGAACCGGAGATAACCATTAAGCTGGCCAAAAAACAAGCGCGTTTTTTTGAAGTTGGTATTTCATATCACGGCAGAGCCTATCAGGAAGGTAAAAAAATCGGTTTTAAGGATGCTGTCCGGGCCTTATACTGCATTTTTAAATATGGTATTGGAGGATGAGTATTTCTGATATTTTACGAGGGTTTTAAATTAAAGTACTATTGTTATACAGAAATACTGATAAAACCTCAACTTTTGCAAATTTCACAATTCTTTGTAATTTTTAAAGTTTATTGTTTTATTCGTCACCCCGGCGAAAGCCGGGGCCCAGAAAAAGCTTTTGAAAAAGCCTATTCCTGGATTCCGGCTTCAAGCATGCCGGAATGACGACAAAGAAATACTGCGAAAATATAAATTTGCAAAAGTTGAGCAAAACTTTAAAATGAGATTACTCAGGATAGCGTAACGATAATCCGCGTAATGGAATGGAAAGCAGTAAACATGAATCCGCAAAAAATGCCGCTTGACACTTTGGGGAAACTAACCGAAGCGCGAAACTATAATCAGTGGATTTACAAACTGTGCGCTCCCCACCTGGGCGCCAGAGTGCTTGAGATTGGAAGCGGGATTGGAAATATGACCGGGTTTTTCTTAGAGCACGACCGGCGGGTTTTGGCAACGGATATGGAGCCGCAACGCCTGGGCGTAATTAGGAAGCAATGGCCGGAACAAAAGAAATTAGATACTACGGTATGGGATCTAAATGAAGCTGTGCCTGAGAAAGTGAAAGGATTCAATCCGGATACAATAATTTGCATTAACGTTCTGGAGCATATTAAAAATGACATTGCCGCTTTACAACGGATGGGCAGCCTGCTGGCAGCCGGCGGAAAGCTGCTATTGTATGTTCCCGCTTTATCATGGATGTATGGTTCCCTGGATAGAGAGTTGCATCATTTCAGGAGGTATGGCATAAAAGAAGTTGAGAAAATCACGGGCCAAGCCGGTTTTAGCCGGGAGAAACTTCATTATGTGAATATATTAGGAGTGCCGGGATGGTGGTGGCATAACCGTATCATGAAAAGCCGGTATTTTTCCAGCGACCAGGTGAAATTGTTTGACCGGCTGGTGCCACTGGCCGCCGGCCTGGAACAATGGATTAAGCCGTGTTTAGGGCAATCCCTGTTTTACGTTGGTGCCTCGCTTGGCGGCCGGGTATAAAAGCAAGAGGGTGAATTATTTGCCATGCGATTATTATTTTTAAATCATAATGTTATCTGGCGTTCTACTTTTTACCGTTGCTATCATCTGGGGCGGTATTTGGTGCGACGAGGACATCAAGTGACGATTTATACGATTCACCCCACCCGGCGTTGGGGAATTGAGCAAATCAACCTGCAAGGCGTGCAGGTGGTTCAATTTCCGGATTTATTCTGGGGAATCGGGCGTTCGGGATGGGACCCGTGGGACCTATGGCACCGCTGGCGAAGAGTTCGGAACGAAAAATATGATTTAGTCCATGCTTTTGATTCCCGGCCAATAGTAATTCATCCGGCCTTGACAATCAAACGTAGAGATGTTCCTTTGGTTATGGATTGGGCGGATTGGTGGGGCCGGGGCGGAGCCATTGAGGAACGTTCCAACCCGTTGATTAAAATATTATTGGGCGCGATAGAAACCTGGTATGAGGAACATTTCCGGACCTGCGCGGATGGAACCACGGTTATTTCTTCCGCCTTGCAGGAAAGAGCGGTTGCTTTGGGCGTTAAACCGGAAACTATTAAGAAAATAACCGGCGGCGCGGATGTGGAAAATTTTACACCGCGTGATATAAAGACAGCCCGGGAGGCGCTCGGTCTCCCGCAAGCAGCGAAAATTGTGGCTTTTATGGGTTTTGTCCATTATGATCTTGAACTGGTACTAAGAGCTTTCGGCTTAATCTATCGCAAAAATAAAAATGCCCGTTTGATATTGCTGGGCAAATCTTCACCCATGACCAGGCGTATTGCCCGCGAAGAAGGAACTGAGGCGGGAATATTGGAATATGGGATTGTTCCTTATGAAAAAATTCCTGATTATATGGGTTGCGCAGATATTTTTCTGCTTCCGTTTGCGCGTAAGCAGGCCAATATCGGCCGCTGGCCTAATAAAGTAGGCGATTACATGGCCATGGGACGTCCCATGGTATCTTCGCCCGTGGGAGAAATGGAACATTTGTTTAACCAGGAGCCGATCGGCCGGCTGGCTCGTGATACCACTGAAGATTTTGCGGAGGCTGCCTGGGAACTATTGCAGGATACTGAAAGCTGCAGGAAGATGGGGCAGGCGGCCAGAGCAGCGGCTGAGCAGCGGTATTCCTGGGAATATTTAGCCGCCGGGCTGGAAAAATTCTATGCCAAGGTTATGGCAGGAGCAGGAAAAAAGTAAAGGACTAAGCGTATGTTTAATCTTTCTAAAAGGATAATTAATGCCCTGCTTCTATCCCTTTGTGATGTGGGTGCACTGCTAGGCGCTTTTCTGGCGGCTTACCATCTCAGAACCCGGTTTGAGATATTTGTTCAGGTTCAGCCTATCAATGAATATGTATTGCCGCTTATGGCGCTGATTGGCATTATTGTGCTGATGTTTTATAAACAGGGACTTTATCGCGACATTCGCGATCTCTCCATGATTGAGGAGTATGCCAATATTATTAAAGCGCTTACTTATGCTTTTCTAATAGCGCTGGCTTTAACATTTTTTCTTAAACTGTATGAACAGTCACGTGTACTGGTTTTTATTTTCTGGAGTACGGCCCTAATACTCCTGATTGTGGTTCGATTTGTTTACTATACTATTCTCAAGCAGTTGCGGGCGCGAGGCTGGAACCGGCTGCGCGTAGCTGTCGTGGGATCTGATAAAAAAGTCCGGGCGGTGGGGCAGTTGCTTAAGCAATATCCCCAGCTGGGATATTATGTGGCGGCCAAGGTGATATTGCCGAGAGATGTTTCTCCGCGCTCGGATAACTTGCGAAAAAAAATCGATCACGAAATATTATCGCGCTACCAGCGCGGAGAAATTGAGAGCGTGATTATTTCGGATACGGTCAAGAATTACCACCACATTATGGAAGTGCATGAATTATTTAATGAGTACCGGATTCCTCACAGGAATATCACAGAAGCTTTTGATCTGGCAGGATTTAAAGCTCCATCCGGCGAAGGTCTGGAAGGGCTCGTGAATAGCCTGGATGAGGGGCAGACCAGCGGTGGTTATAAAGTATTAAAGAGATTTATTGACGAAGTGGTCTCGCTGAGCATTTTGTTCATAACTTCTCCGCTCTGGCTCTTGATTATGTTGGCCATCACGCTGAGTTCACCAGGGTCGATATTTTTCCGTCAGGAAAGGGTAGGATATCATGGCCGCAAGTTTCTTATATACAAGTTCCGCTCTATGCGTGTGGATGCACCCCAATATGCTAAAACCCCGCGTGGCAAAGGCGATCCGCGCATTACCAAGGTCGGCGCTTTTCTGCGCCGCACCAGCCTGGATGAATTGCCCCAATTAATCAATGTTATTAAAGGTGATATGAGCCTGGTGGGTCCCCGGCCGGAAATGCCGTTCCTAGTTGAAAAATATAAGCCCATTTACCGTTGTCGGCTGTTGGTCCTGCCGGGTTTGACAGGATTATGGCAGGTTTCCGGAAGAACCAATAAACCCCTGGAAGAGAACATAAAATATGATTTATATTATATAAAAAATCAGTCGCTGCTACTTGATCTGGTTATTCTCCTGCGAACTATTCCCACCGTCCTTTTCGGCAAGGGAGCTTATTAAAGTGCTGTTTTTTTTCATTTTGGTCATGGCGGTCGCAGCCGGGATTATTACTTTTTATAAGCCCTGGTATGGTCTTATGGTTATAGTCCTGATTAATCCTGTGGATATTCCCATAGAACTGGGAATTACTATCCACACCAATGAATTTATTTTGGCCGGTATTTTCGCGGGATGGTTGCTGCATATTTTGCGAAGAAAAGCCGGAGCATCGATTTCCCGGCCGGAATTATTTTTAGCGGCACCCTTTATAGCAGCCTTATTGATATCAGCCCTGAATGCCTATGAAATAAGTTCAGTCGGCAAGCAGATCCTGCGTTGGCTCCAGTTGATTATTCTGGTCTGGTATGCGGCCAATGCTTTGCGCTCCGAGCGCCATGTCAAGGCAGCGATTTTGGCGCTGATAATTACGGGCTCCCTGGTATCGATTTTAGGTATTATTCAAACCCTGGCTGGACCGGATTCGGCCATGAATTCCGGTCTGGAGCTTTTAACTCTTTATTCCGGAACTACTATGCGGGCCTACAGCACTTTCGGCCATCCCAATCAATTCGCCGGATATATTATTCTGGTTATTCCTCTGGCTTTTATTCAGTTTGTGGAAGCCCGCCAATATTGGGAGCGGTTTATTCTGGGCTTTGCTGCGGTAATAATGATTACGGCTCTGATTTTTACCTTTACCCGCGGCGCCTGGCTGGCAGTTTTTCTGGTAGGGTTGGTTCTGATATATATGAATGTTCCCAAAAAGCTGCTCTGGATCGGCGCGCTGCTAATCGCTATCACCAGTACGGTTATACTGCTTAATCAGGGGCCCCTGGAAAAAGCCCGCCAGGCTGTGCTAAAGCGCGTAAGCTCGCTGGGGCATCCGGAACAGGAAGATTCCGTGAGTTTTCGCAAGGTTTGCTTTACCACCGCCGTGAAAATGTTTAGGCAGCATCCTCTGATCGGATTCGGGGCCGGAGAATACGAACGGAATATCCGGAAGCACTTTGATGAGGATTATTATGCCTGGCAGGCCATGGATAAGCATATTCATAATCTGTATCTTCAGATTCTGGTTGAAACCGGATTACTGGGGCTGTTCAGCTTCCTTCTATTAATAGCATATTATTTTACCACCATAATTAAAGGCTTTTTTCGGTTGCCGCGGGGATATCCCCGGCAGGCGCTTTCCGGCTTGATAGCCGGCGGCATAGCTTTCCTGATTCATAATAATTTTGATGTTTTGACGATTTTTGCCCGCGGCATTCATTTCGGGATAATCATAGGTCTGGGATTGGCTATAGCCCGCTGGGCGCCGGTTCAGACCGGCCGATGCAATTCCCCGGTGGGCGGTTAAGCATGTCAACCAGCCAGCCGAAACTATCCATCGTAATTCCAGCTTACAATGAAGAACTGCGTCTTCTCAAAACCCTGCAAGCTATAGATGAATATTTAAGCGGTTTGCCGCGGAAATATGAAATAATACTCGTAGATGACGGCAGTAGTGACCGTACGGTGGAAATTGCGCGCGGTTTTACACCGGTCCTTGGCAGTATGCGGGTGCTTAAAAGCCGGTGCAACCTCGGCAAGGGCGCTGCGGTCCGGCAGGGCATAGCCGCGGCCCGGGGGGACCTGATTCTCTTTTCCGACGCAGATCTTTCCACGCCTATTCAAGAGCTGGCTCAGCTGGAAAAGGCGGTGCAGGAGGGGGCTGACGTGGCTATTGGCTCCCGGGGCATATCCGGGGCCCGGGTGCCAACCCGCCAGCCTTTTTACCGGGAACTAATGGGAAAGATATTCAACCGGTTAGTACAGGTAATAATTTTGCCGGGAATCCATGATACCCAATGTGGGTTCAAGTTATTTAAGCGGCCCATCGCCAGGGCCGTTTTCCCAAAGCTAACCATAAACGGTTTCGGATTTGACGTAGAGACGCTTTACCTGGTCCGGCGGTCCGGGGGGCGCATCGCCGAGATTCCGGTGGAATGGCACAATGCCCGGGGATCCAAAGTCTCGCCCTTGCGGGACGCCTTGCGAATGTTAACAGATCTTTTCCGAATTCGCATGCGGCATCGCGGCCCATGAACCTGGCGCAGGCCTTTGCCCGTAATGCCTTTTTTAAAGGGCTGGGAGAGATTTTCATCCGTCTGCTTTCCTTTGCTTTCATTGTGCTGGTGGCGCGTACGCTGGGCGGCCATGACTTCGGGGTTTTGAATTTTGCTTACTCTTTCGCCCTGCTGTTTGTGGTAGTGATTGATTTCGGTTTAAATCCTCTCCTGATCCGGGATGCGGCGCGGGAACCGGAGCGCCTGCCGCATATTTTTTATAACTTTTTAATCGTAAAAATCGGATTGGCCCTCTTATTTGGCGTGGCAGTCCTGGTAGGGCTGAGCATTGTCACGCCGGAACCTGCCATGCGCCGGGCTGCTTACTGGCTGACCGCTTTTGTACTGCTCAACTCTTTTACCGAGTTTTGCAATACCGTGTTTCATGCCCGCCAGCAGATGCAGTTTGAGGCGGCGGTCATGATTTTTCAAAAAATTGCCTTGCTGGCGTTCGGGCTGTTGGCCTTGGGCCTGGGCTGGGGCTTGTTCGGCGTGGCCGGGGCCTATGTAGCAGCCGGCGGGTGCGGCCTGGCCGTGGCGCTGGGAATTCTTATCCGCGGCGGGTTTATTAAAGGGAACTGGAAACCGGATATCGGCTTTCTCAAATACATCTGGCGCCAGGCCTTGCCCTTGACCCTGACTACCCTGTTTGTAAACCTATATTTCCGCATTGATATGATAATTCTTGCAAAACTCCGGCCGGCCGAAGAACTCGGCTGGTACGGAGCCGCGCACAAGTGCGTGGAAGTGCTGATAGTAGTTCCAGCAGTACTGGTGGCGGCGGCCTTTCCCGGATTTTCAAAACTTTTTCGGGAAGACCGGCGGAAACTGGCCAGGGCGTCGCTGAAAATCCTGCGGATTCTTCTGCTCTTGGGTCTTCCCCTGGCCGGCGGAACGGTTATTTTGGCCCGGCCTCTGATGGTTTTGATTTTTGGCCCGGCCTACACTGCTTCGGGTTATGCCCTGGCCTGGCTTTCAGTGGCCCTGTGTTTTGTTTTTCTTAATTATCCGCTCTCATATCTTTTGATCTCCGGCGAGCGTCAAAAAGTAAATGCTTTAGTTTCCGGACTGGCCGTGCTCGTAAGCGTGGGAGCAAATCTTTTTCTTATTCCCAAGTTTGGTTATCTGGGCGCGGCCGTGGCAGCAGTGCTGACCGAGGCTTTTCTATTAGCGGCTTACTTCATAGCTGTAAGCCGCTGCTTATTTCCGTTGCCTCTGTTTATTCACCTGGTACGGGTAATCGTGGCAACCGGCATTATGCTCGTGCCGGTCTGGTTTATGCGTAATCTGCATCCCATATTCGCCATAACCGCCGGAGTGTCGGTTTATGCGGCCGCGGTCTGGTTAGTGAAGGCGATTCAGTCCGAGGATATAGATATCCTTCGCCGAATCATGAAAATCCCCCGATCTAAAAATCGGGGATTTTGATCCGAGTTGAAGAAAGGCCAACGTATTAAGGGAGGCTTTAATGCATAGTCCCAAATTATCAGTGATTGTGCCGACTTATAATCGCAGAGCGCTGCTGGAACAGCTTTTAGATTCCCTCCAGGCCTTGCGTGTCGCACCGGGCGAGATGGAAGTTATTGTAGTGGATGATGGTTCAACGGATGGCACGGCTATGATGCTGGCGGCCCGGCACGATCCATACCCGGTCCAATATTTACATCACGCTACCGCCGCCGGACCGGCAGCGGCCCGCAACCAGGGAGCAGAGGCGGCGCAGGCTGAAATTCTGGGCTTCCTGGATTCAGATGTGGTAGTGCATCCGGATTGGTGGCAGGCAGCGGCTCCGCATTTTAATCATCCGAAGGTAGCGGCCGTGGAAGGCGCGACCTTGCCGCCGGAAAATGCCGGACGTCCCACGCCGTTTACGCATGTAATATCCAATACCCAGGGAGGAAGTTTCCTGACTTGTAATATGTTTTACCGGAAGAAAGCTTTCAGAAAAGCAGGAGGATTTGATACGCGTTTTATTCGCGCCAACCGGGAAGACACGGATTTGGCCTTCAGCATCATAGAAAGAAATTACCGGATTGAATTTGAACCGAAATGCCTGGTGGAACATCCTCTGTTAAATGCCGGAAAAACAATATTTTTTAAGAAGACCGGTTATGGCGTATACGAAGCTCTGCTGCGGCGCAAACATCCTGCGTTATATCGAAAATATTTAAAATGGATTGACGGGAGGGCATTCCCGGTATTTTACTGGGGGATATTTTCAGGATTTCTTCTCGGGGCAACCGGCTTGCTTTATCAGCTGCCGGTTTTGGCAGGCTTGGGCGCCGGCGCTTTTTTATCCGGCTGGGCCGGATCCGTGTATGCGGTTTGCCGGAAGCGGAAAACCGGCCTGCGTGACCTGGCCTTTCTGATCCCGCAGTTTTTAATCATTCCCTGGATGCGGTTGTTCTGGGTTATTTGCGGGGAGTGGAAGTACAGGAAAATCAAGGAGGCAAAATGAAATCAGATTGGTCATTGCGTTGGTGGGATTTGATAGCTCTGTTTCTGACCCTGGGAGCAGCGGGGCTGATTGTGCAATACGCGGTCTCCCGGGGAACCATAGCTACGGCACAATATTCCGGCCCGGCTGTGGCCGTAGTTTGCGTACCCCGGCCCATGCCGGAATTGGCAGCCGCGATTATTCCCGGGGATGAGGTTCTAAACACCCAGGGCGAAAAAGTTGCCGAGGTTTTGTCTATACAGAAAGTATTATCATCTGGAGAAAATGAGCGGATCGGCTTTTCGGGAAAAGAAGATTTGCTGATCACGCTGAGAGTGGAGGGGCCTTTGCGCCTGGTACGGGATCTTCCCGGGTTTCCGCGCGAGCCTTGCGGACTTAAAGCCGGAGCATGGTGTTTAATCTCTACCTCGAAAGTCGAGCTTTCTGGCATAGTTGTCAAAGTGGAAAAAACGAGCCAAGCCGAATAAACCGGAGAGTAGTTATGAAATCCGTCTTTGATAAATTGAATCCACGAAGAGAAGTCCTGGCCGGAATAATCGTGGTGGCAGCCGCTAGCGCCTGGTTATGCGCGCCTGAGACCGTATGGGCCGCCTTACTGCTGGGAGCAAGCGCACTTCTGCTGGCCTGTGTTGCGCCGGTTTGGGCCCTGGTTTTGCTGGCCTGGATTGCGCCTCTGGAACAAGCCCGGGAACTTGAAATATGGGGAACAGTATATACTACCGAGATACTGCTGGTGGCATGCCTGGTGGGCGGGTTTTGGAATGTTTTCCGGATCCGCGCTTGGCAGCACGCCCTAGTGCCTGTCAAGACCTGGATACTGCCTTTTGTTGCCATAGTATTGGCTTCAGCTTGCCTGACCGGAACCGCCATTGCCTGGAAAGGCGCTCTGCGATGGATGGAGTTTATTCTGGTACTTATGCTGGGAGTTCATTTACTTCGCCGGGGCCGCGAGGCTGAACGGATTCTCTGGGCCTTGGTTCTGGCCGCCATGTTCAGCGCCTGGCAGGGATTGACCCAGACTTGTTCTGCTGCGGCTGCGCATCCGGAGTTAACCAGGATGATTATCGGTCAGGTTGAAGTTACCCGGGCGGCGGCCGGTTTTGGAGCCAATACCCTGGCCGTGTTTTTAGCGCTGATGCTGCCGTTTACCGCCGGGGCCGCGCTTTTTCATGGCCAAGGTCTGGCACGGCTGGCAGGTCTTATTGGCTGTGGATTACTAACCGCAGGTTTTTTAGCCACCTTTTCGTTTACCGGCATTATGGCCGTGGGAGTGGCAATAGCTGTGGTTTTTATCCTTTTCTGGCTGGAAAACTATTCCCACAGAATCAAACTGCTGGTTCTTCTACTCTTGGGATTTCTCCTGCTGGCTGGTCTTTATTCAGAGGTTTTATCCTGCTCTTTTTGGAAAATCAAACTCGCTTCCTGGCAGAACCGGCTGGAATATGCCAGGGTAGCGGGCCGGCTTTTCCAGCAAGCGCCCTGGCTGGGCATAGGCCCGGGAATGTACCGGTTTCTGGCCCCGGCTATGGCTAATGGGAATGTGAATCCTATTGGATTCATTACGCATCCGCATATGTTATGGCTCTCGGTTCTGGCGGAAACCGGGATTTTAGGTTTAACCGCTCTTTTTTGGGCCGGATGGCAAGGCGCGATTTATATGGTGAAAAAGGCGCAGCATTTGGAGCCCGGATGGCCGGCAGCTGGCGCTTGGGCAATGATGGCCGGTCTGGCAGGGTTTGCAATGGCGAATTTGACTGAGCATTGCCTGATTCATGACAGAGGAGTGCACGCGGCCCTGGCCTTGGCCGCGACCCTGGTTTGGGTCCGGCGGCCGCCGCGTCCCCGAAGACCTGAGCCGCGGGGAGTTTTTGAGCGCGCTTGGCAGAAAGAATTTAAACCTCTCTTTTCGGAAAAGAGCACGGGATTACAAACGGCGGTGCGGAAGCGCGGAATTGAAGCGCAGCCTGACTGGCGTAAAATCATGCAAGAACGTGTTCAGGGAAGAGCCCGGTTTTACGAATTGCTTGAAAAAGCCTTGGCGGATAAATCCGATAAAGTCGAGGTAAAAATTCTGGAGCTGGGATGCGGGCCAGCCCTGGATGCCCTCTGGCTGGCGGCCAAACCCGGACGGCAAATTCACGCCGTGGATAATTCAGCCCGGGCCATACATCTAGCGGCATCAGCAGCGCATGCTTTGCAGCGATCTCTGAGTTTGCACCGGGCCGATGTTCGCCGGACCGGGCTACCGGACCAGGCTTTTGACCTGGTATTTTCCCAGGGCTTGCTGGAGCATTTCCCTGATCCCATACCAGTATGGAAAGAGAGCGTGCGTTTGCTTAAACCCGGAGGTTACCTGGTAGTGGATGTGCCCCAGGCCCTGAATCCCTACACCTTGATAAAATTATGGCATCAGTGGAGAGGAAACTGGCCCTGGGGATGGGAGACGCAATATACTTTGGGTGGATTGCGCATGGCGGCTCAAAGGCATGGCTTGCGCCTGGCAGCGGCGCGCGGTTATGGTTATTGGGGTGGTGTATTTGATCCGACCTCGTGGCTAAAAAATATATGTGAACCGCGATTTCCCAGGGCTTGGCAGACATGGGAACGTACTACCGGCGCATGGTGGATGATGAATGTAGCGGGGCTCTTTAGAAAATGAAAATCTGCCTGGTTACCGGTTCATTTCCCGAAATGCGCTGTGGAGTGGGGGACTATACCCGATGTCTGGCCAACGAGTTGACCAAGGCCGGCCATCAGGTCACGGTTTTGACCTCAGACCGGAAAGAAGTGCGTAAGATGGGGGACTCGGACCTAAGGCCGAAAATCCGCTCATGGCGAAGTTTCAATCTTTGGCAGTTACTGCGCGAGATTGATCGGATAAACCCGCGAATCGTGCATCTGCAATATCCCAGCCTGGGCTATGGCAGGGGCCTGGCTCCCAACCTGCTTTTGCCGGTTCTGCGTTGGTTTCGTCCCCGGATTAAATGTATTATCACCTTGCATGAGTATGCCATCTTCTCCTGGTTGGGGAAATTGCGTTTGTGGCTGACACTGGCAATGGCCCATGGAATCGTATGCACTAATCACCATGATCGCCGCAGCTTGAGGAAAATGCAATCCCGGGCTCTGCGGCGTGTAAGGATAATTCCTTTAGGGAGCAGTGTTGGGAGTATTTTCGAAAATGCCGGGGTAAAAGGCCATAATAATCTGATCTTTGAGACCATGCCGGAACTGGACAGGAATAAAACCTGGTTGGTACATTTCGGGACCGTAATGCCGAACAAGGGATGGGAGATAATAATCCAGGCATACAGCCAACTTAAGCAGGAGGGCCGATTAGTCGGGATGCTGGTTGCGGGCGAACTGGATGACCGGCAATATGCTTATCACTCCCGGGTGAAGGCCATGATCCGTGAGGCAGGGCTGAATGAGCATATACGCTTTACCGGATTTTTATCGGCAGAATCCGCCGGCCGGGTAATCAGCTCATGCTGCATTGCGGTCCTGCCTTTTTACGGCGGGGCCAGATTAAACCGGAGCAGCATGGTGGCCATGCTGTCCTGGGGGTTGGCCGTGCTTACCACCACTCCGGCCCGGCCCCTGGAAAAATTGTGGCCGGGCCGGCATTTCTGGACCGTGGAACCAGGCAGTCCGCACGCCCTGGCCCAAGGCATTAAAATCCTGCTGGATGATCCGGTACTGGTAGATCGCCTGCAAACCGGCGCCCGGGAGGCGGCCTCTAGATTTTCCTGGAGCCGCATTGTCCGGCAGACTCAGGAACTTTATACTTCCTGCTAATCGTTGGGGTTGCAGGTATAATCATTTGAAAATTAATTATAAGCATTGCTGTCCAAATTAATCTGTATCCCGGCTTTCCAGGCTGTGTCATAATGCCTATTTTAGAGATTGCTTCGTCGCTTACGCTTCTCGCAATGACAGAAAAGACTTTAAAAACAGTCATTGCGAGCGACCGAAGGGAGCGTGGCAATCTCGTTTTTCGAATTGCGACACAGCCTCTTTCGCCGGAATCCACGGAGTTCTTCACTTCATTCTTTTTCTAATGGGCCTCTTCGCCGTAGATGCGAAAGACTTTCCGGGCAGGTGGAAGAAATACTGGAAATTCAGTTCGAAAATCCGTATCATACTATAAATTACACTTGCGAAAGGAGAGAGGGACATTATGGTGGTAGCTTGCGTAACGGTTTATGTAAAAAAAGAGCAGGTTGATGATTTTATTCAGGCTTCAATTGAGAACCATAAAGGAGCTATCCGGGAACCAGGCAATCTGCGTTTTGATATGCTCCAATGCAAGGACGACCCCACGCGGTTTCTTTTTTATGAAGCCTATGAGTCCGAGGCCGCGTCGGCCGCCCATAAACAGACGCCACATTACCTGAAATGGAGGGAAACAGTACAAGATTGGATGGCCCGGCCACGGGAAGGCGTTACTCATCACGTTATTTGTCCTAAATCGCGGGAACAATGGTAATTCCGGGCTTCACTTTTGCCCGCGCGCCTAAAATCCTCTTTGGGAGGGGAAATATTCAGCGTCTTCCGGAAGAGATTTTAAACTTTGGCCCTCAGGCGTTGCTGATCACCGGCGCGGTTTCCTTTCGGAATTCCCCGCAATGGGAACATCTGCAGCATACCTGCCGTGAGCTTGGGATTACCCTCTTTGACCTCTCAGTAAAAGGCGAGCCCGGGCCGGACCTGGTGGACGAGGCGGTTTCCAAGTTTGCGGCGCAGCAAATCTCAGTGGTCGCGGCCATAGGCGGTGGGAGTGTAATTGATGCGGGCAAAGCCATCTCCGCTATGCTGCCTCTCCGGGAATCAGTGATGGCATATTTGGAAGGCGTAGGCAGCGGCCGAAAACACAGCGGGGTCAAGGTGCCGTTTGTCGCAATCCCCACTACTTCCGGAACCGGCACTGAGGCTACGAAGAACGCTTCTCTAAGCCGGGTGGGAGAAAAGGGATTTAAAAAATCCCTACGCCATGAGAATTTTGTGCCGGATATTGCCATAATCGACCCTGAATTATCCCTGAATTGCCCTTTGGCAATCACGGCGGCCTGCGGCATGGATGCTTTAGCCCAACTGCTGGAGTCCTATGTTTCTTCGCAAAGCTCCCCCCTGACTGACGCTCTGGCGTGGAACGGCATGGAGGCGGTTCGCGACCATCTTCTTCCGGCATGCCATGACGGCGCGCATAATCCGGACGCCCGGGCGGGCATGGCCTATGCTGCCTTGCTGTCCGGTCTGGCTTTGGCCAACGCCGGTCTCGGCATAGTGCATTCACTTTCCTCGGTTATCGGCGGTTACTTCGATATTCCGCACGGAGTGATCTGCGGAACTCTGGTCGGGCCGGGAACTAAAATGAATATTGCCAAACTCAAGCAGCAAGGTGAAGCGGGGAACATAGCCTTGCAGAAACATGCCCGTCTGGGCGCCCTGCTCTGCCAACAACCATTGACTTCCATTGTTGCAGGCTGCGAGTGGCTGGAAAATAAACTCGCGGAATGGACCAGGGTTCTGAAAATACCACGCTTAGGTGATTACGGAATCAAACCCGGTGATCTGGATAAAATTACTGCGGCCGCCGCGATGCGGAATAACCCGGTGCAGTTGGAGACCGGGGATATCAGAATGATTTTGATGGAGAATTTAGGAGGTTGAAAAAATAGCAGGAGGGAATAATGAGCAAAATAGAGATTGAAAAAGCCACTCCGGAGAAACTTGACGCCCTGGGGGTGTCATCCTGGGCAACCTGGGAATGCGAGCCTTCCAAATTCGATTGGGAGTATTCGCAGAATGAACGCGCTTATGTGAAATCAGGGCAGGTTATTGTGCATACGGCCGGGGGCGATGTGGAGGTCCGGGAGGGAGATATCGTATTGTTTCCCAAGGGGCTAAAATGCCATTGGGATATTAAGGA
Source organism: candidate division FCPU426 bacterium (assembly GCA_030591525.1). Lineage (GTDB taxonomy): Bacteria > Oederibacteriota > JAAXVQ01 > JAAXVQ01 > JAUVAV01 > JAUVAV01. Next base: position 46,829 of record JAUVAV010000009.1, on the reverse strand, counting down.
GACTATTCGTAAAGTTTACCGGTTTGAATAAAACATGCTGTTAAAAAGGCGGAGTATTTTGGAATTAAGCGGGGTATTGTCAAGGGATGAAAATTTATAAATGAAGATTCTGGTTATTTCCCATAGCGCGGTAGTAGGACTATATAGGGATAAGTTTCATGTGCTGGCGCGTTCGGGGTGCGATCTGCACCTGGCGCTTCCGGCCGGCTGGCCCGAGGGAGGGCGCTGGGTACAGGCGCCGCAGCCCGGAAGGGAGAAAGGGGCAAGGCTTCATGTTCTTGCCGGACGTTTTCTGGGGCGGGTCGGGGGCTTCCATTTGCCAGGGCTGGGCCGGTTAATCAAAGAGATAAAACCCGGAATTATTCATGTTGAAGAGGAGCCCTATTCCCTGGTCTGCTGGCAGGCATTTCATTACGCCCGGCGCCTGAATGTGCCCATGATTTTTTTTACCTGGGAGAATATTTTACGTAAATACAAAATACCTTTGGATTGGATTTATAACCATAATCTGTCCCGGGTCGGATGGGCTTTGGCAGGCAATCGTGAAGCCGAGCAGGTTCTCCGTAGCCGGGGTTATAAAGGGCCTTGCACGGTTATTCCCCAATACGGCGTGGATCCGGAGAAGTTCCGGCCCCGGCCTGAGATAAAAAAGATTCCCCGACCGGCCTATACCATAGGCTATTTCGGACGTCTGCTGGAGGAGAAAGGGCTTAGTACGCTGATACGCGCAGTCGCGCGATTAGATTTCCCCGGCCGATTGATTATCGCGGGCTGTGGTGAATATGAAAAACAGCTTAAACTGCAAATTAAATCTCTGGCTCCACGGATTCAGGTGGAGTTTTTGGGGGTGAGGGATAATGCTCAGATGCCCCAGGCTTTGAACCAACTGGATGTGCTGGTTCTGCCCTCAGAAACCCGGGCGCAATGGAAAGAGCAATTCGGCCGGATATTGGTAGAAGCCATGGCCTGTGAAATTCCGGTAATCGGTTCTGATTCCGGGGAGATTCCGCATGTCATTGGGGAGGCGGGATTGATATTTCCCGAGGGAGATGAGAAACAGCTGGCTGAGAGTATAATCAAATTACACGCGAATCCTGTCCGGGCGGATGAACTGGCGCGTCGCGGCCGGCAACGTGTCATAGATAAATTTACGACTGAATGCATAGCGCGGCAAACGCTGGAAGTATACCGACAAATTCTGGGAAGAAGGGAATAATGCGAATAGCTTTAATCTCGCGCGGATGCCGGCCCGGAGCCGGCATTGAGCTTTATACTTATGAATTGGCCCAACGGCTGGCCGAACGTCATGAGGTCCATGTTTTGACCAATCCCCGGGAGGCTGTGGACTGTAATGCCGAAATAGTGCCTATCAAGGTACCTGACCGGCCCTGGTGGTTCTCCATTTACAGTTTCAGCAAGGCTGCCGGCCGGGCCGCGCGGCAGGGCCAATATGATATTGTGCATACCCAGGGTTCGGATGGAACTTGGGGAGACGTGGTGACAGCCCATTCCTGCCATTTGGCCGGTATGCGGGCATCGCTCAGGCTTCATCCGGGTATGGAAAACCAAATGCGGAAAGGGTTCAGCCCGGCGCATCGCACCATTGTCTCCCTGGAACGTATGGCGTTTTCCAGCGCCCGGCAATTAATCGCCATATCCCGCCGCGTAGGGAAGCAGGTGCGGGCCGTTTACCCAACCACACGCCGGATTTCCTGCCAGGTGGTCTACCCGGGAACAGGGGAGAAGTATTGGGAGCCGGGGCTGAGGGAACAGCGCGATGAGTTGAGAGCGCAGTTGGGAATAGCCAGAGAAAAAATTGTCCTGGTACTGGTGGCTAACTCTCCGCGTTTAAAGGGGGCGGAACGTTTGATCAGGGCCTTGGCCCAGGTCCGCAACCGCAGAATCGATTTGTTGATAGCTTCTGGAAAAGATTACCCTCCCTCCCTGGCTGCTTTAGCCGGAAAATTAGGCGTGCGTGAGCGGGTGCGCTTCCTGGCTGTTGGGGCCGATGTCCTTTCCGCCTATGTTGTCGGGGATATTTATACCGCCTTGCCGGAATATGAAGCTTTTGGCCTGGCAATGCTCGAGGCCATGGCATGCGGCCTTCCCCTTATCATTACCCGGCATGCCGGAGCCGCAGAATTAATAAAATCAGGGCAAGCAGGACTCCTGCTGCCGGCCCTGGCGGATGATGAAACCGTGGCCCAAGCCCTGGACCATTTAGCGGATAGTATGGACCTCCGGCAGAGTATGGGGCAAGCCGCGCGCCTGATAGCCAGGCAGTATTCCTGGGACCGGATGGTGCCAGAGCTGGAAAGAGTGTATGAGAGAGTAAAGGCGGAAAAAGAGGGGAAACCGGTTAGGTGATAGAAATAAAAAACATAAAACAACCTCGCTTTTATCTGGCAGGGCTGACACTGCTGGCCCTGGGTCTGAGGCTTTTCCGCCTGGGTTTCCGTTCCCTCTGGCTGGATGAGGCCTATAGCTTGAAGCTGGCCTCGGCAGATTGGAAGGGAATTGTGCAGGGCGCGGTCATGGATATCCATCCCCCGCTTTTTCATATCCTGCTGGGCGCATGGATCCGCTTATTCGGAACGAGCGAATTCGCTCTGCGCTCGCTTTCCGCTCTAATCGGTGCGCTTTTAATTCCAGTGATCTTCAAACTTGTTGAGGCTATGATAAACCGCCGGGCAGCCTGGTTTACGGCCGGATTAGTGACTTTTTCTCCATATTTTCTGGAGCTTTCGCGTTCGGGCCGCATGGCCGGACTTTTGGCACTGCTGGCAGTGCTGGCATGGTATTTTTTCTGGCGCTTTTTAAATGATGATAGGATCTGGTCAATGGTTGGGTATGGAGCGGCCATGCTGGCAGCCTTATATACGCACTATTTTGGGTTTCTGGTTTTGTTTTCCCAGCACCTTTATATATTTATGGGGATTGGTAAATTAAAACTTTCCCGAAAAAAAAGAAAAGCCTGGATGCTGATCCAAATGTTTCTGTTATTAGGTTATGCTCCCTGGCTTTCCATATTTTGGGAGCATCTAAGCCGCGGCGGGCCGTCCTGGCGCGGAACAAGCACTTCGTGGTTCGAACCCCTGCACTCGTTTTACATCTTTATGGTAGGCACGTCTTGCTGGACTCTGGCGGATAAGCTTTCCGCCGGGAGCCTGCTATTGGCAGCTGCAATTTCGATCGGCGCGTATCTTTTTCCACGGTGGCGGGATTGGTATGGGGTGATGTTGCCGAGAGCCTGGGGATTGATCTTTACAAGTGTTTTTGTTCCCCTGGGTTTAGTGTGGGCCTATTCCATAAATAAAATAAATGTTTTTGATAACCGGTATCTTAGTTTTTCGGCCGCTGCCTGGCTGCTGCTGCTGGGCGCTGCGCTCGCCGCGCTTCCGCGCAGGAAAAGTATTATTGTTGGCGGGCTCATACTGGCGGGTTTTGCCATCCCGATGGGGAATCAATATTTCGTGTATGGATATTATGATAACTGGAGGGAGGTCGCGGCGATTATTGAGAAGCAGGTCCGGAAGGATGAGGCTGTGGCCATCTACCCGGCCTGGAACGAAAACCCTTTGGATTACTACTTGCGCGATGATGTCCTGATCCAGGGAATCCCGGGCACTTATGATCCGATTTCCGGAGTTACTAAGAACTACTTTTACATTGACCGTGAGAATATTGATCAGTTAAAATCCCTTTTTGCAGGTAAACAGCGGGTATGGCTGGTGTTGGTGAATCAGGGCCGGTCCCAGAAGTTGATCCGGGAATGGTTTTTGTCCGGATACAAACCGAAATATGAACATCAGTCAGGGGGAATACGCATCATTCTCTTTGAACCTAAAGTCTTATGAAGCAGTCATCATGCGGGCGGGGAGAACGATGTTATGTTTTTCGCTCTTTCTGGCTGAGGTTAGGCGCTGGGATACTGGATCTGGCAGGCAGTATACTGGTGAAACTTTTTACCTGGGGAAGGGGATTGCGGCCCGATCCCAAGGTGCTGGCCAACCCGGCCAGGATTCTGGTAATCCGGCTGGATCATATTGGAGATCTTCTTTTTGCACGTCCCTGTTTCCAGGCCCTCAGAGCGCTTTATCCCCAGGCGCGGATAACGGTATTGGTTTCCAGAGCGGGCGCGGCCTTGCTTAGCCAAGATCCCGGTATTGACGAGACGATAATTTGGCAAGCCCCCTGGTTTAAGCGGTCGGATGCCGGCCATAAACAGGTGGGTTTTGGGGGCTTGGTTCGCGAACTGCGGCACCGCCATTTTGACCTCTCCCTTGATCTGCGCGGAGATCTGCGGCATCATATCCTGCTTATGCTGGCCGGAATCAGGGTGAGAGTTGGATACGGTATAACGGGCGGAGGTTTTCTTCTGCACTTACCGCTCAAACTGCGGGCCCAGGTTCACGAGGTAGAGCGGGATTTGGACGCGGTCCGGGCCCTGGGAGCCAGGGAAACGCCCCAGACCTTTATCCCTCTGGCTTTAAATGCGGATGAACTTCAGCGCGGGGAAAAAATATGGCATGGCGCTGGATATAAAGTTGTAATGCATCCTGGTTCTGGCGATCCTGCCAAGTGCTGGCCGCCAACCGCTTTTGCCCAGGTTTGCGACGCATTGACAGAGCATGGCTGTGAAATTGTCCTGGTGGGCACAGCCGCGGAAAAATCCCTGGCTGAGAATGTTGCCGGATTATGCCAACAGCCGGTCAGAATACTGGCCGGCGAGACCTCGCTGCGCGGCCTGGGAGCCTTGACCGTAGCAGCGGATTTATTTGTTGGGAATGATTCCGGGCCTGCCCATTTGGCAGTAACCCAGGGAATCCCGGTGGTTATATTATGGAGCGAAACCAATACGCCGGAAGAGTGGGGCCCCTGGGGAGAAGGAGTGCGCTCCACGGTAATCCGCCATCCTGGGAAAGAGGCGGTCGTGGAGGAAACCATTCAGGCGGCCAGGCAATGGTTGAATATTTAAACGCTAGTGTAGTGTCTCAGAAATTCGTTCAATAATTCGTGCTGATTTTCCCCCTTTCACAAAAGGGGGGCAGGGGGGATTTTATCAATCGTGGGTGGGTTTTTCTGGCAAATCCCCCTCGATCCCCCTTTTCCAAAGGGGGAGGTCTTATTGAATCTATTTCCGAGACACGACACTAGGAGCCTGAGCATTTAGTCATAGACTAATTGCTCAAACTCCTAGCGGTTACCACGCAATTACGTCCGGCTTTTTTTGCCTTGTACAAAGCTTTATCCGCGGCTTTGATTACCTCGTTCGGCGTGGTTATGTGTTGATTCCGCTCGGCAGCGCCAATACTGATCGTGACACTAACTTGTTTGCCGGGTCTTTTTTCGCCCCGCATACATATTCCTTTTTTATCAGACGGCCGCCGCTTGGCATCGCGGATGGTTATTTTATATTCAGCGATTGCCTCTCTTAGCATTTCAAGGTGGGACTTGCAGTCCTGGGCGCTCATACCATTAAACAAAACCAGGAACTCTTCGCCGCCATAGCGATAAGCCTTGCCCACGCCTTTTAAATTTATCATCCGGGAGGACACCAGGCGCAATACGTTGTCGCCGGTGTCATGCCCCCAGGTATCATTGAACTTTTTGAAGTGATCCACGTCCAGCATGGCAATCGTATAACAACGGCCCAAATGCTTTAACTCGGTGTTTAACGCCCGCCGCCCGGGCAGTCCGGTCAGCTCATCAAGAAACGCCATATCATGACTGCTGAGAAACAGGTTTAGCAGCATAACCGCGGCTGTGGCGCTAAACAGCAGGGTGGAAATAAACGGTTGTTGGAATTTCACCAAAGTCCAACCAACGGCTAATATGGAACCAAAGAAAACCTGGTCCGCAATATGGCCTCGGGTAAATTGCAGCGCAATAATAAAACCCAGGCTCAGCGTTAGCAAAGCTGCCAACCGCAAAGGAAGAATGAACTGCTCAAAGGGGCGGGAAAAGTAGATTGCCAGAAAATTGCTCACTGAACCGGCCAGACTGCTGTCCGGCTGAGCTGATATTAAGGAAACAAAAAAAGCGGCCGCTCCCAGCTGGCTTATCAATAAAACCAGATAAATCAATCCGCGGCGGGAAAACATCCGGCGCTCAGGCAGCATTGCGAACAGCGGCAGATTAACCGCTAATCCGGCGCCTAATAGCACATATTCAAGCAGAACCGTTCCCTCGGACAGGGGAGTTTGCAGCCGGTTCTGGATCACCCAGTAGGCCAGGCCCATTATCAATGCCGCGAATCCCACACGTCCCTGGCTAAAGTGCTGGCTCAGCACTATGGCCAGCAAAATCAGAAGATAAGGCAGATTAACCAACAGAACCTGGTATGCAGGTTGCAGCATTAAGACCGCGTCCATTGCAAGATAAGCCAATATCAGCAAAACCATAGGCATAATCAAGCGTGTAACAGCCCGTCGCTTAGCAAACGTCGAATCACCAATTAATAAATTAAGCAGAAATTTCATTCTGTCCAGCCGATAGGTAATTATTTTTCAAGAAAAATATATCAGAGGCTGGAAGGGAGTGTCAATGAGTAAAAAAAAACGGGCGGTTACCGCCCGTTTTTTTTAATTGTCTTTATGTTATTCCTAAGGTAAATTAATAATCCTAAATTACTTCCGGTTTGGCCGGATCAGGCAAAGGTGAATGAAAAAACTATTTTTTCGATTATTGCGGGTCTTTTTTCAATCGGCCAAACCACGTCCGGTAAGGGCGGAGAATATTCAGCGCATCCTGGTAATCAAGCTTTGCTGCATTGGGGATATTCTTTTCACTACTCCTTTATTGCGGGTTCTGCAGAGTAATTATCCTCGAGTCCGCATAACTTATATGGTAAGCTCCTGGTGCGGGGAGTTGGTGTCCCGGGATCCCCGGGTGAGCAACATCATTGAATTCAACGCCTATGAACCAGTGGGAAGGATGGAAAAGCTAAGGCGGGCCTGGCAAGCCATCCGGGCTGTGCGGAAGGGTCAATTTGACCTGGCATTTATTCTGCACCGAACTCCGCTGGCCGGTTTGCTGGCAGCCGCTGGGAATGTACCTATTCGCATTGGTTTTGATTGGGAAGGGCGTGGTTTTGCCCATACGCATCCAGTGCCTTTTCGGCCCGAAGCTCATGAAGTGGATCGGGACCTTGAAGGCTTGAAGTTTCTAGGCTTAAGTGCGGAAAGCCGGAGCTTGGACTTGGCCGTGCCCCCTGAACTTGAGCAAGCGGCGAAAGACTTTTTGACCCAACAGGGATATAAGCGGAAAGCCGGGCCTTTAGTGGCGCTTTTTCCCGGGGGAGGAGTTAACCCCGGAACGGTTATGACTACCAAGCGCTGGCCGCTGGAAGGCTACCAAGAGGTTTGCCAAGAGTTAAGCCGTGGCTTTAAGGCCTGCATGCTCATGGTGGGCAACACCCAGGACGCTGAAGTAATCGATCGCTTATTAGCGGGAGTACAGCTTGATCCTCCGGCCATTCGATCCGAGGGCCGGACTTCCCTGCTTATGCTGGCAGCCTTGCTCAAACAGTGCGACTTGTTTATCGGCGGGGATTCCGGGCCGCTGCACATAGCTGACGCGGTTGGAATACCAACAGTATCTATTTTCGGGCCGACTGACCCTAACCTGCTGGCGCCGCGCGGGTCCCATCACCGGGTAGTGCGCCATGCCTTGGCCTGTTCGCCGTGCTATACTCCGGTCACGGTTCGCCAAAAGGATGTAACAATTTGCCGGGAAGGGACCATGGCATGCATGCGGGGAATCAAGGCCAACGAGGTGCTGGAAGCGGCCGGGGAGTTATTGAAAATGAAGGGATCTCATCCGTAATGAATGTAGCTTTGGTGCACGACTGGCTTAATGGGATGCGGGGCGGCGAGAAAGTGCTGGAAGTGCTCTGCGAGCTTTATCCCCAAGCGGATGTTTATACCCTGCTCTGCGAGCCGGAAAATATTTCTCCGATTATCCGGAGACACCGGGTCATAACTTCATTTATTCAAGACCTGCCCGGAGCGCGGAGGCATTACCGGAATTACTTGCCGTTTTTTCCAGCCGCGGTAGAGCAATTCGACCTGCGTCCCTATGACCTGGTTATCTCTTCCTCGCATTGCGTAGCCAAGGGCGCTATTACTCAGCCCGGCACGCCGCACATATGCTACTGTCATACTCCTATGCGGTATGCCTGGGAACAGTATCATGAATATTTTCCCGCTGGAAACCGGGGCCGGCTAAAACGATTTTTTGTCTCTTTGGCGATCAGTCGTCTGCGGGTTTGGGACACAGTGACTGCTGGCAGAGTCGATGCTTTTATCGCCAATTCCCAGCATGTGGCGCGCCGGATAAAAAAATACTATCACCGTCCGGCCGCGGTTGTTCATCCGCCGGTTGAGATTGAGCGTTTCCAAATTGCCCGGGAATCCGGCGGATTTTACCTGGTAGTTTCGGCTTTGGTGCCTTACAAGCGCGTTGACCGGGCCATTGTTGCCTGTAATGAGCTCAAGCTGCCGCTCATGGTAGTGGGGAGCGGGCCGGAAAAAAAACGCCTGCAACGTCTGGCCGGCCCGTGCGTAAAGTTTTTGGAAAAACCCGGAACCGAAAAACTGGTTGAGCTTTACGCGCAATGCCGTGCCTTTATCTTTCCCGGGGAAGAGGATTTCGGCATAACTCCGTTGGAAGCCATGGCTTCCGGCCGGCCGGTAATCGCTTATGGCAAGGGCGGAGTTCGGGAAACCGTGGTCCAGGGTGAAACCGGGATATTTTTTAATCAGCCCACACCTGCCTCGTTGCGGGAAGCAATAAAGGAGTCCCAAACCATGGTTTGGGATCCTGGGAAAATCAGGTCGCGGGCCATGCAATTTAATCGCTCCCGGTTCAAATCGGAATTGGCAGATACGATTAAGGCTTGCCTGGAGAAGATATAATTAATTGAGGTTATAATGATTCGTCAAGGCTTGTCCAAATTATTTTATTACCTTAACCTGGGCACGGATATCCTGGTGGTGAGTGCGGCTTTTTTAGCGGCCTACTATTTAAGGTTTTGCGGATGGCCCATTCCCCTGCGGCACAATGTCCCGGAGGTGACTTTATACCTGCAAGCCATGCCCATAGTGATCGGCGTGACTCTGATTTGTTTCCAGTATGCCGGGCTTTATATTCAGCGCCGCGGTATTTCAGGAGTGGATGAATTCCCGCGGATATTTAAGGCTTTGACCGTGGCTTTTTTAATTATTGTTGGTTTAAGCTTTTTCTACCGCCGCGTGACCTACTCCCGTATAGTGCTGTTCTATGCCTGGGGATTTACCCTGGTTTTAACCGTGCTGGCGCGTTCCTGGCTGCGCCGGATTCAGATCAGTCTCAGGCGCCGGGGCGTGGGAATATCCCGCTTGGCCCTGGTGGGTATGACCGAGACCGCCTATTTCATAGCCGATCAGGTGAAACGATTTCCGGGATTAGGTTACCGGTTGATAGGATTTGTGACTGATCAGAAAAATGCCGGGCTGAGGGAGCAGTCCCCGGGACCGGGCCGAAGGGACCGGGTGCTGGGAAGCCTGAATGATTTAAATGAAATTATCCGGCAAGAGAGAATAGACGAGGTGGTTTTCGCCCTTCCGGCGACCGCGCATGCGCGGACCGCAGAAGCCCTGCTGACTGCGCAATTCCCAGGCGTGGAATTCAAGATCGTCTCTGATTTATTTGGAATTATCACCAATCCCATGACAATGGAAGAGATTTCCGGCATTCCGGTTTTTGCGCTTAAGGAAGCGCCGCTGTCCAAGCCGCTGTCCCGGATATTAAAACGCGGCCTTGATCTGGTCTGCGTCGTTCCGGCTATAATTCTGCTTTCGCCGCTTTTATTAATTCTGGGTCTGGCAATAAAATTCTCCTCAGCCGGACCGGTTTTTTTTCGGCAGGAGCGGGTTGGCAGGGGGAACCAGCCGTTTACTATTTTCAAATTCCGCTCCATGCGCCAGGATGCCGAAAACTCAACCGGGCCGGTCTGGGCCCGGAAAGAAGATGTCCGCCGGACCCGGATCGGACGCTTTTTGAGAAAAACCTCGCTCGACGAATTGCCGCAGCTTTTTAATGTTCTAAAGGGCGAGATGAGCCTGGTCGGACCCCGTCCGGAAAGGCCTCATTTTGTAAAGCAGTTTGAGGATACAATTCCCCGCTACCTGGACCGGCATCAAGTCAAGGCCGGCATAACCGGCTGGGCCCAGATTCACGGCCTGCGGGGCAACACGCCGATAGAAGAGCGGACCAAGTATGACCTGTGGTATGTGGAAAACTGGTCCCTGGCCCTAGACCTTAAATTGCTCATACAAACCTTGCTGGATGTGTTTCATCATAAAGAGGCATATTAAATATTTTTCGGAGGTTAAGCATGAAAATTTTGGTTACCGGCGGCGCGGGATTCATCGGCTCGAATGTAGCGGACGCCTTTATACAGGCCGGACATGAGGTCGCGATAGTGGATGATCTTTCTTCCGGAACCCGGGAGAATGTCGATCCTAAGGCCAAGTTTTATCAAATGGATATTGCCGACCCGCGGATAGACGAGGTTTTCGCGGAGTTCAAGCCTCAGGTAGTCGATCATCACGCCGCGCAAATTTCGGTTCCATTGTCAGTGGATAAACCGATGGTGGACGCGCAAATCAATGTAATGGGATGGCTTAATTTGCTGCAAGCCTGCCAAAAGCACCAGGTCGAGAAAATTATCTATGTATCCTCCGGCGGAGTAGTATATGGCGAGCCGGAAAATCTTCCGGCCCGGGAAGATTTTCCTATGCAGCCGGCATCGCCTTACGGCATTTCCAAATACGCGGGCGAGATGTATCTTAAATTCTTTGCCGGCCGGACTAAAATGAAATATGTGGTTTTCCGCTATAGCAATGTTTATGGTCCCCGGCAGGACCCGCACGGAGAAGCCGGCGTGGTGTCTATTTTTATTAAAGCTTTGTTGAGAGGGAAAACGCCCATTATCAATGGAGACGGTTCTTGCATACGTGATTATGTGTTTGTGGGGGATGTGGTAGCAGCCAACCTGAAAGCCCTGACCAAGGGAGAAAATATCGCCTTGAATATTGGTACTAACAAGCCGACCGACGTCAATGTCTTGTATGAAACCATACGAATGGTTATGCAAAGCGATATTCAGGCCCAGCACGGTCCTCCGCGCCGGGGAGATTTGCAAGCTAATTACCTTGATGCCGGTCTGGCGGGACAAGTACTGGGATGGGAGCCGCGTGCCAGCTTGGCCGAAGGCATTGCCAGGACCGTAGAATTCTTTAAAAACCGCCAGGCTGAACCCGGCCGAACTCAAGGGGATTCAGGGCAATGAAAGCCATTATTTTAGTTGGTGGTGAAGGAACCAGACTCCGGCCGCTTACGCTCCACTGCCTGAAAAGTATGGTGCCCATGCTGGGGCATGCCTTTCTGGAATACCAGTTTGCCTTTCTGCGGCAGCATGGGATACGCGATATAATTCTTTCCACCTGCCACAAGCCCGAACTTTTACGGGCAGCCTTTGGCACTGGCCGGCGATATGGAATCAAGCTGCATTATGCGCTGGAGTCTCAACCCTTAGGCACGGCCGGCGCCATCCGAAATGCCGGTAAATTTATTAATCGCCGGGAAACGGTAGTGGTTTTAAACGGTGATATTCTGACAGATATTAATTTAACGCGCATGGCAGCTGTTCATCGCGGGCAGCGGTCAGTATTAACCATAGGTCTTACCTGGGTGGAAGATCCTTCGGCCTATGGATTAGTCCAGACGAACCAGGCCGGCCGGGTTCATAGTTTCCTGGAAAAACCCAGTCCGGGAGAAGGGCAGACTCATTGGATTAATTCCGGGGTGTATATTTTCGATTCCGCGATATTTGACCAGATTCCCGAGGGTGAGAACTATTCCTCGGAACGCCAACTTTTTCCCGAGCTGCTCTCTGCCGGACAAAGGGTATGGTCGTTTCCCAGCCGCGATTACTGGATGGATATCGGGACTCCGGCTAAATATCTCCAGGCCCATCAGGATATCCTGGAAGGCCGCATGTTCATGCTGCCGATTGGTTCGGTTGCGAAGAAAAATTCGAAGCTGTATATGGGAAAAAGATGCCGTTTTCATTCCACGGCGGAATTAAGCTCGCCCGGAATTTTAGGCGATGATTGCTTTGTGGCTGAGGAAGCGCGAATCGGAGAATTTGCAGTACTAGGCAGCAAAGTAAAGGTAGGACCGCATGCTGTGATTCGGCACAGCGTGATCTGGGATGGGGTGGATATCGGAGAGGGAGCCAAGCTTTCCGGATGCGTGATAGGCTCGGCCTGCCGGATCGGACGTTTTGTCACTGTGCGTCCGGGCAGCGTGCTCGGGCAGGGCACCATTATTCCGGATTACAGTGTGGTTTGAAAAATGTCAGGAGAAATACTTAATGGATAAAATCAAATTCGGAACTGACGGTTGGCGGGCCGTTATTGCCCGGGAATTTACCATGGAGAACGTCCGCCGGGTAGCCCAGGCCACGGCCCTTTATTTTAAAGAGCTTCCCACCAAAAATAAACCAATCATTGTCGGCTATGACAACCGTTTTCTTTCCGAAGAGTTTGCCCAGGCTGCGGCCGGGGTTCTTTGCGCCAATGGATTGTCCGTGCTTATGACCGGCCAAGCCATGCCTACGCCTGCGGTTTCCTGGGGCGTGAAGCATTTTAAGGCTGCCGGCGCGGTGGTCATTACATCTTCGCATAATCCCTATGAATATAACGGCTTTAAAATCAAGTCCGATTTTGGCGGCTCGGCCCTGCCCGAGACTACGCAACGAATTGAAACCTTGATCGATAAACAGAGAGTGAAAAGCCTGGATCTTGAGCAGGCCCGGCAGCGCCGGCTTATAAAGCCCGTGGATTTGGAAGCCCCGTACCTAAACAAGATCACCGCCTATGTGGATATGGAAAAAATTCGGAAATTCCCCCTGCGCATAGTATATGACCCGCTTTACGGATCCGGACTTGATTTTCTGGGCCGTTGCCTGGAATGGAAACGCCCGGGTGCCAACCGTTGTAAAGTTCTGTCAATTCACAACCAACGCGATCCGCTTTTCGGCGGATTGCAGCCCGAACCAGTAGAAGAGAGCCTGCGCGATTTAAAGTATGCGGTACGAAAAAATCATGCGCATCTGGGAATAGCGGTTGACGGCGATGCGGATCGCGTAGGCCTGGTCGATGACCAGGGTAGATATATCACCTCGCATAAAATCCTGGGGCTCCTGATACGGCATTTTATTAAAAACCGGAAAGTAAGCGGGCCGGTGGGCAAGACCATATCCGGAACCTTTTTGATAGACCGGATGTGCGCGGTTTATGGTCTGGAATTGCGGGAAACACCGGTGGGCTTTAAGCATCTCGGAGAGCTGATTTTAAAAGAGAATTTTATGCTGGCCGGCGAGGAATCCGGAGGCATGGGATTTCACCATTATATTCCCGAGCGCGACGGGGTATTGGCTGGATTGCTTCTGCTGGAATTGGCGGCCATGGAAGGCCGGCCGCTTTCCTGGATTCTAAAAGAGATGGAAAAGGAATTCGGAGCCTTTCATTACCAGCGGTTGGATCTCGGTTTTCCCCTGGAACGGCGTGCGGCTTTGCTGGACGGCTTGACCAAGAATCCGCCAGCCTTAATGGACCGGACAAGAATCAGGAAAATCAAAGATTTTGACGGGGTGAAGTTTATCCTGGAAGACGATTCCTGGCTGCTGATCCGGCCTTCCGGAACCGAGCCCCTGGTGCGGATTTACGCGGAATCGTCCCAGCCGGCGCGGGTACGCCGCCTGCTGGAAACCGGGCGGCAGTTAGCATTTAAATATGCGAATAAATAAACTGGAGTTGAATTTATGCCGGAAGTCATAAACTGGCAGGAAATCGCCGGCGAGGCCTTGCCTATCCTGACCCGGGCCGGATGCGATTTTGCCGACATATTTATAGAAGAAAATCATACCACCAGGATAAAGATCGAAGACTCCCGGCCGGATCAAATTATTGACCAGGGCGAACTCGGTGCCGGTCTCCGTTTAGTGCGCGGGGATGCTACTTTTTTTGCCAGCACCAATGAGGTGACCTCCCAGGGGCTCCGGGATGCGGCCTGTGAGCTGATTGGTTCAACGGAGGAACAAAGCAAAGCAGATCCAATGATTTTGCAATCCCAGAGAAAGCCCAGGCTGGCTGGGCATTCACCAGCTGCGCTTCCGCTTGCTCAGCGGCTTGAATTGGCCATGCAAGCGGAAAGGGCCGCTCGCGGATCAGGGCCTTTAATACGCCAGGTTACTGTTATGTTGAATGGTTTTACGCAGCGAGTAGGTATAGCCAGGTCAGACCGTATCTGGTTCGAGGATCAGAGAGTCCAGGTTATGCTGGGGGTCAATGCCGTAGCGGGCCAAGATAATATCATACAGACCGGATATGAGTCCCTAGGCGGGGCCCGGGGCTGGGAATTTTTTCATGACCAGGATCCCGGCGAGACCGGAATGAGGGCCGGACGCCGAGCCCATATGCTGCTGACAGCCCAGCCCGCGCCCAGCGGACGCATGACCGTAGTGCTGGCTTCCGAGGCCGGGGGAACCATGATCCACGAGGCTATTGGTCATTCCTTGGAAGGCGATTTGATTAGGAAGGGGCTTTCCCCTTTTGGGGATAAAATCGGGCAGAATGTGGCCTCGCCGCTTATCAGCGTAGTGGATGACGCGACCTTGGAGGGATGGCGGGGTTCTTATGGGTTGGATGACGAAGGCTCGCCAGGGGAGCGGACCCTGCTGGTGGAGCGGGGCGTATTGCTGGGATTCATGCATGATATGCTCAGTGCCCGCCTGGCCGGAGTGCGGCCGACCGGCAATGGGAGACGCCAGTCCTATGCCTATGGGCCACTGCCGCGTATGAGCAATACTATGATTCTTCCGGGAGAGAGTCCTCCGGACGATATTATCAAATCCGTATCCCGGGGTTTGTATGTAGTACGCATGGGCGGCGGCCAGGTCAATACCGTAAACGGTGATTTTGTATTTGAGATCAATGAAGGCTATATTATTCGGGAGGGTGAACCCGCGGAACCGGTGCGCGGCGCTACCCTGATTGGAAACGGACAGCAAGTTTTAAAAAGCATTGACATGGTTGGGACGGATTGCGGACTGGGGATTGGAACCTGCGGCAAGGATGAACAAAGCGTGCCCGTAGCGGATGCTCAGCCGACGCTGCGTATTCCCAAGATCACCGTTGGTGGGAGCGGGGAATGAATAAAACGGCTACGGCAGGAGCGTAAGATGCAAAAAAAAATCGCCATGGTTATTGCCCAAAACGGATTTCGCGACGAAGAATATTGGACGCCTAAAGAAATTTTCACAGCTAACGGAATTCAAGTAGTTACGGTTTCTTCACGAGCAAACTCGGCTGTCAGCAAATTCGGCCGGATTATACCGGTGGATATGTGCCTGACCGATATTCAAGTCTCGGATTTCGATGCGCTGCTCTTTGTCGGCGGGCCAGGGACGAGTGAGTATTTTGAGATGCCCCGGGCGCATCAAGCCGCCTCTGAATTTATGCAACCGGGGAAACTCCTGACCGCGATCTGCATTGCGCCGGTTATTCTGGCGCGCGCCGGTTTATTGCAAGGGAAAAAGGCCACGGTTTTCCCAACGGGAAAAGAGGAACTGGAAAAAGCCGGAGCAATTTATACCGGCCATCCGGTGGAAATAGAAGGCCAGCTTATCACCGCCTCGGGACCGGAAGCAGCGGAAGCTTTTGGCCGGGCCATTGTAAAAGCGCTGGCCGAAAAAGATTAATAATCCGGCGGAGGGGATAAGAAAAGACAAGATGACCGGTTGCAGGAGAACAATCCTGGTGATATAATAAATAAAACTAATAGTGCCAGGGGGTACAGGGCATGGAAAAGTATTTAAAACGGCTGAAAGAATTTATGACTAAGGGAGAGTTGACTCCGCTGGAAGTCCGGGATGGAGTGATCTCCGCATATATTGTTATCAGCCGTTTGAATCAAACTAAGGGTAATTCAGCCGTTGGACTTAAACAGGAAGAAAAAGGGCTTTTTCAGCATGTCAGTGGTTTCATGGAAGCGATTTTTGGGGAACGCGGGTTGAATTTTAAAAATCCTTCTATCAATCAACTGACTGAAGTCAAGCTAATGCTGGACGGAATGACCCAGATTTCCGCCATGCCGGATGAACTTCAGATGGCGCTAAATGAAATTTTCGATTTGCTGGTCTCACGAGCCGAAGGAATGCCGGCTATAATTTCACCCGCGGTTATGAATTTGCTGGAAATGGAAGGCGAGCCGGAGATAGGCAAAAACGAAAAAAAACCGGCTAAACCCTCCGCCCGCCGGAAAGCCGCGTCCTCCGGGAGCCGGGAATCCAAGCCGGATAAAAAGAAAGGGATTAAGAAAAAGGAATTAAAAATTAACTTGGATTCCATTCAGGTGCCGAAAGATTTTATGTCTGACGAAGCACCATTATTGGAGAGGGACTCGTTTTCCAATGGCCGCGCTAGTCAGTCGTCTGACCGGGAGGAAGCTGAAACCAAGGAAGCCTTGGACGCGGAAGAGGAAATAGTAGAGGTGAAGTCCGATCCGGAGCAGGAAGATCGCTTGCTAAAAGGAGCTTCTCTATTTGAAGACCCGGAGCCAGAACCGGAGCCAGAGCTGGAGCCAGAGCTGGAGCCAGAGCTGGAGCCAGAGCTGGAGCCGGAACGGGAGCCGGAACGGGAGCTGATCTCAAAAACAGGTTCGGGAATTACCCTGCGCGTCAATGAAGATGATGAACCGGATTCGGATTCTAACTTTAAAACCGCAGCTGGAAATATATTAGATACCGGACCGTATGAAGATCAAAATAATCGGCAGCAGAAACCGTCAGAGGTTCAGGCCCGGCAAAGTGTCCTGTTTTCCGAAGACCTCGATGATATGCCGGAGGATGTTTCTGGAAAAGGGAAAAGCCGTATAGGTGTTTTCATAGTATTTATTTTAGGATTAATTCTGGGAGTGGGCGGCACTTATTACTTGCTGCCTAAAGTCAAGTTTTTGAAGATAAATCAAGCCGCGGCCGAAGCCGAGCAAGCGTTGGCAGACCTTAAAAAGATTATTAACCAACAGCAAGCGGCTTCTCAGGAATCGCCGGCTAAGCCAAAATATATAAAAACCGGAAAGGGAGTTTTGATTTACTGGTTGGATTCAGCTCTGATTACCCGGAAATATCATTTCTATCGAGGCCGAGGCAAGCAAGGTCAGCTAAAAAAAATTGAGACCAAACCGATCTCGAAAAATCTGATTTGGCTAAAAAAAGTTAAGCGGGGAACCTGGCGGTATGCCGTTACGGCTCTAGACTACCAAGGCCAGGAGACCACCCAGAGCGAGATTCTGACTTTGAAATTTCCCCTAAAAAAATAAAGCCAATACTCTCATATAAATGCGCAAATAATTAGAAGCTTGAGCAATTAGTCTGATTTTTTTAATTTCTGAGCAATTGAGCACTAGAAAATAGACCGCAATTGAGTTTTTTATTGATCTATTGTTCGATTTTCAATTGCTCTGGAGTTTGAGCAATTAGTCTATGACTAAATGCTCAAACTCCTAGGGGCCCGAAATGTTAAAGCGACCTGCGGTTTTTCATCAGCGGTTGGGTATTCATATTACCGCGGCGGTTTTGATTTTTGCTTGTTTCCTGATTATTGCAGCTGGATTTATTTTTGATTATATGAGTCAAAAAACAATTGCCGAACGATCAGAAAAAGCGTTTATTTGTTTACAGCAACGAAAATTAATTAAGCCTAGCATAGTATATAGGGATCCCGCAACTACCACCTCTGCGCTAAACACGGTTTTCAAGGCGAAAATAAATAAAATTAATAAAAAAGCCGTCCGGAAAATATCTGAAATAAAAAAAATAAAATCAAAAATCAAATTAAGTGTCAGCTCCTATAAATTTAAGGCGATGTTTTTAAAAGCGATCTGGTTTTTAAAAAACCTGCTCAAAGCAATAAGCAACATGTATGAATTTCGAATAGTTAAAAATATTTTTAGCAACCAAACTAAAAACCATATAACCCGCGAACGCCTGCAACCAACATCGCCTCCTAAACGCAGGCTGCCTTCCCCGCCCCAAGCGCAGATGGCTGAAGAAAGTTTAAAAACATCTCTTCCTGAGTTCGGGTTGATTCCCCGCCTGGTTCAAAACCAGCTTGCCAGTATTGAAAATTTAGAGATTCTGATCTGGCATCCCAGTGAAGAGAAAAAGTGTTATTTTTGGCAGCGCAACCAGGATAAATTGCCGGGAAGGGTTGGAAATGATTTTGCTAATTGTGGATTGTCAACGAAATCCGGCATTCATTTGTTGATAAAATCTAAAGCAGCCTATGGCTGGAAGTACCGGGTTAGACAAAATTTTGGGCAAAAAAATATATTTTGTCTCGAATTTGATATGACCAGCTTATTTAAAAAGTTTATTGTTTCCAGCGCAATAATCATTTTTATTTTAATCCTGATATTTTTGCCGGTTCTCTGGAAAATTATTTATATCCAGGGGAATCGGCTCGAAGACGCTATCCTCGGGATCGAGGATGGATTGAAGGAAGTGTTTCTTAGTAATTACAAAGACGTTTTAATTGAAGCGCGCGAATTTGTCTTTACGCAACGCATTGCTAATATTATGAATCAAATGATATATTTCTTTAATACCCATACTGAAAAAAAACAGAGAGAATACCAAGAAGATCCCCTTATGAAAATTTATACCCGGCGCTATTTAATGAGTACCTTAGAAAAAGAAATCATCCGTGCTCAGCGCTATCGTCGGCCGCTGGCGTTTATACTGATAGATATGGATCATTTTAAATCCATCAATGATACCTATGGACACTTAATGGGAGATAAAGTATTACAGCAGACCGCGGGAATTTTAAAAGAACACACGCGCGAAACTGATACCGTAGCCCGTTATGGCGGTGAAGAAATCGCCATAGTTTTATCCGAAACTGAAATCCATGACGCTGTAATTGTGGCCGAGAAACTTAGGCGAGCGGTAGAGAAAACCAGATTTAATTTCCAGAAGCAAATTATTCGTGTCACGATTAGTCTGGGCGTGGCAGATTTAGGTGACACTGAGGATACGGCAACTACGCTCATACGGCGTGCTGACGAAGCATTATATACTGCTAAACAAAATGGGAGAAATCGAGTTTGTAAAAAGCGGTAAGCACTATTTAAGGGAGCGTCTAAAAGCTGACTTGAAGCAGAGCCATCACAATATCTGAGTTGGGAAAGGCGTGGAGGCGGGAAGCATAAAGCAAGCTGACATAATTAATTTCCAGCTGCCAGTATGAACAGAACCTCCATTTAAGACCGGCCGTAGCAGCCGAATAGGGTTTTCCCGGGGCATGCAGGCCGTCGGCGTAACCTTGAACCACCTCTTCCCAGCGTGCCACCAGGTCCAGGTTGGCCGGGATATAACGTTCCAGTTCGAAAATAGCGGTCAAATAGTAACCATGGGAATGAAAGTTCTCAAGGCGGCGTGCCATCCATTCCGCCTTGAGAATCAGATCATTCATACGCAGACGGATATCCGCTCCCAGGAGTGAAACCGGACCATGGCCGCCGAAATTAGAAAAGCTTACAACCCCGGCCTCATTTAATTCCGGATTTCCCGACCACCCCAAGGGAACATATTCTCCCCCTGACTGGCTTAGTTCATTCCAACCATAAGCTCCGGAAAGACCCAATTCCATCTCATGCCGGAGTTCCTCCAGTTCCAGGCAACTGGCAAAGCCCAGCCGGATCATGCCTTGGGAGGGGATATCCGGGATGATATCCCGCCCGTTTCCAGTAACCAGGGCGGCGCTGATAAAAGGCGCGAGGCCGGCAAACCGGGGCGGCCAGATAAAATCAGCCCGCAGGCCGTAAGCAAACTCACCCACACCGGCCAGGCCCAATGTTTCGGGCCAGCCGTAATTTCCGAATCCGTAAAGCAGCGAGCCTGCTATAGTATCCATTTTAGCGGCATGGGTTTGGGGCTCAATACCAAAAGGCAGGCGGAAGCGGCCGATTTTAAAGGTAGTAACAGTGCCCAGGCGGTATTCCAGGTAGGTTTCTCCCAAAACCATATGAAGTCCTGTCATGCCGGCTTCAGCTGCGATCAGCCATCCGGGCCAGGGCAGGAGAGTGCTAAGCCGGAAATCCAGACGTTTCATCAAGGCCCGGGTTTCCGGCACTTTGCCCGCTCCGCTGACTTCGCCCTGGATACAGCCGGAGAATTTATAATCTGATAAAGGACAGGGTGCGGCAGTAGTGGGCGGGGATGCAAATAGCAGGAGGCCCAGAGTAATTAAAATATGCTTCAAAACAACCATGAGATCACCATGTGGCCGCCATCCCGGGCCGGCCGGACTGAAAAATGAATGCCCGGTTTTTTTGATTGGCCGCGATGGAAGCCCAGAACCGTATGCCCAATCAAAAGGCCGAGTCCGGCACCGGCGATCACGTCCGCCGGCCAATGTCTTTGATTATAAATCCGGGAATAGGCCACTAACGCGGCCAGGGGATAAGTGACCCATTGCAGATGATAGGCTTGCCCTAAGATGACAGCGCCGCAGAAAGCGCTCATAGTATGTCCGGAAGGAAAACTTGAGTGATTTAAAGAGAAGGTAAACCAATGGCGTTGAGAGTTATCGGTTGCCGGACGTGTGGCACTGAAAGCGGCTTTTAACAAGAATGCCATAAGTGCGACATTAATTTGTCCTTCCAAAGCCAGGGCGGCGGTTTTCCGGTCATGCTCGTTTCCAAATTTGTACAAGGCGGCGCATCCAACCAGATGTATAAAACCATCGCCTAAAAGCGAGGCAGCCGGCATTAGATGGTCTTGGCATTCGGTCCGATGGTCTTGTATCTGCGCGTACCAGTTGATATCATTGTTTAGCGCTATGGCCAGGCCTCCGGCTATTCCGGAAGCCAGCAGATAATCGGACCAGGATCCTTTCAGAGGCGAGGCGCCTATTGCCAGGAGTTCTTCACCCACATGGGACCAGATACAGCTGGTCTGTTCCTCGGCCGGGACGGGCGAGGACGCCGAAACACCCCAGCAGAAAAGCAGGAAAAAAATATAAGGATGAAGCCGGCTATGGGGAGACTTCATTTTTTTCAATTCGCTGCCGGAGAATGGTCCGGAGTTTTTTGGTATAGCTTTTAAAAAACTTGCCGGGTCCTTTGATATATATCTCCTCCGGCGCGCCGATTGGCTGATATCCACGGGTCTTAATGAATTCATGGAGCCGGGCCCGCGTGGCGCTGGCTTCGCTGTAGGCTCCGATATGCAGAATTTCAGCGACTTCACCGTACTCCCAATAGGCAAGTTTAATTGAAGGATGCTTTTTTTGGATTGATTCCGGCAGACTTGCAACCGCCTCGGGCACGGCCAATCCGAAAATCCCGATCCATTCCTCTTGCGGTGCATCAAAAGGCTTGGGCCAGCGTGCCCGGGGAGGGGTATATTTTAATCCTTTAACAGCATGCTTAAATGAAAAGAAGGTTTTAAACAGAAGGGAAATGGATTTTTCCGAGATTATTGCCGGATCGCCCTGGGCCTCCACAATGATCATTTTTTGACGGGGCAGGGTTGTGATCCGGGGATTTTTCAAGTAATCGTATTTTTTAAGACTCCGGGGATGGCTGAGAAACAGCACCAGGCCGATAGCCGCAACCAGAAAAGCCAGGATGATAAAATTCATTTTATTCATGCTTGTCAGCCTCCTTTTATTCCGGGAATCTGAAGAGAATTTTTTATATCATTGCTCAATTATACTTAAAGTGCAACTTATAATCGCGATGATTGCGTGCTTTTCCTATGCCGGTTATGCCATAACTAACGGCTAATAGATTATGCTGATTTAGAGAAAGTTGGTTGGGATGAATTCTGGGATTGAAATCCGGAAGAAAATGAATGATAATTAAATAGGCGGTTAAAATCAGCGATGCTTCCGGGAGGAATGGGAATTGAGGGCAGCTCCTGCGCTGGGGCGCCGAGTTATTCATTACAGTAGGGAATATAAAAAGGAGGCGTTTAAAATGCGAAAAAGTATTCTTTTTATACCCATGCTTATGTGCTTGGCGCTTAGTGCCAGGGCCGTGGCAACAGAGAGGACTTGGGTACAGGCTGGTCAAGAAAAAGAAGCGCTAAACTTGAACAAGGACAACAATGCTTATTCACCACGTCTGGCTATATATAATGGTACACCGTATGTAAACTGGATCGAGTATGACCCCGACGCGGAAACAAACAGTATTTGCGTCAAATGTTTTGACGCTGAAGGCAATACCTGGTCGAGTCATGGCGAAAGTTGGAATTGTAATATTCAGTGTCATAGCTCGGATATTGCTATATCCTCTGCGGGCACGGTGTACGTGTGCTGGTATGATAATGTAAGCGGTTTGAGCGAAATTAATGTAAGACATTACAATAAGAGCGAATGGGTACTGGATGTAGGGAGTTTAACTAACGATCCATCTCAAAACGCGGGATCTCCTGCCATAGCCTTTTACAATGACACGCCGTATGTGAGCTGGCAAGAGAGTAACGGAAGTAAGAATCAAATCTATGTCAAATATTTGGAAGGGTCCCTATGGGTGGGGGGGGCAAAGAGTTTGAATGTAGATGAATTAAAAAGCGCGGAATCTCCTGCCATAGCGGTTTACAACGGCACGCCGTATGTGAGCTGGCAAGAGAGTAACGGAAGTAAGAATCAAATCTATGTCAAATATTTGGAAGGGTCCCTATGGGTGGGGGGAGAGAGTTTGAATGTAATTGAATCAGAAAACGCGGGATCTCCCGCTATAGCTGTTTACAACGGCACACCGTATGTGAGCTGGCAAGAGAACAACGGAACGGTCCAGCAAATCTATGTCAAGCATTATGATAATAATAAAACCGAATGGGTGCAGGATGGAGGAAGTTTGAATGTAATTACATCCAAGGATGCATATTCTCCTGCCATAGCTGTTTACGACGGCACACCGTATGTGAGCTGGCAAGAGAGTGACGGAACTGCCGAACAAATCTATGTCAAGCATTATGATAATAATGAAACCAAATGGGTGCAGGATGGAGGGAGTTTAAATATCGATTCGGAAAAAAACGCATATTCTCCCGCCATAGCTGTTTACAACGACACACCGTATGTGAGCTGGCAAGAGGTGGAGAGTGGAACGGGAACGGCTCTGCAAATCTATGCCGCATATTATGTGGTATCCACACCAACTCCGGTTTCTACGCTGATAAGTACTCCGTCCCCTACGCCCACGGAGGTTGCGCCGGTAGTAACTAAAACTCCCGCGGTTGTAAAATTGACGCCCGCTATTCCCGCAGGCCCTTTCATAGTTCATCCGAATGTGCTGCGAACCAGTACTGGGCAGCCCGTACGCATTACCATAAGGATAGATCGGACTCAGCGTGTCCTTGTCAAAATATTTACCCGGGGCGGCAAACTGGTTAAAACCCTGGTTGATAGAGTAATGAATGCGGGCACCTTTGAGACTGTATGGGATGGTATTGACCGGAAGGGACAGGTGGTTCCCAGCGGTATTTATATAGTTTATACCAAAACCGATGATTTCGAGAAAAAACGCAAAATAGTAGTGGTGCGCTAAAACAATATTAAATTTTGAATGAAAACCAGAGGAACCAGGTCTAATAATATAAAGGAGCAATATTTTTATACTGAAGGAGCAGGCCGGCAGTATGTTGAATTTAAAAAGAGATCAGAAAGGCCAACTTTTAATTGAAGCGGCAGTAGCGCTTCCTATTCTGATCATTCTTTTTATGGGCTGCGTCCAGTTGGTGCAGATAGGAATTGCCCATATTGTGGTACAGGATGCGGTCTATGAAGCTGGACGCCAGGCCTGGATGGACCAGGGTGATACGTTTAATGCCAAGCGCGTGGCTGGGGAGATTTGCCGTTCGCTGAGTCCGGGACCAACCGAATTCATTTGCCAGAGGCAAGGGTACATTGTCACCCACCACTTAAAACCGATTTTCGCGGTAATTAAGGATATCCAGGTTAGGCATACCTGTCCGGCAGACCTTTTTCGGACCGAACCTCGATGAAAAGCAAAACCTGGCCGCGCTTGCGGCAAGAGGAAAAAGCCCAGATTTTATATATGACAATAATCATGATGATGTTGCTGACCATGTTTACTCTGGTTTTGGTAAATGTTATTTATTTGGCCGCCATGAAGGTCCGGGCCCAGAACGCGGCTGATGCCCTGGCCCTGTCCGTAGCCGCCAGGCAGGCCCGGGTTTTGAACAAAATTACGGAGATCAACGGTGTAATTGAGTACGGCATACTAGTGGGAAGGACCAAGCGGACGATTCCTTATACCATCCTGGATGTCTGGTTATATAACCTGGGGCTGGCTGCCAATCCGGCGGTAATCAAGACGGAGATTTTTAAATATAATAACCAAATAAAAGCTATAATTAACCGTATCAGATCGGAAAACGGACTGGATAATGAGTCCACCAAGCTGGGAATATACTCCTGGAAGATTAATCCGCTTTTGATTATTTCCGAGTCCTTGTGTTGTTATTATGTTCCGCCGCCGCCGGAGCCGGTTCCGGTGCCATTGGGGGCTCCTCTGCTGACGAAATTTGAGCCGATCGAAACTCCCTGGGCAGTGCAGTCCCGCGTGGAGTGGCAGATCCGGGATGCGATTATCGGCGGCCGGCGCTTAAACCTGCAACTGCCGGATCTGGTAACCCGCGGCCGGGCGGAAATTCATGATACAGTCATGACCGGGTCATCGCCCTGGAATCATAATTGGCGCGTGCGCCTGGTTCAGCCGCTTGACGACGTGGATGAACATATTAAAAGCAAGATGCGGTGAATATGTAGTTTGCCGGCCCCCTACAGTGTGATAATGACGTTTTTGGTAGGGGTGGACTTCCATGTCCGCCCGTTACAGATTTCGCGTGCCCATGAACCCGTGGGCCGGTACCGAGACTTAGGAGGATTTTTATGCGCAGACAGAATTTGATTGCACTGCTATTGGCCGTGATTGCCGCCTTGATGACATATTATTATATCACGGAAAAAGAGGCCGAGGTAAGGGCGGATGTTACGCCGGTCAAGGTCTTGGTGGCTAAAAAGCCGATCAGCCGGGGCGCGGTGTTGACCACGGATAAAGTTCGGATTGACGAAATTCCGGGTGCTTATATTATGCCCGGGGCGATTTCTTCTCCGGATAAAAAGGGAGTAGTTAAGCAATGGCAGGAATTCCGGGGACAGTTTGCCGTCGTGCCAATGGCTAAAGGTGAGCAAATCCTTCCGAACAAGCTCTCGAAAATCCGTCCTGGTTTTGCCGACGTGGTTTCGGAGGGGCAGAGGATCGTGTCCCTGGCCCTTGATCCGGCCGCGGCTGTGGGCGGACATGTAAAGCCCGGTAACCGCGTGGATGTGCTAGCGACCTTTGAGCATAGATATAAAAACGCCAAACGGACAACCACAGCGGTTTTAATCCAGAATGTCCCCATAACCGCCGTGGGTGGGCAAACCACCCTGGATGAGCCAACGCCTTCTTCGCCGGACGCGTTCTCCGGGGGAGGAAGAGCGATAACGGTTTGCCTGGCTGTGACGCCGGAGGATGCCGTTCGTTTGACCCTGGCTGAGAAGGAAGGTTTTTTGAAATTAGCTCTGCGATCAATCGGGGATAATAATCTAATCGATTTGCCGGACCAGAATTTAAGTACGGTCCTGGGCCCGCTGATGAAAGTCCGGCGGGAAGAAATCAAGCCGGCCAAGAGAAAAATCCGGATTATCCGGGGAGTGCAATAAAGCGGGAAAATGATACCCGTTCGTTATAGTAGGGGCGCACGGCTGTGCGCCCCTACGTCTCGTGGGTGGTATGTCTCAGCTTTCGAGGGATTGCAACAGTGAGGAATAATCCGGTAAGGGAAAACGCATGACTAATACTTAGAATTAAGCGGGAGGTTGGGATGAGGAAAAGCTTATGTAAAAGCGGCAACTGGGAGCGGATTATTTTAACCCTGATGATTATAGGCATGGCGCCTTTTTCCGCCTGGGCCGGCAAGGATATCAGGATAACCGTGGGCAGCGCGAGGGTGGTAAATGTGGAATCTTCCCAACGGGTGGCTATTGGAAATCCGGAAATCGCGGATTTAACGCAGATCAGCGACCGCGAACTATTGATCAACGGTAAAGCCGTCGGTTCCACCAGTTTAATTGTGTGGCAGGCTGACGGCCGCAAGCAAATATCTTCAGTAATAGTAACGACCGGTAAGGCTGCCCAGACCATGATCCAGATAGATGTGCAAGTAATGGAAATCGCTAAAACAGAGAATATGGACCTGGGACTGGACTGGGAAAGGCTGGTCGGGCCGGCGGGAAAATTGTCTCTGGTGGAAAGCAGCATGCCGCTGAAAGGCATCGGAACCTTGCAGCGCGGCCAGCTGGATCTATTACTCAAGCTCCTGGTAGAAAAGGGAAATGCGAAAATATTGGCCCGGCCCAAACTACTGACGCTTTCCGGCCGGAAAGCCAGTTTTTCCTCGGGCGGTGAGATTCCGGTTTCTACTGTGAGCTCCACTGGACAGATGAACGTGGAATGGAAAAAATATGGTGTCAGCCTGGACGTCCTGCCCCGGGCCGACAATACCGGCGCGATTAATGCGGAGATACGGGCAGAGCTCTCGGACGCGGATTTTACCCATATGATACAGGGCAATCCGGCCATTAAAACGCGCTGGGCTTCCACTACCATACATGTTCAGCCCGGGACCACGGTGATCATCGGCGGCTTGATTCAGGAAAAACACCAGGTTATCCATAAGGGTCTGCCCATCCTTTCGGAATTGCCGATTCTGGGTTATTTATTTAAATCTTCCCTGATCAGGCGGGAAGAGTCAGAACTCGTGATATTTGTTACTCCGCATATTGTAGGCAAGTAATCTCAATACCGGCAGGCGGTAAAGGAAAAGATATGACCAAAGCGGAAACAACCAACGGACGCGTAATCATATTTCACGGCGGTAAAGCCGGCGAGGGTAAAAGTTTGCTCGCCCAGAATTTAGCGGCCATGCTGGGCCGGCGCGGCAGGTCCCGGGTAATGCTTTTTGACCTGGATCCCCAGGCTCGTGGGGAACATAATCTTCGCTGGGGTCTGGCGGTTGGTCCGACCTTGGCCGAACTTAGCGGGAATCTCGCGCGTTTCGATGAAAATACTATCCGGGGTTACTTTCCCAGATCCCGGAGCGGAGTAGAGGTTGCGGTATTGGCGGAAAGCGAACCGGGCGCCATGGGGGTCGCCAGCCATCAGATTTTGCGGGCCCTGGAACTGTTCCGGATGGCCTATGATTTTGTAGTGGTTGACGGGCTGACCGGATGGGATTCCCTGGCACTGAACGTGTTGGATGTGGGTGACCGAATTTTGCTGGTTTGTTCCCCGGATCTGGTGGGATTAAAACAGGAGCGGGAGCATGTTTTGCATTACCAGGAACTGAAATTCCCGGCAGCTAAGATCGGCTTAATTCTGAATCGGGCCGATATGCCGGGAGCGCTGCGGCCCGAGGATATGGAAAAAGCCTTGCCCGGTCATAAAGTATTGGCCAACATACCATTTGATCTTCGAACGACCGAAGCCCTGAACCAACAGCGTGAATTGATTGCCATGTTTCCGAACTCTCCTTTTGCTAAAGCAGTTAAAGAGCTCGCGCGCCGGCTGGCGGAAATTGAACCCGGGTCCGTTCAGGCCTCCCCGGGTCCGGAAGCGGGCATAGATATCAAACCCTCTGGAACAAAACCGGATTATGGGCAGATCAAGGAACGAATTCATAATCTGGTTTTGGAAAATAGCGAATTGAAGGCCCTGGCTTCCGAAACGATCGCGGCCCCGGCGGGACAGATTCTGCTGCGCGAAAAAGTCGAGGCAGTGGTAGCTTCTCTGATGGCTTTGGAAGTCCCGGAATTAACCCGGCGGGAGGCGCGTGAAAAATTAGTTCAGGAGGTTGTGGACGAGGTTTTGGGACTTGGTCCCCTGGAAAATCTTATGCGCGATCCCGAAGTTACGGAGATTATGGTCAACCGGCGGGAGCAAATATACATTGAGAAAGCGGGAAAACTGATTTTATCCGACCGGCATTTTTTAAGTGATAAGCAATTAATGACCGTGATTGAACGCATTGTTGCTCCGCTGGGCCGCCGGATAGACGAGAGTCAGCCGTACGTGGATGCCCGTCTGGCCGATGGTTCGCGGGTGAATGCGATTATTCCGCCCCTGGCGCTTAAAGGGCCGGCCCTGACCATTCGGAAATTTTCGCAGCAAAGACTCCGGGTAGATGATTTAATAAAATTCGGCTCGCTTAACCGGGCCTTGGCGGAATTTCTGGGAGCCTGCGTGCGGGGCCGGAAAAACATTGTGATTTCCGGTGGAACCGGGTCCGGCAAGACCACGCTGCTGAATATTGCAGCGGCTTATATACCCGAAAGTGAACGAATTGTAACAGTCGAGGATACCGCGGAATTGAATCTGCCCCAGCAGCATGTTGTGATTCTGGAGACCCGGTCCGCGAATATCGAAGGACAGGGCGCAATTACCATCCGGGACCTGGTGCGTAATTGCCTGCGCATGCGGCCGGACCGGATAGTAGTGGGCGAGTGCCGGGGCGGAGAAGCGCTGGATATGCTGCAGGCCATGAACACCGGGCATGACGGATCCCTCACTACGGTGCATGCCAATTCGCCGCACGATACTATTACCCGCCTGGAGACCATGGTCCTGATGTCGGGTATGGACCTGCCGGTCAGGGCCATTCGCGAGCAGATTGCCGGTGCTGTGGATATTATTGTACAGCAGTCCCGGCTTCAGGATGGTTCGCGCAAAGTGACCAGGGTTTCCGAAGTAGCGGGCATGGAAGATGGCAAGATAGTATTAAAGGATATTTTTATCTATAAACAAACCGGTCTGGACCAGGCCGGACGGGTGCAGGGAGAGTTTAAGGCTGCCGGTTATATGCCCGGATTTGTAAAAGAGCTGGTCACACGCGGCATTGAAGTCCGGGCGGATATTTTCAAAAGGAAGTAGGAAAACGTGAAATACAGCATTATCATTCTCATTTTTATCTCGGTTTATCTGGCGGTTTTGGTATTGCAATCCGGCTGGCGCGGCCGCTGGGTGGCATTTATGGCCCGGCTGCAGGCCGGAAGTATACGCCGTACCTCCGGCCTGCAGCCAGAGGGCAGCCGGCGCTGGGATGATCGCCGGATTTATCGCTGGCGCTTGGCCGGGGCGTTTTTGCTGGGCCTGGGTAGTTTTTTAATGGTCTACGCCTCCCAGGCTTCTCCGGCAGCCTACCTGCTGGTATTAGTGGCAGCCGCGGGTGGTTTTCTATTCCCGCTTTTCATTCTGACGATCTGGCAGGGCCGGCGATTTCATGCTCTGGAGATACAGCTTCCGGACGCTTTGGAATTAATCACTAATTCCCTGCGGGCCGGACTATCGCTGGTCCAGGCTTTGGAAGTCGTAGCCCAGGAAGCTTTGCGCCCGATTTCCGAGGAATTTGGAGAAGTAGTCCGGGATTGCCGCCTGGGTTTACCGCCCCTGGAAGCCTTGGAAAAAATGCTCAAGCGATGGGATAATAAGGATCTGGAATTATTTGTGGTAGCGGCCGGGGTTTCTCTGCGCACCGGCGGGAATCTGGCCGAGGTGGCCGGCCGTCAGATAGAAACCATCAGGGAGCGGTTTCGTTTGAAAGGGCGGATTGCATCCTTGACCGCGCAGGGCAAGATGTCAGGCTGGGTCGTGGGATTATTGCCCCTGGGGCTGTTGATCGGGTTAGGGTTTTTGGATCCGGAATTAATTTCAAACTTTTGCCGTCATCCTCTGGGTATGGTTATGCTGGGAGCCGGGCTGGTCATGGAGATTATCGGCGCTTGGATTATCAGCCGGATCGTAAGGATAGAGGTGTGAGGAGCAGGCATGTTTGAATGGATGATTCCCCTGATGGTTTTTATCGCGGTTTTTTTATCAGCCTTGAATGTTCAAAAGGTTTGGCGCGAGATACGGTTGCGGCGCCAGGCCATGGCAGTAGTTGGAACCGAAGCCCGGACAGTTACTTCAAAACCCAAGTCAGTCGGGTTTCTGGAGAAGAGAATTTTCAAGCTAATACCACTTATAGCGGCCTGGCAGACGGCATGGATTTCACCCTCCGGGGCCTTGCGGGTTGAAAAACAACTGGCCCTGCTTCCCCAATGGCAAGACCGCAAGGCCGGGGAATGGCTGGCAGCTAAGGAATTATGTCTGGCAGCAGGCCTGTTGACCGGGCTGGTCCTGGGAGCCGGATTTATTTTAACGGTTGCCATGGGAGCCATAGCCTTTATACTGCCGGATTTATGGTTAAAAGAAAAGGTCAGGGCCGTGCGGCGCGGGATTATGCGTGAACTTCCGGATGCCCTGGATCTTTTAGCCGCCAGTGTGGAAGCCGGACTAGGCTTGGAACAAGCTATTAACGTGCTGCTCGCAAGGGGCCGGCCGGGCTTTATATTCCATGAACTCAGCGAGATGATGCGGACCATACGGATGGGACGCTCCCGCCGGGATGCTCTCCGGAAGTTAAGCCGCCGCGTGGATAATCCGGATTTTTCCACTTTTATTACTGCTCTGGTCCAGGCCGAACGGCTGGGAGTAAGCATCGGCGCCACGCTTAAGACCCAGGCGGTCCAGCTGCGGACCAAGCGCTTCCAGCAGATAGAGAAGCTGGCTTTGGAAGCCCCGGTGAAACTTTTGTTTCCCTTGATAGTATTTATATTTCCAGTCGTGTTTATAATTCTTTTCGGTCCGATTATCATACGTTTTATGCAGGGATTTTAAACCGGAGATGAAAGATCGTGGATAGCCAGACGCTTGGAAAAAATTATGAAAAACAGACCGAACCGGATATCATTTCCGCCTGCCAGGGGGGAGACCTGGAAGCGTTTAATGAGCTTATCCGGCGGTATGAAAAGCGGGTTTTAAATACCGCCTTCCGTTATCTCCGGGATTATCAAGAAGCCGTGGATGCCGCGCAGGAAATTTTTCTTAAAGTTTTTCGCAAGCTTGGTGGTTTTCAAGGGAAGTCCACCTTTGGCACCTGGCTTTACCGGGTGGTAAACAATCACTGTTTGAATATTCGCCAAAAGCACCAACAGGCTTATGGGGGCAGGTCGAGGATGATTTCCCTGGACGCGGCCCGGGAGGATAATGCCGAGTATATTCTCTCAGATACCAAAACCGCTGCGCCTGACGTGGTTTATAAACGGAAGAAACTTGAGCAAGACATGGCGGCCGCGATAGCCCAGCTCCCGGATGACCAGCGTCAAGTCATAATACTTCGCCACTATGAGAGTCTGCGTTATGAACAAATTGCCGGGATTATGGAACAGCCGACAACCACTATCTGTTCCTGCCTGCACCGGGCCCGGCAGCGGTTAAAGAGTATTCTGGAAAAGAAAGCAGTAAGGAAAGGGGGGACGAGATGAAAAAATATCCCAGGGAAATATTCAGCCTTTATCTTGACAATCAGGCTGGTCCGGAGGAACGCCGGCAAGTAGAGAAAATTATTGAGCGTGATCCCGAAGCGCGCCGGGAATTGGAAAGCCTGCGGGAATTCTCCGGCCTTATCGATGCTTCTGCCCCGTCCCTGATTCAGCCGCCGCCGGGATTTCGGGAGAAAATCATACATGACCTGCGTACTGGCGGAACCGGGTCAGGCGGCGGAGGCGGTGGAATAGGAAAATTGCTTCATTTAAAAGCTTCCCAGTATTTGTTGACCGGTACGGTACTGATCAGCCTGGTGGGCAGCCTGGTTTATATGGACTGGAAAAAGAACCAGGCAGGGGATATCCGGAAACCAGCCGGGCAGGAGGAACTTGCTATGGAACTAAAAGAGGTTGAATTGGTACATGACCGGCCAGAATTTCAGGGAATGTTTACGGAATTTCCAGGAGAGAATTCAGGGGTAAACCTGGATGATATTCAGTCCCACTCTGATTACACTATAAATCAGCCGGCCGGGATTTCCGGCTTCTCGTCTCTGGAAGGCGAGGTTTATGTCAGCGGAAAAGGCGCGGCTGGAAAGAAGGCCGGCCGGTTTACCGGCAAATCGGCCGGGGAGACACTTACATCGGTTGAGCCGGCTCGTGTGCCTCTGGGACGACTGGAAACCCAGGACAGTTGGTCCTTGCAAAGCATTGCTCAGGCCTATCAGGCGCAAGGAGTGCAAGCTGCTGCCGCGCCGGCCGAAATCCTCCAACTGGCCCAACAATATAATTTAAACCCCGGCTTGCTGGTAGCCGCGACTTTGATGGTAACGGAGTATGACTTGTCGGAGATTTCACGCCGCCTGCGTGCCTCCCTGAACGCTTCTTTCGGCCGGCCGGAAAATGTCCGCCTGCTGAGCCTGATAGGCGCGCTGGAAGGCAGCGAGACCTGGCTGCCAAGATGGAAGCGTGTTTTACAAGGCTATCTCGAGCCGGCCGGGGAATAAAGAGATATTTAATTACATTAGTGTCCAAATTAATCTGGATCCCGGCTTTCGCCGGGATGACAAGCTAAGGCAAGTGTTAAAAATTGGTGTCATTCCGGCATGATTTTAGCCGGAATCCAGCCGCCGGCTTTAACCTGAGAATACCAAAGTGGAAATATGCAGATGTTTTTGATAATATCTTTCATTGAAATAGGAAATATGATATGAATAGATCACTTAATTCCCCGAAAACAAACTCTCAAATATGGTATCTATTGCTAAAATTTGGTATTCCCGATAATGATGATGATTTTTCAATAAAACGTCATTTGACCAAAATAAATAAGAGCTGTAAATTGATTAATGTTGAAATTAAAAACATTAAGGTGTGTTGGGAAAAGCACTGTAGAGAAAGATATATATTTCGATTTACTTGTCCTAAACAAGATGGTTCTTCTGCGGAAAAACTTGCAGAAGGATATTTATTTGGAATGTCATTGCTAGAGGGACCGATGGTGAAACAAGATCATGGTTCTCTTGTTTTTCGTGTTCCTAAAGAAATAATGCTTGATTTCAAATCCTCAATAGCACTTGAAGATTTAGTGCGTCTGGAAGAATCAAGGCTGTATCAAGGTAGAATAGTTGACAAACTAAAGACGATAGGAACAACTACTCCTGATATTATGGAAGAAGCATGGAAAATAGCTGGTTTAACCTTTACGGATTTTTCGCTATTTAAGGCAGCCCGATATTTTAGTAGAAGCACAGACTTTTTTTACATTTCTCCGGGTCAGATAAACGATGTTATAGCCACCCCTGCTTTAAGCCCAACAACCGGCTCGGATCAGTCAAGATATGAAGATGCCCTTCAAAATGCATTCAAAGCTGTTGAGGCTGTTATCGGCGACCTTCCGAAAGACGACAGGAGATTATTCATTAAGCTTAAAAATATTGGATTGGTTCCTGATGAACTTGTGGGATATCGCGATAAAAAACCTTTATATCAAACATTGCGGGATATGAATAAATCGAGAGACAAGAGATCAGCTCATGGGAGCACCCCGGAAGGAAAAATAACTACATTTGAAATGATGAATTACCAAATGTGCGCTGATTGTATAATAAAGAGTGCATTGTATAATAGGCTTAAAGGAAAAGGAAATAAGTAGATATAAAGGGATGTCCGAAACTGCAATTAAAGCCCAGTATTGACCGGATATTTTAGTGGGTGGTGACGGCCGCCAAATTTCCATAAAACTTTTTACTAGATCACGTACACAAAGAAATGTACAAATTCAAAATTGTTGAAACAAGCAAATCCAGTGTATAAGTTGGTAAACCGGATAGCGAAAAACAGCCTCGATTATTTGGAGAAAAATAATGCCCAAATTTGCAGGAAAAAGCCGTTGCAGTTCCTGCGAAACATTCTAATGCGGGACAAAGCGGTTATGTTTTAGGAGAGATGATTATGCGCAAGGATGAATTAAAATCAGACATTGTTTTTTATTCCACCCCCAAAGGACAGGTTCATATTGAGGTCATTTATCAGGCCGAGACCTTCTGGCTGTCTCAAAAAAGAATGGCAGAGCTTTTTGGTGTGGAAGTAAATACGATCAATTATCATCTTAAAGAAATATTCAAAAGCAATGAATTGGCGGGAGACACAACTATTCGAAAAATTCGAACAGTTCACGAGCTCCAGCTCGGCAATAAATCCGGCCGAGACTCCCGCGCGGCTGCTTGTTGCCCTATAGCGACGCTGATCACATATGCAAATTGATTGAATTGTCGAGCTGGAGCTCGACGATCCCAGAGCACCGTTGACTGCTCTCAATCAATTGCCGGGTTTTCCGACAAGCTCCCAGGCGAGGTTTCTTAGAAGAATTTAATTTCGTATTCCTCTTTGGTCTATTAAGTGAAAAATATTAATAGAAAGGTATCTAGATTATGCGCTGCCTAAATGAATTGTTAATCCAAGGTATAGATAAGGAAGAACTTGAGATAATATGTCTGCAGTTTTTCGGAAAGGTAAGCACTGCGCAAAAGGAAAATACGATAATTTATTCAAGAAATGACAAAAAGCCTCTTTTGGAGTTTAAGTATAAAAATGATCAAATTCAATGTATAGACAAACATGATGGATTTTCAAACAAGGATTTTAATGAATTAAAAATCACGATAAAACGAATTGCTGATAATACAAATAATGTAAAATCTCTACGAAGGGGAATACTATTTAGTGATTATCCAATAAAAGGATTTTGTGAAGTAGGGGATTTTATAAATTTAGTACCCGTACCTTCGCGGTGTCCGAAATCGCCTGGGAGTGGTTTCGTAATGTGGGGTAAATATCCATTTATTGTTGAGTATTCATATTCTAGAAATATAGTAGAAGATAAATACACAAGTTTAATTAATGCTAAAAGATGGTACGAAAAGTATAGTGAAATAGCTTTGTTGCTTAATCTGTTATTGGAAAGAGGAGTTGTTTGTTTTGGTAATTCTGCTAAACATAGTTGGTTAATGAATAATAAAGGTAAGTCTTATTATGGTACTCTGGGATATGGGTGTAATAATTTTAAGAATGAAATTAAAGAGTATACTAAAGGTAGAAGGAAGATAAATGAGATAGATCCTAAACAATATTACAGTAGGATGTTTTTAAAGGATAGAAATTCAAAAAGCATTAATATGGAGGTACCTAATGATTTAATAGAATCAATAAAAACCTATTATTCATTAAATGGGCAAATAAAAAGAAGGTTCTTAGACTCCTGTTATTGGCTGCATGTTTCAAAACAGGTAATACAGTATTCAATATCGGCGGCTTATATTGCTATGGTTAATTCTGTTGAGGTCTTTTTAAATGATGGTGGGACAAGATGTAAGTGTTGCAATCAACTTAAAATGGGAATAGCAAAACAATTTAGAAAATTTATTGATAAATATAGTCCGGGAATAAATGATTCTCTTAAAAAGCAGCTATATGATTTGCGGTCAAGGTTAAATCATGGTGATAAAATAATGTGGGGAGATAGAACCACGACTTTTTTTGCGGGCAGTGCAACAAATTTTGATGATCAAAATAAGTTCTGGGCAATGCAGTATATAATAAAAAATGCACTGCATAATTGGCTTGTGGAAAAGGGTCAACAAAGAGAAGCGGGTGATTAGAAGGAATTACTAAAGCCCTAGCGCTGATAATTATAGAAATAATTGAGTATCTTCTAAACTTGATCCCTGCCAATGTGCCTTATATTCAGAGTGCGATTTTTTGTATTTTGAAATCACTGCTGTCTCTTGTCAGCTATAACTTAAAGCGGTTAAACAGCCAACTATTTCTTTCCAATTCTTTGCGTAAATCAATTTATTTTCATTAACGTCGACGTGTTTTTCATTCCAAGGATGCCTATACAAAACCGCCTTTTTACCTTTATTGGAAAATTCCAAAGCGATGTCGAGTTTGTCCTCGATTAAGATGTTATTTCTACCTAGAGAATTATCATCTTTTGGAAAAATTTCGCGTATTTTATTAAAGCCGTTTAAAATTAACCAATTTAATGTAGTTTCATAAAATTTGATATCTCGTGAAGTGACAATTTCAATAGAATGGTTCTTCATAATGTAATTTACTTCATTAACTGCATCTGGGTAAGGTTTAATACATCCACTTTCTATAATTTGAGAAAATTTACTATTTATATAATTATGATCAATACCTAAAGCCTTGCCTATATTCCATTCTGTTATGTGTTTATAGGCATGCTTCGTATTATTTTCCGAATTAATTATTTTTAACAAAGGCGTCACAATATCGGCAAGTACACCATCGATATCTATTGCAATTTTCATCCTGTAGTTCCTCCTGGCACGCATAGAGTTAAAACCAGCAATACTATCCCCGCGATAAAAATAAACCCATAAAATAAACCTATTGTCCAATAAGTGCGTTTAGATCCAACTTTATTTGAAATACTTTCAGTGAGACGAAAATCAGAGTGTTTTTCGATAGCAGCACTTCTTTCCACGGCGCCAAGAAGCAGTGGGAAATAATAAAGTATATCCATCAAAAAGAGGGAAGTTAATAATATTAATGCAAAACTAATAATGATAGTTGGCAAGGATATGCATAATGTCAACTTGTAAAAAACAGTACATTCGCCATTTTTTAAAAAAGCTAGGGAGGCACCTAAAATTACAACAACAGCGGTTAACCCAAAAGTTCTCGCTCGGAGGATCATCTTATTAAAATGCATTTGGGTTTCTATTGCTAACTTATATTCCTCCCACAGGAGTGTTGTTTTCTTTGGCATTTTAAAGAGCCCTCCATTTGTAATACTAAACGCTCCATTTATTAATTATCGTCCGAATCAATAAAAGATTAATAGTAAGCGTCTAATTAATTGTCAGTGGTCATCAAGTTGGCCCCTCTGGGCATAAGTTTGCCCCCCCTGAAACACCCGCAGATCCAGAGCCGGAGAAGGGGGGGAGACTTGAGTCCGACAGGCTCCTGGGAGATTCCTCGGCAGAGCCTCGGAATGACATACTTAGCGAAACAATTCGAAAACACCTATTGGCGATCATTCCATATTTAGGCTTGATTATTTTTCCGGGAAGCGATAAACTGAACGCAATTGATGCAAGGACTGCAATGATTTCAAGCAGTCATCACAAAACGGAGGTGGGAGTATGTTGAGAAAAGCAGGTTGGTTTCTGGGGTTGGCTGTTCTGGGAATGCCTTTACTGACCGGGGCCGAGCCGATTGCATTTGAACAGGCGGGAAATGTGACTGGAATGACGGGACTGGAAGTCGGCTGTGATATCAATTATTCTTACGAGAAATTTGAGAGTACTGGAGTAGAGGGAATTGACGAACAGACCATAATGGAAATTCCGGTTTTTGTCAGGATCGGACTGCCGATAATGGAAATCAAGCTGACCATTCCTTATGGAAGCGCTCTGAGCAACTATGAAGCGGCTGAGAATAATGATTTCGGAGCGATCCAGAATGTAGGCCTGGGGCTTAAAGGCGGATTACTGGCATTGCCAATTTTCAGCCTGGCAGTCGGGCTGAACACCGTATTTCCCACGGCCGAGCCCGAGAAGTATATTTTTGGCGAAGGACTGGCATTAAATCCCTATCTGGCGGTTGACCTGGATATTATGATCATGAAACTGCACGCTAATTTAGGTTATGAATACCGGGGCGAGTACGAACAAGACAAGGTTTTTAACCCCGCTACCGGTGAATTCGATCCTTATCAGTTTGCCGTGAAGCCGGGTGATGCCACAATTTTTGCGGTAGGGGTTGAAATTCCGGCTGGGGATCTCTTTTTCGTGCATGCGGAACTGGTAGGAACCAGTTACGGCGAGGTCAAAATCGATGAATTATCCCTTCCTGATACCGCCGGATCGACCTTTGTATTTGTTCCCGGCGTCCGGTTGCAAAAGGGTATTTTCAAGGCCAAGCTGGGTGTTGCCATCCCGCTGGAAGTGGAAGCGGACCGGCCGGCTTATGCGCCCCGGAGCGATTGGCAGATCATGGGAGGCGTAAGCTTATTGTTCGGACTATAAAGTCTGACTTCAGCCTAACCGGCTTGCAGGAAAAAATAAGCAAGGCCGTATAATTTTCAGGAAGTCCTGCGGTGTCTGCCAGCGGGTTGGGGGGATTTTGCCTATGCCAAACTGGGTAGGAATAATTTTGAGAAGAATGACTAAAAATAATATACCGGGAAAGCGGCGTGAGTTAGCCATATATTTCAAGACCGGTATAACAATTACCGGGATCTTTTTTGTGGCCCTGATAGGGGTAGTGCGATATTTAACCGGCCCGGAATGGGCTTTATCCCTGGTCTATTTTTTCCCTATTTGTATTGTGACCTGGCTGGCGGGAAGAGGGGCCGGTATCATAATCTCTTTTGTCAGCGCTCTATCATGGCTGATGGCTGATTTATTAATGATAGATGTTTTTTTAACTCCTTGGGTTCCTTATTTGAATGAGACCTTTCGGCTGATAGTCTTTTTAGTTATGGTATTACTCCTCTCGGAATTAAATCGCAACCTGGAAACTCAAAAAAGGCTGGCCAGAACGGATGACCTAACCGAGATAGCCAACCGGCGAGCCTTTTATGAATTAGCCAGGATGGAGTTGAACCGGGCGCGTAGGTTTAAACGATGTTTGTCTCTCGCCTACCTGGATCTTGACAATTTTAAGGCGGTGAATGATCTATTTGGGCATAGTAAGGGAGACCAGGTTTTACGTTCCGTAGCCGATACGATAAAGGATAATACCCGCAATACGGATATCATCGCACGTATGGGAGGGGATGAATTTGCTATTCTGCTGCCGGAAACGGATATGGATCCGGCTTTTTCTTTTACGCGTAAGTTGGCGGCGCAACTTATAGATGCTATGCAGACCAAGGAATCTCCGGTAACTTTCAGCATTGGCATTGTTACTTTCCAGGAGTTACCGCCGGATATAGACGAAATTATAAAACAGGCGGATAGTGTAATGTATGCCGCCAAGCAGGATGGTAAAAATTTGATCAGACAGAAAGTTTTCAACTAGGCCGGGAAAGAATAGACAAAAAACATGGACGAATCAACCCGGTCTTCCCATTCTTCAGAACCTGCCAACTGTCCCATCCATGACCAGCCTGCCAAATGGCATTGCGGAGTCTGCGGTCGTCCGGTATGTCCGGCGTGCCATCCGGTAGGACTGGATTATCAGGTTTTTCATCCGGACTGTGCTAAGCAGGCCCGGGAACGGATGGAGCAGGCGGCCCAAAACCGCGGTGAAGTGGAAGCGCCTTCCCGGGGAGTTCGTCTGGTGGCTTGGGCTTTTATCATTGCCGGAATTCTATTGGTAGGGACGGCGCTTTTTCTCCTGGGGATGTCACTCTTTGGCAAATCTCTTCCCGTCCGGAGTTTAATCACCGGACCATTGCCCGGGATTGATAATATTCCAGGCGGGCGGACAGCCTTAAACTGGGCCGGAGGAATCAGCGTTTTTGCAGGTCTAATCTGGACAATAATCGGCATAGGATTATTAAATTGTGCCGCGGCCGCGCGGAGGGCTGTGCTGGTTATAGCCTGGCTGGAAATCGTTCTGGCCGTGCCGGCCTGGCTGGTGATACTTTTGGTCGGCCGGGGCTTCTGGGATATTCCGGTAATCGCGATAGGGCTGGTCTGGTTTCTTTCCCGCCGGGGAGTCAAGCAGCAATTCAAACAGGTTTTGTGAACTGGCAAACATCTTGTTTTTCAATTTCTCTAAAGCTAAGATGTTCCACACACGAGACGTAGGGGCGCACGGCCGTGCGCCCCTACTACGTTTGCCGGCATGATGAAAAATTGCCAAAACTCAAATTATGACAAAGCCGCTTAGAAAGGCGAACTACCGCTTTACCGTGTTGTCTTGATAACCAGGATGATTTTGGCTTCCTTGTCATCCTGGGTCACACCGAATTTCATGCGCGAGATCAAGCGGGTAATTATAGCTTTTAAATTACGTTTCTTAAAGCTGTCTTTTTTCACCTCAATATTAGTGATCTTGCCCTGCGGATCAACCCTGATTTCAATTTCATACCATCCGGAGATGCCTTCCTTCGCAATAACATGGGCAATATAATTACGGTAACGGGACACCTCTTTTTCCACTTGAGCTTTATCCATCTGCCCTTCAATTTTTTGGACAAGAACAGTGCTGCTATATTTCAATTTTGAGCTTTTTAATTTATCCGGCTTCGGAATAGCAAGCGCTTGCTCAGCTTCCCTGGCAGGCTGCAGGGCGGGAGAACCGGCGCTCATTAAATCAGTCCGGGATATGCCTTTCCGCCTGGCTCCTTTTGTCATCCGGTGAGGCTGACCCGGTGCCGCAGCGCTTTTAGCAACCGCCATTCTGCCGCCTACGGCCGCATCGGATACGCCTTGGGGCAGGGGCAAGGGTTGTTTGACAGTATGTTGGGGCTTGCCGTCCGCGCGTTTTTCCGTGTCTACCGCCACAAAAGAGGTGTAGTCAGTCAATAGATTATAATCAAGCCCTAATTGGGTGACTTCTTTTACCTGCTTATCATCGTGAGACAGCTTGACCATATCTGCCAGACGCATAATCCGATGACGCGCCCAAAGATATCGCAAGGCTTGGTTCTGGGTCGTGATATCCTCCTCGCTGACCCGGATTTTCTGCTGATACGGTTTGCCGGCGGTTTTTCCCGTGATGGTAATAGTGCCTTGGGGTGTGCCGTGATATTTACCAAACACCACCACCGGTTTTTTGGCGAAAAGATCAGGGATCGAAAGAGGTTCCACTTCACTCACTTTAAGTCCGTTAAAATTGACTTGAATATCCGTTAACACCGGCGATTCAATATATTCCTTGAATTGTACGGCTTGGGATTTGGCTTCCTGATCATTGAGGATAACAAAGGGTTCGCCCATGCCGGCCCGGGCCAGGCCTTCAATTAAAAAGCGGTTTACCGAACTGCCAATGCCGAAGGAAAACACATTCCCTTTATTCAAATGTTTCCGGATATAGTCAAAAGCATCTTTTTCTACGGTTACATAACCATCGGTAACAATAACCATACTCCGGGAAATATTCTCTTCCGCCCGGGGTAAGGCCATGGCCCTTTTTAAGGCCGGCATTAGCTGGGTTCCGCCGCCGCCCCGCTGGCGCCCGACCAAAGCAAGGGCTTTTTTCAGATTGCTCCGGGTGGCCGGCAATGATTGTTCAGCCAGCACGGAATTGCCGCCGGAAAACAGCATCACATTAAAGAAATCGCTGGACCTTAAATTGCCCAAAAGATCTTTCATCAAAGCTTTGGTCACATTCAACGGAAACCCACGCATAGATCCGGAAACGTCGATAATGAAAATATATTCCCGGGGAACAATCATGTTGGCGGCCACGCGCCGGGGAGGTTCCAGCATTAGCAAAAAGAAATCCTCTTTTTTGCCGATGTTCATGAGCAGTCCGCTCTCGATCTTATCCCCGGCCAGGCTGTAATGAATTACTACGTCGCGGTTATTCGTTTGGTTGCTCTCTTTTAATCCGATATGGGCGCTGGTTTTACCTGTATATTCAATATCAATATTATGACTGGGGCTGGTAAGTTTGGCAATGGGTATGCCGCTGTTAATGGTAAGGCCGAAACTAAAGGTAAAAGGAGCGTCTTTACCCTCTTCCAGATAAGGATTGGCCACCCATTTATCCTGAGTCCCGGCGGTTTCAGCGGTTTGATTGGAATAGCGCGGCCCCACCACGGTGGGATAAATAAATTCATAGGTGCTGTCTTCAGGCACCAGAAGTTCGGTATAATTCATAACCACTTTAATTTCATCGCCCGGCAAAATGTTGCCTACATTCATCTGAAAAACATTGGGGCGCTGTTGTTCCAGCAAGGAAGCGGTTTTTCCTTCGGCCAGGGCTTGCGCATACGTTTCCCGGGCTTTTTTACGCTCCTCGATTTTGGCTTCTATGGTGCGTTGGCCAATGGTCATGCGCATGGCATAGACCGCGGCCCGGGAAGATGCCGGAAAGATATAAATCGCTTCCAGGGTGTTTTGGCCCTCGTTTTTATAAACCTGGGTTACCTGAACATCAGCGATTACTCCGGAAATTGTAACCTTTGCCCCGGTGCGCTTGAGCGGTAGTTTGTCCACTTGCGGATGATCGCTTTTCACAAAAAAGTAGGGCGAAAGCGTTTTGTCCAAGTTTGGTTCCGGCCGGGGGGGCGGCGGCTGGGCAGCGCCGATCAGGGGTAAAACAAAATTCAGAGAGCCTAACAACATCATGCAAGTTAAATAGTGTGACCATCGTCTCATGGCAGCCTCCTTAGGGTTTGGGCTCAGCTGGTGTTTCACCTGGCCGGCCTTTTTCGCGCTGTAAGTAATCGGATACGTGTCTAACTTTTGATTTTATATCTTTATAAATCCTCTTTCCCGCGGAAGGAACGCAATTGCTTCTTGGTGGATTGATAACGCTTATCTTCCAGCATCTTTTCCTTGGCCCGCCGGGAACGGCGTCGTTTCTGGCGACGGATTTTTTCCCGCTTTTGCTCGGCTTCGCTCCTGGTTTTATTTAATGATTGGTCCAGTTTGTCAGCCAGCAGGCGGCGGGCCAGAAAGCGATTCAGGCTTTGGGAGCGTTCCCGCTGGCAGCGGACCTCAAGCCCGGTGGGGCTGTGCCGCAGAACCACGCAGGTAGAGGTTTTATTGACATGCTGTCCGCCCGGTCCGCTGGAGCGGATAAAGCTTTCTTTAATATCCTTTTCCCGGAGTCCCAAGTCCTGCATGCGTTTTTTCAGGGTCTCGTATTTTTGTTCGGTTACTGGAAAATCAGGCATAAGTAAAATCTCTCCTTTAAAATCAAAGCCT
Organism: candidate division FCPU426 bacterium; assembly: GCA_030591525.1. GTDB lineage: Bacteria > Oederibacteriota > JAAXVQ01 > JAAXVQ01 > JAUVAV01 > JAUVAV01. The sequence goes on along the minus strand of JAUVAV010000009.1, from coordinate 3,913 downwards.
CTGGATTCCGGCTGAAAGCATGCCGGAATGACAATCTGAAAAGCAACTAATTACTCAGACTTCTAGCTGTTTTTTCAATCTCTCGAAAGCTGAGATATATCACCCACGGGAGGTAGGGGCGTTTAATTAAACGCCCCTACAACTGTCGGCGATGCTCTAACGTATGCCTAATATATTACACTACTCTCAATTTTGGAGAGGGCTATATTAAGGAATGACAAATTTAAACCTTTTGGATTATAATACGCTTGCTTGAAGGTTTAAAGAAAATTTTACCGGGAGGGAATCCATGCCGCAGGAATCGAATACCCTGGCGCTGGCCTTGATTATAGTGGGGGCGCTTTTAAGTTTGGGCCGGGAGTATTTAACCACCTGGTATATAAAAATTTATGCCTGGCGGACTAAGCGTCAACCAGCGGAACGTCTGCCGGCCGGAGTGCGGACTTATTTAATGTTGACCGGTATGGTTTTCACTATTATCGGTTTGCTGGGCCTGTTCGGCCTGATTCACTTTTGATAGATTATTTCAAAGTAGTAGGAGTACTGGCCCGGGCTTCGTCCTCAATATTAAGCATTTTCTGGATGTTATGGGATAGATCTTCCAATTCAAACGGCTTGGTCATGTAAAGATCCGCTTGTAGAATATACATTCCCTTCACTTTTGCCATGAAATTATTCAGGGCGGAGAGAATAATCACCCTCGTGTTTTTAGTGGTAACATTTCCCTTAATGCTATGGCAGACCACCCAGCCGTCCACTTTGGGCATCATAATATCCAAAATAATGAGATGAGGCTTGGTTTCCGCCACTTTTTCCAGGGCATCCAATCCATCCTGAGCCGAAATAGCTTGATAACCCTCGGTCTGCAATTGATATTTAATCATTTTTACTATGTCATCCTCATCATCTACGATGAGGATGCGTTTTAAAGACTTGACATGATGAATCAAGTCTTGGTTAGGATAGTGGTTATCTGAAACATCCATGCTTTGGCCTCCTTGAAAAAGCTTCCAGGAAAATATTCCAATAATACTATTCTCGGTTTGCACCGGTAAAATATTAAATAAATTATACAGAAATTCGATTACTTAAATTAATTTCTCTTCCTTGAGGGGTTATGTCATAATAAATTTTTAAGGTTGTCATCCCGGACCTGATTCGGGATACAGGACACACACTGTTTATTTTACAATGCTTTCCGTCATTCCGGCCTGTCCTGGATGGTTTAGTCCAGGGCTTCCGCCGGAATGACGAAAAAGCGTACAAATCCGAATTATGACACAGTCTCTGAGGGGAGAGGCTAGGAGAGGGCGGTAAAATAAGCGTTTTATTTCACCGTCCCCTGAGGGAGGGGAATTAGAATAGAAATCAATTATTTCACAGATTCTTATACAGGAATTCTATACATCAACAGGGGAAAAGGAGAGTATTGAATTCGTTAGTATTAATTAACATCCGTTTCAATATTTATGCTCCAGGTATCATCAATAACCAAATTGGCAGTATCCGGGGTATCCAGACAAGGATCGGTAGGAGGCCAGCGCTCAGAACCACAACCAGCCAAAGTAAATCCGGATAGTATCAGTAAGAGGGATAAAAGCCGAAGTAGATTGTTTTTTATCATAAGAAAGTCTCCTTGATTTGTTTAAATACTGCCTATGTAATGTTTTACGCAATTTTAGTGACACTTATTTTAAGAAAGAAATATTTTAAGAGAAAAAAAAGCCCGAATAATTAAGGATTAAATTTGTCTGTGCAGGAAATTATTATTTGTAAAAAATATAGGTAAAAGATTCCATAAAATAGTGCGCGAAATATACATATAATACTACCCGAATCCTTACAAACAAATATTCCCGATTATAGTCATTATGAATGGAACTAAGCGCATTATCTATGTTTTGAAATACGCATTTTCAACTTGACAATACTAGGTTTTATAGTAATTATTAGTATTTATTGGTTTAACTTTGCCATATACCTGTGGCACCATCCAAACTCTAAGAGGCTCTAATGGGTATTCAAATCGCGGTATTGGCATCAGGCGGAGGAAGCAATCTTCAGGCCCTGCTGGATGCCTGGCGTTCCCGGCAATTTGGAGAGGCAGAAATTGTACTGGTGGTGAGTGATAAACCAGGAGCTCGTGCGCTGGAACGAGGCCGGGCGGCCGGAGTAACCAGCATTTACCTGGATCCGGCCGGATTTTCCAGCCGGGAGGCCTATGATCGAGAGCTGGCCGGGCAATTAAGCCGGCGTGATATAAGTTTAGTATGTCTCGCGGGTTATCTGCGGATTTTAACTCCGGAATTTACCAGGCTTTTTGCCTTGAGGATTTTGAATATTCATCCCGCCCTTTTACCGGCGTTTGGAGGACCGGGCATGTTCGGCTCTCATGTACATGATGCAGTAATAGTTTCCGGGGCCAAATACTCGGGATGTACTGTACATTTTGTTGATGAGGGCACGGATACGGGACCTATTGTACTTCAATCTATGGTTCCGGTAATGGATCACGATACACCCAAAACTCTGGCGGAAAGGGTATTGGTAGAGGAACATAGAATTTATCCCCGGGCCGTGGCCTTGTTTTGCGAGAACCGGCTGCAGGTACAAGGTAAGCGGGTGCGGATTTTGGAAAAGGCCTGAAGCATGGGAATTTGCAATGGGAGGTTTCAATCATCGTGGTAAAGATCAGAAGGGCATTACTAAGTGTTTCCGATAAAACCGGATTGGAAGCTTTGGGACAAGGATTGGCCAGGCTGGGAATCGAGATTCTTTCCACTGGCGGCACGGCCAAGGTTTTGAAGGCTGCGGGCCTGGCAGTGCGGGATGTTTCCGAAGTAACCGGATTTCCCGAGATGATGGACGGCCGTGTAAAAACCCTGCATCCGAAAATCCACGCGGGTTTACTGGCCCGGCGTGACAATCCGGAGCATCTGCGCCAGATCCAGGCGCAGGGCATTGAGCCTATTGATATGGTGATAGTAAATCTTTATCCATTTGCAAAAACCGTGGCGCAGGCCGGAGTGGAATTGGAAACCGCGATTGAAAATATAGATATCGGAGGACCTTCCATGATACGCTCGGCTGCCAAGAATTTCATGAGCGTAGCCGTGGTGGTGAATCCGGCGCGTTATTCCCGGATTTTATCCGAACTGGACACCAATCAGGGAGAGATAGCTGAGAAAACACTGCGTGAGCTGGCAATCGAGGCTTTTGACCATACAGCGGAGTATGATGCGGGAATTCATCGCTATCTTCAGACCTCACTGATTGAAGGTGAATCGCCGGTTTTTCCGGAGATTATCCGTTTTACTTTTACTAAGCAGCAGGCCCTGCGTTATGGAGAAAATCCTCATCAGCAGGCAGCCTTTTACCGGCAGGAACCGGTTGGCAATCAAGAACCCGTACCTTCCGTAGCTTCAGCGAGTCAGGTTCACGGAAAGGAACTTTCTTTTAACAATATCATGGATATTCACGCGGCTCTGGAAATAGTCAGGGATTTTGAAGAACCCGCGGTCTGCGTGATTAAGCATACCAATCCCTGCGGCATGGCCGTAGGAGTGGATATTAACCAGGCGTTTCACAAAGCCTATGCGGCAGATCCGCTCTCCGCTTTTGGTGGGATTGTAGGACTCAACCGGACATGTACCGCTGAGATTGCCCGGAGTATAAAAGACATTTTTCTGGAGTGTGTAATTGCGCCGGGTTTTGAATCCGAAGCTCTGGCAATATTAAAAGAGAAAAAAAATATCCGCCTGCTGGAAACCGGATCTATGAAATGTCAGGAAAAGCAGGCAAATTCCTGGATGGGAATGGATTTCAAGCGGGTGGTTAATGGACTCTTGCTCCAGGAACGGGACCAAGGCATGATTACTTCTCAGGACTTGAAAATCGTCACTAAACGCCGGCC
>JAUVAV010000082.1 GCA_030591525.1 candidate division FCPU426 bacterium | reverse complement strand
CGCCGCCTGCGTCAGCATGGTGCGGATCAAAAGTATTACCATATTGAGCTCGGATTCAACTCCCGCCTGGACGAGATCCAGGCCGCGGCTCTGCGGATTAAACTTAATTATTTGCCGGCCTGGAATGAGCGGCGCCGTTCCCTGGCCCAGGCTTATGATCAGGGATTGCGGGGAATGGGGGTGAAGGTTCCGGCGGTCCGGACCGGGGTTGAGCATGTTTATCACCAGTATGTTCTGCAAACCCCGCGGCGCGAAGCATTGCGGGACTTTCTGGGGCAACGGGGAATCGGGACCAGTATTCATTACTCCATACCGCTTCATCGCCAGCCGGTTTTAGCCCGGCTTCCCTCGGCCCGAAGAAAATTTCCTGTCAGCGAACTTGCCGCCCGACAAGTGCTCTGCCTGCCGATCGCGCCTGAAATCAGTGATGCACAAATTCGCACGGTAATTGCGGGGATAAAACGATTCGCGGGGAAGGCTTGATTGAGCAGTGTTCCAGGAATGACACGCTAAGCGAAATAATTCGAAAACGTCTAGGGGAGACAGCCTGGTTATTTCGTTTATCTTAAGAACGGATTCTCAATTCTAACCCCGTTGATAATTTGGCCGTGATTTAAATCCTCGGAAAATAATACTTCGCATTTCGCGTATTCCGCGCTGATTATAATCAGCGCGTCCCAGAACGATATTTTTTGCAATATACTGCAATCAACAGCATCTTTTATAATAGCGGGAGTGACATTTACAACTTCGAAAATCTCCCAGACATGCGTTAATTTTTTTGCGACTAAAGGCTCAAGGCCTAATTTCTTTGTGGCGGTAATATAAAATTCCTGTAAAACCTGGGTCGATATGGATATTTCTGATGTTTGAGTGATTGTTTTCAGAAAATGCCGCGCCTGCTTCTGTTTTTTCTTATTGTCATGGTCCGCGGTATAAACGAGTATATTCGTGTCAAGGAAGCATTTAGACACGATAAAGATCCTCTCGTTTCCAATGTTTGCCCTGCGAACGGCCTTTCGCCTGGTCCATCATACTAAAGCACTCTGACAGCCATTGCTGGGATTGATTAATTACAACTTTTTCAACCAGGGAACGGATAAGCGAATTTAAAGTAGTGTGGTGCGCTTTGGCATACTGCCTTCCCGCCTTAATAATATTTTCCTCCATGGAAAGTGTTATGTTTTTCATGGTTCTCACCTGCTTGGTTAAATTTGTAATTATATTACAATGTAACTATACACATAATATGTGCGCAAATATAATTTGTCAAGATAAAAAATACGGATTAAAAAATACGGCGCCGTAAATGATCACCGATGTAGCACAAGTGCCGTCTAAGACGGGAGATTCCGCCTTTTTCGCGCTGTAAGTAATTGGATACAGATTTCGCTTCATTTTTCTTGAAAAACAAATTCGTATAAGCTAATATTGCCGCTATCGTCAGGAAGTGAAAAAGGTGGCGGGGAAAATTCATAACGCAAGGAAAGCAAAACAAAATGGCATCACGTCGTAAACCCGGTAGAAAAAAAGCCGCCATTCCTCCAACCTGGGGCGAGCGCCTGATAAAATGGCATAGCCTATATAAACCCGCGCTTTTGGCAGCGACCGTGCTCCTGGCCTGGTTCGGCCAGGAGCAGTTCCTGGCCCGGCATTTGAACGCCGGACTTTGGCTCTGGCTGGGAGGGGCAATCTTCGCCGGTCTGGCTTTCTGGAAGCAGCCGGACAAGGGGCCTTCACGGCTGGAGAATAATCGCCTGCTGGAAGCGGGCCTCCTGGCGCTAATCCTGCTGATTGGCCTGGCGGCGCGGTTGTGGCGTTTGTCAGAAGTGCCGAACGGCTATTATTTTGATGAGGCTGTAAATGCCCTTATCGGCCAGAGAATTATTCAGGATTCAACCTACCTGCCAATATTCGGGCCGCCGGACGCCCCCCTACCCACACTGTATCATTATTTTATAGCCGTGGCCATGAAACTCGGCGGTATTTCCGCCTATGCCACTAAATTTGTTCCGGCCCTGATCGGGACCGCGACTGTAGCCATGTTTTATTTCCTGGTGCGGCGCATGGTCTCCTGGCCCGTGGCCCTGGCCGCAGCCCTGCTTCTGGCCTTGATGCGCTGGCATATCAATTTTTCTAGAATAAACTTTGTAGGCATTGCCACTCCTCTGTTTGGCGCAGGGGCGGCCTATTTTTTATTGCGCGGCATGGAAACCAGGAACCGCTGGCACATGGCGCTCTCGGGCCTGGCGGTTTCTCTGGGATTGTATACTTATTATGCTTCCAACCTGGTGCCTTTGGTACTTGGTCCGTACATGGTACTGCAACTGGCCTGGGACCGGAATTTTCTTAAAGAACAATGGCGCGGCCTGCTGGTTTTTCTCGCGGTCTCTCTCGTGGTTTTTACGCCCCTCGGGCATTTTGCCCTAACCCAGTCCGACCGCTTTTTTGCCCGTAATGATCAGGTTCTCATCTTCAACCATGTGCCTCCGGAACAGGCGCTCAGCGCTTTAGGGAGTAATATCAAGACCACATTATTGATGTTTAATTTCTTCGGGGACAGCAATGGCCGGCATAATATACCGGAAGTCCCCATGCTGGATCCGCTTACCGGCCTGCTTCTGGGATTGGGGATAATCTGGGCGCTTATACACTTGAACCGGCGTCATGCAGTACTGGGAGTGTTCTGGTTTTTAATGGCCCTGGTCCCGGGGTTTTTAACCATTGAGGCGCCGCAAGGCTATCGCTGCATCGGCGCCATCATACCAGTAGCGCTTCTGTCCGCTTTTGGACTGGAGCGGCTCTGGCAGGGAGCAAGAGAGCTGGTGCAAGGAACCAGGATAAGCCGATGGCTCTGGGTGGGATTGGCGGTTTTAATGTTCTTCATAGGCAGCCGGAATCTTACGGATTATTTCG
>JAUVAV010000085.1 GCA_030591525.1 candidate division FCPU426 bacterium | reverse complement strand
TTGCGGCACGAACCGGACGCTTATCTTCAGGAAGCTCCGGATGTTCAACCGGAAGTTGTTCTTTGTCTTAATAATTGTAAGATTGGGAACAGTTATATTCGGAGAGAGAAACTGTGATTTAAAAACTCAAAAGAGGGCAATGACATTTATGAAAATAGTTAGTATCTGTTGCGGAAAGCCCTTTTTATTTCTTTGTGGTTCCGTCATTCCGGCGTGCTTTAAGCCGGAATCCAGAAAAGCACTGTAATATAAGCAAAGATACTTTCTGGATACCGGCCTGTCCTGGATGGTTTAGTCCAGGGCTTCCGCCGGTATGACGAGCTTAACTTATCTTTCCGAAACAGGAACTAGTTATAAATTTCGGACCGAAAGAGGAGATGTGGTAATGTTAAATACAAAGCTTAGGCATGTAGAGAGTCTTGAACAAATTGAGGAGTTACTTAAAGGTAATGCGAAGGTTATGATCTGCTGTGGGAGAATGGGGCCGATGTGTATCCCAGTTTACAATATCATGGGGAAATTGGCGCCGAAATATTCGCGGGTTCAGATGGGGGATATGGATTTTGATATTCCGGCTGCTGCTTTTATCAAAAATTTGCCGGAATGCATTTACTTTATGGGGTTGCCTTTTACTGTTTATTTCAAAAATGGCAAGGTGGTTAAAGCCACGGGCAGTATTCAAAATGAGAAGGAGATAACAGATATACTGGACGAGGTGTTTAAGGATTAGGAAAGGGATAGAAAGATTCTTCGGTCGCTTCGCTCCCTCAGAATGACAAATAGAAGAAATATGCCTTTGGGAGACAGTCCCGCATGCCATTTACCTTGAACCGTAAACATATTTTCTTGATTTTAGCTGTGATCAATCTGGCGGTTTACGCCCCCGTATTGTTCGGGGGTTTTATATATGATGACCATCGTCAAGTCGAACAGAATCCCTGGATTCGGTCCGTAAAAAACCTGCCGGAAATTTTCAGGCATTCGACCGCTTTTTTTCAAAACCCGGAAAACCGCCGGAGACCGGGTAATTACTATCGGCCCATGCACATGGCGGCATATACACTGATTTATGCTGTATGCGGAAATCGGCCCTGGGGCTATCATTTAGCCAACTTGATATTAAGCATCCTGGTCAGTTTCATGGTATACGTAATAGCTAAAACCTGGTTTTCTTCCTGGGAAGCCGGGCTGGGGGCGCTGATATTTTCAATCCATCCCATGCATGTTGAAGCCGTGGCCTGGATTGCCGCCCTGCCCGAGATGCTTAGCGCCCTGCTGCTGCTTCTGGTTTTAAAAAATCATATTAAGGACTTGTGGAAAGACTATGATTACCTGGTAAGCGGAATATGTCTGCTGGCCGCGTTGCTAACCCGGGAAAATGCTCTGGTGCTGCTGCTACTGGTTCTGATATATGACGCTCTGAATCCCCAACGCGGATGGAACCGCATGGCCGGGGATTTAGGGAGGCGGTATATTGTATATATCCTGGCGGCCGGAATTTATTTCTATCTGCGGTATCAGGTGTTGGGACACTTTATAGCGGATTCCCGGGGGTATCCGCTTTCCCAGGCCGGGCTCCTGCTGAATATCATCCCCTTGTTGGCCCAATATTATTTCAGCCTGCTTTTTCCCACGCCTATGAGCGCCTTTCATGTGTTCCATCCTGTGCACACTTTTTTTCACTTCAAGCTAATCCTTTCGCTCGGCGTTTTAACCGGCCTGGGATTTCTGGGCTGGTATCTTTATAAAAAAGATAAAATGCTCTTTTTTATGTTTAGCTGGATACCGGTCACGCTGCTGCCTTTTTTATATCTTCCGGCTTTGGGTGAGAATGTTTTTGTTGAACGGTATATGTATCTGCCCTCAGTAGGCGCGTGTATACTGCTGGGATGCGGTCTGCTCAAAATCCAACACGCCATCGCCCGGCGTCAAGTCCGGTGGATGTATATTGGCCTGGTAATTATTATTTTAATGGGCATGGCGGGAACGGTCTTTGCCAGGACCTTTCATTGGCGTAATGATATCACCTTATGTACCAAAACCCTGCAAACCGATCCGGGAGCTTATAACTTTTTAAACCTTCTGGCATATGCCTATTACACCAGCGGGGATACGGAACGGGCTATGGAAATATTCAGGTCTTTTGATCGATATTTTCCCCGGAAGGACAAGCAAGACGAAAAGGATGAGGTTACTTATGCCCAGGTAAAAAATCTGCCCCCAGAGCATAATATTTATAAGCAATCATTTTTTGAGGCGCAAACCAAATTGGCGGCCTTGCACTTTCAGCGGGAGGAGATCACCGCGGCGCGGGAGCTTTACCAAAAACTGACGGAAGTGTTTCCCGGCGATTTGAACATGTTTTTCCACCTTGGATTATGTCATGAGAAAAACCAAAATCCCCAGGAGGCCACGCGCGCCTACCAGTATGTTTTATCTCTGGCTCCGGGACACCAGCCGGCCCGGACCCGGCTGAAAGCCCTTGGGCCCGGCGTTACCCCGGCCGGAATTGATAAGCTATGCGCCGTGGCCAAGCAACTGGCTGATAAAAAGGAGTACCACCAGGCCATACGGTTATTAGAAAAAGCCGCTGTCCAGGATCCCCAAAACGCCCGGCCTTATCATTATTTG
>JAUVAV010000081.1 GCA_030591525.1 candidate division FCPU426 bacterium | reverse complement strand
TGCTGTTCCAGGTTAAAAACCGGATTTAAAGCTGTAGCTGGATCCTGAAAAACAATCGATATTTCAGCTCCACGTATCATTTCATACTCTTGTTCCGGCAATCCGATTAGTTCCCTTCCTTGATATTCAATAGATCCCTTAATTATCCCGGGTATGGGAACCAATCCAAGTATAGACAAGGCGGTCATGCTTTTACCGCATCCGGACTCCCCGACTATTCCCAGTGTTCTTCCGCGGCCTACATTAAAGCTGCATCCCCTTACGACTTTAACGCCTTCCTCCCTTACACCGGGAAAAGCCACGACCAAATCCTTAACTGAAAGAATTGAAGAATCAGGCATGATTATCGCTCCCGGACAAGCGCGGGTCCATAACATCTCTTAAGCCGTCGCCCAGTAAATTATATCCCAGTACGGTTATGAATATTGCCAGCCCAGGGGCCATGGTCAGCCACCAAGCCTGCGTAATGTAATCCTTGCCAGCGGTTAAAATATTCCCCCACGAAGCCATGGGAGGCTGAACACCCAAACCTAAAAAACTCAGGCCGGATTCCAGGAGAATGGCACCGGCTACTCCAAATGTCGCGGATATAAAAATAGGGGCCAAAGCATTAGGTAAAATATGAATGAAAATAATGCGCTTATTTGATGCGCCCACGGCCCGGGCGGCACTGACATAATCCCGCTGCTTTAGCGTTAGAAATTCCGCCCGCACCAGGCGCGATAACTCAGTCCAACTGGTCAAACCGATAATTACCATTATATTAAATAAGCTGGGACCCAAAAATACTATCAGCATTAAAATTAAAAAAAGCGTGGGAATACATAGCACAATATCCACGGTACGCATGATAACCTGGTCCACCCATCCTCCGAAATAACCTGCCAGGGCCCCCAGCAAAACCCCGATAAATAACGAGATTCCCACAGCCACGAATCCCACGGAAAGGGATATGCGCCCGCCGTAGAGCATGCGGGAAAGAACATCCCGGCCGTATTCATCCGTACCCAGCCAGTGCGATATACTGGGTGGTTGCAGTTTTTGGGAAAGATTTTGTTTATCCGAAGCATAAGGAGCTATAACCGGGGCTGCCAGACTCAGCAAAATCAGAATAATAACCAAAACAGCGCCGAAAACCGCAGCCCGCTTATGCATAAATCTTGTCCAGAATACGGATGTCTTTCTCATAGACAAATCCTGGGATCATTCACGGCATATAGCACATCAGCTAAAACATTGCCCAAAAGCGTAAGTGCGGCGCCGATCACGGCTATTCCCATAATAGTCGGATAATCAAAGGAAAGAGCGGCTTCGAACGCCAAGCGTCCCATGCCGGGCCAGGAAAATATGGTTTCAAAGATAAAACTGCCGCCGATGAGCCCGGGCAAGGCCAGGCCGATAATCGTAATTACCGGAAGCAGAGCGTTTTTTAAGGCGTGGACATAATAAACGCGATTTTTGGCTAAGCCTTTGGCCCGGGCCGTCCGAATATAATCCTGCCTGACCACCTCCAGCATATTACCCCTGGTATACCTCGAAATGGAAGCTAATCCGCCAAAAGCGGAAATAGTCACCGGCAGAATAAGGTGAGAAACATAGTCCCAGAATTTTGCTATAGGATTGAGGAGATCATGATTAATGGACCGGATTCCGGAAATCGGGAGCCAGCCCAGAACCACTCCGAATAGCAGCATGCATAGTAAGGCCAGCCAGAATGTGGGTATTGAATATCCGGCAAAAGTTACCATGGTGATAACCCGGTCCCGGCGAGTGTTGTGATGCATGGCGGAATAAACTCCGAGGGGTATGGCTAATAAAAATATCAGGAACATGGAAAGCCCGCTGAGCAGCAAGGTGGCCGGCAGACGCTCTCCGAGCTTAGCGATCACGGGCCGCTGATCCAGAAATGACCGCCCGAAATCCAGACGCGCCAGGCGGCTGACCCAGAGAACGTACTGCTGGTACCAGGGTTTATCCAGATCATAAAGTTCTTGCAGGCGTGCCACGGAATCCGGAGAAATATTGGGATTCATATCCATCTGTACCGAGGTAAACCCGCCCGGCGTTAAATGGATGATCCCAAAAGTAATAACCGTAATACCAAAAAGAATGGGCAGGGAAAGCAAGCAACGTCTAATCAGGTATTTTAGCATTTGGCTATTTCAAAAAATCCACTCCGTAAAAGAGCCGGATAACCTTTTCCTTCATTCCGGAACTCATAAAAGGCAGAAGTATCGGGAGCAGCGAAGTTAGAAAATCAGCCGCCGTATAATAGGCCTTGGGACAACGTTTTTTCAGAATACGGTGCACGACTTTAGCCACCAAAACCGGCCGGGGCGCTACCCGGATATTCTTGTCGATTATTTCCCAGCATTTTTCGCTCCATTTCTTATAGGGCGAATCCTCTGGCATATGTTTCAGTGTAACTTCATTGAAATCGGTTTGGATATCCCCGGGACGCACGGCTGCCACTTTGATTCCAAAACCTCTCAGCTCCTGGCGAAGTCCTTCGGTAAAGGATTCAATAGCATATTTACTGGCGGAATAATGGGTCTGATATGGTATAGCCGTGATTCCCGCCATGGAACTGACCAGAATGATGCGGCCGGAACGCCGTTGGCGCATATGGGGAATGACAGCCTGAAGTACGCGCAGATATCCAAAAACATTAGTATCAAACTGCTTGATAACCAGTTCCATTGGCATCTCTTCTATACTGCCGTAGATCCCGGCACCTGCATTGCATATCAGGATATCCAGACCTCCTTTCCGGCGTATGAGGTCATCAATACCTTCCTTAACCGATTTTTCATTGGTAACGTCCATTTCCAGAAATTGCAGGCGTTCGCCATATTTGGCCTGGGCCTGGGCGATCACCCCTGCCCTTTTACTCAGTGAGCGGGTTGTACCATAGACCTGGTAGCCTTTATCCGCTAAGAATTGCGCTATCGCCAATCCTATGCCGGACGATGCGCCAGTAATCAGTGCTTTTTGCAT
>JAUVAV010000062.1 GCA_030591525.1 candidate division FCPU426 bacterium | reverse complement strand
TACTATGCCGGGATTGCTCTGGATGGTTAAGGAAAACAAGAAATGGAAGATTGACCTCTTTTCCGGAGTAGTTCCGCGTAAAGCCTTTCGTGGGATATTGCGTTGGCATTTTGGACGGGATGTTTTTAAAGAGCCAAAATCCGGGACTGCTTCCGGTAAGTCCGGACCTCCGAAAAGTAAGCCTTCCGCTCCGAAGAAATGATAATAACATTGGAAAGGGCAACCACAGGGGGTTGCCCCTACAAATGCACAGGTATTTTGAATTTATCGTAGGGGCAGGCCCCCGTGCCTGCCCAGGGATATTGCATCACCAGGAAGGGCAACCACGGGGGGTTGCCCCTACAAAGGCATAGGTATTTTGAATTTATCGTAGGGACGAACTTCCATGTCCGCCCGATGAAACTATTTTCCAGAACCGCCAAGAGCGAATGGGGTCTAAATGCTAGATAAAAACACACCGGAATTTGATTTGATTCAAGCGGCCCGGAAGGGCGATGGGGAAGCATTTGATATCTTGGTCGGAAAACACGCGTCCTATATTTATAATCTGTCTTATCATCTATGCGGCGGAAACCGCGCCGACACGGATGATCTGGCACAAATGACTTTTATTCGGGCTTATCGCGCCATCGCCCGCTTCGAAGGACGCTCAGAATTAAAAACCTGGCTTCACAGGATTTGCGTTAATCTCTGGAAAAACATGGTAAGAGGTCAAAAACGCAAAAAATACTTTCAGCATCAATCCATCCATATGTCGCCAGCCGGGAAAGACGAGCAGGTTACTATTGACCTGGAAGATAAGCGCATCAGTCCTATGGAAGCTGTTGAAAAAGGCCAGACCTCTGAAATTATTCATCAGGCCATTAATCAATTGCCGCCGGAGGAAAAAGAAGTTATGGTTTTACGGGATATTCAAGGTTATACCTATGAAGAGATCGCGCAACTATGCAAAATCCCGCTGGGAACGGCCAAATCGCGGCTTTCCCGGGCCCGGCGTATGCTTCGCACTGCACTTGAACCCATTTTGAGGAGATAGATCATGAATTGCCAAGTATGCCGGAAATTTCTTCCCCTGTTTATTGATTTCCCGCTGCCCTTTAAAAAACGCTCGCAAATTGAAAGACATCTCAAGACCTGCGAAGCATGCCGGAAGGAATTGAAAGCCTTATCCCATACCATCAACCTGATCCAGCGAGTACCGGCTCCCCCTATGCCGGAAGATTTTCTTCCCCGCCTGAGAGCCCGTTTGAAGAGCGAAAGATCACAACACCGCGAATGGCGCTTATGGAATCCCTGGGCCTGGGGAACTATTTCCGCCGCTGCCCTGATCTTGCTGACCCTAATGCTTTACCCGCCTCTCAATAATAACAAACTTACCCCAGGCCGGCGTATTTCCCAGACATCTCCCGCTGCGGCTGCCAAGGTAAAATCTCCTGCCGCCATTCCAACTGCCTGGGCTGAACCGGAGAGAAATATACCGCATATTTTCGATCAAGACGACCCACTACCTATTCCGGCACTAATGTCCAGAAAGCGCAGGTTGTATCAGTCGATCGGCTATTCAATTGATTCTTCAGATGAAATCCATTCATCCGTAGAAAGCACCCCTACACGGGAGACTGATCCTTCTTACGGCCAAAAAGGGGAATGGACCGGCGAACGCTGCAGTATCACCTCGCCCCGGAATCTTATTCTGCATAATTCGGAAGATTTAAAAGCGCTTTGGCTGGAAGCAGGTATCAACTCCATATCCATGCCGGAGTTGGATTGGACCAAACATATGTTGGGAGCAATCTTCCTGGGAAAACAGCCGGGCCGGGAGTATGAAATTCACTTAAATGAAATACAGGAATTTCGGGATAAAGTCGTCGTTAAATACCGGGTGATCGCTCCTCCAAAAAAGGCCTCCGGGGAAACCACGTGTCCGTTTTTGCTTTTCACCCTCCAGGTTTCTCCACTCCCGGTGGAATTTTTAATCAAAAACTAACCAATACACATAAAGGAGTCGTACTGTGCATAACGAAACCATAAAAAACCTGTCCACCCGAATAGAAAAAATGCGGGGGTATCTTTGACGTCTCTGCCAAGCAGAAGCAAATTCAATCCCTGGAACAAAAGCTGGCACAGCCGGATATTTGGAATAATCAGGAGCAGGCCAGGGGATTAAACACCAAACTGTCCCGCTGCCGGAAAGATGTCCAATTTCATACCGGTTTGACGAGGGAATTAGCCGACTTAGAGGCCGCTTCCGAGCTGCTGCAGGAAGCAGGGGATTCGGATCAAGAACTGGCCCGGGATCTTGAAACCGGATTGCAAAAGCTGAATCAGGAAGTGGAAGAATTCGAGTTCCGTTTTATGCTCTCCGGTCCGCACGACCGCGATTCCGCCATTCTTTCCATCCATCCGGGAGCCGGGGGCACGGAATCCCAGGATTGGGCCCAAATGCTTATGCGCATGTATTCTCGGTGGGCGGAAATAAGAGGATTTAAGCTTAACCTGCTCGATTTTCAGCCCGGAGACGAGGCTGGCATCAAATCCGTCACTTTGGAAGTGGAAGGGGACTACGTTTTCGGATATCTGCGCTCTGAAAAGGGGGTCCACCGCCTGGTGCGCATTTCTCCTTTTGACGCCAATAAACGCCGGCATACCTCCTTTGCCTCGGTGGATGTCATACCGGATATTGAAGATGAAGTAGCTATAGAAATTAAAGGTGATGATCTCCGAATCGATGTTTTTCGGGCCTCCGGCGCCGGAGGACAGCATGTCAATAAAACCGAGTCAGCGGTCCGCATTACTCATCTACCGACCGGGATCGTAGTTCAATGCCAGGAGGACCGCTCTCAAATTAAGAACCGGGCCAATGCCATGAAAGTCCTGAAAGCAAGACTATACGTGCGTTCCCAGGAAGAAAAAGCCGAAAAAACCAAGGCTTTATACGGCGAGAAGAAAGACATTGCTTTCGGCAGTCAAATTCGTTCTTATGTTTTTCATCCCTATAACCTGATAAAAGATCATCGTACTAATTTCGAGGCCGGTGATGTTCAGAAGGTCATGAATGGCGAACTCGATAAATTCATTGAAGCTTTTCTTAAACAACAGCAGCCGCAACAGGTATGAAGGGATTGCTAGTATTGTGCCTTCTGCTCTTCGTTGCGGCTGCTACGGCTTTTTCAAATCCTCCCCAGCAGCCCACTCTCTCTCCCAGCCCCTCCTCCACCCCTATGCCTCTTCCGACTTCTACTCCGGCCGAGCAAAAAGATAAGCGACTTACTGCCGGTAGCGGCGAAGAAGTTAACCGACCCATCAAGTTTTCGCGGCTGATAGTCTACGACGTCCGTGGAAAAAGCAGAAATGAAACCGCTATTATTATAGAACAGCGCGGCTCTAAAGTTAAAATATGGTTCAGTAATTATCTTGGACGGCGCACGGGACGTATTCCACTGGAGGAATATTGGTCCTGTTTTGAAGGTATGCGTAAAATTCGTGAATTTGCCTTGAAAAAAAAATACCGCGGACGGCTTTTAAGAACCCATGCCGCCCGGGGCACTATAACCCTGGCCTGGAAGGATAATGGCGAAAAAAAAATACATACCATCCGTTATTATGCTCCTGAACACACATTGGATGACTTTCGCTCAGCCTTCAATCGTATTTGGGCCATGTCGCGTTATGCCATTCTCTCACGCAACTCCCTCGAAAGCCCTAAAGTCGAATACCTGGAAGACGCCGTGTATTTCCTTTCCGGCACGGGATGGATGACCATCAAGGAAATTAAAGACGTTATGCGATTTCATTCTCAACGCGGCCTGGGAAAGCGTATAGCCCGAGCCGTATGGAAAGCGCTGGATCAAAACTATCCGTCGTCAAGTGATTTTGCGCGGAGAAGTTACCTGAAATACTGCGTAAAAAAAGGTATGCTTCAGGTCGGCGCACCGGCCGCTGAATTTCTTCACAGCCGGATAAATCGCCTGCATGGTTCCCGGCGCCAACTGGCTCTTGGTATTCTGCAAGAACTTGAAAATAAACATACTATCACCCCGACGCCTGCGCCTTAGTCAGCCGTTGGTCAGGACATCCCGGCAGTTGTAGGGGCGTTTAATTAAACGCCCCTACGTCGCGTGGGAGGCATATCCCTATGGAGCCTGAATAAATTAGTCCGGAATTCAAGTATTCCCCTCCCTTTTTGACGGGAGGGGATGAAGGGGAGGGTGATAAAAGCCTTTAAAATCACACCCTCACCTAACCTCTCCCATCGAGGGAGAGGAATCTTTTATATTAAAATCGATTAATTGCTCAAGCACCTAGGAAAGGAAATATAAAAAAAACCGGATAGCGGGGCGAAAATGTTGTAAAATAATGCAACCAAGCCTTTGCAACGAACTGGCTGAATAGTATTTTCAACTCCTCTGTGAGGCAGGTAGTTTTTATGCAGACAAGCATTTTTTTTCGGATATTAATTGGCGCCGGCTTGATACTCTTGCTGGGCGGGGGACCGGCCCGGGCTTTAGGTTTTGGTAAAAACAAGCTCCATACTCATGATATGGAATGGCATGTTTTTGAGACCGAGCATTTTGAAATTTATTATTATCCGGAAGAAGAGGAACTCGCGCGGGAAGTCTGTCAACATGCCGAAACCGCTTATGATCATAATACTCGTCTTCTCCGCTTCAAACCCCAGAAAAAAACCCCGCTATTTATCTACCGCAACCAGATTGATTTCCAGCAAACCAATATTCTCCCCCATATCATCGGCGTAGGAACCGGAGGTTTTACCGAAGCTTTTAAAAACCGTATCGCCCTGCCGGCTCCTCCTTCGCCCCGTGCGCTCCGGGAGGTTATCTTGCATGAATTTCTTCACGCTCTGCAATTTAATATTCTCTATGGCGAGGGCCTGCGTTCCTTCCGGGTATACAAGGGCTACCTGATCCCCTTATGGATTATGGAAGGCCTGGCGGAATACGCCGCCCAAAACTGGGACAGTTATGCCGATATGGTAGTGCGCGACGCTGTACTTTACGACCGGCTCCTGCCCTTGACCAGTATGGAGGGTTTTAACCATCTGGATGACGTTTACCTGGCCTACAAGCAATCCCAACTGGCGGTCCAGTATCTGGCTGACCGCTTCGGCGAGGAAAAACTGGCCGCAATTTTCAAAAAATTCAAGATCGGGTTTTCCATCTCTCAAATCCTGCGGGAAACCATCGGCTTGGGACTTCAGGATTTTAACCGGGAATTCCTTTACTGGGTACGCCAAAAATACTGGGTTCAGGCTGATAAACGCCAGACCGCTGCGACTCTCGGGCGCTCTTTAAATACCACTCGTGCCGGCCGTTTAACCGACTCCTCCGGACCGGTCTGGTCTCCGGACGGTCGCTGGCTGGCTTTTATCTCGGATCAGGATCGGATCACGCGCATTTATTTGAAAGAAAAGGGAAGTACCGGGAAGCCGCGAGCCATAACCCGGCGCAATTTCGAGTTCTTTTCCCGTCACGGGCGCCCCCTCAGCTGGTCTCCGGACGGAAAAAAAATAGTTTTCGCGGCCCGGGAAGAGGGCCGGCCGCACCTTTATATCTTAAACCTAACCAACCATTCGCTGGCGCTTAATGATCTCCCCGTGGATGATTTTTATTCGCCCGCTTGGTCCCCGGACGGCCGACACATTGCCCTGGTCGGCGTTAACAATGGAATTTCGGATATTTACTCCTGGAACGTGCATACCTGTAAACTTTCACAAATTACCTCGGATCGCTGGGCCGATGATACCCCGGCCTGGGCGCCGGACGGCCAAGCCCTGTTATACAGCACCGAACGGGGGAACTTCTGGCAATTAGGCTGGAATCTTTTGGGCCCGGAACCCAGGAAAACCGTTTTGTTGAGCCAGGATTCATCTTCGCACCGATCTCCGGTTTTTTCTCCGGATGGAGATAGCATTTATTATTCCGGCGATCCCAATGGTATCTTTAATCTTTTTCGGCTTGAGTTGGCCACCGGCGCCATTCATCAAATTACTGACCTTGTCAGTGGAGCTTTCCAACCCGCCCTTTCTCCGGATGGAAAACAAATGGCATTTGTGGTCTACGAGGCCGGAAACCGAAAAATATACCTGACCTCCTTCCCAGCCGCTAAAAATGCAGAAAAAATCGTAATGCCTGATTCCGAAAAACCGGCAGCACCGGAACCCGGCCAGACCTCTGAAGTTCAAAACCAACCGGGACCGGACGCCCGGGAAAACGTGATTCTGGCCTCCCGGCCTTACTCCTTCCGTTTTTCACCGGATTTAATATTTCTCCTGGCGGGATATGACAGCTCTCAAGGACTGGTGGGAGGAGGATATTTTACGGCCAGCGATTATTTGGGAAACCACCTGTTAAGTATAACTACCGATTTTATTCCCGGATATCAAGCCCGGACCCTGCTTAGTTATTCCAATTTAACCTATCCGGTCGCCGTCGCTTTTACCGGACAGTATCGACAAAATTTTTACCGGTTGCTTGATCTGGAAACCGGCACCCTGATTGACCAATTTAACGACGAAGAGATCGGAGGTGCCGTGGAATTCCGGAAGCCCTTTTCCACCTTCGACCGGATGGAACTGGAAATCGCCCTGCGTAATCTCCGCCGCGAGTATGAAGAAGAAGTTATTTCCCGCCGGGTGGCAAGCTTGCGGCTTTCGTTGGTACATGACAGCACTTCCTGGTGTAATTTTGAACCCGCGGCGGGGATGCGCCATAATCTTTCCCTGGTTCAGGCCGACCGGTTTCTGGGAGCCCATGAAACCTACAGTTTACTCCAGCTTGATTCCCAGGCCTATCAAAGCCTGGATATAATCAATCCCCAACTGATTTTGGGCGCCCGCCTCCTGGCCGCCGCCAGCCTTGGCCCCGAGCATCCGGTTTTTATGTTCGGAGGCATAGGTCTTCTGCCCGGTTCCGGGACGCT
>JAUVAV010000038.1 GCA_030591525.1 candidate division FCPU426 bacterium | reverse complement strand
CAAAACCTCCGCTGGTAGCGGTCAGGGTTTGGGAACCTGCCAACACCCGGCGAAGATCCACGTTAAACTGGGCAACTCCGCTGCTCATACTTTGGGGGCTGTTAATCGAGCCTCCTCCTCCCAGGTCTGTAGCGCTCAGATTAACCGATGCGCTGGAAGAGACCCGGTTCCAGTAATCATCCGTGGCATATACTGATACGCTGAAAGGCACACCCGCGGTCTGTGGGGCAACGGTTCCATAACGCCCGTCGCCGCTGGCAGCGCCCTCGCGCGGAGTCTGGCCCGGTCCCAGGATAATTAATTTCGTGGCTGAGCCGGCATTCACGGTAAAGGTAGCGGAGGTGCTGGTAGTGATAGTCCCGGGATCAGGGCTGCAATTATAGGCTTCAAGATATATGCCGCTCCCGGCGTAATACAACTGAATCCGGGGATAGGCCACGCCGTTCGTAAAGCTAACCGTATCCAGCAGCCCGGTGCTGGCGCCGTCCACGCCGCCGTTGGGAGAGCGGAAAGAAACAGATCCATTAAAGGGCACAACCGTAGCGCCCATATTGTCTTGTGCCGTGACAGTAACATAATAAACATCCCCAACATTCCAGGTTCCGGGCAAAGTAAACGCGAATTGAGTCATGCGGAATACATGGATCGTCTTTTGTCCGGCGGCAATACCCGGAGGATTGGTGGTGCTTGTGGATACTATATAATCTCCGGTAGCGCCTGGGGTCAGCGTAGTGACAAAGGGTGAATAGCTGCTGTTTATTACGCCGGAATTTGTCATGTTTAAATACTGAGTGTGGGAAAGGGGATTAAACGAGGCTGTGGTATCAGCCGAATAATCGGCCAAAGCATAGGTATTAATATAATTATTACTGGTATCATCTATAGAGGCAATTGCCAGATTAAAGGGAATACCGCCTACCTGGTCATTTGCTGAACCACTAAAACCGCTGCCATGAGTGAATGTTTCCCCTGGCGCTATAATTATTAATTTATTCGCGGCCCAGCCGATGTTCGAAACCGTCATTAGAAAGGCTAAAAGCAATGGGAAAACTTTTACATATTTAGAACATAAAAAGCTGAATTTACCCGGCATCATCCTCATCCCTTCCTTCCTTTGTGGAATTTAAATTTGCCCCCCGAATTTCAGCCCCGGCTTGCTAGGGGATAAGCAGGCCCGGGACGTTCATGAATTTGTCTCTAAAATTAATTTATAACTAATCGGAAGGGGATGCTTCAGGGAGTTGTAAAAAAAAAGTCATGGTTTTGTAAAGAAAGGCAGGGATTATTAACTAGTTCCTGTTGCGGAAAGTTAAAATGAATTCCTCCCCCTTGAGGGGGGAGGTTAGGTGGGGGTGTTTTTAAAGGCTTTTTACACCCTCCCCTTAATCCCCTCCCATCAAGGGAGGGGAATTTGTTCTTTCCGCTCTTCAGAGGGGGGGGGGATTGAATATTTACAGGCTGACTACGGTAGCTGCTTATTCCTCAAAACGGTAACCTTTGCCGTGTACCGTGAAGATATGCCGGGGTTTGCCGGGATATTTTTCGATTTTATGCCGGAGTTTTACGATATAATTATCAATGGTCCGCGTAGTCGGGGCATTATCCAAATCGTATCCCCAAATAGTTTCCAGGATATGGCTGCGTGAGACTACTTCGCCCTTGCGGGTAATTAAAAAATTCAGCAGTTCCAATTCCCGTACTGAAAAATCCAGGGTTTTACCGTTTTTAACCGCCCGCCAGGCTTTAAAATCAAAATGAATTCCTTCCAGGAGATAGTTAGCCAGGGCAAACGAAACTCTATGGGAACGCTTTAAGACCGCTCTGGTTCTGGCGATCAGTTCTTTTACACCAAACGGTTTGGTCACATAGTCATCAGCGCCCAATTCAAAACCCTTCACCTTGTCTATTTCTTGTCCCTTGGCAGTGAGTATAATAATTGGAAGAGTTTTATCTTTTTGGCGTATCTGTTTTAAAACCTCGAAACCACTCATTTTAGGGAGCATGATATCCAATATCACCAGATCTAATTTTTCCTGAAGAGCAAACTTCAACCCCTGTTCTCCATCCCGGGCGGAAAAAATATCATAACCTTCGGCCGTCAGGGCGTCTTCCAATCCAAGTAAGATGGATGTTTCGTCCTCAATAATCAAGATGTTCGGCATACTGCGCTCCTTTAAAGTTTAGATTTTAACCGCGTTTCCCAAATCATTATACGAAATCAGGTCCGCTTCAGGGGTAAAAATATTCTCGTTGTGGTTCCGCGGCCTTTTTCACTTTCCAGAATAATGCTTCCATGGTGGGCTCTGACAATGTTTTTTACAATCGCCAGACCCAGCCCTACCCCTTTGAATTTGTCCTCATAGGATTTTTTTACTTGGTAGAATTTTTTGAATACCTTGCGGATTTCGGATTTTGACATCCCGATGCCTTGATCCCGGATAATAATAACCACCTGGTTTTCCTGGACCAGGCTTTTTAAATAAATGGCATCTCCTTCGCGGGAGAATTTTTTGGAATTATCCAGGATGTTTAATATCATTTGCAGGATGGCATCCTTATCCATGTCTATCTCCACATTGCTGTGAAGCTCCAGCCGTAAAGGATGTTGGTTTTTTTCAATAGAATTTAGGAATATTTCCGAGGCGGTTTTCAGCAGGGTGTTGAGATTTTCGGTTTTAAAGTAAAACAGGGTCTTTTTTTTCTCGATTCTTGAAATGTCCATTAGATTTTCAATCAGCCGTGAAAGCCGGATGGATTCTTTATTCATAATTTCGTAATACTGCCGGCGTTTATGGACCGGAAGGCGGAGCGGCCGGTTAAGCATTTCCGAAAACATGCGGAGCGAGGTTAAGGGGGTTTTAAGCTCGTGGGAAACATGGGATACGAAATCGGACTTGAGTTCGGCCAACTGGATCTGCTTGATGAGCAGGAAGAATAAAAACCCGAGCACCACGACAAATATTCCATAACCGGCAAAAAAAACGTTGCGGAGTTTAAAGAGATAAGAGTTCATGTCTGCGGCGGAAGCATCGGGCAGGGTAAGTTCCAATTTAAGGTCCGGGAAATTTTTGGAGATGGAAAAGACGGTTTTGTGGCCGGGGGAGACTTCCGGGAAGTTATGAACTACGCCGCCGGCAGAGAGTTTGATCCCGAGGCCGTGGTCTTTCGCCAAGGTTTTAATTAAACCGATCAGATTATTTTGTACGAATTGGACATAATTAATATCCAGAACGATATATCCCTCTCCGTGCGGAATAATCAGCAGAAAAGCGGTTTTAGAAGCTAAAAAGAAAATGCGGTAGTCATGGATGTAACTGCTTTCGATAAGCGGGATAACCCGGCTCGAAATAAAACGTACGTAATCTTTGATTTTTTTCAGGCTTTTTCCCCGAGCCAGCAAACGATCGAACTTATGGGCGAAATTTTCATCCTCCATATATTGGTTTAAAACGGATTCTGTCTTGAGTTTAAAAAAGTCCGTTTTGACCTGGGATAATTCCCATTTTTCGTCCAGCAGATCGCGATACAGCTGATAGCCGAATTCTTTGATTTGTTCCTGGTTTTGCTGGGATTGATAGATGTTCAAGAGTTGAAAAGCTGCGGTAACGGCCAGGGGGACGTCTCCGGGTCTCTGGATTGATGGATTTTGTAAATGGATTTGGCGGTAGATTTTTTCCGCGCGATCAAAGTCGCCGCTTTTATACCAGCATCGGGCCAGGGCGTTGGCGGCCTGGAAATCATCGGGATTGCTTAACCAGAATTTTTCATAGATTTTAACGGCTTCCTGGTAGAAATTATACTGGTACTCGAAAAATTCGGCGCGTTTGAACTCCGGATTTTCAGATATACCAAGATCCAATTCTTCGCGCGCTTTGGAAATCCGGAATTTTCTCCATTGGGGCAGATAAATTATTTTATTATCAATATAAAAAGCCCGTTGGATGTCATTTTGGGAGGCTTCAATTATTTTAAGGGCTTTGGAGATCTGTTCCGGAGATCCGGATACCAGGCGCCGGGCATGCGTAATGGTATTTTCCAGGCTTTTATCCCAGGCGGTTTGCACCTTGGCGCTTACTTTGGCAGTGAGAGCTTGAGTTTGTTCCAGGAAATCGATTCGTTTCAGCTTGCATAGATAACTGTAATAATAAAACAAGCCATAACCCGCGGCGAGGACCACAAAAGAGAAAACTATAAATAATATCAGCCGCGATAGTTTAAAAGTGGACATGAAATCCTTGTGCGGGAAACAACCTGCTTCTCCTCTCCTTAAACTCTGGCCAATCGGGGTCTATGCATCAGTTTAAATAATATTGATATAAAGGTCAAGGGCTTACCTGTAACTTATTAGTTATGGTACTAACATGACTGATAAGTTACGAAGCATTTGAACCTTAAAGATGATAATAATATTCAAATGCGGTCAATTTTCGATTTTCTATTCTCAACGCTTACTTTAACACAATCCGATTTTAGTACCGTGAGTGACAGGTTGCGCTTACCTGCTTTTTCCCCTTGACGGGGTGAATTTCCATATTGTATTATCACACCTTGATAAAAACGGGCGGATAACTCAGTTGGTTAGAGTGCCATCTTCACATGGTGGAAGTCGAAGGTTCGAGTCCTTTTCCGCCCACCATGAATTTCGCCGCCGGCGAAATTCAGAGCAGGGGAACAGTATTTAAACGGGAGGCCGTGGCGTGGATCAGCCTTTGACAGAGAACGCCCAGATAGTAAAAGTTCAGCTTGGTATCCTGGTTCACTTGCAGGAGCAGGATGAAAAGATTAATTACCGGCGTAACCAGATGAAGAATTTAAAGGGCAAAATTGAAGCGGAAGATGAAAGACTACGGGAACAGAGGGATGTCCTGGACGGCCGGAAGCGGGAATTGGAGCAGCTAAGAAAGGAGCGCCATGGCGTTGAACTCTCCTTTAAGGAAAAACAAGCGCTTATCCAGAAGCTGGGTGGTCAGTTGTTTGAGGTAAAAACCAACGAGGCTTACAATGCGCTCGCTTCTGAAATCAAACAACATAAGCAGGAGAACAGTCTTTTAGAGGAGCGGGCGCTGGAAATGATGATGGCGGAGGATGATTTGCTGGCCGGGATTGCTCAGGCTGAAAAAGCGCTGGCCGAAGAAGAGCAAAGAGGCGCGGCGTTAAAGGATGAGATACAGAGGGAGATCAGCCGCTGGGAAAAAGAAATAGAGGATTTGCAGACGCAATGGAAAAGCTCATCCCAAGAGGTTAAACCGGTTTATTTGGAACGTTATTGCCGTTTGCGGGATGCCAAAGGCGGCCGGGCCGTGGTTAAGATTGAGAATGATGTTTGCGACGGATGCCGCATGGCGATCCGGCCCCAGGCTGTGATAGAATTGCAGAAATATCGTGAATTACTCTGCTGTGATAATTGCGCCCGCATATTATATGTTGAGTAATGTCTACGCGACGCTCCCTTTCCCCAATTATTAAGGACGCCCGGCGCGTACTTGGCATTGAAGCCCGGGCCATTAATGCCTTAATCCGGCAAATCGGCCCGGAGTTTGAAAGGGCAGTGGAGCTGATTTATGCCTGCCCGGGCCGGGTGGTAGTTACCGGTTTAGGCAAATCCGGAGTGATTGGCCAGAAAATTGCCGCTACGCTGGCTTCCACGGGGACTCCGGCTATTTTTCTTCATGCTGCCGAAGCGCTCCACGGAGATCTCGGTATGCTGGTACACGAAGATATCGTGCTGGCCATTTCTAATTCCGGAAAGACGGAAGAACTCGTCAGGCTGCTGCCCCAGATGAAACGTCTGGGGGTTGATTTGGTGGCCCTGACGGGCGACCTTTCCAGCGTCTTGGCGGCCCATGCCGATGTGGTGTTGAACGTAGGCGTGAAAGAGGAGGCCTGCCCGCTTGGTTTGGCGCCTACGGCCAGCACTACTGTGGTACTCGCCATGGGCGATGCCCTGGCAGTAGCCTTGATGAACCGGCGTCAATTTAAACCTGAGGATTTTTCCCACCTGCATCCCGGCGGTGATCTGGGCAAGCGCTTAATAAAAATCAAGGATATCATGCATAAGGGCTCAGCTATTCCGCGGGTCCGGGTAAATTCCACGCTGGAGAATGCGATTCATGAAATGACGCGCAAGCGCTTTGGCTGCGTGGGCGTAGTGAATGACCAGGGACGATTGGCCGGGATTTTTACGGACGGGGATTTACGCCGCTTGCTGGAGCGCGGGAAGATGATCGCCCCATTAATCATCCGGAAGGTCATGACCAGTAATCCTATTGTTTTACGTGAAGATGAGTTGGCGATTAAAGCGGTCCGGGTCATGCAGGATAACCGTATTTTTGTTCTTCTGATAGTGGATAACAAAAAGCATCTCAGAGGAATTCTGCATTTTCTGGATCTGCTGGATGCCGGGGTGGTTTGATGCGGAAATCTTCCCAGGGGGCGGCCCGTTTAAAGGGTATACGTTTTTTAGTTTGCGATGTGGACGGTGTGCTAACCAAGGGAGACATCATACTCGATGCCCGGGGCGGGGAAAGCAAGCAATTCTCGGTTCAGGACGGCCTGGGTTTGGTCCTGGCCCGGTTGGGAGGTCTGCAAACGGCTTTTCTTTCAGGACGTCAAAGCCGGGTGGTGGACCTGCGTGCCAAGGCCTGCGGTGTCGAACTGGTTATGCAGGGAAGGAAGCATAAAGTTCCGGCTTTTAAAGAGCTCTGCCGCCGGGCCGGCGTACCGTATACCGCTGCCGCGTACATGGGAGACGATCTGCCCGACCTTCCGGTTTGTGAGTATGCCGGTTTATTTATTGCCGTAAAGAACGCCGTTAGGGAAGTAAAGCAGGCCGCGCATTATATAACCCGCGCCAGCGGAGGCCAGGGTGCGGTTCGGGAAGTTGTGGAACAAATCCTTCGCGCCCAAGGTACCTGGTCCCAGGTGAAAGCCCGAGTTCTCGGACGCACCAATGCAACGGATTAAAAATACTTTAATCTATATAACGCTAAAGGGCTTGAAATTCCTGGTTCGATGGCTGCCATACCGCATCGCGCTTTCTCTGGGTGGTTTGTTGGGAGCAGGTTTTTATGCCTGGGTTCCCCGGGAACGGGAAAAAGCCGTCCGGAATCTCGGCCTGGTTTTTCCGGATATGACCGGGCCGGAAAAGACTGTCTTGATCCGCCGGGTTTTTATTTCCGTCGGCCGCAATGCTCTGGAGTTTATGAAGATGAACTCCTATACTACGGAACAAATCATCCGCCTGGTGGAAGGGGCGGAGGGACGCGAGCATATGGAAGCCGCCTATAACCGGGGGCAAGGTGTGGTCTGCCTGACAGCTCATCTGGGAAATTGGGAAATCCTCCCCATCTTCACCAACCAACAGGGATGGCCCTCAGCCGTGGTAGCCCAGCGGCTTTATGATTCCCGCCTGGACGCAATGCTGAACCGATTTCGCGAAAAGCGGGGCGTGGTAGTAATCAAGCGGGGGAATATTACCCGCGAAATAATTCGTTGTTTACGCTCGGGTATGCTGCTGGGTGTCTTGAATGATCAGGATACGTCTGTGGATTCACGCTGGGCGCCTTTTTTCGGGCGGATGGCAAAGACTCCGGTCGGGATGCTGCGTTTGGCGAGAAAAACCGGGGCAGCGGTAGTCCCGATATTTATTGCACGCCAGGCTTCCGGCCGAAACCGGATTTATGTTGAACCCGCGATTTCACTTCCGAAAACAGGTAATGAAGAAAGCGATTTGCTGGAAGGAGCCCGGCTTTGCAATCAGCAGATAGAGAAATACGTCCGTCGTTTTCCGGAACAATGGGTCTGGTTTCATTCGCGCTGGAAGAGCCGGCCGGGGAATGAGAAGTAAAACATGTTGAAATTGCACCGGCTCTGGGGAGTAG
Organism: candidate division FCPU426 bacterium; assembly: GCA_030591525.1. Classification (GTDB taxonomy): domain Bacteria; phylum Oederibacteriota; class JAAXVQ01; order JAAXVQ01; family JAUVAV01; genus JAUVAV01. Next base: position 13,865 of record JAUVAV010000038.1, on the reverse strand, counting down.
TGATGCTTTTAGCTTTAGGCGCCTGTACCCGGGAACCGCCGCCGGTTCGACTGGCTCCGGTAATGCAGGGTGAAGAAGCTCCGACCTTTTTTTTCGAAGGTTTCCGCATGGTTTCCACGCGGGCCGGGGAAACCGAGTGGGAATTTGAATCCCAGACCGCCCAAATTTATGAGAAGAAACACGCGGCCCGCGCCCGGGATATCAAGGTTATTTATTGGCAAAAGGGCCGCGTGGTCTCAACTTTGACCGCTTGTCATGGTTTTTTAAGAACCGATAGCAAGGATATACGCGCCGAGGAGAATGTAGTTATGGTATCCGAGGAAGGAACGACACTTAGAACGGAACGGCTGGATTGGGATCAAAAAGCGGGGTTGATTAAAACTGATTTACCGGTTACAGTTGAACGCGCGCAGGACATCTTGACCGGCATTGGACTGGAAGCGGACAGAGAATTGAAAAACATCAAGATCCTCGCGGAGGTTAAAATCAAGGTCCGTTCAGTCCGGGATTTGGGAGTGCCGGCCGGAAAATGAGTATGCCAAGCCAAAATACGAAGGTTTTGATTTCAGCCGGGGTTATTATCCTCTTGGGTTTGGTTGGAGGCTGCGCACCCTGGAGAGGGGTCTGGACCGGTCCGGCCTTAAAGCCAACAGTCTCTGAGGTACAAAAGGAGACTCCGGCCTTAAAATCCTCCTCCGGGGTAAAAGCTCCGGATAAACGTCTGGAGACTCCCAGCGGGGACCAGCCGGTCAACATTACCTCGGATACTATGCATTACCGGGGGCAGGGCCGGGTGGCGGTATTTCGCGGGAAAGTCAGGGTTAATCAGGATGACGCCTGGCTTTTTACTCCTTACCTGGAAGTTAGATCGGATGACGGCCTGGCTTGGGCGCGCCAGGGAATACGCTTGGTGGATTATATGCGGGATGTTACGGTTACGGCCCGCGAACTTAAATACTTTAAAGATCTTTCCCGGGCCACCATTCGTAAAAAGGTCAGCTTGCAGACACGGGATGAGCGGGGAAATCAGCTGCGGATTTACAGCCGGAGCATGGAATGGAACGCGGAAAGCGGTACGGCCGAGGCCCGGGAAAAGGTGGTGGTTCATTATCTTAATATTACGGCCACGGCCGGGAAAATGACCTACGATCATGAACGGCAAGTGTTGGTTCTAACCCAGGATCCCGGGCAAAAAAAATCCCTGCCCGAGGTTTTACGCGGGCCGGACAAGCTTACCGGAAAAACCATTACTTTGCATGTGAAGCAGCAGAAATACGAAGTACAAGGATCGGCCCGGGCGGTTTTCATTTCTTCCGGGGAGAAAGAAAAGAAAGGTATGAAAGAAAAATGATGTGCCATTTCGAGCGCAGCGAGAAATCTTTACCTGGGTAATACTATGTACTTGGTGTAGAAGATTTCTCCCTTTGGTCGAAATGACAATGCTTATTCTGAAAACAGGAGATAAGTATGACGCAGGCCACTCTCTCAACGCATAAATTAATCAAGATCTACCATCGGAAACGCGTGGTGGACCAGGTCGACGTGGAAGTCAAGCGAGGGGAAATAGTAGGCCTCCTGGGACCTAACGGGGCCGGTAAAACCACGACCTTTTACATGGTGGTGGGACTCATTAAGCCGGATGCCGGAATGATCAGGTTGGAGGATAACGGCCGGTCCCGGGATATTACCACCATGCCTATGTATCGCCGCGCCCGCATGGGTATATCCTACCTTTCCCAGGAATCTTCCGTATTTCGGAAACTCACGGTGGAGGAGAACCTCCTGGCTGTGCTGGAAACCCTCAAGCTGTCCCGCGTAGAACAAGAGAAGCGTCTGAATAAACTGCTGGAGGAACTCAGCATTTCCCATCTGCGGCATCAGAAGGCCTATACGCTTTCCGGCGGAGAACGCCGCCGTTTGGAGATTACCCGCGCCCTGGTAATTGATCCGGCCTTCATTTTACTGGATGAACCCTTTGTGGGTGTGGATCCCATCGCGGTTCTGGAGATCCAAAAAATTATCCAACAGCTTAAACAGCGGGGCATCGGAATTATGCTGACGGATCATAATGTCCGCGAAACCCTGTCCATTACCGACCGGGCTTATATCCTCTATGAGGGACGGATACTGCTTTCCGGATCAGCCCAGGAGCTCGCTACCAGCCAAAAAGCCCGGGAGATTTATTTAGGGGAGAAATTTACTCTCTGAGCCGGGTTTGGCAGATTGGTGGTCTCTTGACGGCAGGTGAGGAAAGCAGGTTGGAAAGCGGTATAATTTATGTTAAAATTAGTATCAGGAGAAAGATAAAATTTCATGAAGAGGTTTTGGCATGAAATTTTTAAAATTGCGATGGTCTATATGGTTTCTCTGGTTTTTTGCATTTTCCCTGCCGGCCTGGGGAGAATGGCAGATCAATCAGGTGGGAAACAGTACCGACTGGTTCCGGGATGTAACTGTCACTGCCGGACGGGAGGGAAGCAGTACTATTTATGTTTATGCTGCCAATCATGACGGGTATCTATATGAATACTGGTGGAATGGGACAGACTGGGAGGGCAATACTGTCGGCGCTTCGGTTGTAGATAAGCTGATCGGGGTAAGCGTTGGCAAGGGCCGCAATGACGATAAAATGCGGGTATACGGGAGCTGCTGGAACGGCCAGATCTATGAGTATTACTACAACGGCAGCGCATGGCAAAGACTTATCGGTACTGATGCTGGTGATGGTTTTTTTCGCTGCACGGTCGGGTTCGGCCGCGGAGAATCCGGGGGTTTCCGCATCTATGGCGCTAATTCCGACAAACATATTTATGAATACCACTGGAACGGCTTCAACTATGATTTGGTGGATATTGGCACGCCCCCCAATGATGATATCAAGGACGTCGAAGTGGGCATCGGACGTAATGACAGCACTTACCGGGTTTACGCCGCATCTCTTGATAACTGGGTTTATGAATATACTTATGAAGCGTCTTCCTGGAACAGAACCGAGGTCGACAATGGCGGTGATGATTATCACTGTGTGGTAGTCGGCGCCGGTGGTTCCGTCAGCCCGCAGAACTCTGTTTTTGCCGGACATGATGACGGCCGGGTTTACGAATTTACTTGGACCGGCTCATGGAGCCGGACTGACATGGGGCAAGCAGCGGGCAATGAAAAACCCATCCGTGGCCTGTCCATTGGCGACGGCCGCAATGACGGCGTTAAGCGGGTTTATGCCAGCTGCAGCAACGGCCATACTTATGAATATACCTGGAATGGTACGGGATGGAGCGAGGTCAGTATAGGCCAGGCTTCCACCAGCAGTATGCGCGGTCTGGGCGTGGGAAGAGGCCGCCAGTCCGAAGGTCTTAATTCCATTTTTGCGGCCTCTGAGGACCATAGGCTTTACGAGTATTTATGGCTGACGCCCACCCTAACCATGACACCGGAGCATACGCCTACCCGAACCGGTACGCCGACGTTTCCCTCTACACCTACTTTCACGGCTACTCCGACCATTACTCCGACGGCTACGCCGACCATTACATTGACCTCAACTTTTTCACCGGTCTGTAGTTCTACTGCGACGGCGACGATTACCCCTTCCGCAACCATCACGCCTACGTTAACCATTACCCCCTCACGTACTGTCTATAGCGGCCTGGATTTGGTAGTGGTTTATCCCAATCCCTTTCGGGTGGATGATAAAGCCAAGTCCTTGGTCACTTTTAAATACCTGCCCGGAACGGCCGTCATCCGGCTTTATACTTTAACGGGTAAACTGGTAAGGATTATCCGGAAAGATGACTTGGGCGATAGCGCGGCCTGGGATCTCAGAAACCGCCGGGGAACCCGAGTGGCCTCGGGGGTGTATATTTACGTGATTAAATCCGGCCGCGAGGAAAAGCATGGTAAAATTGTATTATTACGATAATGAATTTCCCCTGGACTGCCTCTCGTTTCCATGCTAATATCCTTGTTTATGAAGAATACTGAGCGTTTTATCTCTTGTTTTCATAAAATAACGGCCTTTTTAAAGAGTCGGTCCTGGCCCGTGGTTTTGCCTATTTCATGTATTTTGGGTGTGCTGGCGATAAGTGTGGTGTTTGCCAGTTATAGTGTTTTGCAGTCTAAAATGAATATTCCCATTCCAGCCGAAAAAATATCACATGTTCCCCCCGTACGCCATTTTTTTGCCCCGGAACGCCTGGAGGCCTTTTCCGGCCATGGTTTTAATCTGCGGCCTAACCTGGCGCATTTTCTTGACAAATTAGAAGAGAGTCTGCGGGTTTCTCATCCGGAGATTACTTTATCCAGCCGGCGTTTTAGAGATTACCAAAGGTTTATCAATACTGATTATGTGACGCTGCGGGAATATATTATTAAATCAGGAGATAATTTCTGGAAAATCGGCAAAAAACAGGGATATACCGTGGATACGATTGTGGGTTGTAATCCCCATATGGAAAAAATTGTATGTTATACCCGTCAGCGTATTTTACTGCCTTCACGGGGAGGTTCTCTGCATATGGTTAAATCCGGCGAAACGCTTTCAGGCATTGCGTTGGATTACGCGGTAGAAGCGAGTGTTATTCTGGCCGCCAACCATATAAACCGCGAGTGGGGCGTTATTCCGGGAATGTGGCTCTTTATTTCGGGCGCCAAACCCCGTTACCTCGACGCCAGCATGCGTCAACTGTATTCCAAGCGGGCTTTATTCAGATCGCCTCTATGCGGTCGTTATACCTCGTTTGTCGGTAATCGTATTCATCCGGTTTTGGGATTTTCGAAATTTCATAACGGCATAGATATTGCGTGCCCCATGAGAACCTGGGTAGGCGCCTCGGCCGCTGGTACAGTAGTTACAGCGGGATGGGGTGGTGCGATCGGCAAGTACATTAAAATCGATCATCATAACGGCTACATGACCATGTACGGCCATTTAAGTAAAATTAATGTTCGCAAAGGCCGGAAAGTTAGGCGTGGCCAGCTGATTGCGCGTTCAGGGTCAACCGGTAGAGTTACCGGACCGCATTTGCATTACACTATATGGAAAAACGGCCGGGTGGTTGATCCCATGGACTACCTGTGGTGAAAAAGAAAGGGAGACCGAATATGAAACGGGTGCTGATTATTCATGGTCCCAATCTGAATTTACTGGGAATTCGCGAGCCGGAAATATACGGCTCGTTTAAGCTCGAGGAACTGGATCAGGATTTGGAAAAGTTGGCTAAGGAACTGGACCTGGAACTGCAAATTGTGCAAACCAACCACGAAGGCGAGATTGTCGAGACCATACAAAAGGCCCGTAACTGGGCGGAAGTAATCATTCTAAATCCTGCCGGTTATACGCATACTTCAGTCGCTATACCAGATGCTCTCCGGGCGGTCGGCCTGCCGGCGATCGAAGTGCATCTCACCAATGTGCATGCGCGCGAGGATTTCAGACATCACTCATATGTGGCCGGCGTAGCGGCCGGCCGGATTATGGGATTTGGTTCTGATTCCTACCTGCTAGCATTAAGAGCCGCTGAAAAACTTCTTTCCGCTTCAAATGAATGAAAAATTCGGTTGTGGCAATACAGTATCCCCGATGGAAAAGCCGTAATACTTTTTGGGTTCTAACCGCTTTTATCGGGCTTATACTTTTAATACCCCCCCAGTTTCAGGGGAAGGCCGTATCTTTTTTTATTTTAGGGTCCTGTTTGCTGGCCGCGGCTGCCTGGATAATTTTCATTCGGGATTCCGGACAATTCGATGCACTCTCCTGCGGTCCGCCTTTAATTTCTCTAATGGCGGCCTTTGGCCTGGCCTTGGTTTGGTCCCAAGATCCGGCAGTCAGCATCAATCCTTGTGCTCAGGAACTGGCTTTATTGCTGCTGTTTATAACCACTATAGGGCTGGCGCGTAACCCGCGAAGTGTTCGGACTGCCATGTCCGGTTTGGTAATAGTAGGTTTATTACTGGCTTTTTACGCGGTTTATCAGCATATCCACGGCTTGGCGGAAACCTTTCAGCATTTATTCGGTCACAAACCGCCGCACGGTCTTATGGAACGGGAAATGGCCAGTCGTTTAGCCTCGCGCCGGGCCTTTTCGCTTTTCACCTATCCCAACATACTTTCCGGATTTTTAGCCATGATATTACCAGTGAGTTTCTCCCTGATACACATTGCCGGAAAACGCTGGTCGATCTGGATCCGGGGAATAGGCCTGGCGGTTCTGGTTATGGGTCTGTATGCCACCGGATCCGTGGGTGGCTGGATAACCGCAGCAGTGGGCAGCGTTATTTACATGATTTTAGTTAAAAAATATTTTGAAGAAAAAATATCATCCCGGTTAGTCGGGTATATCCTGCTGGCCGGCGGATTTCTGTTTTTAGCCGGCTTGGCTACCATGATCATGATACGTACTCCGCATGGATTGTTATCAGATCTGGGCGCCCGGGTAGTGAACTGGGGGAGTACGCTGCGGATGATATGGGACCATCCCATAACCGGGGTGGGGCCGGGAGTATTCGGTTCCCTCTTTCCGGAATACCAGGCGGAAGGGGGATATTACGTCCGCTTTGCTCATAACATCCTGCTCCATCGTTGCGCGGAGACCGGGCTGGCCGGCTTGGCCGCTCTGTTATGGTTGGGAACCGTGGTTATCATGCAGATAAAAAAGAATTTGAGCCGGTCTTTATCCGAATCGCGGCGTTTTCTGGCACTGGGATTGATATCGGGCCTGAGTGCCGGTTGCGTGCACGCCTGTCTGGATGTGGATTTGAATTTTCTGAAAACCAGCATGATATTCTGGTTTTTTCTCGGAACGCTTTTAGGTTTAACCATGCCGGGGATCCGGTCTGGTTCTAAAAACGCCTGGTATAAAGAAAACAGCGTTATTACCAGGCCCCTGGTTCGAGTGGGATTGTGCCTGATAGGGTGCCTGGTTTTATGGAGAGGCGGCAAAAGCCTGCCTGTGGAGGGCGCCTTGTTTTATGGAACCGGCGCTCTGGCCGTGTTTTTTCTACTCGGCCAGGCCCGGGCCGGCACTGCCTGGTCTCAACGGGTTAAAAAAATTCCTCTGAGCTGGCCATTGAGCCTGCTCTTTATCTGGTGCATTTTTTCCGCCTTGGTTTCTCTTCACCCCGCCGCCGCTATTCCGGGATTAACCCTCGCCCTAACCGGATTGCTTTGTTATGTGATCACCGTACTCACGCCGCGAGCCGGCATATTCCTGGTAAAGCTACTCGCCTACGCCGCCGTTTTAACGGCGGGAGCGGCATTGTTTCAACTCCTGGTGCAACCCGGCATTCGTGTCACGGCCGGGTGGCCGAACCCCAATTTATTAGCGGCTTTTTTAAGCATGGGACTCTTAAGTAATCTGGTTCCCCTGTTGCTAGGTTCTCAAAGTTCCCTCAACCGTATGGTCTCTATTTTAAGTTCTCTGATTATTTTCATCGCGTTGCTGGCAACCGGTTCTTGGGGTGGAATATTGAATCTCCTGGCCGGACTTATCATGTTAGCCGCTTGGCTTCAACATCGGCAGCCCGGGCGCCTTAAGCCGGCCAGCATAGTATTGATTGTAATGCTGGCCGGTCTTTTTTTTCTGCCCTTGGCCGCCGGCCGCCGTATCCGCCAAATGGATCAATATCATGCCCAAGCTTATGAACGCATACAAATTGCGCGCTCCGCTGTAAAAATGGTTTGGAGCCGGCCGTTTACCGGATTCGGACCGGGTAATTTCAAACAGGCTTTTGAACAGTTCAGTTTCCCGAATATACGCGGCCTTTCCCGTTTCGGCAAGCTAGCCTCCTTTGCCCATAATGAGATATTGCAGCTCGCCGCCATAGCCGGAATTCCCGGTCTGCTGTTTTTACTCTGGATAATTTGGACGATTAGGGTTTATTTTATCCGCCAATGGCGGTCAACCGGTCCCAAGACCTGGCAGGTCCCCGAGGTCTGGGAAGAAAGGGCCAGAATTATAGCCTGGTCGGCTTTGACCGGCGCCGGCTTTCAAGCCCTGGTGGATTTCAACTGGCATTTGCCTTCTCTTTGGATCTGGGGCATGCTGCTGCTGGGAATAGCGCTGGCGCCGGCGGTTAATTGGAGACGTGAATTTTTTAACCCGGGCCGGTCCGCGGAATCCTGGTTTCGCCGCTGGGATGCCTGGAGCCGGCAGATTTTGGCGGTGCTCTTGTTTTTTATCGTTTGCCTGGCGGCGCTGACCGCTATTCGGCCGCTGGTGTCTCAATATCTTCTTAATTTGGGCGAAGCGCATCGTTACAAGCAAAACACGCAAGCCGCCTCCCGGTACTTTGAAAAAGCCCTGGTGGTCCATCCCTTTTCCAGCCGGGCTTTTGATCAATTGGGACAAGTTCATACGGATTTATTTGCCGCTATGGGTTTGGATAATTGGTTTCAACTTTCGCAATGGGCTTTTAACAAGGCTCTGGCGCTGGACAAGATGGATGCGTATATTCACCGTCATCTTGGCCGGTTGTATGGCATTAAGGCCGCGCGTTATGAAAATCCGGAAAGGCAGCGCCAGTTCGACCGGGCGGCACGGCAGTACCGTCTGGCCATTGAAAAAGCGCCGCATAAGGCTTTCCTTCATTTTGAACTGGGTAATCTTCTGCGGGATGCCGAACGTATGGATGCTGCGGAACGCGCCTGGACCGAAGCGGTAGGTTTGGAACCGAATTATGCGGCAGCCTGGAGCAATCTGGGCGTGGTCCAGGAAATTAGGGGAGAGCCGGTTGCGGCTGAGGCAAGTTTTCGCAGAGCTTTAGAGTTGCAAAGTCTGGCTCCCCAAGCCCGGGGAAAATATGAAATTGAGCTGCTTTCCTTGAATAAAGCGGTGGTACATTATAATTTGGGACGATTGCTTGAATGTCATGAAAGATGGAAAGAGGCCGGCGGGGAATATGACAAAGTCCTGGAACTGGAACCGGATAATCAACCGGCGCGGAAAAGATTAAAGGCCTTGCCAAAATAATTGCCATGAAAAGGGAACCCCGCAAACACAACGCAAGTCTAAACAATGAAAGGGCCGAGGATGAAATTTTAATTTCCCGGACTCTGACAGGCGAGAAAGAAGCGTTTGATGTTTTAATTACCAAGTATCGGAACCGGATATTTCGTCTGACATTATATATGCTGGGGGATCAACAAGAGGCGGAGGATGCGGCCCAAGAAGTCTTTGTCAGAGCCTTTCGGAATTTGGGAAAGTTCCAGGGCAAATCAAGTTTTTTTACCTGGCTCTACCGCATAGCTGTTAATAACATATATACGCAGGCCCGAAAATCAGCCCGGAGAAGGGAGATTCAACACCAGGTGTTTAGGGAGAAGAGCGTGATCCCGAATCCCGGGCCTAAAACACCGGAAGAATTAGCCATTGCCGGGGAATTGCAGGAAATGGTCCGTGCCGCTATTACGCAACTTGATCCCCGCTTTCGGCCGGTCTTGATATTAAAAGAGATTGAGGGGATGGAAGTAGGCATGGTCGCAGAAATTCTGAAATTGCCGTCAGGTACGGTGAAATCCAGGCTTTTCCGGGCGCGTGAAGAGCTGCGGTCTATTCTGACGGAGATGCAGGGATTGAGTGGAGGATGAAGGAATAACTGTTGATTATGGCATCACCGGCAGTTGTAGGGGCGACGCATGCGTCGCCCCTACAGCCCGTGTGAAAAAAGCATGAAATATTCACGTAAGGGAAAGCGAATGAGTAAAGGGGAATAGCTGTTATGAAGAATTGCCGGAGATGGCGAAAATTAATGTTCCGGTCCAAGGAACACGTACTTTCGACCCGGGCAATTAAACGCCTGCATGAGCATTTGGCGGGGTGTAACGCTTGCGCTGAGGCACAGGACTGGGATCAGGCCATAGCCTCAGTATTTAAGGGGGAAGCCGCGCTTAAGACACCAACCGGCTTTAATAGCGCGGTTTGGAGAAAAATTGCGAAGGATATAGTTCCGGCTCCTTTTCGCTGGAGATTATTACCGGCTGCGGCGGGCGTTTTATGCGTTGCGGCGGCAGCTCTCGGTTTGGTGCTGATAACGTATCACTCTATACATATTATTCCAGATACCCAAACCGGGATAACCACCAGGGCGGTAACATCTTTAGGGACTCACCAGGTGGAAATAAGCCCATCTATTCTGCCGGGCGGAAAAAAGAAGAGTCCGGAGACTATAGGGGCCGAGGATAAAACGACCGTGATAACCGAATCTTCTCCGGTTTTGAAATCCCAGCGGTGGAAGGAAATTGATGGCCGGACCATGCCGAGGGAGCCCCGGCAGGTTTGGCAGGCCTCTTCGGAAGAGTCCGGAGATTTGGTTAGTGAGGGCGCGGTAAAGCAGAGGGTTAAGGTGCCGGTCGTAACCCGAAGATCTGCGACGAAACGTTTGGCGGCCGGCAGCGCCGCGCCGGTAAAAACTTTATCCCGGACTCCGATCCCGGCCGGCATACGCTTGCTGAAAAATAAAATTAATTTAAACCGTGCCGAACAAGCCCGCTGGGAATTGGCGCTGGACCAGCCCGGCCGGGTAAGCGTGAAAGTATTTTCCCGGGAAGGAAAATTGGTAAAAAATATTTTGGAGAATAATCTGTTATCCGGGCATTACGTTTTTGAATGGGACGGGACTTCGGAATCCGGGGAAAAAGTGGCAAGCGGGATATACTTGCTTGTAGTCAGAGGAGTGCTGGGAGAACAACGATTTAAACTGGTAGTGATTAAATAAAAAAAACCTATTTCGGGAACCTGCCGGAGAGCTCGCAAGTCAAATGGTCGGTGATTTATTTAGATGCCAGGGCACGAAAGAAACTGAAATCAGAAAGTGAGGGAAGAAAATGGATAAAAAAATGCTGGGCTTGGTGTTTATGATGAGCTTGATTTTTACTGGAAAATTATATGCGTTGACGCCTACATTCTCTCCTACCGTGACATTCACGGTGACGCCGGGTGGAAGCACGCCGACGGCTACGCATACTCCCATGAGCACTTATACATATACTGCGACGCCGAGTGGAAGCACGCCGACGGCCACGGTTACTAAAACGGCCACCACAACGGTGACGCCGGGTGGAAGCACGCCGACGGCTACGCATACTCCCATGAGTACTTATACATATACTGCGACGCCGAGTGGAAGCACGCCGACCGCCACGGCCACGACTACGCCTCTAAACACCTATACGGCTACGCCTATGAGTACCTATACGGCTACGCCGATCCCTACGGTTACCAAAACGGCCACCACAACGATGACGCCGTCCGGAAGCACGCCGATAGCTACGCTTACGCCTATGAGTACCTTTACGGCGACGCCGGTGGGAACGAGTATTACTGCGACCGCAACAATTACAGTTACGCCTTATGGCAGTACGCCGACTGCGGTTGTTACGCTTACCCCGACGACTACTCCAACTATTTATGTTACTGTGGCTTCTCCGGCTCCGGTGGTTATTAAACAGAATGTGGTGCGGCCCAGCGTGAATAAACCGGCGCGTATAGATGTTAAAATTGCTAAAGCCCAAAGGGTGGTGGTTAAAATTTATTCCCTGCGCGGCAAGCTGATAAAGACTCTGGCGGATCGCGTGGCGAATGCCGGCACCTTTGAGGCGGTTTGGGAAGGTGTCAACCAAAAAGGCAATCTGGTTAGTTCCGGTATTTATATCGTGCATATTAAAACCGATACTTTTGAAGAGAAGCGTAAACTGGCAGTAGTGCGTTAAATTTCTTTGCAAACCGGGGTGTATTTTATGCTGCGGAAACGCTGGACATATAGTTTGATGTTCATCTTACTGATGAGCATCAGCGGACAGGCCGAGGCTAGCGGGACTACGGGTGCACAGTTTCTCTGCATCGAGGTTCCGGCCGGTTCCGCCGCCTTAGCGGCCGGAACCGCTGCCCGGCAAGGCAGCGCGGCCTTGACCTGGAATCCGGCGGGGATAATGGGAGAGTCGTATCCCGCCCTGGCCTTTACTCATTTTTCTTCATTTTTAGATACGGCTTATGAACAAATCGAAGGCGTTTATCCGGAATGGCTGGGCGGCAATTGGGCTATTCGGTTTTTTTATGCCAGCACCTACAATTTTATGGAGATAGAACTGGGCGAAGAGATTGGAAGCATAGATAATCATGATCTGCTGATACAACTGGCCTATGCCCGGCCCTTGGCTCCGGGTTTGGCGGCCGGCGTTGCTTTCAAATTCTTTGAGAGCGCCCTGGCGGAATATCATCGGCAGGGTGTGGCCATAGATACCGGTCTGCAATACCAAACTACGTGGCCGCCGCTGTCGCTGGGAGTGGCAATCCAAAATTTGGGTACTATGAGTGCTTTTGACATGGAGGCGGCACCTCTTCCCGTGAAGGTTCTGGGAGGCGCCATGGTTAAGCTCCCACTTTTGTCCGGGCATGAAATCAGCCTGCTGGCGGATATGCACCAGCCCCTGACCGGCGATGATGAGTCGGTGCTGGCTTTAGGACTGAAATACAGCTTGTGGGATATCATATTGCTGCGCGGAGGCTATCGTTTTACGGATGAATTGGGTAATCTCTCGCTGGGAGCCGGATTCCGGATAGCCGGATTCGGTCTGGACTATGCCTATCAGCCTTTTGCGGCATTAGGCAGTGATCACCGTGTAACTTTGGCTTGTTTATTCCAGCCCCGGAAGGGAAAACCAGCCTCATCAACCTCCCGCCCGGCAGCGCCGTCACGGAAGATGGCGCATAAATCACTGGCTGCTATGAAGCAGGATGTGCCGGTTTTGACCGTGCTGCCGCGTAAATATGCCGCCCAGGTAGTATTTATTCCGCCGCGCGTCATGACCGGGATCCGGGCATGGGATTTAATTATCAAAAATGATAAAGGACGAATTGTAAGATGCTTCCAGGGTAAAAAAGAGCTTCCCCGGGAAATTGTTTGGGACGGCCGGGATAATAAAGGAAGGAGGCCGGGGGAGGGAGAACATTTCAAATTTGTTTTCAAGGCCGGCCATAAAGTTTATTCCCATATGCTGCCGTACTTACCGCCGGTACTTAAACTTCGGTTCCAGGATAAAACCGTAATGGAACCGGAAGTCCGTTTCCGTTTTGGAATACGTCCTCCGGTTCAGGATTGGAAAATAAGTTTATGGGATGAGAAAACCAAGCGGATCGTGGCCCGCTTTACCCGGGCGGGGAATTTATCCTATGAATGGATATGGGACGGTAAAGACCGTTCCGGAAAAACAGCCGATACCAGCAGAACTTATCAATACGGCTTGGAAGTCAATTATGCCGATCAATTCAGAGTATTGATTTCAGAAAGGATCAAACCCATTCCGGCGAAAAAAGTTAGTGCGCCGAAAGGTCGGGCGGGAATCTTGATAACGGGTATTTTATTTGATTTCGACCGGGCGGAACTAAAACCAGAAGTAAGGGACAAACTTATGCTGTCAACGGAGCTTCTGAAGCGATATCCGGGGCAGGCCGTGGCAATCTGCGAAGGACATGCCGATGAGTCCGGCACAGATAAATATAACCAAGATCTCTCGGAGCGGCGTGCTCATATGGTCGCCAAGTTTCTGGCCCGGCAGCCGGGGATTGCGAGGAAATCTCTCTCAATTATCGGTTATGGCAAGAACCGGCCCAAAAATCCCCGTGATACCGAAGCTGCGCGCGCCCAAAACCGTAGGGTGGGAGTTCGGATTATTATTCCCGAAATGACCTCAAAATAAATATCCCTTCATCCCACCTTCTCCCAGCGAGACTGTGTCGCAACTGCGAAAATGGTTTTTTAGCGTCATTCCGGCGAAAGCCGGAATCCAGAAAAGCATTGTAAAATAAAGAGTGTGCATCCTGGATCCCGGATCAAGTCCGGGATGACGAACGAAAAACACTTTCAAACCACGT
>JAUVAV010000060.1 GCA_030591525.1 candidate division FCPU426 bacterium | reverse complement strand
TTAGCGTCATTCCGGCGAAAGCCGGAATCCAGAAAAGCATTGTAAAATAAAGAGTGTGCATCCTGGATCCCGGATCAAGTCCGGGATGACGAACGAAAAACACTTTCAAACCACGTTATGACACAGCCTCTAAATAGCAGAGAGCAGTTTAAAAATCAATTTCTCTCGATTTTTAAAGTACTTTATCTTTAAGATCCTTGCTTACCCGGAATTTGATTACGGTTTTGGCCTTAACTTTTACCATCTCGCCGGTTTGAGGATTACGAGCCATGCGGGCACTGCGTTTTTTTACGGAAAATATCCCCATACCCTGGAGTTTATACTTTTTCTCTTTCTTCAAAACCTTGCATAAAAGATTATTTTCTGCTTCCAGAACTGAAACCACTTCTTTCTTTTTTAACCCTGTTTCGGCCGCGAGCTTGTTCAACATTTCACTTTTAGTAATCACAACTACCTCCTCCTTTTTTACTTTTGGAAAACTAAATTACTAAGTTCTCCAAAATGCTTTATTGATGCAATTATATGCTATATACCATATGTAGTGCAAGTTTTTTTTTCACAATCTTTATTTTGGGCCCCTTATATAGTTGCTTAAATATTAAAATAAGGCCATATGTGGTAGTTTTTCCCTAAAAAACCATCCATTACTTTTGATATTTATGAAAACCTTCCGGTACATACCATTCTATAAAATTATATCCAATTCCAGCCAGCTCAGGCTTAATTCCCAGAACCCGGCGATGTACTGCAGGGAGACTATCAGGAACAAAAAGAAACACATAAGGAACATCCGCTGCTATTATTTCATGTACTTGGTTATAAATCCCGGTACGCTGGTTACGATCAAATGTTTTCCGGCCTTTTACCAGAAGCCGATCTACGGTCGGGTTGGAGTAGGAAACAAAGTTGAATTCATGTTCTCCCGTCATGGAGGAATGCCAAATATTATATAGATCCGGATCACGGGCCAGAGACCATCCCATAATCAGGGCATCAAATTTTCGTTTATTTACAAATTCAGATAGTAAAGTGCTCCAGGCGATAATACGAATGTTAACGGTTATGCCTACTTCCTTAAGTTGGGACTGGATAATCGTGGCCGTCTGTTCCCGGTTACGGTTTCCCTGGTTAGTCAGGATGGTAAATTCCACGGGTTTGCTTCCACGCATTAAGGTTCCGTCCGGTCTATACCGGCATCCTGACTCCACAAAAAGCTTGCGAGATCTGCCAGGATCATACGGAATCGGTTCAATCTTGGAATTATACGCCCATGAACTAGGCGTATAGGGTCCGGTTCCTTCCCGTCCTAAGCCCTCGAGAACTCCATTTACTAAAGCTTTTTTATTAATAGCCAGAGCGATGGCCCGGCGAAATCGTTTATCTTGAAAAATAGGTTTCCTCAGGTTAAATGCCAAATAGGTGTATTGATTTGAGGAATACCGGTATTTATTAAATCTCGCTGTAAAATTGGCTTTTTTTCCTTCTCCCTGGTACTGGTGGGGTGTCAGGTCCATCATGTCCAGGCTGCCGTTTTGCAGTTCCATAAACTGTACGGATTTATCCGGAACCACGCGGTAAATTACGCGGCTTATATACGGCGGTTTTTCGAAATACCCCGGATGGGCTTCAAGATGAACAGCCTCCGCCCGCTTCCAGGAAACGAATTTATAAGGCCCGGAACCCATAGGCTTATAATTAAAATCATCGGCCGTATTAATATCCCGGCCCTGGAGCAAATGTTCCGGCAGAATCGGCATGCCTCCCAGTTTCTCTAAAGCCGGAGCAAAGGGCTCCCTATATCGCGCTTGAAAGGTATACTCATCCAAGGCAGCATATTCTTCTATATCCGTGTAATTACTCCGATAAGCGGTTTTCACTTCTGGATTCAAATAAGTTTCCAGGGTAAATCTAACATCCCGTGCGGTTAAGGGCTTTCCATCCTGCCATTTTATATTTTTATTAAGCTGGAAAGTTATCACCTTTCCATCCTGGGATATTTTCCATTTCTCGGCCGCTTCCCCCACTAGTTTTAGATCTTTGTCATAGCGCAGCATCGAATTAAATACCATTCCAGTAACCGCATGCGAGGCCGAGTCCGAAGCCAGTACGGGATTTAATATTGCCGGGTCCGCTATAGTTCCTTCTACCAAAGCATCGCCGTAAGCCGGAGGATAGTTGCCGGAAAGATCGGGTATTTTATCTTTTTTCGATCCGCCTCCGCAACCCGCTGTCAGCAGGACGCATACCAACAGGCTCGGTATTACCCATCTAAATTTCTTCATGTTTTATTCCTCCTATTATTTCTGCTTTTTTTATAATTCCCCGCAAATCCCTGGGCCGGCATGGAAGCCGGCCCCTACGACTTCCAGGATAAGCAAACATGTATTTAGTAGGAGCGGCCCCCTGTGGCCGCCCATTTAATATGGGCATGAACTTGAATCCACGGGCCGGCACAGGGGCCGGCCCCTACTTTACAACAACTACCTTGCCTCGGGCATGATGCTTCCCTGCCTCGCAGTAGACCAGGTACATGCCGGATCCCGCATTGCTGCCATTCCACTCTATTTCATGCCGACCGGCTGACATGTACTCATCCCGCAGTATGGTGATCTCCCGGCCGGTTATATCATAAATCTTTATCCGCACTTGGCTTCCCTGGAAAAGGTTGATCTCCATTTTGGCGTTCTCCCCGCGGGAGGCTCTTACCAGGGCATGCGTTATCTTGAAAAATGGGCCGGATAAAGATGGGGTATGCGTTACGATAAAAACCGGCGTAGGCGTGCTTGTCGGCCCAGGGGTTGGTGTTGGCGTATTTTCTGCGAACGGCCCGGTGCGAAAATCACACCCGCCTTCCAAAGAGGCCAAGTTCATGCCAAACCACGGACTGTGCAATAAGCCATACGGCGCATTAGTGGGATCATACAGCAGGCGCGCCCGCCATCTGTAGGCGTGCATGGGAATAAGCCCGGTTAAAAGAAGTTCCATGTCAAGGCCGGACACGCCAATATCCTGGTAGGCGGTCCCGGTTTGAAAATTGGTCCCGGTAAAGCCATTCCCGGGCAGCGCGGTCTCGACCTGGAGCTTGGCCCGGGTCCGTCCCTGGCTGGTCCGGCCCCAGAGCCTTATTCGCGCCTGCGTGTTGGATGGCAAATAAGAGGCTGCGCAGACCGGCCCAATGAGACTGGTCCCATCCGCCGTGCGTTGCCTGGGACGCACGCTTAGACCGCCCAAATCATTGCCATAGTACGTATATGTCCGGCCTTCATCTGTCTGCCCATTGTCATAAAGATACGCGCCACAGATCACATCTCCATATCCGTCGCCATTCACATCTCCCGCGCTTGACACGGAGGAGCCAAAATACGCACTAGCCTGGTTGCTTTCCGAGGTCCAGGCCGGCGATGCAGCCAACCCTCCAGATGACCCCAAATACACATACGCCCGGCCTTCCTCGCTCTCTCCGTTATTATAAGTAACAGCTCCCACGATGACATCAGCATAACCATCGCCATTCACATCTCCTGCGCTCGACACGGGTATGCCAAAATGCGCATTTGCCTGGCCGCTCTCCGCAGTCCAGACCGGAGATGCGGCCAATCCTGTGGCTGATCCTAAATATACATACGCCCGGCCTTCATCAGCCACAACGTTGTCGTAATAATGCGCGCCCACTATAACATCGCCATAACCATCACCATTCACGTCTCCCGCGCTTGACACGGAGCAGCCAAAATATGCACTTGCCTGGTTGCTTTCTGCGGTCCAGGCCGGTGATGCGGTTAAACCGCTAGCTGAGCCTAAATACACATACGCCCGGCCTTCATCGCTCTCTCCGTTGTAATAACCAATAGCTCCCACGATGACATCACCATAACCATCGCCATTCACATCCCCAGCGCTTGACACGGAGTAGCCAAAATGCGCATTTGCCTGGTTGCTCTCCGCAGTCCAGGACGGCGATACGGCCAACCCAACTGCCGATCCTAAATACACATAGGCCCGGCCTTCAGTGCTCTCGCCGTTGGCATACCAATATGCACCCACAATCACATCACCATAACCATCGCCATTCACATCTCCTGCACTTGACACGGATAGTCCGAAATACGCATTAGCCTGGTCGCTTTCCGCAGTCCAGGCAGGGGACGCGGCTAATCCAGACCCTGAGCCTAAATATACATAGGCCCGGCCTTCACGCGCCTCAACGTTGTCGTAATAATACGCGCCCACTATAACATCGCCATAACCATCACCATTCACATCCCCCGCGCTTGACACCGATACGCCAAAACGTGCATCAGCCTGGTCGCTCTCTGCGGTCCAGGCAGGGGACGCGGCTAATCCAGACCCTGAGCCCAAATACACATACGCCCGGCCTTCACTTGACTGCCCCTTGTCATAATACGGCGCGCCGCAGATCACATCTCCATAACCGTCTCCATTCACATCTCCCGCGCTGCCTACCGAATAGCCAAACTCCGCCCCTGCCTGATCGCTCTCTGCTGTCCAAGCTGAGGATGCGGCCAGCCCGCTGGCTGAACCTAAATATACATACGCCCGGCCTTCATCAGCCTCGACGTTGTCATACCAATACGCGCCGCAGATCACATCGCTATAACCATCACCATTCACATCTCCCGCGCTGGACACGGAGCTGCCAAAATATGCACTGGCCTGGTTGCTCTCTGCAGTCCATGCCGACGATGCGGACAAACCGCTAGCTGAGCCCAAATACACATACGCCCGGCCTTCCTCAACCTCGCCGTTAGTATAGCTATAAGCCCCCACAATCACATCGCCATATCCATCACCATTCACATCTCCGGCGCTTGATACTGAAAATCCAAACCACGCATTAGCCTGGTCGCTCTCCGCAGTCCAAGACGGCAATGCGGCAAGGCCGCTGGCTGACCCTAAATACACATAGGCCCGGCCTTCATCAGCCTCAACGTTGTCGTAATAATACGCGCCCACTATAACATCGCCATAACCATCACCATTCACGTCTCCCGCGCTGGACACGAAGCAGCCAAAATATGCACTTGCCTGGTTGCTCTCTGCAATCCATGCCGGTGATACGGCCAACCCAACAGCTGAGCCTAAATACACATAGGCCCGGCCTTCATCAACCTCGCCGTTATCATATAAATACGCGCCTACGATAACATCGCCATAACCATCACCATTCACATCTCCCGCGCTCGATACTGAGCAGCCAAAATTCGCATTAGCCTGATTGCTCTCTGCAATCCAGGCCGGGGTTGCAATAAGCCCGCCGGCTGAGCCTAAATACACATAGGCCCGGCCTTCCTCAACCTCGCCGTTGTTATAATAATAGGCGCCAACGATAACATCGCCATAACCATCTCCATTCACATCCCCCGCGCTTGACACGGATATGCCAAAACGTGCATCTGCCTGGTCGCTTTCCGCAGTCCATGCAGGGGACGCGGCTAATCCAGACCCTGAGCCTAAATACACATACGCCCGGCCTTCACGAGCCTCAACGTTGTCGTAATAATACGCACCCACTATCACATCGCCATAACCATCCCCATTCACATCCCCCGCGCTTGACACGGATACGCCAAAACGTGCATCTGCCTGGTCGCTCTCTGCTGTCCATGCAGGGGACGCGGCTAATCCAGACCCTGAGCCTAAATAGACATAGGCCCGGCCTTCAGCAGCCTCGCCGTTGTCATATATATGCGCGCCCACGATCACATCGCCAAACCCATCGCCGTTCACATCTCCCGCGCTTGACACGGAGGAGCCAAAATACGCACTTGCCTGATCACTCTCGGCAGTCCAAGCCGGCGTGGTCATCAGGGGATCTATATATATGGGATACTGCGCGCCCGTATCATCATAGGTCAGGACAATGCGATTATTCTCCACGCGCATCTCGGCCCACAGGCTTTTATTCCCCGCGTCCACTACTTTCAGTTGGTCATAGCGCATGACCACTGCCTGGTTCTCATCGCACATCTCTATGGCTTTATTGTCAGCTGTTAATTTTAAAGTTAAGCCTGTGACGGGCTGGGAGACAATGCAGACGTATGATTCGCCTTTGGAGACGATGTTAATCGTGTCTCTATCGGGCGATGGAAGTCCGCCCCTACGTTTTATTGGCCTATGGTGTATAATAAAACCCTGTTCAATGCCTTGCGGTTTATTTGTATACCATTCGCATATGTCATCACGCTGGTATTCCACCCGGTTTCCGGAAGCTATTGGTTCTGCCTCGGATACTCGTTTTACTGCTCCCGTTCTCCCAAAATATTCGGTCTGCCATTGGAATTGCCAATGTTTGTAATCCACAGAAACGCTGCCTGCCGCGCCCGCCCCTGCATTGCGCGGGCCTAATTCCACACCACTGCGTTTATAATAGGCGCGGAGATTTTGCTTGCGGTTGGGCGCCTGCAGTATGCCCTGGCGGTCAGGCTTTATTTTGTATTCTTCAGCCGCGATCTGTGCCTGCACATTTGCCAGCCAGCTCTGGTTAGCGCCGGACTTTATGGCTGCGGGGTCTATCTCTGTTGCCGGGGATGTAGGGGCGGGTTTGAAACCCGCCCCTACCCTGCCGTTATGTAAAATACCGTTGTGAATAATACCCCAGACCAGACATCCAATTGCGGCAAATGCCAATAACCCGGTTGTAATGTATATGCTTTTTTTATTCAGGTTTTTCATAGCATTCCCTTACCAGTATATTTCGCATTTGCCGTGTGTAGGGGCGTTTAATTAAACGCCCCTACATCTGGATTTGTCATTTCTACACCCGGGTGTAGGGGCGACACATGCGTCGCCCCTACCTTACAAAGGGCCGGCATGGAAGCCGGCACCTACCGTGTTTATTTTCCAGTATTAAATTTCGATCTCAGAAATGGCTGTACTTCTTCCGGTATGAGACTGCTTACGTCCCCTCCCAGCGAGGCTACTTCCTTAGCCAGCGAGGAACTGATATAAGTGTATTTTTCATCAGGCATCATATATACAATTTCAAATTCCGGATACAGCTTGCGGTTCATCTGGGCGATTTGAATTTCGTATTCAAAATCAGAAATCGCCCGCAATCCCCGCAGCGCGACATGCGCCTGCCGTTTACGCATATAATCCACCAGGAGCCCGGTGAATGATTCAACTTCTACGCGCGATAAATTATGCGTCGCCAGTTTTAATATTTCCACGCGTTCTGCCAGGGAAAAAAGCGCGGGCTTAGGAGTGCTGTCCGCGACGGCCACTATAATGCGGGAGAAAATTTCGCAGGCTCTCCTGATAATATCCAGGTGACCGGTAGTCACCGGATCAAAAGTACCGGGATATATGGCAATGGTCTTCATAATTACCTCCTGAATTTGAAATAATCTTCGCTTTGCGCCAAGGTTAAAATGCCGACCTGCGCAGCGCCGGCGTTTTTAAGCACCCGGGCGCACTCATTGACAGTAGCGCCGGTAGTTATCACATCATCAATTACCAGCACGTTGCGGCCGGAAACCTTAGGGTAAGCAACGGCCATAGTATGGCTGCGGTTTTGCAGGCGGGCTTGCCGGTTTAATCCTCTTTGGGCCCGGGTCCGGCGGTTAAAGCGCAGTATGGGCTCATAAGGTAATTGCAGTCGCTCGGCCAGTTTGCCGCCTAATTGATCGGCCGCGTGCCGCATACCGGTTCGCCGGGCCGGAACCGGAACCATAGCCTGCCAGTTACCGGGGATACGTCCGGTTGAAATAAACCTGCGGCACATATTTACGATTTGCTTCAATAATTCGCCGCCCGGCCGGACTTTAAAAGCCAGGATGGCTTTTTTCCAAGTATCCTGATACGGGGCCAGAGATCGGGCCAGATCAAAATGTAGTTGCTTATGCCGGCAGGTCCGGCATTCTTTAACTTCCTGCATCTCGAGCATGGGGCTCTGCTCCAGAAAACATCCGCATCGGGAGCAAACGGGCCGGTTAGTAAAAGCGGGTTTGCAATCCGGGCATATTATCGAGAGCGCATGCTTGCCCGCCGGCCGGCCGCAGGCCGGACACGCGGGCGGTCCTAGCAGACTAATGCCATGTACCGCAAACCGTTTAAACCGAGGAGGAATTCTCATGGCTGACCTCTGGGAGTCTGAGCATTTAGTAGATTTTAATATAAATAATTCCTCTCCCTCGACGGGAGAGGTTAGGTAAGGGTGCGATTTTAAAGGTTTTTATCACCCTCCCCTTCATCCCCTCCCATCAAAAAGGGAGGGGAATACTTGAATTCTGGACTAATTGCTCAAGCTCCTAGTGTTCAAAGAAATTCCTCGGTCGCTTATGCTTCCACGGAATGACAAAATCAAAAGACTCTGAAAAACGACTTTTGGCAAAACTTCTTTCATTTAATCACCGCGATTTTACGGGTTTGATGATAGCGGGATGCTCCCTCGGCATGAATAAGATAAACTCCGCTGGCTACGATTTCACCTTGGTGGTTTCTTCCATCCCAGTAAATCACCGGAGATATATAAGGATCTAAAGCGGTATAGGTTCCCTGAATATCCTCGTCAAACAGGGTCTGAATATATTCTCCGGCCAAGTTATAGAGCTTAATCCATACCCGTCCCGGCTGAACCTGCATCAGCTGTATAGGCACACGCTCGCCGTGAACCGGGTTGAACGCATTGCGCAATACCTGAATCCGGTTAACCGGTTGTTCAATGGACACGCTGATTAAAGGATACGCCGGACCTTCATGATACAGATTATAATCCGCATCGAAGTCCAAAGCATGCAATCGGTATATATACGCGGCATTATACTCTATATCCTCATCCCAGTAGGTAAAAATCGCGGCAGTATTACCGAAAGCCTCGATGGTCGGCGCCTCTCCAAGCAATTTGAAATTAGCGCCCCCGTCGTGGCTGCGGTAAAGGTTATAGCCAATAATGGGATAATCACCGGGAATTGAAGGTTTCCATTGCAACTGCACCTTACGCCGCAGTTTAAAAAATTCAACCGTGTCATCGTCCGGCAGTTGGGCTGGTTTATAGGGCACCGCCCAGGCTTGGGCCGACCGGGTACTCTCTCCGGCATCATTAAGGGCGCTTAGGCAATAATAATATTTCTGCTTATTGATAATGGGATTT
>JAUVAV010000028.1 GCA_030591525.1 candidate division FCPU426 bacterium | reverse complement strand
TAAAGGTTGGCGTATACGTAGGCGTGGCCGTAGGTGTGGCCGTGGGCGTATGCGTAGAAGTCGGCGTCGTGGTCGGGGTATGTGTCGGTGTGGCAGTAAAGGTCGGTGTGTATGTCGGCGTATCCGTGGGCGTCACCGTAAAGGTGGGCGTATACGTAGGCGTGGCCGTGGGCGTCACCGTAAAGGTGGATGTATACGTAGGCGTGGCCGTCGGTGTAGCCGTGGGCGTATGCGTAAAAGTCGGCGTCATAGTCGGGGTATGCGTCGGGGTTGCAGTAAAAGTCGGCGTAGCCGTCGGCGTGGTGGTCGGCGTGGCCGTCGGCGTCACCGTAAAGGTGGGCGTGTACGTAGGCGTGGCTGTCGGCGTCACCGTAAAGGTAGGCGTGTACGTAGGCGTGGCCGTCGGCGTCACCGTAAAGGTGGGCGTGTACGTAGGCGTGGCTGTCGGCGTCACCGTAAAGGTGGGCGTATATGTCGGCGTAGCAGTCGGCGTATGCGTAAAAGTCGGCGTCGGGGTTGCAGTAAAGGTCGGCGTATACGTCGGCGTAGCCGTTGGCGTCGTGGTCGGAGTATGCGTCGGGGTCGCGGTAAAGGTCGGCGTAGCCGTCGGTGTAGCTGTTGGCGTTATGGTCGAAGTATGCGTCGGGGTCGCGGTAAAGGTCGGCGTACTCGTAGGCGTAGCGGTCGACGTATAAGTTGAGGTCGGCGTGCCGGTCCGAGTGTAAGTAGACGTGACTGTAGAAGTGGGCGTAGCCGTCGGCGTGGGCGGCGAACCCACGAGAACATTGCCGGAGGTTCCGGTAATAGAACTGTCCAGGGTATCCGTAGCCGTAAGGGTCCAGGTTCCCTGGGTATTCATAGTCGCGGTAAAACTCCTGACTCCGGCATCGGAGATCAGAAAAGTATAATTAGACGGCAGGTTGGCCGTGCCGTCCGTAGAAGTAAAGTGGACCGTGCCCGTGTAATCGGTCACTGTCAGGCCATAGGCATCCCGCGCCCGCACCTGGAAGTTGAACGGCCAGCTCTGCATGGCATCCGAGGGCGCTGTAAGGCTGAAGGTAATGCTGGGAACCGTGGTGATTATGCCGGACTGGCCGCTCATACTTGGATTATCCGAGGAAGCGGTAACCTGGTGCTGCACGCCTGCGCTAATCAAGGTCGTTAAAATCGTGAACGCCTGCCCGTTGGCATCCGTGGTGGTAAAAAGCGGATTTAAAGATCCATTCGTAGTGGAAAAATTCACTGTCACGCCTGAGGTAGTGATTGAGTTGCCGTCCTGGTCAATGATTTGGGCGGTCACGCCCACTGTATTCCCGGCCGCGACCTCAGTATTATCTATTGGCCATACGCGCAGGAAATAACCGGATGAGATCGTGACCAGATCCGTATCATCGGTCAGGTTGCCGGTAGTCTCATGCCCGGTGACAGTATAGGTTTGGGGATAATGGTTCCGGATAAGCACTTCGCAATACCCGCCCGCGTCCAGGGTAGCGGTTACATTATTATACCAGTTCGTGCCGTTGTTAATCGAAAACTCCATAGTCTGTCCCTCGGTTGGATGAGTTGTCGAATAGAGTAAAACCTGATCCTGACCACTGGGCGGAGGCGCATAATAGGTCTGGCCGGCACGATATATGGAACGCACATACATGGTTCTCTCATTATCCGCCGGCATGGACATGGGATTGGGCAGGAGCAGAATCTCATTGGCCACCAGGGAAGCGGATACAGTAACAGTAAAGGCCTGGAGTCCGGGCGAGGTCACCACCACATAATTATTCCCGGCCGTTGTGCTGGTAATCAGGTTGGAAGTGGTCTCTCCCTGGGCATTGGTACTGCTTCCGGCTGAATCCATGGAAGCTGTACCGCTCTGGGCCGTGGCTGAGAATCCCACCCATTTATCTTCAATCCGGTTGCCGTACGCGTCCGTCACCCGGGCGGTAATAGTAGTTGAAGCGCCGGGCGGCGAGACCGAACTTAAAGCGGACCAGGCTGTAAGAATGGCCGGCACATTGCAGGTAATCGTAGCATAAGCGTTTCCCTCGGTCATGCCGCTGGTATTGTCTTGTGCCGTGATCGTAGTGCCCACAGCTACCACGGTATCGCGGTACCAAAGATAGGCCAGACCATTCATCAGGTTGGCGGATAACGAACTGTGCCAGGTAGCGCCTTCATCATTCGAGAAACGCATACTCCCGGAAGTAGAGAAAATGGTTATATTGGCTGTAGAATATGTCGGACTATCGCCGGCATCCCGGGCTTGGACGGTTAGGGTAAAAGGCGTTCCCGCCGTGGTAGTGGAATCCATGGGCAGTATTTTTAGATGATCGCCGGGCTGGTTGTTAATAATTGCCAAGGCCGTGCCATCGGTTAAACCGGTTGCTTGCGCTGTGATCGTGGCTGACCCGGCTGTCGCATCCCGGAACAGCAGGTTTATAGGGCTGGTCGGCGTAATTAATATCTGGCTGTACCAGGTACTGCCGTCCAGGGAGAACTCCATGGTCCCGGAAGTCGAAGTTACGGTTACCCCACGGGCATCGGAAACAAAATTATTACTTGCATCCTCGGCCTGCACAGTAATCAAAGCGCTCTGGTTGGTCAATACGCTCGTTAGATCCGGTTCAATGTCCAATTGGGTAGGGCTGCTGGAAATAAAATTAACATTCAGATACTTGATAAAAGGCCCGGCCTGGAACATGACTTGGGACGCGCCGGCCAGAGTGGATTTCACAGTCGCTGTAACCAAGCCCGTGGTATAGCTGGTAAAGGGAAGAGTATCCGGAGCGGTAAATCCCAGATTAATCGTGTCCGGGATACGATTAGTGGTAAAATCGACCAGAGCATAACCAACAGCCGTGGTATCGTCAGCCGCGGTCATGGTTACGGACAGGTAGGAAAGCGCGGTATTGTCTGCCGGCACATCTGTAGAGGGATTCGCATACACGTCAACATTTTTAACTACATATATATAGTTTTCAGTCGGCGCTATTACCCCTCCCCGCCAGGAAGAACCGCTTACCACTGCATTGCATTGGGACATGACCCCGCCGCGCGGCAGAGTGTTAGCATCCGAGAAAATAGTGGAAATAGTCTGCCCGGATGAATTGGTAAAGCGAACATTGTCAAAATAGGCGTTAAAAGTTCCCTCCCGGTTAGAGGGCGCGCCATTCCAGCCGCGGTTACCCGTATCCTGGGAAAGATATACATAACGATAGGTTTCCCCTCCTAAAGAACCAATATCGAATCTCCGGTGGTACCATTGGCCATTGGCATACTCCCCTATATAGAAGGAGGGATGGGCCCGAATTCCGTTCTGGTCCACGATATATGTCTGGGTGGCCTGGCCCCAGTCACGTATGGTTCCAAACGGCCCGGTAATCTCCAAACCACAATAGAATGAGGACGACCCCGCAGGAATATATACATCATACTCCAGATAAGCCTCACTTGGAAAAACCACCCCACCCGCCCCCTCGTCAGCCAGTTCCACATAAACATAACTATACTCCAGCTCAGTGGGCAAATACGAGGTCAGCAGCATGGGCTGCGAGTACAGGGCAGCCCCTTTAATTACATTAACTATGGCATTACCGGTTATGGTATTGGCCGCAGCGTCACGCACCCATATCGTCTGGTTGGTGCCCGTCTCAGAACCGTTATTTAAAGTCAAGGAGAAGACGCGGGCGCCAAAATCTGAAAATTGATAGGTGTAGTTAGCCGGCAAAGCAGCGTCCCCGTCCGAAGAAGTAAAGGTCACGGTGCCGTAATAATTGGATACTGTATTATCCCAGGCGTCTTTAGCTGTAACCTGAATGGTGAAAGGCGATCCTTCATTGGCATTGGCTGGCGCCTGGATCTCGAAATGGTCCACTATGGCGGAATGCACAGTGATGTTATTCGAGGTACCCTGGACACCAGGATCCACAGTGTCCGTAGCTGTGATACTGCGGATGCCGGCCGTGTTTAATGTCACTGTAAATTGGCGCCCTCCTTGATCTCCAGGAGCAAAGGTATAATCAGCCGGTAGGTTGGCAGCCGGATCCGTGGATGTAAAGAAAATAGTCCCGACATAACCTGTGGCTACATTATTCCATTGGTCGCGGGCCGTAACGCTGATGGAAAATGCCTGGCCAGCCCAAGCTTCGGCCGGCGCGGAAATAGTGAAGGATACCGCTGCCCCGCCCCCGACGTTTATATCCGCAAATCCGGTTATGCCCGGCTGGAGGGTATCGGTCCCGGTAAGCCGCTGAGTTCCCTCTGTTTGCAGGGTCACGCTGGAGAAAAAGTGTATTCCCGCGTCACCCGCCGTGAATGTGTAATCCCCGGGCAAATCGCTCTCCCCGTCAGTACATGTGAAATGTACTGTTCCCCGGTAGGTCGTGGCTGTCGTCCCCCACTGGTTGATCGCCGTTATTGTGACGCCGAATGCCTGGCCGGCGGTTGCGCCGGCCGGAGCGGAAACAGTCAGACTAGTCACCCCCTCAGTCGGTGTGGATGTAGGAGTAGAACTCGGGGTACTGGTCGGCGTAGATGTAGGGGTTATGGTTGGCGTCTCAGAAGGGGTGACGGTCCGCGTATAGGTCGGCGTGCTTGAACTCGTAGGCGTGGCAGTCGGGGTGGCGGTCGGGGTGGCGGTAAACGTCGGACTCTCCGTCGGAGTCGCGGTATAGGTTGCGGTAGACGTTAAGGTAGGTGTAGCAGTATACGTTGGCGTATTAGTCGGAGTGGAGGTCGGCGTAACCGTCAACGTCGCGGTAAAGGTTGGTGTAGCAGTAGGCGTATAAGTAGGAGTACAAGTAGGCGTCACCGTTGCCGTGCCGGTTGGAGTATGCGTCAACGTGGCGGTAGGCGTTGACGTCGGCGTGGCCGTAGGGGTATGCGTCGGCGTGGCGGTGGGGGTTGTGGTCGGCGTTGACGTTGGCGTTGACGTTGGCGTGGCCGTAGGCGTTGACGTTGGGGTAACCGTAGCGGTATGCGTCGGCGTAGGTGTATAGGTCAGCGTAGCTGTGGGTGTGGCCGTAGGTGTGACCGTAGGGGTAGCGGTCGGCGTCACCGTTGCCGTGCCGGTTGAAGTATGCGTCAACGTAGCGGTAGGCGTTGATGTCGGTGTAGCCGTAGGGGTATGCGTCGGCGTGGCCGTAAGCGTTGACGTCGGCGTGGCCGTAGGGGTAGCTGTGGGCGTAGCTGTGGGGGTTGCTGTCGGCGTAGCTGTAGGCGTTGACGTTGGTGTGACCGTAGGTGTGGCCGTAGGTGTAACAGTAGCTGTATGGGTCGGCGTAGCTGTATAGGTCAGCGTAGCTGTGGGCGTGGCCGTTGGTGTGACAGTAGGAGTAGCTGTGGGCGTGGCTGTGGGAGTAGCCGTTGGTGTGGCCGTGGGGGTTGCTGTCGGCGTGGCCGTGGGGGTTGCTGTCGGCGTGGCCGTGGGGGTTGCTGTCGGCGTGGCCGTGGGCGTGGCCGTCGGCGTGGCCGTGGGGGTTGCCGTCGGCGTGGCCGTGGGGGTTGCCGTCGGCGTGGCCGTGGGGGTTGCCGTCGATGTGGCCGTGGGGGTTACCGTCGATGTGGCCGTAGGAGTAGACGTTGGCGTGGCTGTGGGGGTTGTGGTCGGCGTGACCGTAGGGGTAGACGTTGGTGTAGCTGTTGGTGTTGCCGTCGGCGTGACCGTAGAAGTATGCGTCAGCGTGGCCGTAGGTGTATGTGTCGGCGTGGCCGTAGGTGTATGTGTCGGTGTGGCGGTATAGGTCGGCGTAGCGGTATGGGTCGGTGTGGCAGTATGGGTCGGCGTGGCGGTATAGGTCAGCGTAGCTGTGGGCGTGGCCGTAGGTGTGACAGTAGAGGTATAGGTCGGCGTGGCGGTGGGCGTGGCCGTAGGTGTGACAGTTGGGGTAGCGGTCGGCGTGGCGGTGGGCGTGGCCGTAGGTGTGACAGTTGGGGTAGCGGTCAACGTGGCGGTGGGCGTGGCCGTAGGTGTGACAGTTGGGGTAGCGGTCGGCGTGGCTGTGGAGGTCGGCGTAGCTGTGGGGGTCGGCGTAGCTGTGGGGGTCGGCGTGGCGGTAGGGGTAAACGTGGCCGTGGAAGTCGGCGTGGCGGTGGAGGTTGCCGTCAGCGTGGCCGTAAATGTCGGTGTCGCGGTCCACGTTATGGTTGGAGTCACGGTATAGGTTGCGCTCTGCGTTGAGGTTGGAGAATGCGTTGGGGTCGGCGTCGGGGTCGGCGTAAAGGTCTGAGTCGGGCTTGATGTCGGCGTGGGTGTAGGCGGTATTTCATACTCCAGGCTGAGCGAGTTTAACCGCGGCGATACCTCTTCATTGCCGGTCGAGAGTTCCACGCGCCAGCGCAGATCGCTTCCCTCATCCCCTCCGGAGAAGATAGTGGCAATTCCCAAAATCGCCGACAACCAGGATGTGCCGCCATTGGCGGTAATATAATAGTCAAGGGTCTGGCCGTTTAAGGTCTCGTTGGCGGTCAGAGTCACTGAATAAAAAGTGGCCCGATTATCTATGGTCAGCGATTGCGCCGTAGCCGGGCTGGAATAGATCGGACCATATTTATTCAATCTGGCTTCCCCGCCGCCTAAAAGCCAATAGTCCCCGTTCCAATCCAGGGAATTGATCGAGGAACTCCCGAAGGTTACCAGGTTGCCCGATTCGTCCGTCATGGACGAACCATTATACCGGTTTAACTTAGCATTCGCGCCGCCGATAAACCAGTATTCATCGCGGTCGCTGTACGCCAGGGTTTTTACCGCATTGCTTTCATAGTTGATAAGGTCCACCCATGACCAAAACGAATAAGTATAATTATAGATTCTTACGCGTGTCCCGGTATTTGGAGTTCCGCCTATCATAAACTGATCACTGCTCGAATAATACGCGTATCCAATAGCGTTGATATCTGAAAAATCCGAGGTCAGACTGTTAAAATTCGAGCCATCATATTTTACCAGGCTCCCGGAGCCTCCTCCGATCAGCCAGATACCGCCTCCCGCGCTAATCGCCTTTACGGCATCCGAATCTCCAAATGAGGGAAGCGAACTTTTTAAATCCGTAAACGTACTTCCATCGTATCTTTTCAACTGCTTACTGGTCCCGCCGATCAGCCAGTAACTGCCGTTCCAGTGAATCGAACTCACACTGCCGCTGAATCCCAGAGAACTCGTTAAATCTATGGCCGAGGTTCCGTTGTATCGCGCCAGCTTGGCCGAACTCCCGCCGATCAGCCAATAACTGCTATTCCCGTCCAGCGCCTGAACATTGGCTTCGCTCCAGCCGGCATCTGATAAGGCCTCGCTGGTATCATCAAATAAGAGCCCATTGTAGCGGTTCAAGGTCCCATTATTTCCTCCCAGCAATATTACCCCATTGCTGTCTGTCCCGACGGCGTTTATCTCATCTATCCCAAAGTCTTTCAAATTTCCGCCCAGGTTCGTATAGCTCTCAGAAGCAAAACTGTCCGTCCGGCTGTTCAGACCCGCCTGCCCGCCGCCCAACAGCCATTGGCTGTTGCCGAATTCCAGGGCATAAATCGGATTACTGCTTCCAAAACCATCCAGGCCGCCGGACTGCTCCTCCCAGGTGCCTCCGTTCCAGGCGTACACAATCGGCGATGTGCCAGTGCCGTTTCCTCCCAGCAGCCAGTAGGTACCGTTGTGATCGATGGTAAAGGTGTTGAGCAGGTTGGGTATATTGGTGGATAAATTCGAGAAGGTGCTGCCGTTATATGACATCAATTTACCGCCACTGCCGCCGATCAGCCAGTCGCTCCCATCCCATCCGATCGAGCGCACGATATTTGTGCCAAAGGCCGAACTGCGTAAAGCCGGACTCAGATCTGTAAAGCTGCCGCCCTGGTATTTGCTCAGGCTCCCCCCGTCTCCTCCGATCAACCAATCTGTGCCATTGAATCCTATGGCATAGGCATTAGTAGCACTCGTAAAGTAACCTCCTGTGCCGGCTAAATTAGTGAATGATCCGCCAGTATATTTGTTCAGCCGCCCGCCATTACCGGCCACCAGCCAGAAGGCCTCAACCCCTCCTCCGTATCTGACGACGTTAATATCCTCACTTGTCCAATTTACCAGATTCAGGGATTGATCAGTAAAGGAACTCCCGTTGTATGAATTTAGTTTTTTACCGTCACCTCCCAGCAACCAGAGATTATTGTAGTACCAAAGGGAGTTGATTTGGCTGTTTTGAAAAGCAGCGAGGTCCGGAGAAAGATTGGTCCAGGTGGAGCCGTTGTAGCTGTTGAGTTTGGCCCCGGCTCCGCCGATCAGCCATATACTCCCATTGTAATGGATGGTGCGGACCTTGCCTCCCCAATTAATCAGGCCCCCGGGTTGGGAAAATGCATAGGAACTTGGAAGATAAACCTGCCCCAGAGTTGTATCCCATATGGCGGTCGTCTGCCCGCTGTCCTGGTAATTAGTGGTAATAAAATTTTCTGTAAAGGTCTCTGCGTGGGCACGCGAGGCAAAGAATAAAATAGATAGTATTAGCCAGATTCTGACCTGTGATTTCATAAATATACCCCTACAGTTATTATCGACTAATACTAAATATTTCCTAAATATTTATGAAAAATTTATGTTCTATGTTTTTATTTTGTTGTTTTTTTTTGCATGTTCCATAGTTTTATATTATGATATATTTTTCCTGTTGTCAAATTTATTTGTAATTATTTTCGTTGAATTTCTTGCAATTTAAGACGTATTTTCAGTAGGGGAACTGTCTCGAATAGCACTAACTTGCACATTTTTTCGGCATTCAAGCAGGCACACGGCGCTCCGTGCCCCTACATAGCACAGTATTACATGCAAAATTGGGATAATACGTTCATATTAATTCCATTACCCTAACTGTAGGGGCGGGTTCCAAACCCGCCCTTGTCATAGGTTCCAATCCAGCCCGGCATGTGTATTTTTCCCTGTCTTAGCATATTGCATTACACAGATTTTTTGCCTTTTCATTCATTTTTCTATATTGCGCCCACTTATTGACTAACCAACGTCCCGGATTCTTGCGATTTAACCGGTATTATCCTGCCAAACCGTGAATTTATCCCGGGTCAGGGGCTGCGGAATTCGGAAATTTTTCCCATATTGCCGGTATAGAAGCTGGGTTGATAAAATACCGATAAATGACATGTTATCCTTAAAGGACAAACGGCCTTGGGATTGCTGCTTGCATTTCCGGTGCAGACTTGATACGGCCCGGTGATTGAAAATATGGGTCTGCCGGACAGCTTCCTCAGAGAGGATCTCGTCTATATACTCCGGGGCATCCGGCTTAACAAAGCTGTTGGCATCCGGCGCCATGTACGGCTGCTTTACCCGTGACAGTATTTCCAGGGGTAATTCCCGGCTCAGGGCCTTTTTAAGAACATATTTTTCCTGGAGCCCGAATATTTTACCGGACGGCGGAATACAGGAGGCAAACTCGACCAGGCGATGATCCAGAAACGGGAACCTTCCCTCCACCGCGTGGGCCGCGCTGACCCGGTCGCCCTGCGAGGAAAGCAGGTAGCCTGCCATCAGCGACTTCATCTCCAAATACTGGGCGCGCAGTAAATGATGCCACTTGAAATAGCTTTCCGGAAGGTCTTGCCCATAGACACCTATGGAATCGTGCTTTTCCGTCTGCGTCCGAACTTCTTCGCTGAAATACTCCTTGATCCGGCTGGTTGTATTTATCCTCTGCATATGCGAGAAATAAAAAGCATCGGTTTGCGACAACCCGGCTTTATAGAAGTGCTCCAGATAATATTTGGCCCGAGCGGGCGAGCGCGGCAGGGTGGGATACAGCTTTTTCAGCAACAACGGCCGGCAGGCAGAGTCCGGGTTCTTCGCCCAGAAACTCCTTATCAGTGCCTCCTTAAAAATATCATACCCGCCCAGGATCTCGTCCGCTCCCTCTCCGGTGAGAACAACTTTAAAGCGGTTCTGGTTTACCAGCCGGGAGAGCATGTACAGCGGCGCCGGAGCGGTCCGTACTATGGGCCGCTCAATATGCCAGATTACCCGTGGAAAATTCTCCGCAATATCCCGGCAGCCGCAGCAAACCTGGTGATGCCGGGTGCCGATGAAATCCGCCATCTGCTTCTGGTATTTTGACTCGTCATAGGCCCGGTCCTGAAAAGTTATGGAAAAAGTTTCGATAGGCGTATCTGTAAAATTCCTTATCAGGGCCGTGGTGGCCGAGGAATCAAGTCCGCCCGATAAGTATCCGCCCACCGGAACGTCGGCCCGGAGCCTGAGACGTACCGCATCCACCAGGATTTCGTGCAGTTCTTCGGCCCACGAATCTACGGAACGCTTCCGGTCGAATTCTTCCGGAAAGCTTATTTGCCAGTATCGGCCGATATTTATCTTTTGCTTTTTAATCTCCAGGAAGGTTCCGGCTGCGAGTTCATTGACACCTTCAAAAGCGGTCCGGGGAGGAGCTGTGGTCCACCAGGTGAATATCTCATCCAGTCCCGGAAAATCCGGCCGGCGGGGAAAGCTCGGGTCGCAGAAAATGGCTTTCAACTCGGAAGCGAAATAGAAGCGGCCCTGGTGCACGGCATAAAAAACCGGCCGGATGCCCATCCGGTCGCGGGCCACAAACAGCGACTCTTCTTTCCGGTCATAAACCGCGAAGGCGAACTGCCCATTGAACCGGTTCAGGCAATCGCGTCCCCATTCTTCGTAAGCATGTACAATTACCTCGGTGTCAGAACGCGTGCGGAAAACATGCCCCAGTTTTTCTAGCTCCGGCCGCAGCTCGAGATAATTAAATATTTCTCCATTAAAGGTTATCCAGATTGAACCATCTTCATTACCCAGCGGTTGCGAACCGGCGGCCAGATCGATAATTGACAACCGGGCATGCCCCAGCACGCACCGATTATCAAAATAGGCGCCGAATTCGTCCGGACCGCGGTGCCGGAGCATGGTTACCATGGAGACCAGCAGTTCCTTATCCGGCTGGGTTCTTCTCTCTAATTGAAAATATCCCGCAATCCCGCACATCGAAGGCTTATCCCCTCAAACCTGATTCGCTATGACTTACCCCAAGATTTTCCCCACTACGGCCGATCCCAGGGTATTCACGAATTGTGAAATCTCGGGAATATATAAGCTGGTATTAAGTTTTTGTTCCAACCGATAGGAATTTGCTTTTCGGAACAAACATATCATTCCTGCTAAAAAGCGTCAATTGCTTTATCCCGCACCATCCCAAACCTACCAAAATCGCCTTTTCCTTTCCGGCTTTTGGTTGTACTTAGCCTGAATTCTGGGGGACGTTGGTTAGTCAGTAAGTAGATTTTTTTTCGTTCTTCCTGTTCTCCTTGATTCACTGCTTGACTTACTGCTAACCCGCTTACACCTAAATATTCAGCGATTAACCGTCTTTTTACTCCCAGTTGCGCTTAGTTACTGACTAACTAACGTCCCGTATCCCCTTTCCCAGGATTTAAACCAATTTTAATAATCCCATGAAAATGATTTGGCATTATTATATATTCATCCAATTCAATACCTGGATTATGGTGCAACAAATCATGCTATGTATATTCGATCATTTGTCCCATATCATTCAATATCATTTGGGCGGGTTTGGAACCCGCCCCCTACTTTTTAAACACCAGGATTCCTCAACGCTCCAAGGCCTCCATTTTTTTCTCAAAATGCCGGGCCTTCACATCATAATCACGGTGGGCTTTTTCCAGCTCCTGGTATAAGAAATCCACCTGGGATTGAAGCTCACGATTTTTTTTAGGCAGCTCGGCAATAACCCCGACATCCCCCTGCGTGGAGGCTTCGATCAGGAGTTGGTTATTCCGGCCGATTTCCAATTCCAGACGCTCGATCATTTTTTCCAGTTCCTGTACCCGCGCTTCCAGGGGGCGCAGGGTTTTGGATTTTTCCTGAATAATCTTCGCGCGGGCTTGACGCAGACCTTTCCGGGCGGCCAAGTCAGGCTCAGCTTTTTGGCTTCCAGGCTCCGGCCTGGGCCCGGGGGGCGGAGCGGCGGTTATAAAACCCTCTTTCTGGGTTTCCTCGTTCTCCCACCCAATGTCGTCTAAAAAATTCTGATACTTGCCATGGTAGAAAATAACGCGGTCGCGGTCAAAAATAATCAGTTTCTCCGCCAGCGTATGGAGAAATATCTCGTCATGGGTCACAAAAATGATCGAACCGTCAAAATTCTGCATGGCGTCCAGCATAGAGTCGCAGCTTTCCATATCCAGATGATTAGTCGGCTCGTCCAAAAGCAAGAGATTGACCGGTCGCAGAAGCAATTTCCCCAGCAGTACCCGGCTTTTTTCGCCTCCGGACAAGACGCTGATTCGCTTGAGCGCCTGGTCACCGCTAAAGAGCATGACACCACATATGTTACGCGCGCGTTCCCGGCTCTGACGAGGCTCGGCCGCTATCATTTCTTCTTCTATAGTATATTCCGGATTTAAGCGTTGGATATTGGTCTGTCCAAAATAACCGGTTTCCAAACGGGCATGCTGTTTGATCCGTCCCTCCCGCGGAGTGAGTTCTCCGGCCAGCAGACGCAGCAGGGTTGATTTTCCTTTCCCGTTTTTTCCAATAATGGCAATCCGTTCCCGCGAACCCAGGTTGAAATTCAGTTTATCAATCAACCAGGGTTTATCCGGGGTATAATGAAATCCCAAATCCCTGGTGGAAAGCATTTCCTGGGCCGGAAAAGGCTGGGAAGAAAATTTAAACTCCACCTCTGCCAGTTTTTCCAGCTGCTCCTGTTTCTGCTGCTTGGCCAGGGTTTTAACCCGTGACTGGACTAATCCTGCCAGGCGCGCTTTGGCGCGAAAGCGGCTAATGAATACATCGAGTTCTTTGCGGCGCTTTTCATCACGCTCACGGGTTTTTTCGTAGATTTCTTCTTCCTGTATAATCTGTTGATAGAGTTTGGCCGTAGGGCCCGGGATTTTTTTCAGCTTACAGCGATGGATGCCCATAGTATGTGTCGTGACTGTGTCCATAAACCGCCGGTCATGCGTGATCAGGATAAACTCTCTTTTCCAGGCGCGCAGAAATTTTTCCATCCAGCGGATAGAAACAATATCCAGGTAATTGGTCGGCTCGTCCAGCAGCAGGAGATCCGGCTCCGAAACCAGGGTCTTGGTCAGATTCAGCCGGATCTGGAATCCGCCCGAGAGTTCCTGCGGAGCGCGCGGCATGTCCGCCGCCGTAAAACCCAGGCCGAATAATATCTTCTCCACGCGCCAGTGATCGTATTCTCTAGCCGGAGGCAATCCCCGGCCGGCTTCTTCTAAGACTGTGGGCTGCGTAAATAAAAGAAGCTGCTGTAAATAACCTATGGTGTAATCTTTGGGTATGCCGAGCTCGCCGCTATCCGGTTCTTCAAGCCCCATAAGTATTCTAAACAGGGTGGTTTTGCCGCTGCCATTGCGGCCCACCAATCCGATTCTTTCTCCTGGGTTAATATTAAAACTCACCCGGTCCAGCAAGGGCTGCGCGCTATAGGCTTTACAAATTTCCGCGATTTTAACCATTAACTGTTCCTTCGCCTTTCAGATCCCCGCTTAGCAGCGCCAGCTTACGGGCGCGTCTCCATTTCTGGATTTCCATTTCCCGCTGCATGGCTTGACGTTGGGTGGGATACTTTTCGGTATAAATTAATTTAAAAGGACGCCGGGAATACACATAGGCTGAGCCGCTTCCCTTTTGGTGCAAAGCCAGGCGTTGTTCAATGTTCCGGGTATAGCCGGTATAGTAACTCCGGTCGGAACATTCCAGCATATAGACAAAATAAGACATGGTTACCTTTCTAGGAGCCTGAGCATTTAGTTGCTCAGGCTCCAGAGCATTTGAGATTCGAGAGTAGAAATTAGATAAAACATCTCAAATGCGGTCTACTTTCTACTATCTACTCTCAAAAAACCAACTAAATGCTCACGCTCCTAGTGGTTTTAGAGATTCCTCGCTAACGCTCGGAATGACGAAGTGAAATACTCATCATCGCCTTTGCAATGCCCGCAATAGGGATCGGGCTTCCGGGTTCCGCCGGCCCTGAGGATGCAATTTTAAATATTGACCAATAGCCTGGCGGGCGCCCGCCAGGTTACCCTGTCGATACAGCAGAAAAGCCAGTATTTTATATCCTCCGAAAAATACGGGGTTTTCTTGAACCATATAATTTATTTCTTCCGTCGCTTGCCGCACTTGCGAGCTATCCCGATGGCCGTAAGGGGATATGACATGCAGACGCCTAAGCTCCGGGAGTATGTCCGAGCGGATAAAAATCACGGAATTATAATCGAAATAAACCAGATCCCAAGCCTCATGCTGTAAGAGCACCTTGGCAATCTCCCTTTCGGGCCGAATAACCATAACCTTGATATCATACTTCCGCATAATCCGCTCCCAACCGGCTTGGGCGCGGGAAACAGTTAAATATTCCTTCAGCACTCTGCCCTGATAAACTTCAGTGCGTCCGTCAATAAAAACCGGATAATCCGGCCAGGCTTTCCAAAGGAAGTAACCCCCAAAATTGTAATCATTGAAAACCGGGCCGGGCAGACGATGTTTTTTCATAAATTGTACAGCCGCTATGGGGAGACGCTCATAATCCAGCCGGAAGCTTAAAACCTGACCATTATTCAGACGAAGGCCCAGCAGCGCCAAGGCCAGAATGACAAAACCCCAGGCCTGGATTTTCCGGGCCCGGGGTTCTCCACGGGATAATAATGGGGTATACCATTGGTCGAGAAAAGGAGTCAGGAAAATAGCAGCCATGATACCATTGCGGCTGGAAGAAAAACTTAGCAGAGCTAAAACCCCGATCAAAATAAGGTCATATGGATTCTTCTCTTGTGATTTAAACCAACCGTATCCCGCCAACGTAAAAAGTCCGGTTAAGACCCAGAAAGCCACTGTGTTCAGGGCATAAGATTTCCATTCACCGATAAATCCGGTATGCGCGCTGATCTGGAAAAAGATAGTATAAATACCAATGCCCAGGGGATTAAGCAGAGGAACTAACATACAAAGGCCGATCCAAATCATAGGCCGGTATGACTGCTTTGATTGTTGCTCTTTCAAAAAATGAATCCCAA
Source organism: candidate division FCPU426 bacterium (assembly GCA_030591525.1). GTDB lineage: Bacteria > Oederibacteriota > JAAXVQ01 > JAAXVQ01 > JAUVAV01 > JAUVAV01. Next base: position 26,618 of record JAUVAV010000028.1, on the reverse strand, counting down.
TAATCCCTACACCCAGCAGGATACTGCCATGGCTATTGGCCCAGAGCAGCAACAGCAGCGGCAACGCCCAATAAATTCTCCGGTTTAAGAACAGAACTAAAAGACTGGCCAGCATCCAGGAGAACAAATGCGGCCGTATATATATATGGTTCCATCCCAATAACCAGATCATGATGATCAGGCTTAGCTTGATTACTAGCGGCCCGCGGATCGAGAGCATAAGGAAAATCAATGTAAGGCCGGTTAATAATCCTTTTAAAACTACCAGGCCGCTATTACCGCAGGCCTTATGCAGACGGTAAAGCAACCCTTGGATGAGCCACTCGTGGGCCGGATAAGGGGCCTTCGGCAGAGTATAGGAATGGTTATCGTGCCGGGGAATTTTCCCGTTTTCCGCAATTTCCTGGCCGATCCGGAGATGGAGGCCATAATCGTTATTCGCTATCGGCCCGGTACTGCTTAACATTACGGCAATAATGACAACTCCCACGGGCGCCATTGCGGCCCATGCTCGGTTTATGCGCATGATACGTCTTTACCTGCCTTTTTTGCAGTAGCACAGCCTCTTTGCTCCGAACAGCGAGCAAACTGTGGGGTATATTAATATGTTGTATCTTAAAAAGATAGATTTTATTTGGGAATTCCGGGGGATTTTTAAAGTTAAAATAGATATTTGAGGCATGAATTTATGGAATGATTTACCCATGCATTTTCGCCGTCATAAAGAGGTAAGACAGCCGGTTGAATTATCCTTTTATAAATCTGATCTTTTCTGACATCTGTTAAAATAGCGCTGCAAATAAAAAATGGCACACAAAATGCATAATACTTAATGGTCTGATGAATGGAACTGTTGCCAAAAGCTATTTTCCTGGAGATCCCTCGCCTCCCTTCGACTTCACTGGGGACAAGTTTTCCGGGATGACCTCATAAAAATAGCTATCTGGCAGCACTTCCTAAATTGCGTTGCCCCTCTCCCCACGGGGCGAGGGGCAACGCATAGCGCATATTAATATCTACGCAAACTGGGCCAGCGGGTTTATTCCAAACCCTGAAATTCTTTAGACAAGGGGATAGAAATATGGTAAAAAAAATCGCTCTCCTTTGTTTAGCGGCACATTTGGGTCTCCTGGGTGGCCTTACGGTTGCCGCCCAAGACCAATCGCAGGAAATAACGGATGAAGATGTTTTGAATCTCGATGACGAAACTCTGGACTCTATTTTTCTGGATATATTAGGCCCTTCAGACAAATAAACCGGGAGCTGATTTCCCATGCCAAGGATGCTTTTTATCCCTATTTTCAATTGTCGTGCTCTTATTTTCCTGCTGCTTGTTTCCTCCGGCGTAACCGCCTGGTCTCACTCGCAAGCGCAGGAAGCCTCGGAAAGAAATAATTTAATTTCCGCCCAATTAATAAACGTGGTTAATGGCGGCACCATCATCGTCAGGATTAATGGCGCAAATGACCGTCTCTCTTTACTCGGAGTAGATATGCTTAACCCGCAACTTCCTATCCCCCCGGGTAAACGTCACGGAATAAAAGCTTCTTCTATTTGGGGTCTTTTTAAAGGCGAACACGTTCTGCTCGCTTTCCCTTTTCCATATCGCGACCAATACGGCCGCATGCCAGCTTACGTTTACCGGCAATCCGACCTGCTTTTTCTAAACTACAAGATCATCCGCCAGGGTTACGGCCGTACTCACCGGCATAATACTTTTAAGTACCGGAATATTTTTCTTCATGCTGAGCACGAAGCCTGTCAGGAAGGCGCCGGCCTTTGGAAATCCCGGCTTTCGGCTGAGGAACAAATAGCCCGGAAACCACGGTTACCCCTGCCCCAGGAAATATTTGCTTGCGATACCAACCCGGATAATTAATGGCTTAGTATTTATTTAAACTCCCAGGGTTTTTGCTGAAAATAAGTTTCCATAATCGTCTTTATATCGGCCTTAACTTCTTCTTTTCTTTCCCGGTCACTCTCGATTAATGTCAGCCCACACTTAAAAATATAGGGGTCTATCGATTCAATCCACATAACTTCTCCCTGGATGATTAAAGGTTGATCTTGATCCAGCCGGGGTAAATAAATTTTTAGCCGGTCGCTAATTTCCAGTTCCAGCGGTGATTCGATGCAAATGCCTTCTTCTGAGATATTTAAAATGTCGGCAAAAATAGCCAAATGAATATTAGCTTTGTTGCTAAAGACTTCCGTCCGTACGCGCAAAATAGGTTGGATACGTTCGGTCTGCCGTCTCTCTTGACTCACTAGAATAACACCTCCTCATATATAATATTGCACATTATTATATAGGCATTCCGGCAACAGTATACTTGATTTCGGGAATCGATGATAGAAGTTTTCGTCACCAAAAATTTTTCTTATCACTTCCCTTTCTCAAAAATAAATTGCGCTTAGGACGTTTTTCTATTATTCTAAGCAAAGCATAATATTTTGGCATCTATCTTGATCAGGGGCAACTTAAACATGCGTCTAATCGCACATCTTTCAGACCTGCATTTCGGCACAGAAATCTCTGTGGTCGCGAAAGCATTAACCCGCGATCTGAAAGAGGCCCGGCCGCATGTCATCCTCGTAAGCGGCGACATTACGCAGCGTGCCCGTAAATACCAATTCGCCCAAGCTGCGGATTTCCTAAACCAATTTGCAGCCCCCAAGCTGGTGGTCCCGGGAAATCATGATGTCCCGCTTTACAACCTCGCTCACCGTCTGATAAATCCGTTGGCCGGCTACCATCTTTATTTCCCGCGGGATGTTGAATCCCATTACTCGGATGAACATTTAATGATTCTCGGCTTAAATTCCACGCACCGTTTGAGGATCCGCCGCGGCCAGCTCTCGCATCGGCAATTAGAGTTCATGCAAAATTTCTTTCATAAACCCCACCACCATCAATTCCGCATATTCATGTCGCATCATCCCTTTATGCCTCTGCCGCGGCATTTTCCGCGGGATCTCATGATTCGCCGTAAAAAGGCGGTTGGTATTTTCGAACATTGTAAAGTGAATGTCGTTTTAGGCGGCCATTCCCACAAAGTACATGTGGATAATCTGCAACGCCATTATCCCTTGCTTAAACGCCCTATCGTGATGGTGCAAGCGGGCACCGCCGTCTCCCGGCGCACCTTTAGACAACCCCACGCCTACAACCTCATCCGCGTCAGCCCGCATCAATTTACGGTTGAGACGCGGACTTATATTTCCGGCAGCTTCGTCAGCACCGCTCGTCATGTTTTTCCACGAAATGATTGAAAAAATATTGTTTTACTGCTCTCGTTTGGCAATACGATTTTCGTAGGGGCGGGCTTCCATGCCCGCCCAGGGCAAATATTTTGGTGACCGGGCAGTATCTGAAGCAGAGCTTCAATCGGTCGCAGCATAACAATGTGCTAAAAACCAGATAGAAATAAGCTATTGCGAGCGGCTACCAGAAGAGAGGCGAGTATTTCGTTTGTGTAGGGGCGTTTAATTAAACGCCCCTACATCCGTATGTTTTGGTGAGAACTAACGTTGGGGCCTGGGGAAGGTCACATAATTTGGCCCTTAACTTGACAAATTGCCTCCGTCCCCCAACACTGCTCTTGTTTGGCAATACGATTTTCGTAGGGGCGGGCTTCCATGCCCGCCCAGGGTAAATATTTTCGTGACCGGGCAATATCTAAAGCAGAGCTTCAATCTGTCGCAGCATGACAATGTGCTAAAAAAGTAATAGAAACCAGTTATTGCGAGCGGCTGCCCGAAGAGAGGCGAGTATTTCGTTTGTGTAGGGGCGTTTAATTAAACGCCCCTACATCCGCAGGGGCGTGACATTGCCATAACTTCGTCTTTTTCGACCGACGCGGTTGGTAGACTTTTTCTCCCATACGGGTTAGACCGATAATCACCCGAGCCAATCAATTAATGCTTTCAAAGCTTTGTTATCAAAACCGTCATGATTAAATTCTATACTTTTGCCTACAATTTCTTTAAAACGTTTCTCAAGCTCATTATCTTTATCTTTATCTTTATATATTGCAAAAAATCTTCTATTCTTTTTGGTTTTTATTTCCCTAAATAATTTCTCGGCATGTGTGTCGGTTTCAGGAAATGAATACCCCACAAAAATCCAATGATCAGCCCAATCCAGTAAATGCTTGGCATACTCCCATTGAGCCCGGATGATCTTGCGAATCGGGTTATTGCCTGCATCCGTAATCTCTGACTTGGTGAATGTGGGAGCCACAATGGCAGGCTGCACATAATCTAACCCGGCTTTTCCGGTATAGTCAATTTCCGGAATCACATCTCCGAGAAATACGACCTCAGGCTGCTTGCCTTTTTCACATTTTTCCTGCCAGCTCAGGCTGCCATGCAGCTTGGCCACCACCGGCAAATTTTCAGCATGCGATCGCACTCCATCACAACCCACATAGGTATATTGTTCTAGATTATTTTCAGCCAGCAGATCATAGTTGAATGTGATGACTGAAAACTGATATTCTTTTTTCTTGATCTTAGAAAATAATTGCTTGAAATTATCAACACCATTATTTGGCAACTGTATCCTCTTCCCATATAGCATCCAAATCAGATGCCACATCTCGCGCTGCGCATCACCGGTTAATTGAAATTGCTCTTTTTCTTCACAATTTCCATTGAAAGACGCGCGCTTATTTGATCCTTTATATTTTAAATTTAAAGCGATAATGGCTTGATGAAATTCATCCCGATTTTTTTTTATTGTTTTCTCAAGCCATTTATCAAAAGATTCATCCAATTGATCACTTTGACCCGATTGCAGGAAGTATCCGGCTTCAATCAACACCATAGTTGCTTCCATGGATTTGGTTTTAAATTCTTCGGTCAATATCCCAAGTGCAGGATATTTTTCATTATCAAGGTTCAGTGCCGGAAAAAACCCCTGATCTGTGGGTGGGGCATTATTTATACTGTTATTAGAAAAAAAACCATCTTCTTTACTACCCTTGATTTTGTATCCTGACCCGCAAGTAGCACCTGATCCGAAAATGAAGCAGATTTTTTTCATGGTTCTGTCCTCCGCCTTCGATGATTGCATTTTTTTATAATTTATATAGCTTTGTAAAGATTACTCCTATTTGCCTTGGTTTTCAAGAAACAACCCTATTCCCCAACTCCTAAATAAAAAATCACCAGGTTATTTTCCGTGGGCAGCCGCGATTTTTCCAGTTCCACAGTCATCTCCAACCGCCCAGGTGATGGGCTTTTTTCTCAAAAGCCATTATAACATCGGGGTTTCTCTTTTTTAACTTTTCTTATGTAGGAGTTAGGGTATTTATGGTTTAAAAGTCAACACCCCGAAGGGGTGAAATATACCAGCCCAGGGCGAAGCCCTGGGTGGCAAACAGTCTAACGCCAAAGCCCTGAAAGGACGAAATATGTCCATTATATTGACCGGAAAGTTGAACATCATAAGCGACGATCTTTTCAAGATGAATTCCTTGATTTGCTTAAAAAATATAACATTAATTATGATGAGCAATATCTATGGCAATAATATTTAAAAATGATTAACTATGTTTCGCCCTTTCAGGGCTAAAACATACTGTGTGCCCATATTCCCAGGGCGCTGCCCTGGGCTGGTATGTGTCACCCCTTCGGGGTACAAATATTCTAACTTCTCAATCCATTTTTCACCATTCGGGTGAAAGCTCATTTCCTGGAAAACTATGATAATTATACCCCAAAATCGACTTTATACCTTTCTACTTAGGATTTAGGGCTTCTGATCAGCATAAATGAAACCTCCCCGCAGCAAGCTGCGGGATATCTAACACGATTGATTATTTATAAATCCCCCTAGCCCCCTTTTCCAAAGGGGGAACTCAATAAGGCAACACAGCAAGCTGATGCGGAATTATGAAGTTAATATTTGTTTTATACCTTTTCTTTAAAAATTTGACACAAACCAAGTATTCGTTAGGGTTACCGGATTTCACTCCGAAAAAACCAGTGTGCCCCGAGGGCGTTCAATTGAACGCCCCTACATCATTATAGTGCAGCTAATTATTAAAGTGGGCCGGCATGGAAGCCGGCCCCTACGTCAACCTCCTATCAATCAGAAAAAGAAACTGTGCCCGGTTTCTTCCGGAATTATAGCTTTGCACCCTTTGGGCTTTTTGTTATAATTGCCCTCGAATTTATATAAGGCTGCAAGGAATTGCAAATTTAAAAAACAAGACACTATTACTCCAGGAGATCTGTAGATTGCCTATTTCTTTCCGCGAACAATTAGCCCAGGGCGTGGTTTTATTTGACGGCGGCATGGGAACCATGCTTTATCAGCGCGGGGCCTACATTAATCAATGTTATGAAGCCCTGAATTTATCCTCCCCGGATATGGTCTATGAGATTCACGCGGATTATGTCCAAGCCGGCTGTGATGCGATCGAGACCAATTCTTACGGCGCCAATGGCTATAAATTAAAGGCCTTTGGTCTGGTTTCGCAGGTTGAGGAAATCAACCGCCGCGCCGTGGAACTGGCACGCCGGGCCGCGGGCGACCGGGTTTTGGTCGCTGGCGCCATCGGGCCCTTAGGCGCTATGGTTAAACCTTTGGGACCAATCGCCCCGGAAGAGGCCCGCGAATTATACCAGCCCCAGATTAAAAGCCTGGTTGAGGCCGGCGTGGATTTACTGATATTCGAGAGTTACTTTGACCTCCGGGAACTCCGGATCGCCGTGGATCTCGCCCGCCAGTGGACGGACATTCCCATTATTCTCCAGGCTTCTTTTAATGAAAAGGGCGAAACCAGGATCAGTCTTACGGTGGAGGCTTTTATTCGCGAAACCTCAGGCTGGGATGTGGAGGTGCTGGGCTTTAACTGCTCCACCGGCCCGGCCGACATGCTCACATTGCTGGAACACGCGGTAAAGCTTACGTCCAAGCCCTTATCCTGCCAGCCTAATGCCGGAATGCCGCGAATGGTGGATGGCCGCAATTTTTACTTGTCTTCACCCGAATACCTGGCCGAGTATGCCAAGCGCTTTATCCAGACCGGAGCTGCCGTAGTCGGGGGCTGCTGCGGCACTGAACCTAAGCATATCAAGGCCGTGCGCTCTGCCATCCGGGCGCTCTTTCCCGGACAACGGGTTTTAACCACGCCCGCCAGGGACACTACCCGTGAACCAATGGTTGAACAACCCGTGGTCAATAAATCGCGCCTGGGACAATGCTTGCAATCCGGGACTTTTATTACTACTGTGGAAATCACGCCGCCGCGAAGCGCGGATCCCATACCCACTCTGGAGAAATGCCGGCTTTTAAAAACGCATGGCATTGACGCGGTCAATATTCCCGACGGCCCGCGCGCTTCAGCCCGGCTCTCTCCCATGGTCATGGCCCTGTTAATTGAACAGCAGGTGGGCATAGAGGCTGTGCTGCATTATGCCTGCCGGGACAGGAACATCCTTGGGATGCAGTCCGATCTGCTGGGCGCACACGCGGCCGGCCTGCGTAATCTCTTGATTGTTACCGGCGATCCGCCCAAAATGGGGGATTATCCCGACGCGACTGCGGTCTTTGACGTAGATTCCATCGGGCTTACCCGGATGGTGACAAACCTTAATTGCGGGCGGGATATTGGAAATAATCCCATCCCGGCTCCCCTGGCTTTTTTAAAAGGCGTGGGGGTTAATCCCGGAGCCATCAATCTTGAACATGAACTGGAGCGTCTGCGACAAAAAATCGAGGCGGGTGCGGAATTTGCGATTACTCAGCCGGTTTTTGACCCGGAAATTTTCCTGCGTTTCCAGGAGAAAATAAATGATCTGACTATACCCATTATTGCCGGTATCTGGCCCCTGGTATCATATAAAAACGCCGAATTCATGAACAACGAGGTGCCGGGCGCCAGCGTTCCTCCGGAGATCATGGCCAGAATGCGCGCCAAGGGCAGCGGCCCGGAAGCCCAGCAGGAAGGAATCCTGATCGCGGGCGAGGCGCTGCGTACTATTCGCCCCTTGATTGCCGGGGTTCAGGTCTCAGCGCCCTTTGGCAAAGTACAAATCGCCCTGGACGTTCTTCGGGCGGGAGGAGTGGAAAAATCACATGAGTCTTAAAAAACCCAATTCTGCAGATATTAAAAAGGTACCGGCCTGGATGTTGCTGCTGACCGCCTTTATAACCGGAAACGTTATAATGATGATCGAGGTGGTAGGCACCAGGGTAGTAGCTCCTTATTTCGGGGTGGGAGTTTATGTCTGGTCAGCCCTGATTACAGTAGCCCTATTGGCCCTGGCCGCCGGCTATGGAGTCGGCGGATACTGGGCCGACCTGCGCCGCCGGCCGGAATGGCTTTACCTTATTATAGTGGCCTCCTCCCTGTTCACCTTTCTTATCCCGGTCCTGCGCTATCCCATATTGACCAACGCCGGACACCTGGGCGTACGGGGCGGCGCTTTGGCAGGAAGCGCTCTGCTCTTCGGGCCGGCGCTTTTTTTGCTGGGTATGGTTTCTCCTTATATTGTCAAACTCTATACTGAAAAGTTTGAAAAAATAGGACGCCGGGTCGGCCTGCTCTATGCCATTTCCACGATTGGAAGTTTTTTCGGCACTTTAACCATGGGTTTCTATCTGATTCCCCTTTTCCACCTAAACACTATCATAGTGTCCCTGGGCGGCCTTCTCTTGCTAATGCCGATGATCTATTTTTTTCTGTTCCGTTCCCAGCGCCGCTTGCTTTTCTTCTGCTTAATTGTGGCCGGACTGGGAACTCTGATATTTTTTCCGCGTTCCCCCCGGTCTCAATGGGTCAGTGAAAGTCTGAAGATTATTTATAAAGCCACCAGCTTTTATGGAGAACTTAAAGTCCTCGAAAGTTCCACACACCGCACCTTGCTGATCGACGGAATTATTCAATCCGGAGACGATCTCAGGCTGGGGCAGGCTTCCCCGCCTTATGTTTTTGATACCGGGAGTCTTATTTCCCGCTACTGTCCTACCGCTCAAAGCGCTCTGGTAATCGGGCTGGGCGGCGGAAACCTGGCGCATTTGCTGCTTAAACAAAATCTCACCGTGGAAGTGGCGGAGATTGACCGCAAAGTTGTGGACGTGGCTAAGCGTTTTTTTAATATTGATCCCCAGCAAGTGAAGATCACAATCGAGGACGGACGGCGCTATCTCCGTCAGACGGATAAAAAATATGATGCGATTGTTCTAAACGCCTTTTCCGGGGAATCCTTTCCGTCTCATATGCTTACCCAGGAATGCTTCGGCCTGGTAAAAAAAGCCTTAAATCCCCGGGGCGTAGTCCTGCTCAATTTTGTCGGTTATGTCCAGGGCCCGCATCGCCAAGCAACGGCCGCGCTCTATGCGACTATAAAATCCGAGTTCGCCTGGTGCCGGGTTTTCTTCCGTGAACCCAAGAGCCGGTTCGGCAATGTGCTCTATGCCGCGGGCGAGGACACAATTCCCGAGGATCAGCCGCAAGATGCCAATTGGGACACGCTCAAAGAGCGGGAGGTTACTATCTCGGGCTGGGAAACAGCAACCGTGGTCACAGATGATTATAATCCCATTGAGTTCTTAAACCGCATGGTATATCAGCGCTGGCGCCAACTGGTGATTGATTCTTTTGGCCCGGAAGTCCTCTTGAATTAATCGCCTTATGCATTCTCTTAAAACACGCATCCGGAAAACTCTCCTGGCTCTGCTGCCGGCTAAAGGCACAGTGCTCACCGGAGTTTCAGGCGGCGCGGATTCCATCGCCCTGCTCGTCCTTCTGGCTGAGATCATGCCGGATTCAAAAAAACGCCTGCGGGCCGTGCATATTCACCACGGCCTGCGGGGGAGAGATGCCGACCGTGACCAGAAACTGGTCATTCGGATCTGCCAACATTTGGGCGTGCCTTGTACCATTTATAGCCGGCAAGTCGGAGTAGAGGCTAAAAAACTCGGTGTCGCAATTGAAGAAGCCGGAAGGATAACCCGGCAGGCCTGCCTGCTGGAGGCAGCCCAAATTTACAAATCCCGCGCCATAGCCCTGGCTCATCACCTGGACGACCAGGCCGAAACCCTGCTTTTAAACCTCCTGCGCGGGGCAGGCGGGCGGGGCTTAGCTGCCATGCGCCCTTCCCGCCCCTTTCCCCATCCCCATGCTCCCCAGGGACTCCGGCTGATCCGGCCTCTGCTCGAGGTCTCCAAGCAGGAATTGGAGTCTTTTCTCCACGAACAGGGCATCTCCTGGCGCCGGGATAAAAGCAACCGTGATCTGACCTTCTCCCGCAACCGGATCAGGCACATACTTCTGCCTAAACTGGAGCGGGATTTCAACCCTCAAATAAAATCCCTCCTGGCCCGGAGCGCCCAAGCCTTGGCCCGGGATGATGAACTATTAAACCATCTAGGGCAGCGTTCTCTCCAACGCCTGGCCTCACCCCTGCCGGCTGTTGGGCTAAAATTATCCCGGAAAAGCTTCAACCGTTTATCCGAGGGGCTGCGCTGGAGAGTTTTGGCCCTGCTCTGGGACCAATTACGCATCCCTCAAAAATCCACTATGCATTTGGAACGCATCATGTCCGCGGCCGCGCAAAAACATGCCGGCCTGAGCCTGCCGGGCGGATGGCGGCTGACAGCCAAAGCCGATATCATGGCTTTCACCCGGCCCTAGGAGCCTGAGCAACTAATTGCTCAGGCTCCAGAGCATTTGAGAGTAGATAGTAGAAATTAGATAAAATATCTCAAATGCGGTCTACTTTCTACTATCTACTCTCGAAAAACAGACTAAATGCCCAGACTTCCAGGATAGAATAAAAACATTGCCAGCTCTATGGCTGTATGCTAGGATAAAAAGCTAATTATCATTTTTTTATGTTTTTTTACTAGAAGCCTTAGCATTTAGTCTGATTTTTTTAATTTCTGAGCAATCGAGCAATAGAAAATAGACCGCAATTGAGTTTTTATATTGATCTATTGTTCAATTTTCAATTGCTCTGAAGTTTGAGCAATTAGTCTATGACTAATTGCTCAAACTCCTAGGCTTATCAGGAGGAGTTTGTGAACAACTCATTAAAGACGCTTTCTTTCTGGCTGTTCATCTTTATTGTGGTGATCATGCTGGTGAATTACATCAATCTTCCCAAACGGAGCGGGGTCAAACAGTATAATTATACCGAGTTTCTGCGGGACGTAAATCGGGATGATATTTCCAAGGTCGTTATTGTGCAAAAAGACCAGTTGGGTAAGGAAATCACCGGTAAGCGCAAGGATAATACGGATTTCCGGCTGATCGCACCGACTGATGATCCCACGCTTTTCAAAACTCTGCATGACCAAGGGGTCGAGATCATAAGTAAACTGCCTCAGACCTCGGGCATGCAATGGCTGGCGACTTTTTTCTTCTCCTGGGGGCCGGTAATCGCCTTTATTCTTTTCTGGCTTTATTATCTCAATAAAATGCAGGGCGGGGCTGGCGGAGCCATGGCCTTTGGCAAGAGCAAGGCCAAGTTGCAAACTCCGAGCAACAAGCCCAAGATAACTTTTGCCGACGTGGCAGGCGTGGACGAGGCTAAGCAGGATCTTGAGGAAATTATCGAGTTCCTGAAAGACCCTACTAAATTCCAGAAGCTGGGAGGAAAAATTCCCAAAGGCGTACTCCTGCTCGGAGCTCCCGGAACCGGCAAAACTCTGCTGGCCCGGGCTGTGTCCGGAGAAGCCGGGGTTCCCTTTTTCAGCATCTCGGGCTCGGATTTTGTGGAAATGTTCGTGGGCGTGGGCGCTTCCCGCGTACGTGATCTTTTTGAGCAGGGGAAAAAGCACGCTCCCTGCATCATTTTCATGGACGAAATTGATGCCGTGGGCCGGCACCGTGGGGCCGGCCTGGGCGGAGGACATGATGAACGTGAGCAGACCCTTAACCAACTCCTGGTAGAAATGGATGGATTCGAGTCCAATTCCGGCGTAATCCTGATTGCTGCCACCAACCGGCCGGATGTTCTGGACCCGGCCCTGCTTCGTCCCGGAAGATTCGACCGGCAGATTGTGGTAGACCGTCCTGATCTCCTGGGACGGCTCGGCATCCTCAAGGTCCATACCAAGGACATTATCCTGGGGCCGGATGCGGACCTGCAAATCCTGGCCCGGCGCACTCCCGGCTTCTCGGGCGCTGACCTGGCCAACCTGGTAAATGAAGCCGCTTTATTGGCCGCGCGCCGGAATAAACGCAAAGTAAGTATGGCGGAATTGGAGGAATCCATCGAGCGCGTACTGGCCGGTCCGGAACGCAAGAGCCGGGTTATTTCCGAGCGGGAAAAAAATGTTATTGCCTATCATGAATCCGGGCACGCCCTGGTAGCGCGGAATATTCCCGGAACCAATCCTGTGCATAAAGTTTCCATTATCCCCCGCGGACACACGGCCCTGGGTTATACCCTGCAGCTTCCGCTGGAGGACCGCTTTTTAAGCATGCGCGAGGAACTGCTGGGCGAGATCGCGGTTCTCTTAGCCGGCCGGGCGGCCGAAGCATTAGTATTTAAAGAAATTTCGACCGGCGCGGCCAATGATCTGGAACGGGCCACTGAGCTGGCGCATAAAATGGTATGCGAATTCGGCATGTCGGAAGAAATGGGAAGCATGACGTATGGAAAAAAAGACCGCGAGGTTTTCCTGGGTAAGGATCTTTTAAAGGAAAAAAATTACAGCGAGGAAACTGCCAAGTCCATAGACCGCGAGGTCCGCAAAATAATATCCGACGCCTATGAGCGGGCCATGTCGCTGCTGAAAAAGCATGAGCCGCGTCTGACCAAACTGGCTGAAACACTCCTGGAGAACGAAGTTCTCGAAGGAGATCTGATCGATCAAATTCTGAATATCAAGAAGTCGGACCCCCCGAAAAAAGGCTGAGGGGTGAGGCAAGCAGAATAGCGGCGGCCGGCTTCCGGAGGAACGTGTATGAGAAGCCCGCTTCCCAAACCGATACTACATTGCGGTCCTTTCCGCCTGAAGCTCTCCCTTCGTCCGCACATTATGGGTATTATCAACCTGACGCCGGATTCCTTTTCTGACGGCGGATTGATTAAAAATCCCGTATCCGCCTATCAAAGAGCCGCGGCCATGCTTAAGCAAGGCGCGGACATACTCGATTTAGGCGCGGAATCCTCCCGTCCGGGCGCTTTGCCAATTTCTGCAGCAGAAGAAAAACGCCGTTTATTGCCGGCCCTTAAACTCCTGGCCCGGCTTCCCATCCCAATTTCAGTGGATACCAGCAAACCCGAAGTAGCGGCCGCTGCTCTGGAAGCCGGGGCCGTTATGATCAATGATATTACAGGATTAGAAGATCCGGCTATGCGCAGTCTGGCGGCCCGGTCCGGGGTGCCGGTCGTCATCATGCATATGCGCGGCACGCCCCGCAGCATGCAGCGCGCGCCGCGGTATAATAACGTAGTGTCCGAGGTTCGGCAGGAACTCCTGGCCGCGGCCCGCCGGGCACAGAACGCCGGAGTGAAACGCGAAAAAATCATCCTGGACCCGGGAATCGGTTTCGGCAAAACTGCTGAACATAATCTTCTATTGCTGCGTGAACTCCCCCGCCTGGCAGCTACGGGCTATCCCCTTCTGGTCGGCCCTTCGCGCAAGTCCTTCCTGACCGCAATTCTGGGTCCGCTGACGCCCCCAGAGCGAATCTGGGGTACAGCCGCGGCTGTAACCCTGGCCGTGGCCCATGGCGCCCGGATCATCCGGGTTCATGATGTTAAAGAAATGCGCATGGCAGCCCAGGTGGCGCATGCCATTCAACACGTAAAAATTCCATCCCGGGGGAAAAAGTAAAATGCCCCCGGAATTGACCCGGGTATACCAGCTGCTGGTGGACTTTCGCTGGCAGGATGCCGTGGACATCCTGGTAGTGTCAGTGCTTTTCTATCGCATCCTCTTGATGCTGCGCGACACGCGGGCCATGCAAATGCTTAAGGGTTTTTTATTCCTGCTCTTCCTGGCTTTTCTGGGCGTCCAATTCCATCTCTATACCATTAACTGGCTTCTGACCCCGCTTTGGGTCGTCTGGCTTATCGCCTTTGCCATCATCTTCCAGCCTGAGCTTCGCCGCGCCCTGGTGCATCTGGGACGCCGGAAAATGTTTATGGGATTTCTTAAGGAAGAGGCCCGGCTGTACAAGGAGATCACCGAGGCCTGCCGCGTACTGGCCCGGCGCCGAATTGGAGCGCTCATTGTGCTCGAACGAGACGCCAACCTGAAACATTATATTGAAACCGGAACCGCCATGGATGCGGAATTGACAGCGGAATTATTGGTAACCATCTTTGTTCCCCGCACTCCTCTGCATGACGGCGCGGTCATTCTACGGGAATGGCGCATGGTGGCAGCCGGATGCATTCTGCCTCTGGCCCAGGATCCTAATATTTCCAAGAAAACCGGGACCCGCCATCGTGCCGCTATTGGAATCACCGAAGAAACCGATGCCGTAGCCATTGTGGTTTCCGAGGAAAACCGGAGTATATCCCTGGCCGTGGGTGGTAAAATCACGCCTGCGATCGACAGCCAGACCCTGGAAGAAATGCTGACCCTTTACGGGCCCAAAAAGGGGATGGGATAAATGCCCGGACGCCGGAGACGTTTAAAAATCTTTATCCAGGATAAAGTATTTGCCGAATGGCGCTACAAGCTGGCGGCTCTGCTGGCGGCTTTTGTCATGTGGGCCTACGTGGCCGGCCAGCAATCCATGCAGGCCGTATACACCGTACCGATTTACTTCCAGAACCTGCCGGCGGATAGTGAAATAGTGGACCAAAAAGTCCATACCGTCGAGGTAACCGTTTCCGGCCGGCGCGACCTCATCCTCTCACTCCGGGAACGCCAAATCTGGATCAGTATCGACCTCTCCGGTATGAATCAAGGCCGGAATGTTTACCGCATCACTGACAAAGATATTGTGGTCCCGTCCGGCATAGAGGTCAAGAATGTGGCACGGCGCAAGCTCGTCATCCGCCTGGCCCTGAAAAAAAAGCCGGAAAAAAAGCCACCGGAGTAAGGGCAGAGTTCCCTCTTTGCCCCAGGAGCCTGTCAGACTTAGGCACAAAAGCGGATTTTAAGCACTCTTCCCCCTTATTAAATCCCCCTGCCCCCTTTACAAAAGGGGGAGAACGACTTAAGTCCAACAGCCCCCCTATGGTTCCAACTTGCTTTTTTTGAATCTTTTTCATATCCTCATACGTATTACTATTAAGAAAGGGGAGAATCGATGTCCTTGATTGAACCCAAAATCGCTCTCCGTTTCCATGCCGGCGATATGACGGCTCTGGAAACGGTGATAGAGCATTTTCAGACCCGGCTCTTCCGGATGGGTTTAGGCTTTTTCAAGCGCCCGGAGGAAGCGGCTGATTTTGCACAGGATGTTTTTCTAAGAGCCTTTGAACGGCGGGAATATTACAATCCCAAACGGCCATTTGAACATTGGTTTTTTAAAGTAGCCATAAATCTCGGGCGGGATCGTTTGCGCAGGCAGCGGGAATTCCCGGCCGGCCATGCATTGCCGGAAAAAACGGTGGAGCCACAGGCTGAAGTTGATGCCATAGCGCGCGAAGAACGCCTGCTGGTTCAGCAGGCCCTTAAAAATATAAAACCCCGGTACCGGGAAAGCCTGATTTTACGCTTTGAAGCGGGTTTAAGCCTGGAGAACATGGCCAAAAGCCTGGGTGTGCCGCTGGGCACGGTAAAATCGCGTTTGCGAAGAGGGTTATGGGCTTTTCATAAAGCCTATCAGAAATTGGGAGGTGAAATCCGTCATGCGTTGCCGCAAAGTTCAAAAATTGCTTGCTGATCTGGAACTGGGTATTCTGTCCCGTTCCCGGATAGCAGATATCGAACTTCATGTCTCAAAATGTCCGGTCTGCCGCCTGGCAGGAGAAAAACTCCGGCAGGCCGCCCAGGCTTTAACTAAAGACTTCGGTTTTGAGCCTCCCCCGCATTTTGCAGAGCAAGTCATGTATCGTGCATCTCAAAAAGCCGAAGCGAGAAGTCTCCGGCGGCCCTGGATCCCGGCCTTGGCCGCTGCCATGGGCATACTTCTGGTTGTGGGTTTTTCCTTTTTATTTCTGCCCCGTTCTTACATGACTAACCAGGAAGTAATCCAAGGCTATGCCAATGATCTTAGCAACCTGGACTTTTCGGAAAAAGAACAGGATATCGAGAATGAGGTCTTTAATTACGAGGAGTTCGGCATCCCTGCTGAAATCGCCAAATTAATGATTTAAGGAGAGTGTCGCCAAAAGGCATTTCCAGCCAATTTCCGTGAGTTTGTCATCCCGAGTGAAACGAGGGATCTCCAAGAAAACGCGGGATTAACCAGTACTCTAAGAGATTCCTCGGCAGCGCCTCGGAATGACATACTTAGCGAAGTAATTCGAAAACGCTTATGAGAAACAGTTCCTCAAGGAGGTGGTTTATAATAAAAATGCAATTTGCATTAGCTAGGCCGAGGCGCCGCAGTCAGCGTCTCTATAAAACATTCAAAAGGAGGAAATTAAAATGAATCTAACTTCAAAATCGTTAATCGCAGTTTTTTTAGCAACCGCACTTGGTCTGGCAGCCACATCTGCCCAAGCTTTTCGTCCCGGGGGGCCGGGACCAGGCGGAGAGGGTCCGGGACCAGGCCTGATGGCCGGCCTGGATTTATCCGAGAATCAAATTGACAAATTGAAAGCCGAGCGCCTTAAAAATCAGAAACAAATGATTAAATGGGAGGCCGAGCTTAAAACCCTGCATCTTGATATCAAGAGCGAATCGCATAAGGACCAACCGAGCTTGGCCCAAGTGGAAAAACTTGCCAGGCAGATTGGGGAAGTAAAAGGAAAAATGATAGCAACACGCGTAAAATCCGTGATTTATTTGCGGTCAATCCTAACGCCGGAGCAGAAGAAAAAAATGAATGAAATGCAGCTTGATTTTGGCCGGCCGGGTTTTCACGACCAGAAGGGCCATCGCGGAAAGCGGGGTAATTGGGGTAAGTAGCAAATTATAATCAAGCTCTCCTGCCGGACCGGGCGCAGTCTTCCCCCTTCCCGGCCCGGCAGGGGAAACCTTCTGCTTAGCCCCCCCAGGTTTCTCTTGCCTTTATCCCATACAGAGGTTAAAATCAGAGTCATCAGAATATACTTACTGATAAATATCCAGAAGGATTATCCTATGAATGAGAAAATATATAAAGGTAAGGTTTCGGCCGAACGCCGCCAATATCCCCGCATACCGCTTAAACTCTGGGTGCATTTCACCGCCCGTATACAAGGAGAACTCGCGCATTCCTGCTCCAGCGAGAGTCTGTCCGAAGATCTGGGCACTACCGGATTGGCTATGCGCAGCGACCAGGAATTGGCCGGCGGACAAACCCTTACGCTTACTCTTTTTCTTCCACCCAAGGGAAAACGCACCGATGTCAGTAAAACCCTGATTTACCCGGAGGAAGAGTGCCTACCTGTAACTATCCGCGCCCGGGTCGCGTGGTGCCGGGCTTTAGCAGACCAGGAATATATACTGGGAATTCAATTCCTCGACCTCACCCCGCCGGACTGCGGTCATTTAAAATCTTTTTTAGTGGATTACAGGCTGGATGATCCTGCTTCGCCGTTGTACACCTAAAACCCTTTTTCAAGGACTAACTCGAGCCGGATCGCGGTTCAAGGTCCTGATGACGGGCATAATACAATAAGTCGTAATCTCTAAATGAGTTTTAGGCGCATAGATGTTAGATTACAATCTTTAAAGGTGATGTCTCCCTCTTGTTGAATATTCCTCCCTATTTTCGTGCATATCTCGGCTATTTGTTCCTGGGAGTACTATTAATATTAATCCCTTACCGATCATGGTATCCCCTGAAGACAAATGTAAAATCCCAGCCGGTCGATTCCCGGCTTGATAAAACCACAGAAAACATCTCCCTTAAAATATTTTCCTTCCAAAGCCGTTTTTTTATCGGCGCTGCCAATTATCTTAAAACCCAGCCTTACGCTAAACCACATGGTTCAGGGCCTGCCCTTTTTCTGGAAAAGGAGAGGAAAAAGAGTGACCCCGCGCTTAAGTACGGGGATTCTGTTTATATATTAAAAAAACAGTTTATTGAGGTTTGGCTGGCACCGACTTCCCGGTCTAATCGCTTTATGGGGCAAGACCTGCACAGTTCCGCCATACTCCGACGCCGATACATAATGGCTCAACATTTGGGGCTTTCATCTCCCGCCAGAGAAATAATACGGACATTGCGCACAAATTTTCCCGAAAAGCCGCAAAACAACAAAAAGCTGGACCGCCTGCTGGAACAAGCATATCCTCTGAATTCCGCCGCTTCCTCCCTGCTCCGCCAGGAAGAAATAGAGTTGTTAAGAAAGGAACTGGATTGGTTTGGCGAAGTAGTGGCAGCCGACCTTGCTCACCATAAAGGAATCCAGGTATTCGATCATAGTCCGGCCTGCCAAATGGCCATAGCCACTTATCAAACCGGGACACGGACCATGATCTGGTTGGGCCTCCTGCTGTTTTTATGTCTAATCTCCATTATAATCATCTTGGCATTATTCGGTTCCCGAAATACTTTTGGCTGCTTTTCAGCCGGGCTCCTTCCTGGCGTCTATGGTCTTGAAATTTTTTGTCTTTATCTGGTAGCAGGATACTTTGGTCATTTCATAATAAATTTTTTCCAAAATTTGATATTTCCAGAGTCCCTCCTTTTCAAGCTGATCGGCAATATATTGTTCATTGGCTTAATCCCATTGCTGATACTTTGGCCGGCTCTTTTTGGAATTCCATTATATGATATTAGACGCTCTTTGGGTCTGCATTGGGATAATTTCAGGAAAAGCATCAAGGATTTTTTTGCCGGATTGATGGTTTTCGCGGCCGCCTGGCCTTTTTTATACTTAATACTTGTTCTTTCCGCTTATATATTTTCCTGGCTTAAAATCGATATGACTAAAGGCATACACCCCATAGCGCCGGTTCTAATGGAGGCCCATACCCCTGGCATGATAAGCATTATCTTTATACTGGGAGTTGTGGTTGCTCCCATCGTGGAAGAAATAATGTTTCGGGGAGTTTTGTATACCTGGCTGCGCCAGCGCCTTAATATTGCGGGCGCCGTGGTTATTTCAGCCATGGTATTTGCCTGGGTGCATCCTCAAGGACTGATAGGCTTCCTGCCCATTGCGTTTTTAGGCGCGGTCCTGGCCCTGCTGCGTGAATGGCGGAATAACCTGCTGGCCCCCATAGTGGCTCATGCCGGATTTAACCTGGTATCCCTGATTATCATTCGCTTTGTTCTGGGAAATTAGTATTTATTGCGAAAAGACAGTTTTGACCGAATTCTTACACTTTGTTATTCCGGGCATAGCGAGGAATCTCTAAAACCCCTAGTTTGCAAGGAGATTCCTCGCTGCGCTCGGAATGACAAAAAACCATCTTTCCTCAACAGGACTTGATTCCCATAACCCGGAAGCGTATACTTTAGGTGTAGGATAATTATAGTTCAAGGAGCGCATTGCCATGACTCCCCCGGAATCTGAACTGCTCGAGCAAATCAGCCCTTATAAGTGGCGTATTCCCAAAGAGCGTCATCCCAAAATGCGGGTGGACGGAATAATCTACGCTTCTCCGGCCTTGATGGAGGATATATTCCGCGACCAGGCCCTTAACCAGGTTATTAATGTGGCCCAACTGCCGGGAATTATACGCGCGTCCCTGGCCATGCCGGATATTCACTGGGGCTATGGTTTTCCCATCGGCGGGGTGGCGGCTTTTGACATGCAAGACGGCATAGTCTCTCCCGGAGGCGTGGGATATGATATTAATTGCGGAGTGCGCCTGCTGCGCTCCCAGCTTTTGGAGAAGGACATTGCGGGCCGCCTGCGTGATTTAATCCAGGTTTTTTATCATAATGTGCCGGCCGGCGTAGGCCGGGAAGGCCGGCTGCGGCTGAAAGCCAGCCAGTTGCTAAGTGTCCTGGAACAAGGTTCACACTGGGCAATTAAGCAGGGATATGGCTGGCAGGAAGATCTTGAACGTACCGAAGATCAGGGACGGCTGCGGAATGCAGACAGCAGTCTGATCAGCCCGCGCGCCATAGAACGCGGACTCAACCAACTCGGCACCCTGGGTTCGGGCAATCATTTTCTGGAACTTCAAGTAGTGGACAAAATTTATGATTCTCAAGCCGCCGCGGTTTTAGGCCTCTTTGAAGGCCAGGTGACTCTCATGATCCATTGCGGATCCCGGGGCCTGGGTTATCAAGTCTGCGAGGATTCCCTGGGAGTCCTCCGGCGGTCTGCGGCCAAGTATTGCCTGGATCTTCCGGACCGCCAGTTAGCCTGCGCGCCCATTCAATCTCCGGAAGGACAGAATTATTTAAACAGTATGGCCGCGGCTGCCAATTACGCCTGGGCCAACCGGCAATGCATCATGCATTGGGTACGGGAATCTTTCGAACAAGTATTCCGCCAATCAGCCGAGAAACTGGGCCTGCACCTGGTATACGATGTGGCCCATAACATCGCCAAGATAGAAACCATGCCGGAGCATAAAGGCCGGCGTACTGTCTGCGTGCACCGCAAAGGTGCTACGCGCTCCTTTCCCGCCGGCCATCCGGAAGTATGTGAACCATACCGCGCCATCGGCCAACCTGTACTTATTCCCGGCAGCATGGGTACGGCTTCCTATGTCTGCCTGGGAACCGAACAAGCCCTGCAGGAGTCTTTTGGCTCCACAGCTCACGGCGCGGGCCGGGTTTTATCCCGGCATGCGGCCCTGCGCCGCACCCGGGGCCGTTCCATATCCCAAGAGCTGGCGGATCAGGGAATCTATGTCATGGCCCGCGGCCGCGGCACCCTGGCCGAGGAAGCGCCGGAAGCTTACAAGCCGATTGATGAGGTGGTGGAGACAGTTCACCAGGCCGGCTTGTCAAAAAAGGTCGCGCGGCTGCGTCCCGTGGGAGTTGTGAAAGGTTGAAGAACTACGAACTTCTGGAACATACTGCTGACATGGGAGTGCGGGCTTGGGGAGCAACCTTGGCAGCGGTTTTCGAAAATATGGCCCAGGGTTTGTATGCCATAGCCCTGCACCACCCGCCCCAGGACGCGCGGGAAAAACTCGGTCTTTCATTTAACGCTGAAAACCCGGAAGACCTTCTCATCCTTTTTCTGCAAGAACTGGTTTATCTGCTGTATACCCGCAACCTGGCCGCCACCCGGCTGCTAATTACTTTTGATTCGGAAACCCGTTTGCACGCTCAAGGAGATTTCGAGCATATCCGACCTGAAAATTTGGCCGTGGAAGTGAAAAGCCCTACTTATCATAAATTAAAAATTTCTCGGCAGAATGAGGGCTGGATGGCGGAAGTCTATTTTGACCTGTAAATAAAATATCATTTTTTTCTAATTATGCCTATTTTTCGTGTCTTTATAATGGTTTCTCTGCTATTTGGCAATATCACAACAAAGCAGCAGATATAACCTCCACTGCCTAACAGAATCCCTTTACCATCCCGTCCATCCCATAAAATTGTATTCTGATAACCGGCCGGGTTACCGCACCACCACTATTTTTCCCCGGGCCTTATGCTGCCCGGCCTCGCAATATACCAAGTGCATACCGGATCCCGCATGGCTGCCATTCCATTCTATCTCATGCCGACCCACTGACATATACTCATCCCGCAGTGTAATGATCTCCCGGCCGGTTATAGCATAAATCTTTATTCTCACCCGGCTTGCCTGGGAAAGGTTAAGCACCATTTTGGCGCTCTCCCCGCGAGAGACTCTGACCAAAGCATGCGTGATCTTGAAAAAAAACCCTGATAAAGCCGGGGTATGAGTTGCGATAAAAACCGGCGTTGCCGTGCTTGTCGGCGAAGGAATAATCCCGGTATTGGTTGGGGTTGGCGAGATCGTAGGGGTATTTGTGCTGGTAGGCGTAAAAGTCTGGCTGGATATTTTCGTTGCCGTCTCGGTTATGGTATATGTGGCGGTGAAGGTTATGGTTTCAGTCGGTGAATACATAGGTGTCGCGGTTTGGGTCGGGGTCCCGGTACTTGAAACAGTAGGCGTGTGAGTCGGCGTGTAAGTTGGTGAGCTGGTTGGCGTATTGGTTGGCGTATAGTTCTGCGTGTCCGTACTTGTTGGCGTATTAGTTGGTGTTACTGTCTGCGTTGCTGTGCTTGTTGGCGTATCAGTCGGTGTTCCTGTTGGCGTGGCTGTACTCGTTGGCGTATACGTGGGTGTTGATGGATTATCATCATAGATCAGCACCCGGTGGTTGGAATAGTCAGCAATATATAGTTTCGTGCCATCAGTGTAGACCGAAGAAGGATCGTTAAGGGTATTGGCTGCAACATTTCCCCCTTGATTGCTGGAGTTGGAGGTCATATTGGACTGGCCCACAACCACATCGGCCGGGGCATTGTTTGCTGTTGGCACAGTATTATAGATCAGCACACGGTGGTTGGTATAGTCAGCGATATATAGTTTCGTGCCATCGATGTAGACCGAATAAGGCCGCCAGAGGGTATTGGCAGCAACACCGCTTCCTTGATTTAAGGAGTTAGAGGTCATATCGGGCTGCCCCACCACCACGTCAGCCGAGGCATCGTTCACCGTTGGCACAGTATTATAAATCAGCACACGGTGGTTTAAGCTGTCAGCGATATATAGTTTCGTGCCATCGGTGTAGACTGAATAAGGAGCGAATAGCGTGTTGGCAGTAACACTACCGCCTTGATTTAAGGAGTTAGAGGTCATATCGGGCTGGCCCACCACCACGTCGGCCGAGGCATCGTTCACCGTTGGCACAGTATTATAGATTAGCACCCGGTGGTTGGAATAGTCAGCGATATAAAGTTTGGTGCCATCGGTGTAGACCGAATAAGGACTGTATAAGGTATTGGCTCCAAGACCTCCTTTATTGGCGAGGTTGAAGTTCATCTTGAACTGGCCCACAACTACGTCGGCCGAGGCATTGTCTGAAGTCGGCACAGTATTATAGATCAGCACCCGATTGTTGGCAGCGTCAGCGATATAAAGTTTTGTGCCATCAGTGTAGACCGAAGAAGGATCGTTAAGGGTATTGGCTGCAGCATTCCCCCCTTGATTGCTGGAGTTGGAGGTCATATTAGGTTGGCCCACAACCACATCGGCCGAGGCATGGTTAACCGTTGGCACAGTATTATAGATCAGCACCCGATTGTTGGCAGCGTCAGCGATATAAAGTTTGGCGCCATCGGTGTAGACCGAATAAGGACTGTATAAGGTATTGGCAGCAACATTGCTCCCTTGATTGCTGGACCCGGAGGTCATATTAGGCTGGCCCACCACCACGTCGGCCGGGACATTGTTAATTGTTGGCACAGTATTATAGATCAGCACCCGGTTGTTGAGGTTGTCAGCAATATAAAGTTTGACGCCATCAGTGTAGACCGAACGAGGCCCCCTTAAGGTGTTGACAGCAACACCGCTGCCTTGATTGCTGTCGTTGGAGGTCATATTGGCCTGTCCCACAACCGCGTCGGCCGAGGCATTGTTCACCGTTGGCACAGTATTATAGATCAGCACCCGGTGGTTGAAACAATCAGCGATATAAAGTTTGGTGCCATCGTTGTAGACCGAATAAGGACTGTATAAGGTATTGGCAGCAACACTGCCCCCTTGATTGGCAGAATCGGAGGTCATATCGGGCTGGCCCACAACCACGTCAGCCGGGGCATTGTTCACCGTTGGCACAGTATTATAGATCAGCGCCCGGTGGTTTAAGCGGTCCGCGATATAAAGTTTCGTGCCATCGGTGTAGACCGAATTGGGATTGTGGAGGGTATTGGCGGCAACACTGCCGCCTTGATCGCTGGACCCGGAGGTCATATTGGGCTGGCCCACTACCACATCGGCCGAGGCATTGTTAACCGTCGGCACAGTATTATAGATCAGCACCCGATTGTTGGAATCGTCAGCGATATATAGTTTCGTGCCATCAGTGTAGACCGATTTAGGATAGTATAAGCCATTGGCGGCAATACTGCCGCCTTGATTGCTGGACCTGGAGGTCATATTGGACTGGCCCACAACCACGTCGGCCGAGGCATTGTCTACCGTCGGCACAGCATTATAGATCAGCACCCGGTGGTTGTTATTGTCAGCAATATAAAGTTTAGAGCCATCGGTGTAGACCGATCTAGGATTGTATAAGGTGTTGGCACCAACACTGCCGCCTTGATTGCTGAAGTTGGAGTTCATATTGGGCTGTCCTACCACCACGTCGGCCGGGGCATTGTCAACCGTGGGCACAGTATTATAGATCAGCACCCGGTGGTTTAAATACTCAGCAATATATAGTTTGGTGCCATCAGTGTAAACCGAGGAAGGCCAGTAGAGGGTATTGCTGGAAGGATCTTGACCATTAATTTCGTTTTGATTAAGAGTTGCATGCCCAATAACCACCTCCGCCGACTGGTTGGTTACAAAGGCGAACACCAGCAGCGTTAAGGCCAGGAAAAAACCTATAAACATCATCACTAAAATCGGTCTGTTAACCTTGCTTCTAAAAAAGCTCATTTCGCGATTAACTCCTTTTATATACCCTTGTGTAAATAAGGCGACATAACCCAATTTGTAACTAATACGTTTTAAAAATATCTTTATTCGTACGAATTGTTGTTATGCTGTCATTCCGGCATGCATTTAGCCTGAATCCAGAGACTTTATCTCTGAAAATCTTTCTGGACCCCGGCTAAAATCATGCCGGGGTGACATATAGTGATGTAGCTTTATTTACGCAGGACTATATAATCTCATTTCCGTCTAATTATGCCTATTTTTCGTGTTTTTATAACGATTTTGCCGCTATTGGGCAATGTCACAACAATTCGGCAGATACAGCCTCCACTGCCTAACAGAATCCCTTTACCATCCCGTCCATCCCATAAAATTGTATTCTGATAACCGGCCGGGTTACCGCGCCCGCCTTCTTCCCCTGCCCTGAATTGCAACCTTCTTAGGCGATCTCCCAGATAGTTATATATGGTTATTTCCACATCCGCATCCTGATTTAATACATAGGTTATGCTTGTTTTTTCGTAAGGCGGTGAAAAAGGATTCGGATAGTTACTCACCTGGGACATTATATTATTAACGACTGCCATTGTCATTGTGGGACTGGGAGAACATGTCGGCGAAGGAACAATCTCGGTATTGGTTGGGGTTGGCGAGATCGTAGGTGTAGTTGTACTGGTAGGCGTGAAAGTCTGGCTGGATATCATCGTTGCCGTCTCTGTTATGGTATATGTGGCGGTGGAGGTTATGGTTTCAGTCGGTGAATAGATAGATGTTGCGGTTTGGGTCGGCGTTCCGGTACCTGAAACAGTCGGCGTGTGTGTCGGCGTATGTGTTGCTGAGCTAGTCGGTGTATTGGTTGGCGTATCATTCGGTGTGGCCGTGCTGGTTGGCGTATTGGTCGGTGTTTCTGTTTGCGTGACTGTGCCCGTAGGCGTGCCGGTTGGTGTTACTGTCTGCGTTGCAGTACTGGTCGGGGTGTCTGTTGGTGTATCGTTTGGCGTGGACGTACTCGTCGGCGTATTGGTCGGCGTTGCGGTTGGTGTCACGCTGGGAGTTGCGGTTACTGTAGATGTTGCTGTCTCCGTAGGTGTCGCCGTAAGCGTATCTGTAGGCGTAGCCGTCGAGGTCGCCGTATACGTTCCGGTATTAGTTGGTGTTGCTGTCGGCGTGGATGTAGCGCTTGACGTATTCGTAGGCGTGGCTGTACTCGTTGGCGTAGCGGTCAGCGTCGCCGTATCAGTTGGCGTGGCAGTCGTGGTCGCCGTACTCGTCGGTGTCGCGGTCGGGGTTGCCGTACTCGTCGGCGTGGCCGTCGAAGTTGCGGTGCTCGTCGGCGTCGCGGTCAGCGTGGCCGTATTCGTCGGCGTAGCAGTCGGGGTCGCAGTACTCGTCGGCGTTGCTGTTGGCGTTCCCGTAGGCGTGGCTGTACTCGTCGGCGTATCGGTTGGCGTGGCCGTATTCGTCGGCGTTGCGGTCGAAGTTGCGGTACTCGTTGGCGTTGCGGTCGGGGTCGCAGTACTTGTCGGCGTTGCGGTCGGCGTAGCTGTACTCGTTGGCGTATCCGTCGACGTGGCCGTACTCGTTGGCGTACTTGTCGGCGTGGCCGTACTCGTTGGCGTGGCTGTCGGGGTCGCTGTACTCGTTGGCGTGGCTGTCGGGGTGGCCGTACTCGTTGGCGTTGCTGTCGGTGTGGCCGTACTCGTTGGCGTGGCTGTCGGCGTGGCCGTACTCGTTGGCGTGGCTGTCGGGGTCGCTGTACTCGTTGGCGTTGCTGTTGGGGTCGCTGTCCTCGTTGGTGTATCTGTCGGTGTTGCCGTACCCGTTGGCGTTGCTGTCGGCGTGGCTGTACTTGTCGGCGTTGCGGTCGGCGTGGCTGTACTCGTTGGCGTAGCGGTCAGCGTCGCCGTATCAGTTGGCGTGGCAGTCGTAGTCGCCGTACTCGTCGGCGTATCCGTCGGCGTGGCCGTACTCGTCGGTGTCGCGGTCGGGGTTGCCGTACTCGTCGGCGTGGCCGTCGAAGTTGCGGTGCTCGTCGGCGTCGCGGTCAG